>JAGXFP010000059.1 GCA_024637225.1 Desulfobacterales bacterium
GAACTAATTTGTTGCTACCTATGTGTTCAATTTCACGTCTCCGTCACCCCGGCATGTTTTGAGCCGGGGTCCAGTATATAGTGAAAGCCTGGATTCCGGCTAAAAACATGCCGGAATGACGAAAGACCTCTGGGTCTGTACGTATAACATGTTGTTATTACATATAAATCTCCAACCAGGAAAGTTGAGTAAAAATCTTCAGATCCAAGGCGCGCAAATTTCGAGGATGAAGCGTACTTCAGTGCGCTGCAATGACGAGAGAATTTGCAGCAACGCAGGAGAGGCGACTTTTTGCGACGCCATCAGTCAAGATGAACTCGCAAAAAGTCCAACGAGGGAAACCCCATGATCGAAGATGCCCAGACAGTTCAGGATCTGATTCGGGCCTTGCCTGAATATGGTGAAAAGCAGGCGATTGTCGCTTTTCGGAAAGAGGATACCGAGATCAAGTCCTACGAGGATCTGTTCGGGGCCGTCGCCGGACTTGGCTCGGGACTAGCGAAAAACGTCAAGCAGGAAGGCGCAACCGTCGCTCTCTGCGGCGGCAACAGTCCGGCCTGGGTCATTGCCGCCCTGGCTGTGATCTATTCGGGCAATGTCCTGCTCCCCGTTGATCAGCAGGCGGACGGGGAGACGCTCGAGCATATTTTCCGGGACAGCGGAGCCGGGGTGGTTTTCGCCGACGGGGAGACCGCCGAGAAGATCGGCACTCTGGACCTGCCGGCAAAGCCCCGGATCTACCGGCTCGATCTCAACGAGGGCGAAGAGGGCTGGTTCGCGGCCGCGGCCGCCGAACCGGAAGATCCCCCAGGGGTCGCCCCGGAGCAGACGGCCGTGCTCTTTTATACTTCCGGGACCACCGGGGCGCCAAAAGGGGTGCCCCTCAGCCATGCCAATCTGGTCAGCCAGCCCGAGGCGATTGTGCAAACGGCGTTTATCATCGCCGGTGACCGGGTTCTGCTGCCCCTGCCCCTGCACCATGTCTATCCTTTTGTGGTGGGCATGCTGACTCCCCTGGCCATGGGGCTGCCGCTGATCTTTCCAGACTCGCTGACCGGCCGGGCGATCATCAGGGCCGTGGCGGAAGGCGGGGCGACAATTATCATCGGCGTGCCGCGCCTCTACCGGACCCTTTATGACGGGATCCGTTCAAGGATCACCGAGCGGGGCCGGATCGCCGCTTTGGCATTTGAGGGACTCCTCGGGTTATCCAGGCTGCTGCGGCGCCGTTTCGGCTTCCTGGCCGGACGCCGCCTCTTTGCTTTTATCCACCACCAGTTCGGCTCATCCCTGCGGCTTCTGGCTTCCGGCGGCTCCGCCCTTGACGAGCAGCTGGCCCGTAATCTCGAAGGGTTGGGCTGGCAGGTCGCCGTGGGTTACGGACTCACCGAAACCTCGCCGATGTTGACCGTCAACCTGCCGGGCAGCGGCAGACTGGGCAGTGTGGGAAAAGCGATCAAGGGGGTGGAGATCTCGATTGCCGAGTCGGCGGACTCTCCGTCAGGTTCCGGAAGTTCCGCTGAAAAAACCGGAGAAGTCCTGGTCCGGGGGCCGAATGTCTTCGGCGGCTATCTGCACCTGCCGGAAAAAAACAGGGAAGCCTTTACGGAAGAGGGCCGGTACCGCACCGGCGATCTCGGCCGTCTCGACCGGGAAGGATTTTTGTATCTGCGCGGCCGCTCCAAAACCTTGATGGTCACCGAGAGCGGCGAGAACCTGCAGCCCGATGAAATCGAGGAAATTTATGGGGCGCACTCCGCCATTCGGGAGATCGGCGTTTTCCTGAACCAGGGGAGACTGACCGGCATAATCGTGCCTGACCTCAAAATGACCGAGCAAGGCGAGAGCGGCATCGAAGAGATCGTCCGCCGGGCCGTTGCCGAAAAATCCGGGGGCTTGCCGAGTTACAAGGCTCTGGACGAATATGTGATCACCAGGCAATCCCTGCCGCGAACCAGGCTCGGCAAGATCCGGAGGCACCTGCTGGAGGAGCGCTACCGCCAGGCAAAAAAAGAAAAAGAGGAGGAGGGCGGCAGCAGGGGGGCGATCCCCCTTTCCGAAATGTCGGACCGGGACCAGGCGCTCCTGGAGGATAAAAATGCCAGGGAGATCTGGAACTGGCTCAGCCGGAAATACACCGACCGGAAACTTACTCCGGACAGCAGTCCGAGATTCGATCTGGGCATCGACTCCCTGGAATGGCTGGATGTTTCCCTGGAAGTGCAGCAGCGCACCGGAGTCGAGCTTGGCGAGGAGGCTATCGGCAACATCGAAACGGTCCGCGACCTGCTGGAGGAGGTGGGGCGGCAGGCGCAATCCGGCACCGGGGTGGATCCGGAACGGCCGCTCCGGGACCCGGAAGCGGTGCTTGACGACGAGCAGAAGCGCTGGCTCCAACCTCTCGGCCCGGTCATGTCACTGATGCGGCGCGGCATGTATTATCTCAATCGGCTGCTTATCAAAATCTTCTTCGGACTGGAAGTTGTCGGCAGGGAGAACCTGCCCGGGAGGGGACAATATCTTATCGCCCCCAACCACCTGAGTTTCCTGGATCCGCTGATCATCACCGCCGCCATTCCCTATCCCGTTCTCAGCCGCACCTTTTTCGCGGGCCGGACCGGAATCGCCTTCCGGAACCCTCTTTTCCGGTTTGTCAGCCGCCTCGCCCAGGCGGTGCCGATTGACTACCAGCATGCCGTATCGTCCAGTCTCGCCTTTGGCTCCGCCGTGCTGAACCGGGAAAAGAACCTGATCTGGTTCCCCGAGGGAGGCCGGTCGTCCGATGGCACTCTCCAGGAATTCAAAGCCGGGATCGGCCTGCTCCTCGAGCACCACGATGTTTCAGTGGTGCCCGTTTATATCGACGGCACCTATGAAGCCCTGCCCAGGGGAGCCCGATTGCCCAAGTTCCGCAAGATAACCCTGGTTTTCGGCAAACCGCTCTCCCGGGACAAACTCGGGGAGGGAGGCCTGGAGGAAAGCGCCCGGGACAGAATCAGAAACGGTCTCCGCCGCGAAGTGGCCCGGCTGGCCAAAAAAACCGGGAAAGAGGATGCCGGCCGCTAACGGAGATCGGCGGCCGGCTGGCGAGGCCGTCGAATATGCCGGCAGGCCGGGCCTGATTTCCTGGGCCATGTACGACTGGGCCAACAGCGCCTTTGTCACCGTGATCCAGACCTTCATCTTCGCCGCCTACTTTACCCAGCGGATTGCGGTGGACGAAACCGCCGGCAGCAATCTCTGGGGTAACACCATCGGCATCGCCGGTCTGCTGGTGGCCTTCGGCGGGCCGGTCCTCGGCGCCATTGCCGATCAGAGCGGGCGCCGCAAGCCGTGGCTGCTGTTTTTCACCAGCCTCTGTGTCGTCTGCACCGCCCTGCTCTGGTTCATGAAACCGGACAACTCATTTACGGTGCCGGCGCTGCTTCTGGTCGGCGCCGCGATTATCTGTTTCGAATTCGCTTCGATCTTCTATAACGCCATGCTGCCGGATCTGACCCCGGAGGATCACCTGGGCCGCTGGTCCGGTTGGGGCTGGGGCTTGGGCTACGCGGGGGGACTCCTCTGCCTGGTGGCGGCCCTGGTGCTGTTCATGGACGGCGAAAATGCCTGGATCGAGCTGAACCGGGAGACCGGTGGTGATGTGCGGGCGACTTTTCTGCTGGTTGCGGGATGGTATCTGTTTTTTTCAATCCCACTGTTCCTGGTCACTCCGGACAGAAAACAGATCGCCATGTCCCGACGGACCGCGGTGCAAAGGGGTTTGCGGCAGCTCTATCAGACAATAAGGGAGGTCCGGCGCTACGGAAATATCTTCAGGTTTCTCATTGCCAGGATGATTTTCGTGGACGGTCTGGCCACGGTCTTTGTCTTCGGGGGGATTTACGCGGCCACCGTGTTCGGGATGGATGAAAAGGATGTACTGCTCTTCGGGATCGGTCTCAATGTCTCCGCCGGGATCGGCGCGGCCCTTTTTGCCTTTATCGACGACAGGGTGGGAGCCCGGAAGACCATTCTTATCTCCCTGGGCGGACTGGTGCTGACCAGCCTGTTGATCCTGACGGTCAGCCAGACCCTGCTCTTCTGGGTGTTCAGCCTGATTCTGGGCATCTTTGTCGGTCCCTGCCAGGCCTCAAGCCGTTCCTATCTGGCCAGGATGGCGCCGGTCGATCTGCGCAACGAAATGTTCGGGCTCTTTGCCCTGTCGGGGAAGGCCACCGCCTTTCTGGGGCCGGTGCTGGTCGGCTGGATAACCTATCTGTCAGGCAGCCAGCGCATCGGGATGAGCACTATAGTGTTCTTTTTCATCGGCGGTTTTTTTCTGATGCTGACCGTAGCTGACGACTACCGGCAGCGAGCCGGGAAGAACCGGCAAAGGGGGAGCGTTCCCACAACATGAGATTTCTTCCTGGCTCTGCCGGCGCCGGTCAATAACGCAGAATCGCGGCGATTTTGCTCTCAACCACCATTTCTTCCTGTTTTCTGACATAAACCGTGCCGCGGTTGCTGAGAGTCCGGGCAACGGCGAGATCGAAGAGGTCCACGGCCTCGGGGACCTGTTTGCCGGTGAACTCCACCCGGCGGCTGCCGGGATCGTAAATCCCCCATTCTTCGGCTTCTTCGCTGGCAAAAAGGGTTTCGATCCGGCCATCATCGCCGGCCGCGACGATTTCGCCAAGATCGGTAATGGCCCGGCCGGTGCCATGCAGTTCCAGAAACTTTTCCCGGGCCGCTGTTTCCTTTTCGGCAAAGAGCGGCGCCACCAGCTGCCAGCCCCGGTTGTGGAGCTCTTGCGGGTTCAGGGCTTCGGGATTGGTATTAAGGCTTTCCGGGATCAGCAACCCGGATGAATCCGCTTCCCGGTACAGGGGCGGCAGGGATTCGACTCCGGCCACCACCACCGGGATATTCTCCTCATAGAAAACCGGATAAAGAGATTTATCGAGCTCTTGAAAAAACCGGCTGGTATTTTGGCGATCTTCGTCAATGCCCACCCCCTGGCCGTGGTACACTGCATCCCTTCTGCCGCCGGCGGCGCCGGTGCCGGCGGAACCGGTGTGATACTGCAATTGACTCTGGGGGTCGTCGTATTTGAGCGTGTCCGCGAGACTTGTCGGCGCCCCTTCGGGCAGGCTGACTTCGGTGGCGGTGAAACGGCTCGCCATAAATAGCCTGGTCTGGTTCTTATCGAGAGCCAGGATAAAGAACCGGCCGTCGCCGGTGAACAGGGGAATCAGGGGCTTAACCATGAATCGCCTGGCCACGCCCACCGATTCGTTGAAACTCCTCGGCAGGGAGAGCCTGTCCCGCATCCCGTCGCAGAGGAAGACGGCCAGGCCTTCGCTGCCGAGATTTTTCCAGAAAGCGCTATCCCTGGTCAGTTCAAATTCCGGGGCCAGATAGTCGGCGGCGACCGGCGGACGCATGCCTTTTTCGACGAGCATTTTTTCGGCCCGGGCCGCCAGATTTTTATAGCGGAGAGGATCCTGGGTATCTCCACGCCGATGGACCGGCAGATAAATGGAGATGCAGTAGTCGGATTTTTTTTCAATCAAGTCTTCGATGTATCTGTGTCCCGGAATCGTCATTGGCTGAACCTTTTTGTCTAACTGAAATTATGCTCCGGAGATTCCTCTTCGGGTAAGGGATTCGCCCTGCCCGAATCGGCCCCTTTACGCTTCTGCGCCGCCACCGATGGTGATGGTTTACCGGTTATTCCAGCAATATCCATGCCGCAGTATCTCTTGCATCAAGGGACGATCCGCCGCCGGTCACTATTATCAAGATTGTTGCCCACTTGCATCTGTACTGTTCTCGAACGGCAAGGATTCAGGATTTAGTTGCAAAAACCTTGTGCTATTCCTGCCTGATGGGACAGCGTCCTATGCGGTAGGACAATCAGCGCGTGGTTTCCCTTTTCAGCCGTTTCGAAGACTTCCTCTCCTTGGGTCAGCCTTGAATCTCCATGAAATAGTATCAAGGCGGGTCCCCCCTCCGCAATCGACCGCGAGGCGATGGCACATTTTGTGCAATTTTCTATACGGGGACCCGGATATCCATGCAATTACGGGGTTCGAGCGCCAGGCCGAACCGGAAAGGGTTTTTCTCTCATACTCTGAATCCCTGAGATAAGGAGCTCCCATGTATATCGTCTTATTGATCATTCTGCTGCTTCCGGCCTTTCTTCTGGTCAGAAGCGGCATCGGTAACAGGCGGCCGCTCTTTTTGGTCGGGGGGATCGGTTGGGGGGCGCTGGTCGTCCTGTTTTTTCTTTTCCTGAGTTTCTGGGGGGAGGTGCTCTGGTTTGAGGCTCTCGGCTTCGGGAAAAGATTCTGGACCGAGATTCTGGCCAAGGCTGGGATTATGGCCGGCGGCGGCGCCTTTTCGGCTCTGGTCATGTTCCTGATGGTAGGACGACGTAGCAGCCTTGCCCCGGTTGCCGCCCTGGTCGGGCTGGTAATCGGCGCCTCCTGGGGGATCAGGTACTGGGAGGAACTCCTCTTATACCTGAACCGGGTCGAGACGACTCTTACCGAACCGGTCCTGGGACTTTCCACCGCTTTTTACCTGTTCATTCTGCCCTTTTTCGACGCCCTGTTCCTGTTGCTGCTGCTGACCGCGGCACTCGGGCTGCTTTTCACCATCGGCGCCCATTTCATTACTCTGGTTCCCGACAATTCCAAGCTCTATCTGCGGGAGAAAAACCACGGCGACGAGGAGCAATATCAGGCCTCGGCAAGTCGTTTTTATGTCAACGCCGCTCTGCTGTTCTTTGCCCTGGCCGCCGGCTGCTGGCTTGGGCGCTATCATCTTCTCTATTCCACCTGGGGCGCGGTGGCCGGGCCGGGCTGGACCGATATCCATCTCCGGCTGCCGGTTCTGGCCGGGTTGCCGTTTCTGGTCGCGGCGGCCGGGCTCCTGCTGCTCTGGATCGCCTCGGGACGCTCCTGGCCCGGGGAGAAGCTGTCCAGCCTGCAAAACCGGCGAGCGCCGCTGTTGATCGTGGCCGGAACGGGCGCCTTGCTGGCCACCATTGCGATCGTGCTGTTTACCATGGTGCCCACCCTGGTCCAGTGGCTGGTGGTGGAACCGAACGAGATAACCAGGGAAAAACCATACATCGCCAACAACATCAATTTTACCCGGCACGGCTTCGGATTGCACCGGGTCGAGGTAAGAGAGTTCCCCGTCTCCGGAGAATTCGATCGGCGGACCGTGGAGGCCAATACCGGGCTGCTCGATAATGTCCGCCTCTGGGACCACCGCGCCCTGAATGCCGTCTATAAACAGTTTCAGGAAATCCGCCTCTATTATGAATTTGTAGATGTGGATATCGACCGCTACACGGTGGGGGACGATTACCGCCAGATGATGGTTTCGGCCCGGGAAATGCAGCCCGGCAACCTGCCGTTGCAGAGCCAGACCTTTGTCAATCGCCGGTTCAAGTATACCCACGGCAACGGGATCACCCTGACCCCGGTAAGCGAATTCACCCCGGAAGGCCTGCCCAATCTGCTGATCAAGGATATCCCGCCCAAGAGTTCGCACCCCGATCTGGCCATCGACCAGGCGCGGATCTATTATGGCGAATTGACCGAAGATTATGTCATCGCCAACAGCAGCGAGAAAGAGTTCGATTACCCCAGCGGCTCGGAGAATGTCTATAACCGCTATGCCGGCACGGGCGGCGTCATGATCGACAACCTCTGGCGCAGGTTTCTCTTCGGCTGGAAATTCGACGGCACCCGGCTGCTGTTTTCCGGCTATCCCACCGCGGAAAGCCGCATCCTCTTTTACCGCCGGATCAGGGAAAGGCTTGCCAAGGCCGCGCCGTTTCTGGTTTTTGACGATGATCCTTACATAGTCCTCGCCGGGGGGAGGCTATACTGGCTCGTCGACGGTTATACGACCTCGGATTACTATCCCTACAGCGCCCCGTTTTACGCGCGGGAGAGGATCGAGTACCGCAACGGCGGCGAGCGCATGGTCTCCAGCCGGGCCAGTTATGGTCTGGACGGGGTCAACTACATCCGCAACTCGGTCAAGGCGGTGGTCGACGCCTATACAGGCGAGGTCAGCTTCTATGTTTTTGAGGAAGAGGATCCGCTGGTGATGGCCTGGCGGAAGGTTTTTCCGGAACTGTTCAGGGACCGGCAGGAAATGTTGCCGGCCCTTGCTGACCATGTCCGCTATCCTACCGACATGCTCCTGGTCCAGGGGCTGGTCTATGCCAAGTATCACATGATCGATCCCCGGGTCTTTTACAATCAGGAGGATCTGTGGGTCCGGGCCACCGAGAAGTATTACAACCAGGTTCAGCCCCTGCAGCCCTATTACGTGATGTGGGAAGTGCCCGGTTCCGATCAGCTCGAATTCGTCCTGATTCTGCCCTTTACCCCCAAAAACCGCCAGGTGATGATCGGCTGGATCGCCGGGATGTGCGATGGAGATAATTACGGCCGTTTCCTGGTCTATAAATTTCCCAAGGAAAAGCGGATCCTGGGTCCTCAGCAGGTGGAAACCAAGATTGACCAGGACCGTTTCCTCTCCGGGCAGTTGACCCTCTGGGACCAGCGGGGTTCAAACGTGATCAGAGGGAATGTCCTGGCCATCCCCATCGATAAGACGATTCTCTATGTCGAACCCATCTACCTGCAGGCCGAAACCGCGGCCTACCCCGAACTGCGGCTGGTGATCCTCATGCATGACGACGTTCTCACCTACGGCTCGACCTTCAACGAGGCCCTTGAAAATCTGCTGAAGCAGACCGAAGCCGGAGTGTCGGAGGAGGAGGCCCTGCCCGTGGCCTCGGCCCAATATCTCCAACGGATCCGGCAGGCCGATGAGGCTCTCGCGGCCTACCTGGAGCAGATGGGTAAGGAACGTTTCAGGGAAGCGGCTGATTCCCTGAGCCGATTACGGGAGATCCTCCGGGAACTCCTGAATAAACAGTGATATGCCCGGGGAGACGGACCCCGTTCCCGGTTGGGCGGGCAAGAGTCCTCTCCGGGAAGACATTTCGGGGTTTTTTGCAGACCCGGGCGGGGGGATTTACAGAAGCATAGCGCGGATGGCGGCACCGCGCCTCTTAACCGCCGGTAACGATCTCCCCTTGAGTTTGGGCCGCCGGTACTGGCACGGTTATTGTACTTGAACTGAATTGATCAAAGGCTTAACGGCAGGAGCGGGATTTTGCGGATGAAAGGTGATGGCATCCCGTGACTTTTCGGGAACCCGTCAAAAATAAAAAATGAATATGAGGAGAGGAAAATGACATCGGTTGCAAAAATTGTGGAATTAAGTGCCGATTCGGAGAAAAGCTTTGACGATGCAATTGAACTCGGCATCAAACGGGCAACATCGACAATCAAGAATGTCAAAAGCGTCTGGATCAAGGATCAGGAAGCCCTGGTTGATGAAAACCGGATCAAGGTCTATCGGGTCCATATGAAAGTAACCTTCAGGCTGGAATAAACCTGAATCGGTGACGGCTTAGTGCATTGGTTCACGATATATAATTGTTTTTACGTCAAATATAGACCGTGATCCGTGGTGGCTGGAATTCACCCGCCGCCCTGCGGGGCGCCCGATAACGGCGCATCTGCGTCCGTATAAGTGCCCTCCTCAAGGGAGGATTGAAAGGAACCCTTGGGGTGCGCCCATAGGAAGTGCCCTCGGGGTACGGCGTTGGCAACCTGTCGATATACCTAAGTATTATCAATATTGTTGCCGCCTTGCATCTGCACCATTCTCGAACGCTCACCGATTCAGGATAAAAAAACTGGATCCGGCCGCAAATTGCCGTCCGTCAATCAAAGGAGAGATGAAAACAAGGAGAGATGAAAATTTGCCGGTTCATAATGTCGATATCGCCAGAATTTTCGAGCAGATCGGCGATCTGCTGGAGATCGAGGATGCCAATCCCTTCAGGGTGCGGGCCTACCGCAATGCGGCACGGACCGTCTCAAGCATGGGCCGCGAGGCCGCGGACCTGATTGCGGAAAACGAGGACCTTACTTCGCTGGCCGGGATCGGCAAGGATCTGGCGGGTAAGATCAAAACCATTGTTGAAACCGGCACCCTTCCCCTTCTCGAGGAATTAGAGAAAGGCATTGGCGGGGAGCTGACGACGCTCCTCGATGTGGAAGGGCTTGGTCCGAAACGCGTTGCCATTCTGCATAAGGAACTTGGCATTAATGATCGTAAGGGGCTGATAAAGGCCGCCGAGGCAGGAAAAGTCAGGGAGCTCTCCGGTTTT
Organism: Desulfobacterales bacterium; assembly: GCA_024637225.1. Lineage (GTDB taxonomy): Bacteria > Desulfobacterota > Desulfobulbia > Desulfobulbales > JAGXFP01 > JAGXFP01. The sequence goes on from JAGXFP010000059.1 coordinate 10,259, forward strand.
GGCCGGAAGACCGAACAGAAGATTCTGGAGGACCTGGGCCGGGTCAAGGAGGGCAGGGGGAGGATATTGCTGGCCGAGGCCGAACCGTCCGCCGAGTCCTACCGGGACTATCTCAAGAAGGTCGAAGGGGTGAAAGAGGTGACCGTGGCGGGCAGTTACCGAAGGCGCCGGGAGACCGTGGGCGATCTGGACATTCTTGTTAGCTGTACCAAGAATTCACCGGTGATGGAGAAGTTTGCCGCTTACGAAGAAGTAGCAAGGATAATCTCCAAGGGCGATACCCGTTCCACTGTGGTGCTGCATTCCGGGCTGCATGTCGATCTGCGGGTGCTGCCCGAGGCGAGCTACGGCGCGGCCCTCCATTACTTCACCGGCTCCAAGGCCCATAATATCGCGGTCCGTAAAATCGGGGTCTCCGGGGGCTTGAAGATCAACGAATACGGTGTCTACAAGGGTAAAAAAAAGGTGGCCGGCGCAACGGAACGAGAGGTCTACGCCAAGGTCGATCTGCCTTATATCGAACCGGAACTTCGGGAAGACCGGGGGGAAATCGAGGCCGCCCGGAATAATGCACTGCCTGAGCTCATCACCCTTGCCGACATAAAGGGTGATCTTCATTCCCATACCAATGCCACCGACGGGAAAAACACTATCGAGGAAATGGCGCAGGCGGCCAAGGAGCTTGACTACGAATACCTGGCCGTAACCGACCACTCCAGGCGCGTCACCGTGGCCAATGGCCTTGATGAAGGCAGGCTGCGGGAACAGATGGGGAAAATCGATGCCTTAAATGAAAAACTCTCGGGCATCAGCCTTCTTAAAGGCATCGAGGTGGATATCTTAAGCGACGGCAAGCTCGATCTTCCAGATTCGGTACTCCGGGACCTGGACATAGTCGTCTGTTCGGTGCATTCCAAATTCAATCTGGCGGGTGACGAGCAGACCGAACGAATCATCAGGGCGATGGATAATAAGTATTTCAATATCCTGGCCCATCCCAGCGGGCGGATGCTCGGCAAGCGCCAGCCTTACGAGGTCGATATGGAGAGGCTGATGCGGGCGGCCAAGGAGCGCGGGGTTTTTTTGGAGCTGAACTCTCAGCCCGAACGGATGGATCTGACCGATATTCAGTTGAAAAGCGCGAAAGAGATCGGGGTGGGCGTGGTCATCTCGACCGACGCCCACTGGGGAACCAATCTTAACTATATGCGTTTTGGAATCGGCCAGGCCAGGCGGGGCTGGCTCGCGGCCGATGATGTGGTGAACACCAGATCCCTGGCGGAGCTGCGCCGGCTGCTCAAGAGGTAGCGATGGCAAAGAAAAAGGTCCCGGAGATCGAACCGGAAAGAATCGAGACCAAAAAAGAAGCCGAAAAGGTGGTGAAGGAACTGCGCGAGGCGTTGCGTTTCCACGATTACCGCTATTACGTGCTCGACGACCCGGTGATCCCCGACTCGGAATACGACTCCCTGTTTGAAAAGCTTAAGACCCTCGAAGAAAAATTCAATCTGGTTTCGCCGGATTCGCCGACCCAGCAGGTCGGCGGCGAGCCCCGGGAGGAACTGGGCACGGTCAAACATCCCTTTCCGATGCAGAGCCTGAAGGCCGCCTATGAGGAGCAAAAGGTCCGGGACTTCGACGACAACTGCCGAAAGACCCTGGGCGGGAAAAAGATCGAATACGTGGTCGAACCCAAGTATGACGGCCTCTCCATTGAACTGATCTATGAGAATGGCAGTCTCGCTACCGCCGCGACCCGCGGGGACGGCGAGACCGGTGAGGATGTTACCGCCAATGTGAAGACCATCCGTTCAATCCCCCTTTCATTGTTGAGCGGACAGGGAGGAGCGATCCCCTCCCGCCTGGTGGTGCGGGGGGAAATCTACATGCCCCTGGACAAGTTCAACGATTTGAACCGCAAGCGTGAAGAAAAAGGCGAGCAGTCCTTCGCCAATCCCCGAAACGCCGCGGCCGGCTCGGTGCGCCAGCTCGATCCGAAAATCACCGCCCAAAGGCCGCTGCATGTCTTTCTTTACGAAGCGCCGCTCTGTGATGGATGCGGGGTGAAGACTCACTGGCAAGTGCTTGAGGCCATGCCCAAATGGGGACTGCCGGTAAACCGGGACATGCAGGCCCTGGTCGAGGGGATCGGCGACGCCCTGGATTATCATGGCAGGATGAACGACAAACGCGACGAGCTCAACTTCGAGATCGACGGGGTGGTCATCAAGGTCAACGATCTTGCGGCCCGGGAAAAACTGGGGATGCGGCAGCGGGATCCCCGCTGGGCGATCGCCTATAAATTTCAGCCTCGGAACGCGGTAAGTAAGGTCAGGGAGATCGTCGTCAACGTGGGCCGCACCGGCGCCCTCACCCCGGTCGCCCTCCTTGAGCCGGTCCGGATCGGCGGGGTCGAGGTAAGGCGCGCCTCGCTGCATAACCTGCGCCAGGTCGAGGAAAAGGACATCCGAATCGGCGATGCGGTGGTGGTGGAGCGGGCCGGCGATGTCATCCCCTATGTGGTCAGATCGATCCCCGAAGAGCGCGGCGGCAGGGAAAAGAAATTCTCGATGCCGGACCGCTGCCCTTCCTGCGGCGGCGATGTCTTTGTCTCCGGGGACAAAAAAACCAGCCGCTGCACCAACTTTAATTGTCCGGCCCAGCTCAAGGCGCGGCTCCAGCATTTCGCCTCAGGCCGCGCCCTCGATATCGATGGCCTGGGGGACAAACGGGCCGAGCAGCTGGTGGATCACGGGCTGGTCAAGTGGCTGCCGGATATCTTCAGCCTCTCCCGGGACGATCTCCTCACCCTGGAAGGGTATGCCGAAAAGTCGGCGGAAAACCTCCACCAGGCCATTCAAAGGGCCAGGAAAACCACCATGGCCCGGTTCATCTACGCCCTCGGCATTCCCCTGACCGGCGAGCACCTGGCCGTGATTCTCGCCTCGCGCTACGAAAAACTCGGCGATCTTCAAAAGGCCGGGGAAGAGGAGCTGCGGGAAATTCCGGAAATCGGCCCGGAGGTGGCGGGCGCCATCGCCGCTTTTTTTGGGGAAAGGCATAACGTGCAGGCGGTGGAAGAGATGCGCCGGGAGGGGCTGACTCTGGAAAATCCGCTCTATTCGGGAAAAGGGGGCGAGCACCCTCTGGCGGGCTTGAAGTTCGTGTTCAGCGGCGCCCTCGAAGGCTTGACCCGCGATGAAGCGAAGGATCTTGTCGAACGGTTGGGCGGGTGGGCAACTTCCAGCGTCTCCTCGGAAACCGATTATGTGGTGGCCGGACCCGGCGCCGGCGCCAAACTGGAAGAGGCAAGGAACCTCAAGATCCCCATCTTGTCCGAGGAAGAATTCCAGGAGTTTCTTGACAAAAATGGCTAAAAGCCGATCCAGGGTAATATCCGCCCCGGTTTTTTGCTTGGCCATAGCATGACTTTTTGCGAACTTATCAAGCATGATGATCTCGAAAAAAGTCGAGATCGTCTTAATGTCATTTCGACCAAGGGGAGAAATCTTAATAGTAACAACAAGTTAAAGAACAAGATTTCTCACATGCGTTCGAAATGACAGCTTTTCCCTACTTTTTGCGACGCCATCAAGCATGACGAGTTCGCAAAAAGTCAGAGGATGGCTAAGCTAAAACTTCGATATACAAGGAGTAGTGTGTTTTTGAGAGTGAGGCCATACATGTGGTATGCCGAACGAACAAAAACACGCTACGACGCAGTAGCTCGGAGTTTTTGCGACGCCATCAAGCATGGAGGATTCCAAAATGCCTGAACTGCCCGATGTCCAGATCTTCAAGCAGTATTTTGACGCGACGGCCCTGCACCGGAAAATAGTCGATGTCCTCGACTGCGACCCTAAGCTCCTGGCAGATCTTTCCCAGCAAAAACTCAGCCGCCGGCTCAAGGGCAAGGCTTTTTCAGAGACCCGGCGGCACGGCAAATACCTTTTCGGCCGCTTTGAAAATAAGGGCGTGCTGGTCATGCACTTCGGGATGACCGGATTTCTTCGGGTTTTCAAGGAAAAGGAGAAGGCGCCGGAACATGTCCGGTTGCTTCTGCAATTTAAAGACGGTTATTATTTCGCCTATGACAGCAAACGGCGGCTAGGGAAGATCGCCATCAGCGAGACCATGGAGGATTTCATCGCCGAAAAAGGTCTCGGCCCCGATGCCCTGGAGCTAAGCGACGACGGCGCCCGCTTTGCCGAACAACTCAAGGGACATCGCGGTTCAATCAAAGGGTTGCTGATGAATCAGGAGGTCCTGGCGGGAATCGGCAATATTTATGCCGACGAGATCCTCTTTCTGATCGGCTGGCATCCCAAAAAAAAGGCCGGCGACCTGAATGAACAAGAGCTGAAACGCCTCGCCGCCAAAACGCATCATATCCTTGAAACCGCGATCGACAGGGGCGCGGGCGAAAAGGGATGGCCGGCAAGCTGGCTGCTGCCGCGGCGCGAGGCGGGACGCTCCTGTCCGCGCTGTTCCGGAACAATTCAGCGCATCACCCTGGCCGGCCGGGGCAGCTATTACTGTCCGGACCATCAGGCCTGAACCTCCCGGCCGGCCGGACCTTGGAATCCCGGCCAAAAAACCCTTGATAAACCGAGCTTGGTCAGGCGATAATTAATCAATCGTCTCCGTTCGCGGCAAGCAGAGGGCGTGGGCCGGGATCTTCGGCGGAAAAGCTTTGGACTCCTGGATAATCCGCTCGCAAGTCCACCCTTCTTCCGAGCCGGGGGTTGATCGTTTTTTGATGCTGGTGCAGGGTTGTCTCGACCATGGCGAACCGGATCAACCGAGTCCCGATATCAACCATTATCGTTACAGGTCGGCAGCTTACGGCCCTGTAGGAGAGAGCGATGGGTTCAATTGAAAAAACTATCGAGTTGAGTGCGGATTCCGAGAAAAGCTTTGACGCCGCTCTGGAGACAGGGATCAGAAGGGCGGAAGAAACTCTGCGAAATGTCCGCAGTGTCTGGATCAAGGATCAGGAGGTGTTGATCGGGGAGGGTACTCCCCGGCTCTACCGTCTCCATCTGAAGGTAACCTTCAAGCTCGATTAGACAGCAGGAGATACAATCATGGGTGTGCCGCCGTTCTGGAGTACCCTCGTCAGTCTTGTCTTTCTCGTTCTGGGCGCGCTGTGTCTTTTGGTGATGCTGGCGGCCCAGGGCCGGGCTCAGGTCGAGGACTACCAGGGTCTGGCCCGGTATCATCGTTGGAGCGGCTGGCTCTTTGTCCTGCTCTTTCTTCTGATGTTTATTTTCATGCTGGCCAGAGTCGAAGAGCAATGGGAAGAGTCTTCGGCCCGCATCGCCATGCATGTCGCCCTGGCCACGGCGCTGTTGCTGCTCATCATTCTCAAGGTCGCGATTTCGAGATATTTTCCCAAGCTGCGCCGCCATATGTTCATGTTTGGTGTTTCCGTCTATCTGGCCGCCTTCACCCTGGTCTGGATAACCGCCGGCTATTATATTATCTGGAAATATGAAGAGACTCCCTACCTTTCCCATGCCGAATTGCCCGAGCGGATGCTGGACCGGGAACTCGGCAAGCAGTTTTTCATCGAAAAATGCTCAACTTGCCATCTCCTTGAAAACATCATGCATCCCAGGAGCAGGCAATCCTGGGAAACCGTGATGACCCGAATGCTTGAACTGGCGGCACCGAGGATTACGCCGGCCGAGGGAGCCCAGATTCTTCACTACCTGGTAGAGACTCACGGGCCGGGTCCGGGCGGAAATGATGAATCCATCCTGGACAGCTACTGCCTTCCCTGCCATGAGAATCGCGGCGATATTCTAATCGAAAACTATAGCCGCTCCGATTGGCGGGAGAATGTCAGACGGATGCGGAAATACGGCCCGGAGATTATCCCGGAGGAGAAGGTAGGGGAGATTGTCGATTTTCTTGTCCGGGAAACGGCGGATTCAGGATTGTGACAGGAGCCGGCATGGAAAAGCTGGAGGATATTTATGAAGACGGTTCGATAGGGGCGCCTTCCTGCAGTCTGTTCGCCGAGAAGCTCGAGCCCTGCCAGCTCGTCATTTTCGGGGCCACCGGGGATTTGACCGCCCGGAAACTTATTCCCGCTCTTTTTGCCCTTTTCGTCGACGAAAACCTGCCCAAGCCCTGTTCGATCATCGGCTGCGGTCGAACTGTTCTCGACAATGACGGTTTCCGGCAGCTACTCGTGAAAAATTCTCCCGTTGACCTGGCCGGGCATCCCCGCTGGAGGGAATTTGTCTCCTTATTGCATTATCGGGCCATACAATACGATGCACTGCATACCTATGAGGAACTGGCGGTTTTTTTGAAGGAACTCGATAAGCGGGTCGGCACCGACGGCAATACCATCTTTGACCTGGCGGTTCCCCCCGATCTTTATCCGTTGATTTCCGCGAAACTGGTCGAGGTCGGTTTGTCCCTCGAAAATGAAGAGGGCCGGGGCTGGAGCAGGATCATTATCGAAAAACCGTTCGGCCGTGATCTGGCCAGCGCCAAGATTCTCGACGCCGCTCTTCATCGCGGATTTTCGGAGCAGCAGATCTTTCGGATCGATCATTATCTGGCCAAGGAAACCGTCCAGAACACCATGATATTCCGGTTCGCCAACAGCATCTTCGAACCCCTCTGGAACCGCGATCATATCGAATACGTCGGCATCGTTTCCGCCGAGGAGCTGGGAGTCGGCAGCCGGGCCGGTTACTATGACCAGGCCGGGGTTTTGCGCGACATGTTTCAGAACCACATGTTGCAGCTCCTGGCCATAATCGGCATGGAGCCGCCGGCCGGCTTCATCTCCGAGCTGATCAGGGACGAAAAGACCAAGCTGCTCAGATGCCTAAGGCCTTTTGCCGCTCCCGGCCAGGAAGATGCCTTGATTTTGGGCCAGTATGGAGCCGGGAAGATCCAGGGACGGGATGTGCCCGGCTATCGGCGGGAAAACGGGGTAAGGGGTAATTCGTTGACCCCTACCTTTGCCCTGCTGCGGGTTCATCTCGATAACTGGCGCTGGCAGGGGGTGCCTTTTTATCTGATTTCCGGCAAAAGAATGGCCCGGAAGGATACCAGGCTGGTCATCCAGTTCAAGGAGGTGCCGCACTCGATGTTCAGAGAGGTTATCGGCGACAAGGTCGGGGCCAATCGCCTGAACTTCGGGATCTTTCCGGAGGAGGAGATCAATCTTTCTTTTCAGGCCAAGGTGCCGGGCCCGAGGATTTGCCTGCGGACCACCAAGCTGGGCTTTAAGTATTATGATGACTCCGCCGGTCCGGTCTTGAGGGCGTATGAGAAGGTTCTGCTGGATTGCATGCGGGGCGAGCAGATGTTCTTCTGGCGGCAGGACGGGGTGGAGCTGGCCTGGGAGTTTCTCGAACCTGTCCTGGAAAGCTGCGAAATGTGCGGTGAACGCGAGGAGCGATTGAAGTTTTATGAAGCCGGGAGCTGGGGGCCGGAGGAGGTCCGCGGCCTGATGAATATTTTAATGGCATAACCCTGCATCGGCCTCGTTTTCGAAGGGCCACGAATTCAGGATAATTTCCTGGCTCCCGGGTGACCGGAGAGATTTCCGAATCCGTTGTTCACGGACAGATCAACAAGTAACAAAGGGGGCACAGTGGCAAAAAAATCGATAGCCGGCGCGGATTCAGGAGGTTCCCTGGAAAGGGAAGTCCATGAAGTGATAAGCCAGCGGGCTCTTAACCTGGAGGCGGTAGACTTGATCGAGACCGCCGCTCGCGAGGCCGTTGGCAAAAGGGGCCGCTTTAATCTGGTTCTCACCGGCGGCAGGGCGGCGCGCAGCCTTTATCGACACCTGGTCGATTTTCATGTCCGTCCGGACTTTCAGGAAATCTGGCGCAGGACCGATTTCTTTCTGGGCGATGAACGCTGGGTTCCCGAAAATCATCCGGATAGTAATGGCGCCATGGTGCGCCGCCGCTTGCTTGATCCGTCCGGAATAGCCAATGATCGTATCTATCTGATCCCGACTCCTGACAGCTGCGACTCCCCGGCGGACGGCGCCGACGCCTATGAAAAAACCCTGAGGGGCTATTTTGCCGCGGAAGCGGGTGGGAAGATCGGCTGGCCGCAATTCGATCTGGTCCTGCTCAGCCTGGGAGATGACGGCCATGTGGCCTCCTTGTTCCCGGATGCCGACACCTTGCGGGAAAACGAGCGCTGGGCTACCGTATCTTCTCCTCCAGCCGCAGCCGCTCCGGCGGTGGCACGGATAACCCTGACCCTGCCGGTTATCAATCGAGCCCGGGAGGTTGTTGTCATGGCGGTCGGCGGGGAAAAGGCGGCGCTTGCCCGAGAAATCGTCTCGCCGCCGCCTGGGATTTCGAGTATTTATCCCGCCGCAATGGTAAATTCGGCTGGTCGGACCATCTGGTTGCTGGCCGATGATTAAATTAATTCCTGAATTCGTTATCGGGCGCCCCGCAGGGCGGCGGGTGAATCGAGACGAATCAGTGAAAAACGATTATTTTACGTAACAACAGACGGATAAAGCTGAGTTGGGCCGCTGGCCTGCCAAAACGAAACTTATGCCCTTGTGGTATAAAGCAAGATTTCCCTAGAAGCCGTCACGGATTCAGGTAATTGTCTGTGTCGTTCCGGCAACTTAAAATAATATATGAGTGAACCATGGTTTCCCTGCGCTTTCTGATTATCGGCGCCATAATGGCCGGGACCCTGTTTATCGCCGCCGCGCTTTTTCTTCATATGCGGGCAGTTCGCCAGATCCCGGAACAACTCCATTCCAAATGGCGGCTCATGGCCATTTTTATGGCTTTTTTCCTTAGCGGTTATCTTTTTTTCCTGTTCATTTACATGAGGGACTCGACCTTCCCCCTGGCCATAATTACCGCGACGGTTTTCTTTTTCGGCGGTTTTTTCGTCTTTCTGGTTACCGGAGTTACCCTGAGTGCCCTGGGGCAGATTGTGGCCCATGAAAAGCAACTGCGCATCATTAATGAAGCCCTGCATCGCAGCAATCTTGAGTTGATTCAGGCCTATGATTCGACTATCGAAGGGTGGGGGTATGCTCTCGAACTTCGCGATCACGAAACCCAGGGCCATACCCAGCGCGTCGCCGAGATAACCAGGAAAATGGCCCAGCAGATGGGTATCCGCGGCAATCAGCTTATTCAGATCACCCGCGGCGCCCTGTTGCATGATATCGGCAAAATGGCGGTTCCCGACACGGTTTTGATGAAGGAGGGAGCTTTGACCGACGAAGAGCGTCGCTTGATCAACCAGCATCCGATCGCGGCCTATGAAATGCTTTCAAAGATCGAATATCTGAAACCGGCCCTGGATATCCCCTATTGCCACCATGAACGGTGGGACGGTACCGGTTATCCCAGGGGCCTGAAGGGGACCGAGATCCCCCTCGCGGCCAGGATTTTCGCGGTTGCCGACACTTGGGATGCCCTGGCCCATGACCGGCGTTACCACAAAGCGTGGTCTCTGGAAAAGGTCTGCGGCCATATCAAATCCCGGGCCGGCAGCCACTTCGATCCCGAAGTGGTTGCGGTTTTTTTGAAGATGGATTTTTGTAGGGGTCAGACCGCACCGGCGGAAATTAACCGGTAAAGCCGGAAGACCTTGCTCCATGAAACCGGCCGATTAATCGAGGATGTACTGGTGAGGATGCTTATCACCGGGAATTGACCCCGGGGAAGGCTTTCGGCATATTCAAGGCTGCATGGTTGTTCGGGGACGGGCGGCGCGAAAATTCGGGACTTGGCGGGTTATCGATTTCAGGCAGGCCGTGCTCTTCCGGGCCACCAGTTTCGAAGCCCAGCGGCATGGCCGGCTGAAAACTATTCTTCCGCTTTCCGGAGGATCAGGTCGAAGTCGGCCCGGGCTTCTCCTTTTTCGGGATAATGCTGGGTTATCAACTCCTGGTGGCCCTCTGCGGTGACCCTGATGTGGATATGGGGCAGACGGCCGACGTAGTGGGTTGGCCGATTGCTCGCAAAGGAATACTCGCCTTTCTGGTCGGCGATGACCGTGGCCCGGTGGGCATCGTCGTAATCTCCCTGTTCATTGGTCAGCCAAAACTCGATGACGGCCCCCGGCAATGGTTTACACCCCTCGGCGGACCTTACGGTGCCTTCAAGCAGATACCCCTGGCCGACGCTGGAGCGGACGGGGGCGTCGGGCCGGTAAAAGGGGCCCATCTCATCGTATGGGGTCGGTTGACAGTTCTCGTCGCCCCAGGCGGTCCCGGTAAGACCGGATAACAGGATCAACATGGCCAGAAGGGTTATTGTTTTCGGCCCGGCGGTTGCGATCATCGTAATTCTCCCCATCTGCCCCGGTTCGCAAACGCTTACGGGTTTTCCAGATTATATTGGCTGCGCGCCCGGTGGACTATTTTATCGGCACCGGCCGGAAGATTATCGGCGTCTGACCTCGTCAGTTTGGCATAGCCCCAGTTGCAGCCCGTCCGGTCATCCACCCTCAACCTGACAATGGAATCAAAAAAGTAATCTTCGGGCTGGCCGGTCTTGTGCAGTTCCCTGTTGAGGAATGAAATCAACTCCTTCTCCGAAAGCAGTTTCCTGTCCATTTTCAATTCTCCTCTTACCGCCCACCCCGGGAACCGGTGCTTTGTGGCCCTCGGATGCTTTGCGACGCCACATTATCGCAGGAGGTCGCCTCCCATTTGCAGCCGGGCGCTGATTTTCTCGGAGATATCGCCGAAATCGGCGAAGTCGCCTTCCGCCGCCGCCAACGGCTCCTTTACCTGCGCCATGATATTTTCCTGCAAATTCTGCTTAAAAGCGGCGGTTTTCTTCTCTATGGTACGGCCGACGGCATTTTTCAGGACCTGATCCAGGTTGGAACTGATCCGCATGCTGTAATCATCAATGGGTCCCTCAATTTCGGCCTGGGCCGTTACATTATTGATCTCCGCCAGCGCTTCGGCCAGGGCCTGGGTCACCGCGCCTGAGGATCCGGAAGAATCGACGATAAAGTCGACCGAGGTAAGCTGGGCCAGCAGGTCGCCGCTGATATCGTTGCCTTGCAGGACCGCTTCCCCGTCAAGATCAGCCTGGCCGCTCTCGATGGTGACCGGCAGGGTCTCGTTGTCGCTCAGTTCGGTTTTTTGGATTGAATAACCTTTGACGGCCAGATTAATCGTGTCCCGGGGGCGGTCGGGGTCGACATGATTGAAAACGCCGTCAAAATGGAGGGAGCGGAGGCCTTCCAGGGAATCGCCGTCAAAATCATAAGAAAGAGGGGCGCCGAGGATGTCCTGATCGGGAGTGACATTAATGATTGTCCCGTCAAAACGACCCGCTTCGATCTCTGCCGAGGCGGCAATGCGGCGGATCAGAAATTCGGGTACCGGATTTTTCTCCTCGAATTTCACCCAGACTCCATCGCCCCTGACCGGTTTAACAACTTTGTTGTCACCTCTTTTCTCCTTAGCCCGGGCCAGCAGGGGTTGGGCCTTTTCGTACCAGAACAATGATTTCCTGACGATGTTGCCGGTTTTATCCCCGAAAATCAGAGTGCTGAGATTGGCCAACCCTTCCGATGAAGGAGTGTATTTGGCAACCAGCCGTTCAAGATCGCGCCGGGGAGCGTTTTTGAGTTCGTCAAGATCTTCCCGATATGATTCCGAGATTGTCCTGAATTCATCCCGGGCTGCCCGCAAACGGTCCAGATCGGCCTGAATCTCCTTGCGCAGGGCGACCAGCTCCGTGGCGCCGCCGATCAGGCCGGCGAGATCGCTGCCGCCTTTGAGTTCCGCCAGTCTTTTTTGGTAATTGTTCAGCTTCTCCTGATCGGGCAGCTCGGCCAGGCGCTCTTGCCACCGGGCGGTTGCCTCCTCTATCTTGCTCCGGTATTCGGCGGCCAGTTCGAGGCTTTCCAGTTTTTCCCTGGCCAGGACCTCCTTGGCATCGGGAATCTCAAGGTCGGGGATCTTGAAGCCTTTTTCTGACTTTTCGGGGGAAGGTTCCTCGGGCCGGGCCGTATATTTTGACAGCGCTCCGGATTTTCGCCTGGGGGTGTCGGGGCGGATCCCTTCCGCCGTCATTTCCTCGATGATGATTTTCTTTTCCAGCAATCTCAGAGTACTGATGGTCATGGCAATCCGTTCGATCTCGACGGCATTGCGCATGGGCTGGTCGGGATTAGTAACCTGAAGACGCGACAGCTCAAGACCGGCCGGGAAAAAGCTCAGGTCTGCCTCCTCCAGCTCCACTTTGGCGCCGACCATGGCGCTGCCCAGTTTTTCGATCTGCCTGGCGATGAAGTCGTCGACAAAGAAGAAGGTGAAAAAGCAGAGCAGGGCCAGCAAAACACCGAAATAGGCAAGTCCCTGCCAGCGAATTATCTTTTTCATGCCGTCCCTCCCAAGCCGGAGACACTTTTGTAGATCCGATAAAATTTGCTGGCCATGAAAAATTTCATCACCCTGGTTTTTTGGATCCAGCTGAGCAGGTGATCCCGATACTTGGCGATGAGCAGGTTGAACAGGAAATACATGGGAATAAAGAGCACCAGGGAAAAGACCAGGCTGCCCATCACTATTGAATTGTTAAAGCTTTCCAGGCGAAACAGTGCCAGATTGTACATCGAAGTCCAGAGCGGTTCGAGGGGGTCGGCGGTCAACAGCACAAGCCCCAGCTGGTTGAAGAGGGGGTCGAGAAGATAGGCGATGCCGGTGAAGACCATGAAGCCGAGCAGAAAGGCCGACAGGTTGGCCCTCAGGATGCAGACCAGGAAGATGATCAGGATATTGTGGAGGGTCATTAACGGGGTCAGGCCGATGATCATGGCGAAGCAAAAACCCAGACTGATTTGGCCCGGATCGGTCTCCGAGTTTAGAACTTTCAATAATCTGGCTATCGACTTAAGCATTTCTTACCCCCAGAGGGTTGCGGAACTCGAAAAAATGAGCCAATGATAAAAATCTTATTACAGACCGGAGTCTCGAGTCAATCAAGATGAAAATTTCCCCAACCTCCTGATTCAGGATACTAACAGAATAAGCATGCCGGGAAAATGACATTTCCTGGGGTGACCCCCATTTGCGATTGTTGTAAATTCATTCAGCATTGTCCGGTTAGAAATTTGCAGCCCCCATTTTTTGCGCAGAAAGACCATCCACGGCTGAGGGTGGATTATGTGGGCCTGCCAATATTTCGTTATTCCGGCAGGTTGTTAGCCGGAATCCAGGTTGACATCTGAAGTTAAGCGAAAGGCTCAATCCCGATTGTCATAAGATTTTGTGGCTCTATATGAAACTCAGCTTCAACTTCTGGATTCCCGCTAAAAACATGCGGGAATGACGGCCCGGCATATTGAATGATGGTCGATAAAACGGTGAGGAACTTTTACAAGTTCTTAACCGGACGACCCTGAAATTCATTGATCCAGCGGGGATCTTTGCCGGTCGGCCGCCGAGTTTTTTGATTTGACTCCGGAGACACGGGTTTGGCGGATAAGAGTAAGGGTCTGAATTAGCGTAAAGATTCGGCGGGCGAATTTTTATATTTTTGTTATTATCCGGAATCGGTGAGCGTTCGGATGCACCGTTGTTTTTTAGATAGTGTCTGTCCATAAATGGTTTTTTTGCCCGATAACTTCGTCGCCGCGGAGTCGGAAAGTGCTCACGTATCCAAGTACGCTGCGCTTTTCCGACATCCTTGCTTCTCGTTCTCGGACAAAAATCCTCATTCCTGCACAGACACTAGGTAGCCGCCTGAAGTTCACCGCGATCTTTATCTTGGAAGGTATCTGAATGACAGGGTATATGGATATAATCAAAAACCTACAGGGTTTTGCCGTTACTGGAAAATATTTTCAGAAAATCGGCACCGCTCTATCGGGCCGGTTGCAGCCCCTGTTGTCCGGCCATCTGCCCGTCGTCTACAAACTGGCTTTGCTGATCACCGGCTTGATCGTTCTTTGCAGCGGTGCCCTGAGTGGAATTCTCGTCTATGGGCAGGTGAAGATCATGGAGGAGCAGATCAACGATTTCGGCAACACGGTAGTCTCCCATCTGGCTCAATCGATCCAGGAGCCTCTGCTGGCCGAGGATCGCTTGGCCATGGGAGTCCTGGTCTCCAGTCTGAACGCCGGCCAGAACGTGATCGGCACGGAAATACTTTCACCGGCGGGCATGGTTCTGATTGGGGCCGGCTACAGCCCCTTTGTCTCCGAAGACTCTTCCCTGGGGATCACCCCTGCTGAAATGATCGGTCGGGCGGAGCACCGGAGCCGTTGGTCCTGGCAATTGCATGCCTCCGACCGGACCAGGATTAAAGTGGTCTCCTTTATCAGTCCCATCAGTTTTGAAAATGTCACGGCCGGGTACGCCTTGGTCACCTTCAGTCGGAAGAATCTGGACCGCTCGATGGGGAAAACGATTTTCTCCATCGCGGTTGCCACCTGCATGATAATTTTTATGGGAATTATCATGGCCTATGTCCTCAGTAAAAGGATATCCCGGCCGGTTAATCTTTTCATGGAGGCGATCGCGGCCTTTGACCGGGGAGATTATTGTTACCGTTTCAATGAACGGCGGCGGGATGAAATCGGCCAGTTGATGGACGCCTTTGATCAGATGGCCGAGGGTATGACCCGGAAGACCCAGGTTGAGAAGGCCCTGGACCGCTATCTTTCCCCCCAGATCGCCAGGCAGGTGATGACAGATCTGGATTCGGTCAAGCTAGGCGGCAAGCTGGTTCGCGGTTCGGTGCTTTTTGCCGATATGGTCGGATATACCGGGATGAGCGAGAACATGAACCCCAATGAGCTGGCCGCCACCCTGAACCGGTTTTTCTCCCTGATCACCTGGGCCGGCGAACTTAATAAGGGAACGGTGGACAAGTACATGGGGGATTGTGTTATGTTGGTTTTCGGAACCCCGGAGAAAGACTCCGAACATGCCTTCCATGCCGCCAGATGCGGTTTGCTGATCAGCCGTCTGGTCGACCATGAAAACAGGCAGCGGGTCGCCGAGGGGTTGTTCCCCATTGAATTCAGGATCGGCATAAACGCCGGCAGCATGCTGGCCGGAAATATGGGGTCCAAGGAAAAAATGGAATACACCGTGGTCGGTGACACCGTTAATCTGGCTTCGCGGCTCTGTACAATTGCAGAGGCCAACCAGATCGTGGTCAGCAGGGAGTTTCACAGCCAGGAAAAGATCAGTCGGCGGCTTGTTGCCGAAAAGCATAACTTCATGCGCTTGCGCGGCTTTGAGTGCCGGGTCGAGACCTTTCTGTTGAAGGACCTGGTCGATGAGGATCAGGCCGGAATCGAAGAGCAGTTCAAGATCATCTCCGGCGCGGCCGCCGGTTAAGCGGGCAGAAGGTTTTAGGCATGCGGGAAAAACCCGGCCGAACGGATCGGTCTGAAAGAGGGGAAAAAATCAAGCGCTATCAGCCATATCTCCGGAATTGGGCCAAGGCGGGACTGAGCTGTGTCATAATTGTCCCGATCCTTTTTGTCGTTTCCGGCTGCGCGCTTCTCGACTATTCGGAAAGGACCGGCCGGCAATGGCGGGAGGCGAAACTGGAAAGACTTGTCGCCGCCCGGGAGTACCATGCGGCCCGGCGTTTACTCGAACAAATGATGCCGGCCGGGTCTGGTGAGGAGTATGAGTCGCGGCAGCGGCGGTTGAGCCGCCTTGCCGGGGAATACGTCTCCGGGATTGAACACGACGCTACCGTGCGGCTCAGGGAAGACGATCTGTTCGGCGCGATCATCATTGTCGAGCAAGCCCTGGAAAAAATACCGGAAAATGAGGAGCTGCTGCGCCTTAGCGCCGAGCTTAATAAAGAGCGCAATCGGCAGTTGGCCGCCAACGAGCGGGAGATGCTGGCCGACGAAGCTGAATATCTCTACTCCCGCATCCAGGGTTATGCCAGAATTGCCGAACTGGAAAAGCTCTCCACCGGCACCAGCCGGCGGATCCACAAAATGGAAGAGACCCTTGCCAAGCTCCATCCCGCTCTGATTGACTGTGGCCGACAGGCCCTAGAATTGAAAGATTACGAGGTCGCCGAAAGATGTCTGGCCGCGGCCGGGAAGGTCAATGATTCCGATCAGGCCGCCATGCAGCTTGAGGAAAGGCTTGCGACCACGGAGGCTGCCGGGATGGGAAATGGTCGCGGCGCGGAAACGACGCTGGTCTATATTGCCCAGAGCAGTAAAGTCAAATCCGCCGAAGCGCAGGAGGTCTCTTTCCGGAGACTGGAGGAACAGTTAAAGCTGGCGATCGGCACTGGCGAGCTGGTCGAGGCCGATAAGATCCAGGCCGAACTTGAAAAGTTCTCCGGACGGGACGGGGTGCTGGCCGAATACCGGCAGCAACTTGATCAGGCCAGGGAGCGGAGAATTGCAGAACAAATGGAAAGCGGTTCCGAGCTTTACCGGGCCGGCCGAATCAGGGAGGCCCGCGCGATGTGGCTGCAGATCTTGATCCTCGATCCGGACAATCGCCTGGCCGGGGAAAAAATAGCCCGGGCCGATAAAGTCCTGGCGAGTATCCGCGATCTCAAAAAGGCCCAGAAATGATGGCGTCGCCCAAAAAATCGGGAAAATTTCCTTCGACAGAGGGATGAGCGGTAAACTTAAAGGGGCAGGGCGGGCGGAGTAACTTGTTGAGTTTAATGTTAGTGCTGAGCTTACGTTAAGTGGGCTTCATTAATATTCGGCGACAATACCTGGCGACTTTTTTTTCTTCTTCTGCATATCATATGTAAGTCCTCGGATCTAAAAACACACCATTCCTTGTACCCAATGGTTCTGTACAATTCTTTCCTGAGGAGGGCCTTTCCTGTGGGGCGTGTATCGAACTTCTTGCTAACATTTCGAGAATCTTTGCGGGTTTGTCAGAAATAAGCTTCGGGTCGGTTTCCTTCCGGGCCCAAATTTTTTTACGGTGGGCAAACGGCATTCAGCCATTTTTAAAAGCAGGGTAGCAACCAGATGCGACAACTCAGAAACTTAAAATCCGATAAATCGAACTCTTGCCCATGACCAGGTCAAAGCCGCCGACCGGGGCAAATATTGCCGGCCGGGTTAAACGGGAAGGAGAACCGGTTGTCTCGGTTGCCGGGCTCAGTAAGGATTTTGGCGATCGTCGTGCTGTCGATGATATCTCCTTTACGATCAGCTCGGGGGAGTGCGTGGGCTTTCTGGGTCCGAACGGGGCCGGCAAGACCACTACCATCAATATTCTGCTCGGCCTGGCCCGCAAGAGCGCCGGGCGCATCAATTTGCTGGGCCGGGAGATCCCCGAAAAACACCGGCAGGTCAAACGGCGGATCGGCGTGGTTCCCCAGGCGGACAGCCTCGATCCCGATCTCACCGTGGCCGAGAATCTGCTCACCTATGCCGGTTATTTCAATATCCCCAAAAAAAAGGCCCTGGCCAAGACCGGGGAGCTGCTCCATTTTTTCGCCCTTTCGAACCGGAGTGATGAGATTATCGAGCATCTCTCCGGCGGCCAGCGGCGCCGGCTTCTGCTGGCCCGGGCCCTGATCAACGATCCCCAGCTTCTGATCCTCGACGAGCCGACCATCGGTCTCGACCCCCAGGCCCGGCATCTGATGTGGGAGCGCCTCGAAATTCTCAAGGAGCAGGGCACCACCATGCTTCTGACCAGCCACTACCTGGACGAGGTCTCCCGGCTCAGCGACCGGGTGCTGATCATGGACCAGGGCCGGATCGTTGCCGAGGGCGCCCCGCGGCAGTTGATCAGCGAGATGGTCGGGCTCGAGGTTTTCGAGGTGGAAGGTTCCGGGGCGGAACTAGACGAACTTGAGAAGAAGTTTTCGACCTGCAAGGCCGAGATCGAGCGGGCCAACGACAAGCTCTATGTCTATACCCGGGAGGAGTGCGACCGCCTGGAGAAGCTCCTGGCGGGCAAGCGCGACTGGCTCAGACGGCCCGCCAACCTGGAAGACCTGTTTATCCAGCTGACCGGCCGGAGCTTGAGGGAAGCATGAGCGGACTTTATTTCCGGGCCATCTGGCTGCGCAACGCCCGGGTGTGGCGCAAACATGTGATGTCGTCCCTGATCGGCAATCTGGGCCAGCCTCTGCTCTTTCTGATCGCCATGGGTTACGGGCTCGGCCGGGATATCGAGGTGATCGAGGGCATGACCTACCTGCAGTTCATCGCCCCCGGCCTGGTCGCCTCGGCGGTAATGTACAGCGCCGCCTTCGAGACCACCTACGGCTCCTATACCAGACTCTCCATCCAGAAAACCTATGAGGCGATCCTGATCACCCCGCTGGAGATCAACGATCTGGTTCTAGGCGAGGTGGTCTGGGCGGCGAGCCGAGGCTTTATGGCCGGACTCATCATGCTCGCCGCCCTGCCCCTGTTCGGGGTCTGGCCCTCGGTCTGGACCTTCGCCCTGCTGCCGGTCCTTTTCATGGCCGGGATCTTTTTCGCCGCCTTCGGCCTGATCATGACCGCCCTGGCCACCAATTACGATTTCTTCAATTACTTCACCTCCCTGGTGATCACGCCGCTGTTTCTCTTTTCGGGGATCTTTTTTTCATTGCAGACCATGGCTCCAAAGGCTAGGCTGATCTTCGAATTTCTGCCCCTCACCCCCATCGTCAACCTCTCCCGGATGTTCTGTTACGGCCGGATCGAGGGGATCTGGCTCTATCAGGTCGGCGGTTTCCTGCTGTTGACCGTGTTCTCGGTCTGGCTGGCCATCGTGTTGCTGCGCCGGCGCTTAATTCAGTGATTTTCAGTCGGGTGGGGCGCAAGATTTGTAACCGTTCATCGGGCTGATCGTCCGAAAGATGCGGTGCTGCTGAACGGTTACTTGCAATGGTCCAGGGATGGTGAACATGGGGCCCGGCCTCGCCCGTTGATTTTCACGCCATTCAGGATGATAAGGAGAAAAGAATTGCTCTTCGAAAAACGGCTTGTAAAGGATAATCATTCATAATATATGAAGGTTACAAGCAAATGGAGCGTCTGAGGCAAATTTAAGGACGCCAAGGATCTTTTCGTGTTTTCTCCCGTTTTGGATGATACACAGATCTGCTCAATAACTGGTTGGATGTGAATAAAAAATAACCTCTCCAGTACTATAAGGGACTAATATCATGGATATAGCCAAATTCTTCACAGATAACTATCAATGGATATTTTCTGGTATAGGTGTAGCTATAATATTATTCTTCTTGAACTTGGGAAGGAAGCACGAATCAAGTAAAATTGATAAGACCAGCACAACGCAAATAGGCAATAAAGTGGGCGGTGATCAAGCTGGCAGAGATATTAAAAAATAAAACTTTTTCAGAATAATGACTGATACGAAAATTACACAAATTGGCAACAGAGCAGGCAATGATATTGTCGGAAGGGATAAGATTGTCCATCAGTATTCGAAAAAGCGATCCCAAATTTCATTTTTAAATGAAAAGTATTTAGCTGAGAAAGAAAATGACTCTGAAATGTATGAAATAATAAAGGTTTTGCTACATTACGCCAAAAGAGAAAATGAAGACTTTCTTGGTTTGGATGGAAAGCTACAGGCTGCAAATAAACAAGAAGATTATATTGAATATGCAAAAGAACAAAAGGAATTATTTGCGAAAAGATTGATTAAACGTGACCTTTCACCTTCTGCGCAAAAAATATTTGCATACATTCTGGGGAAAGTAAAAACAAGATTTGTTCATGATGTGATACCTAAAATAAAATCTGGTTGCAGTGAAGATGTTGTTGAAAAATCGATTTTAGAAAATGTTATTGAACCAATTTTTGAGGAACTAGAAGAAAATGTCCTAGATGTTTCAATGGATGAAATGGTAGGAATGCTCTTTTTCTTAACTGGTAACTGTCATATATCTTGGACAAAACAATGTTGATTTACAACCAAACCTTCGACATATATCACTGTGCATTCAGAATACTTTTATCTCTCTCTGTTTTACCTGAAAAAGAATATCCTATTGGTTTTATTCGCTTGATTGACTTCTATGTACTATTCCCTCACATGGTTTCTGAGGTAAGGCTACCAGCAAAATATAAATCATTAAAAAGCAGATTAAAGAGTAGCCAGAATAGCTACAATGACATCCCAAGTCCTAAAAGATTATTTAATGATCTTTATAATATACAAATTCAATGTATCAATTTTCTCTCTTCGCTTGGTTTAATAGACAGAGTGAAAGTGATTGAGAAGAAAATATTGAAATCAAATACCGACATCCCCTCTGACATAGCAGAATTGATTGAAAATGAAATTTCGAACAATGAAACTTTGATTCAAATAATTAATTCTCTGTGTGAAATCCCTTATGGCGGTACAAATGGTCTGAAATCAAGGACTGGGCTTATGGAGTATAGATATGACGTTGATTAAACCTTCTCTTTTCCTGAATAGATTGGTTGTGTTCTATAAAGGAAAAGCTGTGTATGACGAGAAGTTCAATAAAGGTGTCAACATAATTTGCGGTGAAAATAGTTCAGGTAAATCAACCATAACCGAATTGATTTTTTTTGCATTGGGGGGTGAAGTAACCAGGTGGAAAAAAGAAGCATCATTGTGCGACTCAGTTTTTGCAGAAGTAATTATCAATGGAAGTTTTATTACATTAAAAAGGGAAATATCTACACAAACACGTCGCCCTATGGAAATATTTTGGGGGAATATCAAAGATGCTCTTCTTAGCTCATCGGAAGGCTGGCAAAAATATTCGTTCCAAAGATCTGAATCAAAAGAAAGCTTTTCCCAATGTCTTTTTCGTGCGTTGAAATTACCTGAAGTTCGCGGTGACGGTTCGTCAAATATTACAATGCATCAAATTCTTAGGATTATATATTGCGACCAAATGACGCCGGCAGACCGGCTTTTTAGGTTTGAGCAGTTTGATTCTGCATTACATAGACGGACAATAGGTGATTTATTGTGCGGAGTATATAGCAACGACTTATATGCCAAACAACTGTCTCTTGAAGAGAAAAATAAACTTTTTGAATCTCTTCGTCAAAAATTATCAAGTATACATACAATATTGGGGGCAGCTGATCAGGAATTAAGTGTTACAAAAATTGAAGATGAGATTAATTCATTGGAGCAAGAGAGGGTGTCGCTTTACAAAGATTTAGAGAACCTCAGAAAAGATGATAAAAAACAAGATGCAAAACCGGATCAAAATATTGAATTAAATCTTCGGAATCAACTGTCGGAAATTCGCCAAGAAGTAAGCGCACTAAAAAGCAAAAAGGATCAACTTGAATTCGAAATCTCAGATTCATTTGACTTTATTAATGCTATTCAAACAAGAATAAATGCATTGAAACAGTCAAGTACTGTCAGAAGTAGTCTTGGTGAAATGAATTTTCAGTTTTGCCCTGCATGTTTGTCATTACTCAATGATAACGTTGGCAAAGACAGTTGCATTCTTTGTAAAAGCAAAAAAGAAAATGACAAAGAGAATTCATATTATTTAATGCTCAATCAAGAATTAGAAGAACAAATTAAAGAATCTAAACATTTGCTAAATAAGAGAGAAGAAGAAATTCAGAAATTAAACCTCGCATTGCCTGGTAAAATTTCACATGCGCAGGAAACAGAGTCAAGATTGAATTCATTAATTCGAAGTTCGAGCACCGAAAGTGAGATCCAAGTCGAAGAACTAAGCCGGAAAATTGGTTATATTGATAGGTCAATTGAGAATGCTCACGAAAAAGCTAGGTTGTTATCTTTAATTAACGATATCATTGAGCAAAAAGCCATTGTCAACAGTGATATTTCTAGGCTAAATGACGAAATAAGCGCGATAAAAGAGGATCTTAAAAATAAAAAGGAAACAGCCTATCTACAGATATCAGAATTGACTCGAGATATTTTGGGAAAAGATCTGGATAGAGAAAATGAATTTCGACATGCTGATATTGTTTCATTTGATTTTGGTGATGACAACATTTCTGTTGACGGAAAAAGACAGTTTTCTGCTAGCTCAATGGTCTATTTGAAAAACAGTTTACACCTTGCTTTTCTTCGTGCATCTACTAATAATTCGTTTTTCAATTACCCAAGGTTGGCAATATTTGACAATATTGAAGATAAAGGAATGGAACAAGAACGAAGTCATAATTTTCAAAAGATAATATTAGATATTTCTGAAAACATTTCCGCAGATCATCAAATCATTTTTGCTACATCTATGATAGTCCCTGAATTAAAGAATACATCGTTTGTCGTAGGGGAATATTATACTCATACCAAGAAATCTCTCCGCTTTTCATAAACTACTACATGAAATCATCCAACAATTGCATTCACCAGATGGCGAGAACGTTTGCGGCGCTAGAGCGGCAAGTTCTTGGGCGCCACTGGTGATGCGTAGCGTTCGGCAGTATAAAAATTAATATGGTTGTATAAAGTGCGGCTTATAGGCAGATTTATTATTGTGTATCGCAATATAAGAAACAAATGTTAGGCAACGTTGCTCTCTTGTCTTACATCCTTTGGCTTTCAGTTATCTGTCTATGGGTTAACTGTCCGTCTCGCATAAGAGTGCCTATAAGCCGCTACTTTTTTACAAATAAGAATGTCATCTATTGAAAAACTAAAAAATGCCAAAACGCTAAATGATTTTGCTGCAATCCTAGGATACAAGCCGAAATCGTTGTCTTACATTTTATATAGAATCTCAGACGAAGATAAATATATAGAATTTGAAATTCCTAAAAAAAATGGCGAAAAACGCTCAATAAAGGCTCCTGAGGAGCGCCTAAAACACCTTCAAGGGCGTTTAGCAGATATACTGAATAAATGTTTTGAAGAATCTTGCGGGTTAAGCAAACACAAAAAATCATTATCCCATGGCTTCAGATACAAACATTCCATAGTTACCAATGCAATTAACCACAGAAACAAACGATATGTATTCAATATAGACTTAAAGGATTTTTTCCCTTCAATAAACTTCGGAAGAGTATACGGGAATCCCAGGGGACGTTGTTATCTATTTATCTATTGAATTGTTTCTTCTTCATGGTACATTTCGCCCATGCCACGTTTAGCAAGACTTGACATCGCCGGGCTTTTGCAACACGTCATCGTGCGTGGAATTGATCAGTGTGATATTTTCAATGATGATCAAGACCGTCAGCTCTTTGTTGCCCGGTTCGCCACGCTTCTCTCCGAAACCGGGGTGCGGTGTTATGCGTGGGCGGTTTTATCAAATCATTTCCACCTGTTATTAATGCCGACCACCACCTCGCTGTCGCACTTCATGCGCAGACTTCTCACCGGATATGCCGTCTCTTTCAATCGCCGCCACAAGCGCTCTGGGCACCTGTTTCAGAACCGTTACAAGTCTATCGTCTGCGAAGAAGAACCCTACCTGCTTGAACTGATTAGATACATTCACTTGAATCCGCTACGGGCCGGGATGGTTGCAAGTCTTGAAGAGTTGGACACATATCCCTGGACGGGGCATGCGGTTCTGCTCGGTCACCGGCAGTTTGCCACTCAGGAGACCGAAAGCGTTCTTGAGCGTTTTGGCAAGAGGGTCGCCACGGCGCGGCGGAATTATCGTCAATTCGTTGCGGATGGGATTATGACCGGTCGCCGTGACGATCTTGTCGGCGGCGGCCTTAAGCGGAGCCAGGGAGAAAGAGAAAATCACGAGTACGAAAGTTTCGACGAAAGGGTATTGGGCGGCGGTGATTTCGTCGACAGCCTTAGAGAGGATTTCCGGTTGCGCGACAAGATGAAGAGTGTTGTCACGCTCACGCAACTGTTGGAAATTGTTTCAACGGCATTGACCATTGATCCGGATTCGATCAGAAAACCAAGTAAAAGCAGGGGCCCGGCCGCGGCGCGTGGGGTAATCTGCCATCTGGCGATATACGAACTAGGTTATACCGGCAGGGAAGTCGGCAAATTTCTCTATCTGGGGCCGACAGGAGTCAGCCTGGCCTCAAGGCGCGGGGAGAAGCTCCTGAAGGCGAATTCGAAGCTGGCGAAAAAAATCATGAGTGCAATAGAAAAATAAATAACAACGTCCCCCGGGGGATTCAGATGACGCGGGCTGAAGCTTGTCGGTTGTTCCTGAAGATATAACGGTTCATCCGCAGAATCTGTGGGTGGCCGGCCATTCGGGTAGATTGCCAAGCGTATGATATAGCGCCAATTTTACTACCTCAAAGTTCTTGAATCCATAAGCTTTTTTCGTAGTCACTTTTGCTTTGTTGTTGAGGCCCTC
>JAGXFP010000060.1 GCA_024637225.1 Desulfobacterales bacterium
ATCGTCGGCAGCGTCAGATGTGTATAAGAGACAGCGATCGGAGTCCCCGTAGGAGATATTGTTGCGGATGGTGTCGTTGAACAGGAAGGTCTGCTGGGTGACGATGGCGATCTGGCCGCGCAGCGAGGCGAGGGTCGCGTCCCTGATGTCGCGGCCGTCGATCTGGACCTCGCCGCTGTCGACCTCGAAGAAGCGCGGCACCAGATTGACCAGTGAGGTCTTGCCGGCGCCGCTGGTGCCGACCAGAGCCAGGCATTCTCCCCGTTTGACCCGTAAATTGATATTGTTCAGAACCTGGGTTCTGCCGTCGTAGGAGAAGCAGACATCCCGGAACGTGATATCATCGTGCAGGGGAGCGAGAGCTTTGGCGCCCGGTCGGTCGGTGATCTGCGGCGGGGTGTCGAGGACCTTGAAAACCCGGGCGGCGGCGGACATGCCCTGCTGGACGGTGCTGTTCACCCGGCTCAGGCTCTTGATCGGCTCGTAGATCATCACCAGGGCGGTCAGAAAGGAGAAGAAGGTGCCCGGGGTGGAGTTGCCCTTTAAGACCTGATGGCCGCCGTACCAGATCACGAAGGCCACGAAGACTCCGCCCATGAGCTCCATCAGGGCGTGGGAAAAGTTGCGGACCTTGGCATCGCTGACGAAGACATCGAACAGGCGTCGGACTGCCTTGGAAAAACGGCCCGCCTCGTACTTTTCCATGCAGAATGCCTTGACGATGCGGTTGCCGGCGATTGTTTCGTGAAGGATATTGGAAATGGTGGCCATGGTCTGCTGGGCCTGGTTGCTGTAGCGCCGGTGCAGGCGCCCGAAGATGACGATCGGGATAACCGCCGCCGGCAGAAAGATCATCGACAGCGAGGCGAGCTGCCAGTTCATATAGAAAATCACCCCCAAAAGCGAAACGGCCTGGAGCAGGTCCTTGATGATCCCGACCAGGGCTTGGGAGACGGCGTACTGGATCAGGGTGATATCGGAAACCACCCTGGAGATCAGCTCGCCGGTCGGGGTCTGGTGGAAGTAAGAGATGGGCAGGGAGTGCAGGTGGGAGAACAGCCGTTCCCGGAGATCGCGGATTACACCCTGGCCGACCTTTTCGAGAAACACCGTGTAAAGATAGTAGAAAAAACCCTTGAAGATGAAGATCAGAACCAGGGCCAGGGGCAGCAGATTCAATATGGTCCGGTCCTGTTCGAAGAAGATCTTGTCGAGCAGCGGCTTGACCATCCAGGCCTGGGCGCCGCTCAGGGTAGCGACCAGCGCCATGCTGATTATTGAGATGGCCAGCATCACCTTGTAGGGGCGGACCGTCTTGAAAATTCGCTTAATCGTCTGTTTCTCTGAAAGCTGCTTGGTTTGCATTACTGCCTTTTAGTCCGGGGTTAGCGGCGAGGTATTAAGAGGAGGCGGCTTCGAATTTGCGTTATTCCGAACCGCATTCTATAATGGTTGGCCGGCAATTTTTCAAGTTTTAATAATATGTTGCTGTTATGTCGCGCTCTTGGGTACCCCCGGATCGGGGCGTGAGGTCGGGGCAAAGGAGGAAAACAGGTTAGTGGTAAGCAGGTATGAAAAAGCGCGGCCCCGAAAAAGCGGAACCACGCTGGATAAGCCCGGGTTGTACTGGAAAACCAGACCGGCTCGGGAGCTATTCTCCGATATAATTACCGTCCCTGAACAGGCCCTTGATCTTGGTCTTCCCGTCCTCATAGGTATATGTTCCCTGTCCATTTGGAACGTTGTCTCGCCAGTCGCCTTCATATTTACTGCCGTCGGCATATTCCATGGCGCCCTGACCGTTGGGCAGACCGTTTTCGAACATGCCCCTATACCTGTCCCCCTCGGGTGAGGAAAGGGTGCCCTGGCCGTGGGCGGCGCCGGCCACGAACTCCCCTTCGTAAACGGTGCCGTCCGGAAAGGTCAGAACGCCGTGGCCGTGTTTCTGATTGTCGTCGAACTCGCCGACATAGGTCGTGCCGTCCTGCAGGGTCAGATTCCCCTGGCCGTGCCGCTTGCTCTTGACGAACTCTCCTTCGTATTTGTCGCCGTTGGGGAACGAGTAAACCCCTGCTCCATGGAGTTCGTTGTTGTCAAAAGAGCCGGTGTATTCCGAGCCGTCCGGATAGATCAGCACTCCTTCGCCGTGGGGATAGTTCTCCTTGAATTCACCGACGTAACTGCCGCCGTTGGGATATTCAAAAGTGCCGCTGCCGTTGGCGCAGTCTCCTTCGATGCATTCAGCTGAGACCGAGCCGACGGAAAAGCCAAGGATTATAATTGCGAGCAGAGTTGTCAGGGATAATTTCATCTTCTTCTGTCCTTATGGTTGGTGTCCTTGGTAATCATGAATTTGCCGAAATTCGATTATAAATGGTAATTATGATTGAAACCGGACGGATAATTTATATCTTGCATTGCTTTATCCATAATTTTAATGTGCCGTCTCTGTCAAGAAAAAATCAGGAAGGTTTGTTTCAGTAATAAATCCTGATCATGATATATCTCCGAATCCGTTAATGGATTCAGGATATGGAGACTTGCCAGCTGATCAACCGTTTTTTTATACGGGAGAGGAGACTTTTTTGATCTGCCGCACTTCCAAACAATTTCCCCGCTCTCTGTACGTGGCGGGATTGATTACGGTGATTATATTGATCTCCGGCTGCGCCGCCAAGCCGGTATCGAGAACCATGATTGCCACGGCCTACTGCGGCTGCGCTCAATGCTGCAGCTGGGAAAGGGGCAGTTGGAAATTTCTCAAACTTGATTTCTGGAATCGGTACGTGGCTGCCGGGGCCGATCAGGGCCGCGATTACAGGGGACTGACCGCAAGCGGCACCAAGCCGCGGGAACCTTATCCGGGACTGATGTCGGTGGACAGCCTGAAGAGGCCGTGGGTGATCCCCTTCAGGATAGTTTTCTTTCCATGGCTCCTGTTGCCGGCGGACGGTACGATTGCCGCCGATACCAATTATTACCGGTTCGGGACCAGGATGTATGTTCCCGGCTATGGCTGGGGAGTTGTCGAGGATCGGGGCGGGGCCATAAAAGGTCCCGACCGGCTGGATTTGTATAAGGACAATCACCTGGACGCTCTTGTTTGGGGAAGGCGCAGGGTACAGGTCCGGATCGAGAAAAAGTAGGGTGGCGAGGTTGCGATCAGTTCCAGGATTTTTATCGAGGAGTTGTCATTGAAGAAAAAAGCATGTCAGGCCAAGCCGAAAATCGACTATCCGTGTCCGTGGTTGTTCAAGGTTATCGGGGTCGGCGGCGGGGAAGTGGAAGAGGCGATCAGGAAAACCGTCGATGCGAATTCCTGTATAATAACCGCTTCAAAGATAAGCAGCACCGGAAAATATCATAGTGTCGATCTGGAAATGGAGGTTGTTAGCGAGGAGCACCGCAACCGCATATACCGGGAGCTTTCCGCCCACGTCTCCATCAAGTATGTTCTGTGAGGCGAGGTCGGCGTCAGGGAAGGAGAAACCGGCCGGAGGCGAATATCGACCGGCTTCCCATCTATTTCTTCAGCCGAGCTCGAAACCGGTCTTTTTGATCGCGTCCTCGATCGTCTCGGCCGACACCTGGCCACTCTCGTCATAAGTTGCTTCTCCTTTTTCCAGGTTGACCTTGACGTTGCTGATCCCGTCGATATCTTCCAGCGCTTTGGTGACTGCGCCGACGCAGTGTCCGCATCTCATCCCGATTACTTTTATCGTGGCCATAATGATCTCCTTAATGATTTATTGATTTAAGCTGAAATTGTTCATCCTGTATTGATGAGTTCGCAAAAAAGTCAAAAACAGGCAGCAACCCAGGAGCTGGCGATTTTTTGCGACGCCATCATTGTATAAAACAGTTTAACCATAAGTGGTGTTGCTTAAGAAACAAATAATAATTACTTTTCTGCAAATCAAATCGGTAAGTCATTAATTAAATTCTAAAAAAGGTCATCCGTGACCCCATTGCAAGGAAGCTGGTATGGATAATTCACCGGAAAATCAGGGACAAACCGCCCTGGTTGGCATCAAGGGCATGCACTGCGCCTCATGTTCGGCCAGGATCGAAAAAGTTGTCGGCGCCCTTGACGGGGTGAGCAGGGCCAATGTCAATCTGGCGACGGAAAACATGGAACTGCGATGGGATCCGGCAACTATCGAGCTTGGGCAGATCGCCGACAAGATCAAGGGGTTGGGCTTCGAGCTGATCGTGCCGAGCAGGGATCATGAAGTTCGCTTCAATATCGAGGGGATGAGCTGCGCCTCCTGCTCCGCCCGGATCGAAAAAGTAGTTTCCGGGATGGATGGGGTGGAGAGCGTCGCGGTTAACCTGCCGGCGAACCTCGGTCTGGTCAAGTTCGATCCGGACAAGGTAGGGCTGCGCCAGATCAGGGAAAAGATCGCCGGACTCGGCTTCAAAGCGACCCCTGCCTCCGACAGCAGCGACAGCTTCGCCGAAGGGCAGCAGCTGGCCCTGGCCCGTCTGCGGTCCATGAAGCGCGAGCTTTTTCCGACCCTTATCCTCGGGGCCTTGCTGCTGGTAGTCGCGATGGGGGAGATGGTCGGCCTGGAATTGCCCGCCTTCATGGCCCCCGATCAGGCGCCGCTGGTCTTCGGTCTGATCCAGCTGCTTCTCGTCCTGCCGATTATCTGGTTCGGCAGAAGGTTCTATCTGGTCGGTTTTCCCAGCTTGTTCCGGGGCTCGCCGAATATGGACTCCCTGATTGCCATCGGCACCGGCGCCGCTTTCCTCTACAGCAGCTGGAATCTGGCCGAGATCGTCCTGGGCATCAATGTCCATGCCCGGGTCCACGATCTTTATTTCGAATCGGCCGGGGTGATTATCGCCCTGGTCTCCCTCGGTAAATACCTGGAGGCCCGTTCCAGGGTGCGGACCTCCGACGCCATCCGGCAGTTGATGCAGCTCGCCCCCGACAAGGCCATTCTGATCCGGAACGAGGAGCAGGAGGAAATTCTGGTCGAGGAGATCGTTCCCGGCGACATACTCCTGGTCCGGCCCGGCGACCGGCTGCCGGTGGACGGGGTGGTGGTCAAGGGCACTTCGAATATCGATGAATCGATGCTGACCGGGGAGAGCATGCCGGTCAGCAAGGCGGAGGGCGACAAGGTGGTCGGCGCCACCTTGAACACCAACGGGGTCTTGCGGATCAAGGCCGAGAAGGTCGGCGGCGACACGGTCCTGGCCCGGATCATCAAAATGGTCCGGGAGGCTCAGGGCAGCAAGGCGCCGATCGCCAATCTGGCCGACCGGATCAGCCTTTATTTCGTGCCGATCGTCATGACCATCGCCCTGGTCTCCGGCCTCGCCTGGTATCTGGCCGGTGGCGCCGATTTCTCCTTCGCCCTGCGGATCTTCGTGGCGGTAATGGTTATTGCCTGCCCCTGCGCGATGGGACTGGCGACCCCGACCTCGATCATGGTCGGAACCGGCCGCGGCGCTCAGCTCGGGGTCCTGATCAAGAGCGGGGTCGCCCTGGAGACCACCCAGAAGATCGAGGCGGTGGTCTTCGACAAGACCGGCACCCTCACTTACGGCAAACCGGTGCTGACCGACATTGTCATGTTCGCCGATCAGGACCGGGAAGAATGCCTGGCCATGGTGGCTTCCGCCGAAAGCGTTTCCGAGCATCCCCTGGCCCGGGCCATTGTCGATGCGGCCCGGGAAAAGGGGTACGCCCTGAAGGAACCGGATAAGTTCGAGGCCCTGGTCGGCCGCGGGATTATCGCCGCCATTGACCACAGGGAACTGCTGCTCGGCAACCATGAGTTGATGGCCGAGAAGGGGGTGACCGGCCTCGATAACCCGGAGGTGGCAAAAGGTGCGGCCGAGATGGCCGGCCAGGGCAAAACCGCCCTCTATCTGGCTATCGATGGAACTTTGACCGCCCTTATCGTCATTGCCGACAAGATCAAACCGGAGGCGGCGGCAACCGTGGCGGCCCTCAAGAAGATGGGGATCCGGCCGATCATGCTGACCGGCGACAACGAGGTGACCGCGAGAGCCATTGCCGCCCAGGCCGGGATTTCCGAGGTCATCGCCCAGGTTATGCCCGAGCACAAGGCCGACAAGATCATCGAACTCCAGAACCAGGGATTGAAGGTGGCCATGGTCGGCGACGGCATCAACGACGCCCCGGCCCTGGCCCGGGCCGATATCGGCATTGCCATGGGCACCGGCATCGATGTGGCGATCGAGTCCGGCGATATCGTCCTGATGAAGGGCGACCTGCATGGCCTGCTGACCGCCCTCAAGTTGAGCCGGGCCACCATGCGCAATATCAGGCAGAACCTGTTCTGGGCCTTTATCTACAATATAATCGGCATCCCCATTGCCGCCGGTCTGCTCTATGCCTTCGGCGGACCGACCCTTAACCCGATGATCGCCGGCGGGGCCATGGCGATGAGTTCGGTGTCGGTGGTCAGTAACGCCCTGCGTCTGCGGTTCTTTGCCCCGGCTTAGCTGTTTCCGGTATTGTTCCAGGCTGTTCATTGCGAGAAAAACGCAGCAATCAGGAAAACATACCGGCTCAATTTTCTGTCTTGATTAACCGATTCTGTGTGTGTGTCGATGCCGGGACTCGGCCGGTGAGAGTGGGGAGTAAAAAGTAAGGAGCAAAAAGTAAAGGGCATGTTAAAGCCTTTTCTTCCACTTCTCACTCATCATTCCTTTTTGACTCGACTTTCTGAGTTGTGCTTTTGTGCTATATTACAATTAATTACACAAACGATACAATTGTCGATTGGTCATGCCGGACCTGATCCGGTATCCAGAAAGCCTGGTGAGGGCATAATACTGGATTCCGGCTAAATACGTGCCGGAATGACGACTCAAAAATATCGACGGCGATGTTGCAATTGCAAAGCGATATTCCAACTCTGAAAGTTGAGTTTTTAAAATGGTGTGATTTTTCTCTTATCTGATTTAGAATCAGCTTTGTTTTGCCACCCCGATCCCTTCTGCCAAGGAAAACCTGAATGGCCGGACAAGAAGACATTTCAGCTGATTTTACCCGACTATTAACGAAAATCGACCGCCGTGAAGCAGTAGTCGGCATCATCGGCCTTGGTTACGTGGGGCTGCCCCTGGCCCTGCATTTCTGCCGGAAAAACTTCAAGGTTATCGGTTTTGACGTCGATCATGGCAAGATCGATTCCCTGGCGCGGGGTCAGTCCTATATCAAACATATTCCCGATCAGTTCGTCGGGGAGCTTTCCTCCCAGGGCAGGTTTGAGGCCACCGGCGATTTCAGCCGCCTTGCCGAGCCGGATTGCCTGCTGATCTGCGTTCCCACCCCCCTTGACGACAAGCTGGAGCCCGATCTTTCTTACCTGTTGCAGACCACCGGGCAGATCGCCGCCTCGATCCGGCCCGGGCAGCTGATTGTTCTGGAAAGCACCACCTATCCGGGCACCACCGAGGAAATGATGCAGCCCCGTCTGGAGGAAAGCGGTCTGAAGGTCGGCCGTGATTTTTTTCTGGCCTTCTCGCCGGAGCGGGAAGATCCGGGCAACAAGAATTTCGATGCCTCGAATATTCCCAAAATTGTCGGCGGCGTGACCCCGGCCTGTCTGGAGGCGGCTGTCGCCCTCTATAATTCCATTACCACCGCGGTCCCGGTTTCATCGACCAGGGCGGCGGAGCTCACCAAATTACTGGAAAACACCTATCGTTCGGTGAACATCGCCCTGGTCAACGAGATGAAGATCCTGGCCCACCGGATGGGGATCGATCTTTTCGAGGTGATCAACGCGGCGGCGACCAAGCCCTTCGGGTACACCCCCTTTTTCCCCGGTCCCGGCCTGGGCGGCCACTGTATCCCCATCGATCCCTTTTATCTGGCCTGGAAGGCCCGGGAGTATGATTTCGATGCCCGCTTCATCCAGCTGGCCGGCGAGGTTAATGTCTCGATGCCGGGCTACGTGGTCGAGCGAACCGCCGAGGCCCTTGCCAAAACGGGCGGGGATCTGCGGGGCAGCCGGATTCTGGTATTGGGCATCGCCTACAAGAAGGATATCGACGACGACCGGGAATCGCCGGGTTATGCGATTATGGATATGTTGACCGAGCGGGGTGCCCTGGTCTCCTATAACGATCCCTGGATACCCCGGCTGCGGCCGACCCGTAAATATAACTTCAGGCAGGAGTCGGAAGAGCTGACTGCCGAATTGTTGGGCGCCTCTGACGCGGTGGTTATCGTCACCGATCACTCGGCGTACGATTACGGCGAGATCGTCAGGCGGGCCAGGCTGGTGATCGATACCAGAAACGCTACGGCCGGTTTGCGGGCAGGGCTTGATAAAGTGGTTCTGGCCTGATTTTTTTAATTCTCACGGGTGCGGTAATCCGACAGCAAGGAGAGAGATGATGATACCGGTGATTATGGCGGGCGGTTCCGGCACCAGATTGTGGCCCCTGTCCAGGGAGCTTTATCCCAAGCAGTTTCTGGCCTTGACCTCCGAGCAGACCATGTTCCAGAACACGGTGACGAGGTGTGCCGGAATGGCTGAGGCGGAGGCGCCGATTGTCTTGTGCAAGGAAGAACATCGTTTTCTGGTCGGCGAGCAATTGCAGCGGATCGGGACCGAGGCCGGGGCGATAATCCTTGAGCCGGTGGGCCGCAATACTGCGCCCGCCGTAGCGGTTGCCGCCCTCCAGGCCATGGCCGGCGGTGATGACCCGGTCCTGCTGATTCTGCCCTCCGATCATGTGATTACCGCCCGGGAAAAATTCCTCGAAGCGGTTGCGGCGGGTGAACGATTGGCGGCGGCTGGAGGTCTGATCACCTTCGGAATCGTGCCGCATTGTCCCGAGACCGGCTACGGCTATATCAAACGCGGCGCCGTTATCGACGAGAACGACCAGGCCTTTCGGGTCGAACGTTTCGTGGAAAAACCCGATCTTGCCACGGCCGAACAGTATCTGGAATCGGGCGATTATCTTTGGAACAGCGGGATGTTCATGTTCAAGGCCTCGGTTTTGATCGCCGAGCTCGACAAGTATGCCCCCGGGATCATGACGGCCTGCCGGGCCTCATTCGAACAAAGGAGCTACGATCTTGATTTCGTCCGGCTGGACCGGGACGCCTTCAGCCGCTGTCCGGACGATTCGATCGATTACGCGGTCATGGAGAAGACCGCGGAAGCGGTGGTGATCCCCATCGACTGCGGCTGGAGCGATGTCGGTTCCTGGGCCGCCCTCCACGAGGTCAGCGAAAGCGATGGGGACGGCAACGTCATCAAGGGCGATGTGGTCGTTACGGATACCAGCGGCTGTTACCTCAGGTCGGAGAACAGGCTGGTGGCCACGGTGGGTCTTCGCGATCACATCGTTATCGAAACCGCGGACGCGGTGGTGGTGGCGCCGCGTAACCGCAGCCAGGATGTCAAGGCCATTGTCGAACGGTTAAATGCCGAAGATCGCAGCGAGACCGTCCTGCACCGCAGGGTCTATCGGCCCTGGGGCTCCTACGAGGGGGTTGATTCGGCAGCCCGGTTCCAGGTCAAGCGGATCAAGGTCAAACCGGGGGCCTGCCTTTCCCTGCAGATGCATCACCATCGGTCCGAGCACTGGGTGGTGGTCAGCGGCACCGCCCGGGTGACCATCGGCGACCAGGTTTTAACCGTCAGCGAAAACCAGTCTACCTATATACCGGTCGGCGAAAAGCATCGCCTGGAGAATCCCGGGATTATCGATCTGGAGTTGATCGAGATCCAGACCGGCCCCTATCTGGGCGAGGACGATATTGTCAGGTTTGACGATGTCTATGGCCGGCAGGATGCCAAGTAAATGATGGCGTCGCAAAAACTCCGATCTACTGCGTCGTAGCGCACCCCAAGGGTTCAGTCCAATCCTCCCTTGAGGAGGGCACTTCCTTCGGGGCGTATATCGAAGTTTTTGCTTAGCCATCCATTTTTGCACCCACAGGGCATAACTCAACTTTCCGGCCTAGAGATTTATACGCAATAACAACATGTTATACGTAAAGACCCAGATGTCTTTCGTCATTCCGGCATGTTTTTAGCCGGAATCCAGCGGGCCACACCGCCTGCGGCGGAGGTTTATCAAAAAGTAACTTTGTATCAATTTATGCCAAAATTTGCGATAAAACCTGTAATATAGAAGCACGAAAATACAGTCAGTTACGTTGTAGTTACTTGGAAGGCTTTCACTATATACTGGACCCCGGCTCAAAACATGCCGGGGTGACGGAGACGTGAAATTTAACACATAGGTAGCAACAAATTAGTTCGTTTTTACAACATAATATGTCAACTCGGAAAGTTGAGGGATAAGTTTCGTACGAGCAGGCAAGCTGCTCAACTCAGCTTTAACTTCTTGCGAACTTTTCAATAATGATGTGTTCGAGAAAAAAGCTGTCATTTCGAACGCAGTGAGAAATCTTGTTCTTTATTCTCTTGATACTATTAAGATTTCTCCTGGCTCCTGGCTCCTGGCTCCTGGCTCCTGGCTCCTGGCTCCTGTCTCCTGGATTCTGGCTTCTTGTAGTACACAGGCACGAAAAAAATCGCCAAAACCAAAACCCCTTTATTATCGGCGCCTCGCCTCTGTTCCCGGCCTCCTCGCCTTCCCGGCCGGGGATCACTGGTCGAGGACTTCCCGGACATTGTTTGCCAGGGCGGCGGCGCCGATCGGTTTCATGACGATTCTTTTTATTCCGATCTCTTTCGCCTCTTTCTCGTCAATCGATGAACTGTATCCGGTGCAGAGGATAATCGGCATATCCGGCCTGATTTCCCGTATTCTAGCAGCCAGTTCCATACCGCTCTGCCAGGGCATTCTCTGATCGGTAAGAACCAGATCGAAGCTGTCCGGCGCGGCCCGAAAGGTTTCAAGGGTCTCGATGCTGCTGTAATGTGCCGTGACTTTATAGCCGAACTGTTCCAGGATCTGCTTAAATATCCTGGCGATGTTTTTTTCGTCGTCAACCAGGAGGATATGTTCATTCCCGGTTGACGGAAGCTCTATGGGGACCTTCCCTTTTTCGGCTCCCCTTTTTACGGCTCTCCTTTCTTCGGTTTCCCCGACGATCGGAAAATAAATGCTGACAGCGGTTCCCTGATCCGGTGCGCTCTCGATTTTGAGGAATCCTCCGCAATCCTTGACTATGCCGTGGATCAGGGACATCCCCATCCCACTGCCCTTATCGACTTCCTTGGTGGTGAAATAAGGTTCGAAGATCCGTTCGACGGTGGGCTGATCCATCCCGTGCCCCGTATCCCTGACCTTCAGTTCCATATAGTTCCCGGGCCGGAATTCCGGGGTCTCAGGCAGATCGTTCTCCTTCAACGCCACTCGAGCCGTTTTAATCGATAAAATTCCTTTTTCGCCTTCCATGGCGTGGAGAGCGTTGGTGCCTAAATTGATGACGATCTGATGAATCATGTCCGGGGCGGCGACGATTAAACCGCCGTTATCGTCAATCTCTTCTTGGATCTCGACTGTTGCCGGCAGGGAGGCGCGCAGGAGTTGCGAGGCTTCTTTGACAATCGGGGCCGGGGCCAGGGGCTTTTTCGCCTCTACCCCCTGACGGCTGAAGGTGAGAATCCTTTTTACCAGTTCGGTGGCCCGGTGCGCTGCCGTTATGACATGTTCTATGTCTTCCCTTGCCTTGCCGTTCTCCCCGACCTCTTCCCTGGCCATCTCGGCGTAACCGAGGCACGAGGTCAGAATGTTGTTGAAGTCGTGGGCGATGCCGGCGGCCAGGCTGCCGATGGCCTCCATTTTCCGGGATTGTAACAGCTCTGCTTCGAGCTCCTTGCGCCGGGAGATGTCCATCATTATCACCCGGAACTGACCGGAATCACCGTCCAGCTTGGCATTGACCGTCCCTTCCATCAGAACGGGCAGAATCGAGCTGTTGTTACGGCGGATCCTGAGTTCGCCTCTCTGTTTTTCCCCGCTCCGGAGAAGTTCTTTGCGGCACTGGAAGTAAATGTTTTGATCGTCATCGACGATAAAGGCGGAGAGGGGTCGGTTCAGCAGCCTGCCCCTCGGCACTCCCAGCAGCTCGGAGGCGGCCAGGTTGGCTTCGCTGATCAACCCTTTCTCGTTCAGGGTCAGGTAGCTGACCGGGGCAAAGTCATAGAGGTCGGTATATTTACGGCGGGCATTATCGAGTTCAGCCTGGGTCTGGCGCAGGTCCTCGTTCTGGAGTTCAAGCTCGATCTGATAGGTGTTAAGCTCCTGGAGCAGTTCGCGGCCCTCTTCCAGGGAGAGCTGCGGGGATGACTCATCTTCCTCTCCTCTTCGGTTGATCCAGGCCCCGGCCCGTTTGCGCAGTTCGGCAAACTTGTCGTGAGGCTTCCGGTTATCCTTTGTCAAGGCCGCCTCCTTTGGTCATTTGCTGTAAATATTCCCGGTTAAACATGTCCAGATTTCTCTCCGTGGTGGCGATGAATTCCGGCCGATGGTTGTCGTCGAAAATAGTGGTGGCCGTGAGCCAGACGGGAACGATTTCGCCGGTCTTGCTCAGCCGCTCGGTTATGTGATGGTTAACGGCGGGGTTTCCCGCGCTTTTCCGTTTTGCGATCAGTTCCCTGATTTCATTATGTCGCTCCGGCGGAACGATATCCAGGATATTTTTTTTCAGGGCCTCGCTCTCCGAATAGCCGAACATCTTCTCGGCGCCCTTGTTCCAGGCAATGATATTACCTTCCAGGTCCTGGAGGGTAATGGCGTCGTGGGATTCCCTGACCACGGCGGCCAGGCGTTTTTCCTTGTCCAGCAGCTTCTTGAGGTCGGTGATGTCCACAAAGGTGATCACCACCCCGTCGATCACATTGTTGGCGGTGCGAAAGGGCCTAACTCGCATCCGGTAGATTTTCCCTTCCGTGTCCCGGATTTCGGTTTCAATTTCCTGGAGATCGTTCAAGACCTTTTCGGTGTATTGGTGCAGGTCGCAATCCTGGAGGCTCGAGGCGAAATGATTGATCGGACGGCCTTCATCGGTGGGGGTCAGCGGGAAGATATCCTGCACTTTCGGAGTGAATCGCTTGATCCTGAGATTGCTGTCCAGGAAGATGGTGGCGATTTCGGCGGATTCCAGCAGGGTATTGGCCGAGGTCAGCTGTTCGATTCTGGATTGCAGTTCCGCGTTGAGCGTGACCGATTCCTCATTAAGGGAGTGTAGTTCCTCCTTGGAGGTTTCCAGTTCCTCGTTGGTGCTTTGCAGCTCCTCGTTAATGGACTGTAATTCTTCATTGTTTGATTCCAGCTCCTCGTTCGAGGTTTCCAGCTCTTCGATGGTGGCCTGCAGGTCTTCCCTGGTGTATTGGAGCTCATCCTCGAGACTCTTGACCTGGTCGCTCTTCTCCTGCTCGGACGCCTCTTGTTTGCCGGTTTTGCCGCCCTTGTCGGGAGAAACTTCTTCAAACATGATTAGCGCCATGCCCCGATAGCCTGCCTGTGAAACGGGCAACGGCTTGACGGTGAGATTGACCGCGACACTGCCGCCGTTCTCCTTGACCCGCAGACCCTTGACATGGCTTTGCTGCCGGGCGCTGTTGACCAGGCGGAGGGCTTTGCTCAGCCCGGTTTTAAGGCCGGGCTTTGCCATCTCCAGAAGATTGTTGCTGACCTCGCCCTCGGCCAGCTCCAGGAAACGGCCGGTGCGGCCATGGATGTAAACGATGTTGGCGGCATCGTCAACCACGACAGAGACCGGCATATTGCCTTGGGATATAATCGCTTTCAGTATCTGCATGGTGTTTGCATCCCTGGGTGGATTAACTGTCTCCGGGCTGGTCTTTTCCGGGGCTTCAAGGGGGGGGGCGGCTTTGGCGAAGTCCGGAAGCTGCCGGGCCGATTGTTGGCCGGATAACCGTTTGAAAATCTTCCATTTTGTATCCAGCGGGCTGAAAAGATCGGTGAACTGGCTGATGTTTTCAGAAGAGCCGAGGAAGAGGATGCCCTCCGGCTTCAGGCTGTAATGGAAGAGGGGGATTATTTTTTTCTGGAGGGCCGAGGTGAAGTAGATCAGCACGTTTCGGCAGCAGAGAAGATTAATTTTGGTGAAAGGCGGGTCCTTGATAATGTTTTGGGGAGCAAAGACCACCATGTCACGGATATTTTTATTGATCTGGTAGTGGTCTTTACGGCTGGTAAAGAATTTCTTCAGCCGCTCGGCGCTGACATCGGCGGCAATTGATTCTGGGTAGAGGCCGCGTCGGGCCTTGGCGATCGCGTCCTCGTCAAGATCGGTGCCGAAAATATTTACCTTGAAATCGCGCTCCAGCTCCTCCATGCATTCCGCCATGATAATGGCGAGGGAATAGGCCTCCTCACCGGTACTGCAACTCGCCGCCCAGATTCTAACCTGATAGTCATGGGGCTTGTCCCTGAGCAGGTCGGGCAGGTATTTTTCTTTCAAAAGCTCAAAGGCCTCGGCATCGCGGAAGAAACTGGTCACTCCGATTAACAGTTCCTTGAAGAGGATGGACGCCTCGGAATCGGACTCCTTCAGGTAGCGGAAATACTCACTGATATCGTCGATCTGGTGAAGGTGCATCCTCCTTTCGATGCGGCGGTTAATGGTGTTCTTTTTATAAAGGGAGAAGTCATGGCCTGTCTTTGCCCGCAGCATGATAAAAATTTTCGGCAGGTAATTTTCTATATTTTTTTCACCGTCCGGGGCGTCGGAGCCCTTGGTCTTGTAATGGTGACGGACATAGCTCAGGAGCTGTTCGGGCATCTCGGCCGGGGCCAGAACAAAGTCGACCATGCCGGTGGAAATGGCGCTTTGAGGCATGCCGTCGTATTTTGCCGAATCACTGTCCTGGGCCATGGCCATGCCGGCCTCGCCCTTGATGTCCCTGATCCCCAGGGTGCCGTCGGTGCCGGTTCCGGAAAGAATGATGCCGATCGCTCTGCTGCCCCGGTCCTGGGCCAGGGAACGCAGGAAGGTGTCCACCGGCAGATTGATTCCCCGGGGCTTGCTTAATTCCAGGAGCTGCAGGGTGCCGTTGATAATCGCCATTTCCTTGTTGGGAGGGATGACATAAACCCGATTGGCGGCAATCCTGACCCCGTCCTTAACCTGAATGACCTTCAAGCCGGTCTTGCGGCCAATCAGTTCGGGCAGGATGCTGACATGATCAGGGGCGAGATGGGTCACCACCACAAAGGCCATCCCGCAATCCACCGGGACGGCGCCGAAGAAATCTTCCAGGGCCTGTAAGCCGCCGGCGGAGGCGCCTATTCCGACAATCGGGAATTCGATATCGTTCGGGTCTTCAGCCCGGGCCGATTCGACTGTTTCCCCCGGCGGACTTTCCGGATTTTCCGGAGTAGTTGTCCGGTTCGGCTGTTTACTGCTTTTTGCGGTCATAAAATCATCCGTGGTTCATCAAAACTTTTATCCCCTTAAAGGATTTTATCTCTTTAAAGAGATAAAATTCCGGCCAGCGTTTTACCAAAGAGCTGCGGTTTTCCTGATTTTCTGGATCTGGTTTGGCTGACGTATAGCTAGACGATGCATTTAAAATGATGACTGAAAAAAACAGAAATGTCAAAGGGTTACATGTGAAATGCCAAAGTTATGTCATAACCGGAGCCAGGTGTCACAAGTAAAGCTTTGCTTGAGATCTTCTGACGGCCGGCCATCGGGATTTAAACCGAAGAGGGTTTGTTTTGCTAAACTGCTTATATACCGTGGTAATTCAATTTGGCCGGGCAATTTCCCTCGGCGGGAAAAATATTCTGCTCCGGAAAAAAAGATTTCCGATCTGCGATTTTCCGTGCCGGTTCCAACAGTGAAAAGGGGATTATATTATATGAACAAATCAAAAACAGGCAAAAAACCTTTTGTCGATTTGATATAACTTAGGTAGCGGCATTAGGATGGATTTATGGACAAACAAAAAAACGAAAAAGTGACGATCGAAACCCTGAACGATTTGCTGGAGAGGTTCATTAATCTCTCCCTTAACGATAAGGGTTTCGATTTTAATGCCTGGATCAAAACGGTCTCCGAGGAGGTTGAGGGCTTCTGTCACGAACAGATGGAGTGCGGAACCACCGGCTGTCCCGGCTATAAGAATGAATGCGGCAGATGCTGGCTGGTGGCCGGGACTTTATGCGGCGGCAAGGTCCAGGGCAAGTTTGCCGAGAAAATCGAATCGTGTACCGAATGCCGGGTTTTCAAGGATTTCATCGGAGGCGATCCCTACAAAAGACAACGAGAACTGATTTTTGTGCTGGTGCATAGCCTGCTGCTCAAAACCAGGGAACTCGATGAAGCCCTTGCGGAGATCAAAACCTTGAGCGGGATGCTGCCGATCTGCGCCAAATGTAAAAAAATCCGGGATGATAAAGGCTACTGGAACCAGCTGGAGAGTTATCTGGCCGAGCACTCCGATATCCGGTTTACCCATAGCCTTTGCCACGAATGCGTCAAGGAGCTCTACCCGGAGGTTGCCGATAAATTAGCCGAAAAAAAAGACAAGGAGCATATAACCTGAATCTAAATCCTTGATAGAAAAGTTGCCGGCTTTTATCTGATTCACCGATACTATTATTGGATTGCTAAGCCTTAGGAACTACCGGTTTGCCACGCATCGAAAAGTCCGTCATGCCGGCAGGTTTTAAGCCGGAATCCAGATCATACGCTGGATGCCGGCTAAAAGCATGCCGGCATGACGGCAAAGTTAAAGCTGAGTTGGGCCGCTTGCCGGCCCAAACGAAACTTATGCCCTTTTGCGGTATAAAGCTGAGTTGGGCCGCTTGCCGGCCCAAACGAAACTTATGCCCTTTTGCGGTATAAACGGTACTTTTATAATATCCATGTCCCTTACAGGGAATGCGACAATTTGCCACATTTCCCGACCGCTAGACTCGTGTTAGTTTTATCAATTATCGATAAACCTGCTTTTTAAAGAGAAATCGGGAATTGATCTAAAACGCATGAATCAACGGAGGTAGAACATGAAAGATAAAGAAATTCTGGACGAGAAGGGATTGGCAAGGCGCAAGATTCTGGTCGGCACCGGAGCCCTGGCCGCCGGCGCGACCCTCTCCCAATTCAGCGGTTTGCTGAAACCCGCGGCGGCAACCGGCGGCAAGACCGAAAAATGGCCGTGGCCATATAAGAAACTCGATCCGGCCGAAACCGCCGAAATCGCCTATAATGAATGGTACCGGGTCTTTTGCGGGGCAGCGGTCATCAACAGTGTCTTCAGCCAGTTGCGGGAAAAAGTCGGGGAACCCTATGTCTCTTTTCCTTCAGACGCCTTCGTCTTCCTTGAAGGCGGCCAGGTCGGCTGGGGGACGATTTGCGGCTCGCCGGCCGGGGCCAATATCGTCGCCAACCTGATCATCGGCCCCCGCATCGCCGGCGCCGACGCAGGTCACTTCATTGCCGCCGATATCATGCAGTGGTATTCCGAAGCCAAACTGCCGACTTATACGCCCCGGAAACCCAGGTTGACCAGCGAAATCCCGACCACCACCAGCGATTCCCCGCTCTGTCATATCTCGGTTGGCAAGTGGATGAAGGCCGCGGACAAGGCCCTGAAGAGCCCGGAAAGGAAGGACCGTTGCGCCCGGGTGGCGGCAAGCACCGCTTATCGTCTGGTGGAATTGCTGAACCAGTGGCATGCCGGTGATTACGAATCGACCGGGGACTTTTCCTGTGCCGCGGAGTTTGGCATTACCGGTCAGTTCAACTGCATGGATTGTCACGGCGCCGATGTTCCCGAACCGCCGGTAATGAAAAAATCCTGAAACTTGGTTTTTAGGCGACCGCCATGGAAGTGAGGCCGATGTCCCTTGCGGATATCGGCCTTTTTTTTCAGGGAGATCGGGTGGTTACCTATCCCTGAACTATCGCCTCAGTTCATCATAGAAAAACTTCTGGCCGCCAATGCTGGCTTCAAGCATCAACCCCCCTTTGGTATGGGTGAAAACCGCCATTCCGTTGATGTATGGCGCAGGCGCCAGTGTGCCGGTGTCGGGAGCGACGGTTACTCCGACATTGGTACCGATGGTGCCGGCTTCCGCATGGGCGCCGACGATAATCGCAACCGCCGAAGCCGTGGCGTCGAGCTCAAAGTTTCCTCTGGTGAATTCGTCGTAGGCCAGCTTGTCTTCAAAGAAAATTATTTCGCTGTAGGCCTGACCGCCAAGCTGCATGCCGATTGACAGCTCGATCAGCGAGGTTCTGCCGGTCAGCTCTCCCTGCCGGTAAACCCGGCCCGTCCCGAAAGCGACACCGATCCCGACTCCGCCCTTGCCGACCACCGGAAAATAGGCGTACCCGTAGGCGTTATTGAAAAAATTATCAACCACCGGCGATCTTTTGAATATCTCTAGGTTTCTCGCGTAAACCTCATCGCTTACCGCGTAAGCAACGCCGGATAATAGCTGTACTCCGGCAATTACCATCAGGGTTGCCAGCAAGAGTTTCCAGAACGGCTGTCGTTTGAACCGCGCCGTCGCGATGCTGTTTTTTCCCCCATGATGATGGGAGGGGATTGATTCGTTCATGGGTTGTACTCCTTTAGTTGAGGGGATCGGATTTAAATCCCAATTCGATTGTATTAAGCTAATTTGGGCCGCTTATCTGCTTTTAATGTCCTTTAGGGTGCAAATGAAACTTACGCCCTGAGGGTTTGTGATCAGTGTATCGATTTTAAGCTGAAAAAAGAAAGGGAATTGTGGCCGGTGTGTTGCGGTTGCTTGCCTTGTCGGGTTAACGCTTAGGGACAGGAAATAATAAAACTCAACTTTCCGGGTTGGAGGTTTGTATGCAACAACAACATCTTATATGTACAGACCCAGAGGTCTTTCGTCATTCCGGCATGTTTTTAGCCGGAATCCAGGCTTTCACTATATACTGGACCCCGGCTCAAAACATGCCGGGGTGACGGAGACGTGAAATTGAACACATAGGTAGCAACAAATTAGTTC
>JAGXFP010000061.1 GCA_024637225.1 Desulfobacterales bacterium
CATGAGGCACCGCGCGGAAATAAAAAAGCGGTGCAATGGCATAAAATGAAGTTGTAAATCCACAAAATCAGCATGGTATATGTGGCCCAAAGTCACCGAAAATACTGCGTGAGGTCTGGAAGTTAATTTTCAAGATTCCCAGTATTTTTCAGAGTCAAGATCGAAGAAGCATAGATACCCCCTTGCGGGGTGAGAAGCGGTAGAGCGCCGGTTTATGCGACCATTTAAACAAGCAGGGTCATCCGGAAAACAGAGCGATCATGCGCCAGCGAAAAATTACCCTCGGGTTCCCCGATTCGACCGGATTAGTCAATTGGCTTGGCTTTTCTTCGGCGGCGGCCGCCGTTCTGGTCCTCGGCAGCGGGCCGTTGCAGCGGGAGGGCAGCATAACCAGGATCGGAATGGTGGCCGGGATGGCACTCACTCTTGCCGCTGGCCTCTACTATCGGCGCCATTACCTGAAACCGGCGAGCACTCGGGGCTGGCCGGCGGATCTGGAAACCCCTTTTTTACTGGCGATATTTACCTGGACCCTGTTCCTGCTCTTTAAGCCGCTTCTACCGTATCCGATTATTATACCGGCAATGGTCATGGCCTGGATAACCCTCCGTTATTACTGGTCGGCCGCCTTACCCGCCGTTTTGGCCGTGCTGGTCATTGAAGTGGAATTAGCCCTGACCGGTAATCAGGCCCCGGGCGAAGCGGCGGCCGACCTCATGGTTTGCGCGCTTATCGCCACGAGTCTGCATCTGTTTCCCGGCGGCAGATTATATAAGCACAAACTGCGCGGCGAGCGAAGCGCCGCGATCACCAAAGAGGCCAATCGGGAACAGGCCTCGGAGATGGGGCTGGCCGGCGACGAAATTGCCGCTCCGGAACTGCTCCGCGTGCTCGATAACCCGGAGATCACCGACAGTTACGGGGAACAGACCATCGAAAGCATCAACAGATCCTTCGAGCTGCAACT
Source organism: Desulfobacterales bacterium (assembly GCA_024637225.1). Lineage (GTDB taxonomy): Bacteria > Desulfobacterota > Desulfobulbia > Desulfobulbales > JAGXFP01 > JAGXFP01. The sequence continues at coordinate 968 of JAGXFP010000061.1, forward strand.
GGAAATGATCCGCCTCGCCCTGGACCTGACCACCGTGGCCGTGCTCTGGTTAGATCCGGCCAACGAAAATCTCCGGCTGCGCTACCTGGCCACCACCAGGTCGGATATAAATCCGGGTCCCTATCCTGCCGGCACCGGAATTACCGGCGCCCTGTCCGAAACCCATCAGGAAACGGAGCTGGCCGGAGTCAGACCGTCCCATCCGCGCCTGCCCTATTACCGCAAACATGAAAACATCGGCGCGATCATGGCCCTGCGCATCCCGCTCGGCCGAAAGGATCTTGAGATAGCGGAAAGCGGCAGGAGCGGCATTCTCTGCGTCGACCGGCAAAGGGACCATCCCTGGTCGGACCGGGAGCGGCGGGTGCTCAGGCTGACCGCCGGAAAATTAGGCCTGGAAATCAGCGGCTGCCGACAGCTCCTCAACATGGACCGGGAACGCGCCGCCATCCATCGCCTCTGTCACGGCCTCCGTGAACTGAACAGCGATCCCAATCTCGACTCGATCTTCGCCTCGTCAATCAAGGCGGTCAAGGCCCAGATCCCCGCCGATCTCCTGGCCCTCTGCCTGAAAGAGGATGACGGTTATCAAGTCGTCATGGCCGAGGGCCGGGGAGTCGAAAAAGTGCTTAACCGCAAGTTCACGTTGGAAGAAGGCCTGGTCGGCCAGGTCATTAAAACCGCGAGAACCCTGCCGGCTAACGGGCGCTACCGGGGCACGGCTCCCGTATTCGCCAGGGAGTGGAGTTTCGACACCGACTATCGGTCCCTGCTGGTTATCCCCCTGCCGGACGAAGACAATATTCCCATCGGCTGCCTGGTGGCGGCCTCGGCATCCGCCGGGATTTTCACGTTAAACCGGCGGGAAATCCTGGAGATAATTGCGGCCCAGATCGCGATCAAGGTGAAACTCGGGCAGGCCCATGAACAACTATCCCTCCTGGCCACCACCGACGGCTTGACCGGACTGGCCAACCACCGGGCCTTTCAGCACGGTTGCGGCGTCATGCTTGAGCGGGCCCGGAGAAATAAGACCCCTCTTTGTCTGATCCTGGGCGACCTGGATCATTTCAAGAATATCAACGACCGCTTCGGCCACCCCTTCGGCGACAAGGTCTTAAAGAAAGTAGCCGCGGTGATTGCGGATTCAGGGCGGGAGGTTGATCTTGCCGCCCGCTACGGCGGCGAGGAGTTCGCCCTGGTCCTCGAAAACTGCGACCTCAAAGGCGGTCTGCTCATGTCGGAAAGGGTCAGGGACAAGATCTCCCGTCTCAACCTGTTCAACGGCGACAAACAGGTCTCGCTGACCATTTCCTTGGGCATCGCGGTTTTTCCGGAAAACTGCGGCGACCAGTCCGGCTTGATCGAATTAGCCGACCAGGCCCTCTACCGTGCCAAGAGGGCGGGACGGAACCGAACCATCGTCTGGACCGAAACGGACGACTGAATGCCGAAATAACAAAGATTAATTACGGAGCCGATTTTGGCCTTATTGTTGAACAGCGCCCAACTCCGGAAGGCCCGCGAAGCCTTCCGGGTGCTCACCCCCCTGTTCCGGAAATACCGGACCCGGATTCTCCTCGGATTTCTGGGCCTCTTGGGCGTGGACCTTCTCCAGCTCTTGATTCCCAGGGTGATCAAGAGCGCGGTCGACAGTTTACAGTACGCCGAGGCCACCGGCGCCGGTCTGTTTCGCCACGGCGCCCTGATCGTCGCCTTCGCCGCCGGCATCGCCGTCTGCCGTTTCGTCTGGCGCTATCTGATCCTCGGATTCTCCAGGATGCTGGAGCGCGATCTGCGCAACCGGTTACTGTCAAAACTGGTCACTCTGGACCGCCCCTTCTTCAACCGCCGCCCGGCCGGGGAAATCATGGCCCTCGCCAGCAACGATCTCACCGCCGTCCAGATGGCCTGCGGCATCGGCCTGGTCTCCTTTGTCGATGCCGTCATGATGACCGCCGCCGCCATAATGTTCATGGCCTATATCGATCCGCGCCTTACCCTGCTCGCCCTGGCGCCGATGCCGATCCTCGCCCTGCTCACCGGCCTGCTTACCGCCCTGCTCCATAAAAGGTTCAGCCGGGTCCAGGAGCAGTTTTCCCGGCTCACCGAATTCAGCCGCTCAACCCTGGGGGCGATCCGCCTGATCAAGGCCTACAACCAGGAAGCGCGCCAGACCGGCTATTTCGACAAAATGGGCCGGGAATACGTCAATAACAACCTGCGGCTCGCCGTGGTCCAGGGCGCCCTCTTTCCCTTTTCGACGATGATCGCCAATTTCAGCCTGCTGCTGGTCGTCTATTTCGGAGGGAGGCTGACCATTGCCGGCACCATCACGATCGGCGATTTCGTCGCCTTCATGAGCTATCTTTTTCTGATGACCTGGCCGATGATGGCGATCGGCTGGGTGACCACCCTGTTCCAGCGCGGGATCACCTCCCTGGACCGGATCAACCGGGTTCTGGTCGAAGAACCGGTGATCCGGGAACCGTCCGCGCCCCTGCCGATGCCGGATTCCAACCAGCTCCTTACCCTCCGCGACCTCACCTTCGGACACCTCCCGGCCTCGCCGCCGGTCTTAAACGGGATCAACCTGGAGATAAAACCGGGCTTTACGGGGATCGTCGGCAAGACCGGGGCCGGCAAGACCACCCTCTGTCAACTCCTGGCCCGGATCTATCCGGTCGGTGACCACCAGTACTTCTGGGGTGATACCGACGTCAATCGTTTGAGTTTGGGCGAGGTGCGGAGCCGGATCGCCTATGTTCCCCAAGACACCCTGCTGTTTTCCGACACCATCGGGGCCAATATCTGCTTTAGCCGTCCCGAAGCCGATCAGGGGGAGATCGAAAAAGCGGCCCGCCTGGCCGCGATTCACGACGAGATCAGCAGCCTCGACAAAGGCTACCAGACCAGGGTAGGTGAAAGGGGGGTGCTCCTCTCCGGCGGCCAGCGGCAGCGAATCGCCCTAGCCCGGGCCCTGCTCACCGACCGGCCGGTGATCATCATCGACGACGGCCTGTCGGCGGTGGATACCGACACCGAGCATCGGATCATCGCCAATTTCAGAAAATGGCTGCCCGGCCGGACCTGCGTCATGGTGTCGCACCGGGTGGCCCCGATCCTGGAAGCCGATGAAATCGTGGTCCTGGCCAACGGCGCCATTGCCGCCCGCGGCACCCACCAAGAGCTTCTGGAGCGCAGCCGCTTTTACCGGACCATCCACGATCACCAGAGATCAAACACCGGGACGGGGAACTGATGCATTACGGCTACGGATATTTCGAAGAGGAGCGGTTGAAGAAATCAAGCGACCTGAAGCTCTGGCACCGGATCATGATCTATGTCGCGCCCAGGTGGCTCGAGGTGGCCGGGGCGATCGTCCTGTCGCTGGTCATTACCGGTTGCAGCCTGGCCCTGCCCCACCTGATCCGCCGCGCCATCGACGATTTTATTGTCAACAGCGAACTGGACACCGTCGCCCGCCTGGCCGGGGTATCCGATCTGGCCCTGATCTTCCTGATTCTCCTGGTCACTGGATTCGCGGCCAACTTTTTACAGGTCATCGTCCTCGAGTGGACCGGTCAGCAGATCATGCATCGCATGCGCCAGGATCTGTTCAGCCACATGCTCTCCCTGGAAACCGCCTTCTTCAACCGCAACCCGGTGGGCAAGCTGGTGACCAGATTGACCAATGATATCCAGAACATGCATGAAATGTTCACCTCGGTTATCGTCACCCTGTTTAACGATATGGTCAGGATTGCCGGCATCCTGGTGATCCTCTGCCTGATGAACTGGCGGCTGGCCCTGATCATGATGCTTCTGATCCCGGTAATCATCTTCAACACCGTGCTGTTCAGCCGTCTGGCCCGTCTGGCCTTCCGGGAGATCCGCACCCAGCTGGCCCGGATCAACGCCTTCCTGCAGGAATCCCTTTCCGGGATCAGCATCATCCAGCTCTTCGCCCGGGAAGAAGATACCCGCAGCCGGTTCGGCGAACTCAACGAAACTTTCCTGCAGAGGTGCTTTTACCAGATCAAGATCTTCGCTCTCTTCATGCCGATGCTGGAACTGCTCAGCGCCGTGGCCGTCGCCCTGATCATCTGGTACGGCGGCGGCCAGATCATCCGGGAGAGGATGAGCATGGGAGAGCTGGTCGCTTTCCTCACCTACATGCGCCTTTTCTTTCAGCCCCTGCGCGACCTCTCCCAGAAATATTCCATCGTCCAGTCCTCGCTGGCCTCGGCGGAACGGATCTTCCAGCTCCTCGACACCGACAGGAACCTGCCCACCGCCGCCGCGCCGAAAAAGGCGGCGGTGATCAGGGGCGGGATTGAATTCGAGGGGGTGACCTTCGGCTATGAAAAAGCCCAGCCGGTGGTTAAAGAGTTGACCTTCCGGGCCGAACCCGGCGAAACCGTGGCCATCGTCGGGTCCACCGGGGCCGGCAAGACCACGATCATCAATCTCCTGGAGCGCTTCTACGATCCGGACCGGGGCCGGATCCTACTCGACGGCATCGACCTGAAAGAGCTCGCCCCCGAAGATCTGCGCCAGCAGATCGGCCTGGTCATGCAGGAGGTCTATATCTTCCCGGCCACCTTCAGGGAAAATATCGTCATGGACCAGACCCTCTCCCCAAAAAGGCTCGATGAAATCATCGAAGCCGCCCAGCTCACCGATTTTATCCGGAGCCTGCCGCGGGGGCTTTTGACCATGATCGGCGAAGGCGGCCAGGATCTCTCCGCCGGCCAGCGCCAGCTCCTGGCCCTGGCCCGGGTCCTGAGCCGCGATCCGCGCATTCTGGTGCTGGACGAGGCGACCTCCAGCGTCGATACCGAAACCGAGATGCTGATCGAAAAAGCCCTGGCCGCCACCATGGCCAACCGAACCAGCATCATCATCGCCCACCGCCTTTCCACGATCAGACGGGCCGACCGGATCGTCGTCATGGAGCGGGGTAGAATCGTCGAGGAGGGGGACCATGAGTCGCTGATGGCGAAGGGCGGCATCTATCACCACTTGCAACTCTTGCAGAACGGCGAAAGTTGATCGTTTTTCAAAAATATTGACCAGCTGGACAAAATTCGGCTAATGTCTCATAAACATGAACAAGGAGAAAGAACGTGGCAAAACGGTGGCTTTTGATTTTCCTGGCGATAATCACTTTACCGGCCGCCCTGCAGGCCGGCATGAACATGGGCGGCATGGTCTTCGAGGTCAAGATCCAGACGAAAAATGTCGGGACGGTTACTTTTGACCATACCAAGCACGGGGCTGACTGCGGCGGCTGCCATCCGAAAATTTTCATAAAGAAGAATAACAGCAACCACACCACCATGAAGGCCATGGAAAAGGGCCGTTCGTGCGGGGCCTGCCACAACGGCAAAAAGGCGTTCACCGTTGCCGAAAACTGCACGACCTGCCATGCCGGCGATATCGTCTACAGAAATCCGGACGCCGGTGACATAACCTTCCCGCACGCCGCCCATATCGAGATGTTCGGCTGCGAAGAGTGCCATCCCGACCTGTTCAAACCGAGGAGCGGCGCCAACAGGGCGACCATGGCGGAGATGGAGAACGGCGCTTCCTGCGGCGCCTGCCACGACGGCTCAACGGCCTTCAACGTCGCCGAGGATTGCGATTCGTGCCATGCCATGTGATCCCTAGTCAGCTGACTTAAGGGCGGCGGCGCAATCCGCCGCCCGATTTTTACCGGGCGCCGGGCAACGATCTTGCCGCGAATTTCCTCCCGAAAAGCCGCCCCGAACAGATAATTCACCCGAACCGAACAGGGCGCCATGCCGGAATTTTTCGATCTGCACCTCTTTCAAAGCCTCGGCCGGCCGGTGATGCTTGCCATCCTGGCGGCCTCGGCACTCCTCGGCCTGCACGGATTAATCAATCTGGCCAGGCCCGAACCCTGGCGGCAGAGGGAGGCCTGGTTCGGTCTGGCGGCGGTCAACCTCCTGTTTATCGCGGGCTTCCTGTTGATCTGCTGGCTCCATCTGCGGATCTATCTGGAATTGCCCCTGGAACTCCCGGCGCGGCTGGCCGACTGGCTCAACCAACAGCTGGCCGCCGCCAACCGCGGCGCCGCTTACGGAATGCCTTTATACGACCAGGACGCTCCACCCCGCTATGTGATCCCCCTGTGGATCGAAAACGAAAAATACTACTTCTGGTTCATGTGCTACGCCCTGATGGCGCTTACCGCCTGGCGGCGCCTTGACAACCACCGCTTCCGGGCAGCCCTGTTGCTCGTCCTGGCCGTCCAGAATATCATCCTGTTCGCGGCCGTAAACCCCTTTAGCGAAACCCTGCCCCGCTTTTTCGCGGAGATCGCCCCGTGGTTCAGCGGCGATGCCGCGCCCATGGCCAGGATCGGCCTGTTCATGCAGCTCTATCCAAAGATGATCTTCTACTACAACGCCCACTACATGTGGCTCCATCCACCGATGCTTTTTGTCGCCTACGCCTGCATCACCCTGACCTTCATCACCTCGCTGTTCATGCTGGTCCGCCGCCAGCTGGAAATCGAGACCCTGGGCTACGACTACGCCAAGCTCGGCTATCTGATGCTGACCCTGGGGATGCTGCTCGGCTACCCTTGGGCGCTTAAGGCCTGGGGGCCGAACTGGTGGTGGGACCCGAAGATCTGCAGCTCGATCATGATGTGGGCGATCTACTCCACCTACCTCCACACCCGGCTCTACGCCAATAAAGCGGCGATGTGGTATTTCTCTTCGCTCCTCGGCATCCTGTGCTTCGCGGCGATGATCTTCACCTTCCTGGCCTCGTTCTTCTTTCCGGGCGAGCACACCTTTCAATAGGAGACAGGAGACGAGATGCAGAAAAAAGCCTCCTACGACTTCTACCTGATCCTGGCCACCACCGTGGTCCTGGCTCTGATCTCGGCGATCTGCGTCTGGGGAATGTTCTACTTCAAGATGGCCCAGATCCACGAGATGACCCCGGCCGTGAAAATCGCCTGGCAGAACCGGATGAACACGGTGATCGCCCCGTTCATCATCGCCCTGATCGTCCTCTTGGGGATCTGCGTACCCAAGCGGCTGCTGCCCACCGCCTGGCTGAACCGCTTCGCCGTTCTTCTGGTCGCGGCGGCGGGACTGACCAGCTGGCTGGCCGGAGTCAAAAACGGGCTCCTGGTAATCCTCTGCGCCTCGCTGATCCTGCAATCAGTGATCCTGGTGATGGCGATCTTCGGCAGCGCCCGCCTCAGCTTCGAGAAAAAGGGCTACTGGGCAAGGGTCGGCTCCTCCCTGATCCACCTCGGCCTGGTCCTGTTCATTCTGGACCTCTTTTTTTACCGCCAACAGACCCTCCACCTCCTCCTCTTCTGGGTCACCACCGGCGCCTCCGTCCTGGGCATGACCTTCTGCTTCTACGCGGAATCGATTGCCGACCTGGCCAGGCGCAAATGGCCGATCAGCCTTTCCCGAGGTTCGGCGCCGGGCAGGGAAATGGAGTAAGTAGCAACTGGCTCGGATCTCAGGGAGGCAGATTTGACAAAAAGGGCCTTTTAATGGGGGAGTGTCCCTAGTTTTTAAGGTGTCCCTGGAATCCGAGTTATGCCCCGATTATTCATTTCAGGGGGGCGAAAATCAACCAGTTACACGAAAGAAGCTCAATGTACCATTCGTTTGTCCCAGCGATTATAAAAACTAACGGCTCACAATGATGGTTCTCCAACTTGCCCCATTCTCGCCGATCTATATGTGAAGGGGTTGGTCTCTTCTCTGGATGAGTGTGCCATTCGCCCAAATAATGCACAGTTCCACCGCTAGAATCCCACTGGGAATCACATATAAGCTGATGACCGGGATCCTTGCGCTCAAAACTACAACGCTGACGAACATCAAAAGGCATTGGAGTTGTAACATCAACGATTTCAATATGAGGGCCTCTGCGATAGCCCATCAAAATCCCTCCCGCTTCACGAGAGAAGAAACCCTGCTGACGATGGTGCAATATGGTTTCTTGAACGGAAGGACACAACCAAAGTTCCCCTTCTTGAATAGACGGGGGCCGAATTCTCAAATCTTCGAACAAGTGCAACACTCCGGTAATCTGTCTGGGTCAGAATCGGTCGTTGAGGAATTGATATGGGGACCATGACCTAAATATATTGTTCGGAATCTTGGGCTCTGGTTACCAGTTCTCCAATCAACTGCCATTTGTGCAGTAAGGGCCGCAGCAGTGGCTGGTGCTGTAGTGGCATAAGGGCGCATGCTATGACAACCTATCTGGCGTGTTTCAGGCAATTTTTCTAAAATTCGGAACCGTTGCCTTTCAATCTCATTGCCATCCGGCAAATATAAACAGTCATAACAGGCATGATCACCTCCATCACTAAGAAGCGCTTGAACTACTTCTCCGTTCGCAAGGACCCATGCAAAAATCATAGCTGGAGAACCATTGCCCGATTTTATAATCTCTTGATGTCGCTCATTCAGAACAAGTGACAACGCCTCCTCTCCTGTCGCATCTATAAGTAAATCGCAATCAAAAAGGTTGTCTACGTGGCGTGCATCATTATCCACACCATAGATAGCGGCAGTTGGAAATTGACGATTCAAAAATGTCTCCATTGCTTTCGCTTTATTCTTAAATAGGAAATCGAAACCTAGTGTGTGACGCCCAAGATTTTCAGGGACTAATATTTGAGGGTCAATAACACGAAACTCTCCTCCTTCCGCGCCTGCCCCAAGCCTAATTAGTTGTTGGGCAAGATAACTTCCAATTGCACCGACACCTACTTGATGAACTTTCAGCTTCCCAAGCCCTAACATTGTCGAAAGGTTTCTACGATAAATGAATGATTCAGTAATATCGTATGCGGAAAAAGTATTTATCTTGGCGCCTGCACCATCACCGGTTCTAAGGTAAGGTGCAAGTTTTGGATAACCACGACGGTGAAATTTTATTCTCTTTTTGATTTTTCTAATTCTGTCTGGGACTTGCGTATCAAAACCAAACCATTTTTGGCCGTACCGAAAAACGATAGCTCCCAAAATTGCTTCTTCAAAATCTCTACTATTGACCACCTGAATAAGACGCTGGAACGCAGATTCATCAACCATTTTTAGCCAAAGCCAAACATCATGCCATGTTTTTGGCGATCCATTTTGATTAAGCCAAGGGGCATTACGCAGCGTTATTACCCATGCCGGGAAAGACACATCTGACGACAGTTGTTTTTGGGCAATAGCATTTTTAATTTTTTGAGTTTCTTCAGGACAGTCAGATAGTAACTTAAGAGTATTACTATTTATGAAAGTGGCATTTGTTTTGTGTATTCCTTGTTCCGGTTGAACCGTCCCAAGAAGATACAAGCCGTTTTCCGACCAGTAACGAACAAATTCATATCGCGATTCATCTTGGATATATCCAGGGAAAAGCTGCCTTTCAAGTTCATCTGAAGCAAGCCCAAGACATCTTTTTACATTTTCTACTGGAAAATTACGGTCAAAGACACAAGAACCTTCTGTTAAATAGCATAGCCCACCACGTTGATCAACGTGTGGGCGAAAGCTTTCTGGCTGATCTAGTAGGTGAATCATTGGATAATCAACAAAGTCCCAATCAGTAATATCAATTCTAATATTAAAATCATTGGATTGGATTGTTAATTGACCAACAAATGACGCTAAACAACGAAACCCATGATCATTTTTGGGAGAAGGAGCTTCCATATATCCTTGATTAAGCAGATATAAGGCGATAGCTCTATTTGCCGTCCTACGTCTCTCCTCTTGCGCCAATATATCACCCAGCTTTTGTAGGTATTATTGTTGCTCGTGGCCTCTGTTCAGCAGGAATAACACGGATATTTGTCGGGCCGACATCAATATCAATTCCGTCAAGATCATTCGGAAACCGTTGCCCTAGGTGCCTTTGGATTAAACGAATAGCTTCTTCACGATTTGAAGCATCTGCACCCAACGCATCTCGGACAGAATTATGGAAATTTATTGCCTCTTGCACAGACCTTTGGCGGTCAATATCTGAGAGTCGGTTCAAGTCTTCATCAGGATCAATCATTATCTCTTTCACTTGGGTACCGAGTTGTCTCGAAAGTGCTTCCGTCACATGCGCCAAAGCTAAATCATCACGACTTTCGAAATCTGCCTGTGTTCTATCCAAAGTCTGGGTCGCACATACCATAAGAAGGATTGAGCTAGGTCCACCAGACTCCCAGGTATGATCTCGCCAAGCCTTTAGATAACGGCAAATTCGATTCAATTGTTGTCCATGTCGATCCATTTTCTTCTTAAACCACACAACCACTTTCCCAGGATCCGAAGGGCTCCAGCTACCATCTCTACATGCGAGAGATATCCGGCTAAGTGAATCCCATGCAGACACATCAGCAAACGCAAAGCGGTTCATAAATGCTGACTCCATTGCCATCCTCGACTCCACAATCTTTTTAAATTCCTCGTTTGGAGCCACATACAAAGGAAGATCAACATGCGCACGAGTACCATTATTAAGATTTACCCGGACACAAGTGTGTTTATTGATAAGATTCCAATTTTTAATTTCAGCAAGAGGAGTTATTAGCCCATGAATCATGTCGTAATACACTTTGGCTGCCACCGTGGGATGTATATCGTTGTCATTCCAAATGGAAACCGGGAGATAAATCCCTAAATCGTAATCCATTTCTTGTGGCGGATGCCAACAAGGACCATTGCACGTTTTATATGCCCAAGAACCCTGTGAACGAAAACGAGGCACAACATCTGGCTTCTCACCCAATCGCATTTCGAGCCACTTCGGGATGGAGATTTTAAGATGCTGTTGAATCTCGTTTTTTGCCTGTTTCAGTGCAATCTCCTCCTCGGTGATAGGAGAAATGTTCTTCAGGAATGATGGCTTGGAATCTTGGTTAAAAAGTTTACTAAAATTAAGTGACATAATGTTCTCCAATCAGATTTCTGTATTTTTGTTGGGTCCGTAAAAGAAACTTGGCGGGAACGGCTCATGATTTTGTATTTTCTGCAGAAGTATTTGACTAAATAGTTCCTGGCTTATCACATCTGCTTGCCCCAATAGCGTTTTTTGGGCTTCAGGACTGATGTTGTCTAAACCAAGGTAACTCGTTTGTTCTGGCTTGGGTTGGCCATCAATCAGGTAGTGACGATCTTCGAGCCAGTGAGCTAACATATAATTACTCATGGCCTCTTGGGAGTTGATAGTTAACTCGAATAGCCGAAAACCCCACCCCTTTGAAGGTTGGCAACATGTACACGTTGGTGCTGAGAGAATCCCCATGTCAGGACTCAATTTTGGATCCATTGCGGTTCCTCTGGCAAAAGTGCCAATAGAGACAACATGGATTGTCTTAACATCTGGGTGATTAGCGAAGTGCATAGCTTCATGAACAGCAACTAAACCAGGGGCATTTGCCACCAATCCTCCATCCACAAAGTATTGATTACTGAAGCCGTAAACAGAGAAAAAGGTTGGGGCTGCAGCGGTTGCCATAGCAACATCGACCAACTTGTGTTGCCAATCTGTACGCAAACTAGTATGATGAGGGGTTTTAAAAAACCTGGGTGTACCTTTAGTGTAATTGACTGATGGGATCATGACTCGATGCTTTAGTTCACCAATAGTGGTAGTACCAAAGATTTCATCATTCTCTAAAAGAGCTTTCAGATTGTTATTCCGGTATTTTGGCCCAAACAAAGGAAAATATTTGGAAAAGAGACTGCGGGGCATGAAAATTTCATCTGCTTTGTCAAATAGCTCAACAAGATTAGTAGCTGGGATCTCTTTAGCCAAACCCAACGCCAAAATCCCGCCAACAGATGTACCGGCAATCAGGTCGAAACGTTGAGCTAAAGCACAATCAATTTCATTTTCGAGATTAGCAAGCACCTTAGCGGTAAACAATCCTCTGGCCCCGCCACCTGATAACGCCAAAATCCAGAACTCACCATCTGCCATTAAGACACACCTCCTAAAATAGCATGTAACAAATTTTGGGTCTTGAAATGCCACATTTTTCAAGCTTGCAGAAAAGCACGCCCAACGCTTAATAATCCGGGACAGATTCCCACCCCGTTCATTTGAAACACTCCTCGTCATGAAGAGTATAGAAACAGGTTACGCTAACTTCTGTTACCACATCATCCTCACTTTCTATCTTTTGGAGGGCAAGGGTCGTTTCCGTAACTATTGCCTGCTCTGATTTTTCCGTCGCGTCCGTGAATTTTTGTGTCAGAGTGCTGGTTTCTGGCAATATCCTGTGCCACCGTAATAGCTTGCGCCTGTGTCTGGGTTACCTTTGTCGCCTTGCAGTTGCCCGCACCCTTAACCGCCCACCCTTCGGGATGTTTTACAACATGCTGATTCTTACCCTTCGTCATAAATAACCTCCGTATGCGTGTTTGTGACTCCATAATTATTTTTTTCGCCTATTCCACAACATATGCTCACAAACAAAAGGCGATACGCTCCATGTAGTGTTCATTTCAAATATGTTGGCTCTAAGATAAGACTCATCTAAATGTTTGGCAAGGTGAAAAATTCATTTTTGTTGAAATAAATGATTTTTTTGTGCAAGATATCCATTGAAAGTCGGATTGAAAGGGACTTTGAAAGGCCTTTTCGCTCTTCAGTGACAACTTGACAATTAGGAAATAGCAATGCTTATCGAATTCAATGTAAAAAATTTCCGTTCATTCTTGGATAATCAGACGCTGAGCATGGTTGCCGGATCAACCAAAGATTTGCAAAGCGAAAACACTTTTTCTCCTGATGAAAACAATATCCCCAGACTACTAAAGTCAGCCGTAGTATATGGAGCAAACGGGAGTGGTAAGAGTAATTTGATCAAGGCCCTTGCTTTCATGCAGGATCTGGTTCTCTCTTCTTCGAAAGAAAGTCAGGAAGGGGAGGCAATTAAGCGCAAACCATTTCTGCTCCATTCCGAAGGGCCAACTCAAGAAAGTGAGTTTGAAGTTGTTTTTGTACAGGATGGCATCCGATATCAATATGGTTTTTCTGCAACAGGAACCAGGGTGACTCATGAATGGTTGTTGGCTTATTTGGGCAACAGGGCTCAACGTTGGTTTGAGCGCTCTTATAACCCAGTTAAGAAGACGGAAGAGTGGTATTTTGGACCAAAGTTCGCCGGCCCAAAAAAGACCTGGCAAGAATCTACACGGTCGAATGCCCTCTTCCTTTCAACAGCAGTTCAACTCAACAGCGAACAGTTACAACCAGTTTATCGTTGGTTTCATAGGTTGGTTGTAATCGGCCATGGAGAAAGGATTGAAAGGATTTTTACAAATGAGCTCTGTGAGAATGAAGAAAAGTGCCAAGATGTTTTTAAATTTTTAAAAGAAGCTGGTATTGATGTAGATGGCATTACAATTAAAGAAAGAAAACTGGATAACCTCAAATTTCCTTCCGACATGCATGATGATTTAAAAGCAATCCTGGAAAAGGATTTACAAGGAAAATCATTCAAGGAAGCGTTTTTCAAACACCAATTTAATAATTCTGATGAGTTCGCTTTATTCCCGTTAACGGAAGAGTCTGATGGCACCCAAAAGCTATTTGCTTATGCCGCGCCTTGGCTGGATGTTTTGCATAATGGTCGCGTGTTAATTGTTGATGAGCTGGATAATAGCTTCCACCCTCATTTAGTGCGTTATTTACTAAGATTGATTCATGATCAGGACTCCAACAAAGCAAATGGTCAACTCATTTTTTCAACCCATGATACTTCAATTCTCGACTCCAAAATTTTAAGAAGAGATCAGATCTGGTTTATGGAAAAAGACAGCGATCAGGCAACACAGCTATACCCCTTAACAGACTTCCACCCCCGCAAAAAAGAAGCATTGGAGAAGGGCTATCTGCAAGGGCGATTCGGCGCTTTACCATACATAGGAGAGGTTAAGTTCTGATGGGAAGTGATCAGCTCTTTCACAAGCGGAAGGCCAAGACGGCTCTTTCACTTAAAAGAAAAAAAGCCAAAAGGTCTTCGTATGATCTGGTTCTTATTGTCTGCGAAGGCGAGAAGACAGAGCCGAATTATTTCCGTTCCCTGATTGATGACTTGCAGCTGAATACGGCAAATATCGTCATTGCGAAAAATACTGCCGGATCATCCCCTGGCACCGTGGTTGACTTTGCCTTGGCTGAATACAAAAAGCAAAAAGAGTACGATCGGGTTTACTGTGTTTTTGATAAAGATCAACATGCAAATTATGAAAATGCGCTTGATAAAATAAGAAGAGTCAGGCCTGGTAAGGGACATTTAATACTTCCCATCACCTCGGTTCCTTGTTTTGAATTCTGGTTATTGCTCCATTTCGCCTACACCACAAAGCAGTTCGATACCGGCCCTGGCTCAATTTGTGCCAATGTTATTTCTGATCTTAAAGACTATTTGCCTCGTTATGAGAAAGGTGATGGTGATATTTATCAGGCAATCAAAGATAAGCAGGAGGCTGCAATGACAAACAGTAAGAGAGTTAAGCGACATTGTGTCGCAGCCGGTACGGACATGCCATCAACAAACATTCATGAACTGGTAAAATATTTACGACACTTGAAATCATAAAATCTTGAATTCCGGGACGTAATACCTAGCTGCCAGTCACGGTGAATTCAAATTGCAAGTGCACCACGAGCTTCTTTCCAGAATATTTCACATGGAGTCCGGTAGCCGAGACATTTACGAGGTCGATTGTTTAACCTTTTAACGGCTTGAATAACGTCTTCTTCTGTTACCTTTTTAAAATCAGTTCCTTTGGGAAAATACTGTCTCAATAACCCGTTGGTGTTTTCATTGGCGCCTCTTTGCCAGGGAGAGTAGGGCTTGGCAAAGTAAATATCCAGTCCGGTTTTTTCCTCGAATTTCTTGAAATCAGCAAATTCGGACCCGTTATCTACCGTCAGGGTTTTTCGCATTTTCCTTGGAATGGAACGGAATGATTTGTTGCCCTGGGCGGTCAACGTTGCCGCCTTTTTGTTCTCGAGTTTAGTTGCCAAAAGATACCGGCTTTTCCGTTCGACTACTGTGGCGATATAGCCGCTACTTTTTTTACCCTCGATGGTATCGCCTTCCCAATCTCCGTATCGCTGCCGCCCATCAACGACCTCGGGGCGCTGGGTTATGCATTTAGAGTTCCGGGGACAGTATATAGAACTACAGAAAGACAAGGGGTCAATTCTTTATCTGTGACAGTTTGTGTTCAATTTTCTCTACTAATCCTCTGGTGTTCTTATCCCAATCATCTAACAGTCTGAAATTGACAACTGGCAGAGTGTGTCACTAGGTGCTATAGTAATTGTATGAAAATTTCATGACCCAACATTTTGCGAAGTGGACAGCAAAGCAAAATATTCCGAAAATGAATTATATAAAGCATTAGAGGAAGTTCGCTCCGGGAAGTACGAAGCCAATTTAGGTGGTCATGTTTACAAAAAGAGAATCCGGTTTGAAGGCAAGGGGAAAAGTGGCAGTGGCAGAACAATTGTCTGCTACCAAAAAGGTGACAAGGCGATATTTGTCCATGGATTTGCAAAAAACGAAAAATCAAACCTATCGAATAAAGAGCTTATCGCTTTGAAGGAGTTTGCAAAAATCCTACTCGGGTTGTCTGACGAACAAATTCAAATAGCTTTACGGGCAGGAGATTTCATAGAGGTGAAACCATGAGAAAATCAATCGCACAATCAATCACAAGTACCATTAAAGATTTAAACAAAAGTGGTGTGGTTGACGAAATCACAATGAGAAATATTGAAAACCTGTGTATCCCGGATGTTCACGAGTATACTCCTGAACAAATTATTACTATCAGAAAAAAATTTCGACTTAGCCAGGCTGCATTGGCTTCAATATTCAACATAAGCCCTTCAACTGTCCAAAAATGGGAGCAAGGCAATAAAAAGCCTACGGGAGCCTCACAGAAATTATTAGACATCATTGAAAGGAAAGGAATTCAAGCCCTCGTCTAAAACACATAAAAGGATTGGCATATCAAGTTAATTCAGGTGATGAGTACGGGGTGACCAAGAGTTCCGGACCAAGAGTTCAGGAAACAGTATATAGAACTGCTTAGTCATTTGGTGAATTCAATATTCTCACCGACCAATTCTTCCTAAGGCGAAAGGAAACCGTGTCTGTCCTGCGATTTCCTACATAAAAACGCTGTTCGGTTTTTCCATCAGGGCTTTGTCATTAATCTTTCGCTGCGCCATACCCTGACAATTCTGACTTTCTTTTTGTCTCTTCGATAAACAATTCTGAAGGGAGGTCGAATAAGTTCCCCCAGATCAACAAGCTCGAATTCCGGGACTATTCTTCCCATATCGGGATGATCGGCAAGGAGTTCGATATCTCTTATTACTTCTCCGACAAGTTTTTCCCCAATAGAAGAAACCTCTAGCTTTTGGTAATATTCGAGAACATCCTGTAAGTCATCGAGAGCGGAAGAGGAAAAGGTGATTTTGACTTTAGCCGGCATCCTATTTTACGTTCAGCTTTTTTTTGATGTCGGCCAGGCTTATTTCCCTGCCTTCTTCCAAGTCCACCATGCCTTCGACCACCGCTTTCATGAATGCCTGCTTTTCAAGACCGGCTTCATAATCATTCAGGTCTTGGACCACGGCTACTCCCCGACCCCTGCTGGTCAGAACCACCGGCCGATGAACCTCACGGACCTGTTTGACGATTTTGCCGGGATTTACTTTAAGGACGCTGATCGGAACAATGTCTTCGGAAAACTTGGTATTCATAAACGGCTCCTCGCTAACGACCTGTTGACAGGTCTTAAAATAGCACCTGTTAAAAGCCAGGTCAAGCCGACTTCTTCCTCGTGGCACAGGAAAGAGTTCGGAGTTCGGGGTCATAATACGAACTACTCTTTTAGAGTCGGCTCATCCGGCTTTTGAGGGAGCATAGGGGGGCGTTCTTGAATATCAAGGGGGTCATATGTCAGGTCAAGTTCCGGGTATATAAAACTGCTTAGTCATTTGGTGAATTCAGGTGGAGCTGGCCCTGGTGTATTGCTTGAAAATGCGGTGCGGGACTTTCCTTAGGACCGGAATTAAGAGTACACAGGCGAAGGCCGGAGCGATGGCTGATTGGCGTATTTCCCTTCTTTCATCCTTCGGGTATAAGTCTCATACGAGCAGACAAGCTGTCAACTCGGCTTTATCCTATGATCTGGTGCATGATTTCCCGGAGGGAGTGACGGTCACTTGCCGACAAACTGCCCATTTTTTTCAAGACAAGAGTTTTTTCTATCGTGGTCAGGATCGGTTTGATCAACGAAGGCTTGAGCAGTCCGGCTTCCTGCCAGTCTTTCACCTCGGCATCTCCGGTTTTACCGAGATGATGCATCTGGCTGGTGACGGCCATGAGTATGATGTCCGGTCTGTCGTTGTTGTACGCGTCGGAGCTGATGATAACCGCAGGCCGTTTTTTGCTGGTTGACTGATCTGTGAAGGGAAACGGAACAAGGATGATATCGCCGAAATTATAGGTTGTCATATTCGGCATCGTCCGGGTTGTCCCATGCTTTCTGAAAGGATTTTTCTGAAAGCTTAGCGGCGACAGCCGTCAAATGCATGTCGTCGTCACGGTGCCGCAGAAAGTCGACAAAATCTTCGACCACGGCAATCTTCTCTGGCGGCAAGTTTTGTATCTTTTCAAACAATTCTTGTGGTTGCATCGACTCGCCTCTTAATGTATCGCCCCTGACTTGGTGGCAGTCTGCTGAACTTGCTGCTGAGTTGAAATAGCCGGGCAGGCGCGCTCGGCGCACCATTCCTAAGTCGTCACAGATGAGGATATTAAATATAATAAACTATTAATGAAAACATGCAAAAATATATCTCCGGAACTCGGGAACTCACTGGAGTTCCGGGACGGTTAAAAAAAGGGTCATGCCTCGTTTTGACTCATGTTGCGCAATCTATTGATATTTAGAAGAAAAACGACCTCTTTTCCCATCGCCGCCAACCCCTAATCGTGAGTAACCCAGAATAGGCAGCGTTACCGGCTGAAAGGTCGGCATTCTTATTTCATTCAGTAAATCAGCGCTTGTTGAGCCCTGTAAAAATTCAGTTTTTCAAGGCGACACTGACCATCCGGCCGGCATCGTCGCGAAACCTGAGTTCACCCTCGACCTCGCCTTTGGCCAGCGGCCGGCCGAGCGCAAAAGAAATGGTCATCTTGCCGGGGTTCGGTTTGTTAAGCAGCCATTTCGCCACTCCGCCGGCCGGATCGTATGTTTTCAACTTCGGCTTCGAATCGATCATCTTGACCCCTTGGGGCAGGTTCTGGATAACGATCACCAGCGATGGCGGCGGGGAGCCGATCTCAAGTTCTATTTCTATCCTCTCCCCAGCCCCTTGCAGGTAGCGGCCGGAAACCAATTCTTCCGCCCCGGCCGGGGAAGGGCCAAGCAGAACCCCCGTAAGCAAAAACGCCAACAGCAACCGATAAAAATCCATAGCCTCTTCTCCTGTAGAATTCATTGCTTTACCTCGTAACGCCCCGCCTCGCCATTCCAGACATAGCCTTCCGCCGCCCAGATCTCATCAATCAGATCCCGGTTAAAATCAAAGCCCGCGACCCCGCTGAAAAGATCGTAGACCATCAGAATTTCCTCGTCGTCAATGCGCTGGTCCCGGTTGCGATCGGCCCAGTGAAACTCATCGACCCGCAAGCGGTTATCACCACCGAGATCGGGCGAGGAGCCGGTCATCGGTCCGGCCAGGATCCTGCCGGAGAACACCAGTTCGCCTTTTTCCGAGGCCGGGGGGGCCTCGACCAGATAGGCAAAAAACTGCTTATCTCCCTCCAGCCGGGAAACCCATTTGACCTGCCCTTGGGATTTGTCGACGGAGGTGAATTCGGGCACCGCCGCAAGCAGCTCTGAGCCGGCAGGCAGATTTTCCTTGAGGAGCAGGGAGAAGGAGACCGGCTCGGACGCTTCGACCCGGATCAGGACCGGAAAAGGCTGGCCGGCAGGGACGTGGGGCGGCAGAATGCGGATTGCGTTAACCTTTGCCGGGGGCGGGGAAGAACTTGAATAATAACGGACCACCTGCAGAATCACCAGAACCAAGGCAACCAGGAGAATCACCGAAAGATGGCGCTTCAAGCGGGGTGAGAGGGGCGGCAGGGCCGGATTGTCCGGCGGGCCGGGAGAAGCGGATTCATCCGTACCGGCCCCGCTTTCCCCCTCCACTTCGGAATCAAGAATTTCGGCCAGCTCCACCTCAAGGGCCGCGGCCAGCTTTTCGGCGTTTTCCCGCATGATCGAGGGATAGCGGCGGTTTTCCCAGCGGGAGATGGTGTCGGTGGTCACCCCGACGGAGGTGGCCATATAGAGCTGGGTCAAGCCTTGCCGTTCGCGAAGCTCCTTGACCCTGGCCCCGTCGATCCGGACCATTATTCTGTTATAGTGCTCGTCGTCGTTCATCAGCCGATCCCCTGTGTTTCATCCCATCCGATTGCAAATCCTAATAATAATTAGGCCGGAATGGCAACAGAAAATCCAGCCGGCGCCTGGAAAAAACCAGCTCGTGCCAAAATTGTCAAACGGCCAACCGGTTGAAATCATTAACATGTCGGGTAGACATCACCCGATGTCACCTTTTTAGGATCTCTTTTTAAGCCTACCATGAAGACAACAGAAGGGGGAAATCCCCTTTTAACCATCCATGCAAGGAGGAGAAAAAATGAAGAGCAAAGCAAGCATCGCCGCGATAATCACCACAGTTGTAGGTCTTGCCCTGGGAATCACCGCGGTCCAGGCCGAGGATCCGCTCAAGGCCCCGACCGAACCGATCACGATCGACGGCAAAAAACCGGTACAGTTCGACCATGCCGTCCATCAAGAACTGGGGCTTGACTGCGCCGAATGCCATCATGACGGGGAGCACACCCCCCGCACCGCCGAGAACATTGCCGCCCTGTCGGACAGCGAAGTCCTGCAGTGCGCCACCTGCCATAACGAGGAATTCGCCAATCCGGAGTTGCGGGACCGGAAAACCGTTTTCCACGCCAACTGCCGGGAGTGCCATCAGGAGGGTGTCAATGGCAAAAAAGGTCCGACCAAATGCAGCGATTGCCATGTCAAGAAAGCCAGAAAAGCAATTGAAGGCTGCTAGACAGGGGGCCGGCCCGAAACCGGGAGGATGCCGGGAAAAGACCACGCGGATACTTTGGATACGCGGGTACTTTCGGCCAAAAAGACCCTTTCTTACAGACACCAGCTGATTCTTCCCGCCAAGGGGACCGATGGTGGTTTCCAAACCAGGCAGGCGGTTAAGGCTCCATTTCAGGAGTTTTAACCGCCTTTTCTTTGCCATATCAGCAAATAGGTTTATTATAATAACCCAAACTATAATCAATTTTCGGGATATGATAGTGGCCAGAAAAAAGAAAACCGTCCCCAGGCTCGACCGGGAAAACCTCTATACCGCCTTCGGGGCCGAGCCGGAAAAAAGCCCGGGCTTTTCCGAAGAACTGGAAAAGGACCTGGCCCACAAGGATATAAAAGCGATTCTCAGGGAAAAAAGCGGAGAGGAAAAACCCCTCTCCGACCGGGAAAAACTGAAATCGTACCCTCCTCCCCAGGAAGAACTCGATCTGCATGGCCATACCGGCAGCGAGGCGGAAAGAAAGACCATGAATTTTCTCCGCCAGGCCGTCGCTCTGAACTTCAGCACCGTCCGGATCATCACCGGCAAGGGGCTCCATTCGAACGGCCCCGCCGTGCTCCCCGATTTGGTCGAAACCCTGCTGAAAGAATTGCAGACCGAAAAACTGATCTTCGCCTTCGCCTGGGAAAAAAGGGAAAAACACCGGAGCGGCGCGGTAGTCGTCTATCTCCCTTTTCCGTAACTATCCAGCTTGATGCTAAAAACCACATAAAGGCAACTGGTGCGGTAGCACCGAAGGTGCAAGTGCACATAAGCAGGCCGACGACCCCGAAGATGCGCTCTGGTGTAAACAAATCCCGGTTAATCTCGGGTTAACTGTTTAGCAGTAGTGCAGATGCAAGGAAGAGGCTTGCGAAGTGTGCCGGTTGCCCATAAGCAGGCCGATGAATCTCGGGTTAACTGGCCGGCAGTAGTGCGGATGCAAGGAAGAGGCCTGCGAAGTGTGCCGGTTGCCCATAAGCAGGCCGATGAATCTCGGGTTAACTGGCCGGCAGTAGTGCGGATGCAAGGAAGAGGCCTGCGAAGTGTGCTGGTGCACATGAGCAGGCCGATGACGCCGCAGATGCGCTGCTGCCGGACAGTTAACTAGATGGGCGGGGCGATGGTTACCAGAATCCGCATGTCGGTGGTGGCCCTGACTCCGTGGGGCTCGATGATATCGCAGACCAGGATCTCGCCCTGGGCGGCGGGGATTTCGGCATTATCCTTGCCGAGGAAGAAACCCTCACCCTCGAGAACCTGGATCGACAGCTGGCCCTCCAGCTCGTGGGAATGAACCGGGAAGGTAACCCCGGCGGGAAGGTTAAAGTTGATGATCCGGAACCAGGCGGAATCATGGATCAAAAACTTCTTCATGGCCTTCTCGGCAAATACCCTGGTTTCCTTCAAGTCGGTTTTATTCATCATGGATTCGATCTCCTCATTAAGTTTTCTCCCTTATCATCCCACATATGATGAGTTACAAACAAATTTTGATAGCGTCGCAAAAACTCGCCAAAAGATTAATGGAGCGCACTTCGACAAGCTCAGCATGATCGCTAAATCAGCAAGTTGCCTTGCTAACCTGAGCCTGTCGTGCGGATTTCAAGAATCAGTTTAGGAGCGACCTGCGTCGTCACGGGGATGGCGACTTTTTGCGACGCAATTAACACCGGACAAGTTCGCAAAAAGTCGAAAAACGCTGTCATTTCGAACGAATGTGAGAAATCTTGTTCTTTAGCCCACTGGAACTATTAAAGCCGAGTTGAGCAGCTTGTCTGCTCGTACGAGACTTATGCCCTTGCGGTATAAGATATCTCCCGTTGTTCGAAATGACATTATGGCAATTTCGCCTTTTTACGATGCAACTACAAACTCGTAAAATATCTCGGGATGGCTAAGCAAAAATCGTCAGATCCAAGGCGCGCGAATTTCGAGGAATGAAGCGTACTTCAGTACGCTGCAATGACGAGACAATTTGCAGCAACGCAGGAGCTGGCGATTTTTTGCGACGCCATCAACTCTTGACCAGCACCGTATCCTTCAACCAGTTAAGGTCATCGGCTGCCGGATGATCGACGTTATAGTGCAGCCCCCGGGACTCTTTGCGGATCATGGCGCAGCGCACGATCAGATCGGCCAGCTGGGAGATATTGCGGAGCTCGACCAGATCGGGAGTGAGCAGGTAGTCCCGGTAATGCTGGTCGATCTCGGCGAGGAGCGGGGCCAGCCTGCTCTTGACCAGGGCCAGCCGTTTGTCGGAGCGGACGATGCCCACGTAGTTCCACATCAGGCGACGGATCTGGTCCCAGTTGTGGGTGATCAAAACGCACTCCTCAATCCGCTCGGCCCGGCCGACCCGCCAATCCCTGATCTCCAGAAACTGCAAGCCGCTGTTCTTCGGCCAGTCCGCCTCGCACTGCACGAAGGCCTGGTGGGCAAAAACCACCGCCTCCAGCAGGGAATTGCTGGCCAGTCGATTACCGCCGTGCAGGCCGGTACAGGCGGTTTCCCCGAAGGCGTAGAGGTTTTCGATATTAGTCCTACCCATCTTGTCGGTTAGCACCCCGCCGCACATGTAGTGGGCCGCCGGCACTACCGGGATCGGCTCTTTGGTGATATCGATCCCGAAGCCGAGGCAGGTCTGGTAAATGTTGGGAAAGCGCTTGCGGACAAAATCCGCCGACAGGTGGGTGATATCGAGAAAGACGCAGTCATCGCCGCTGGCCTTCATCTCCGCATCGATGGCCCGGGCCACCATATCGCGGGTGGCCAGATCACCGCGGGGATCGTAGCTGTCCATGAAATGGCGGCCCTCTTTGTCGATCAACCTGCCGCCCTCGCCCCGCACCGCTTCCGAGATCAGAAAGTTTTTGGCCAGGGGATGGAACAGGCAGGTGGGGTGGAACTGAACAAACTCCAGGTTGGCAACCCTGGCCCCGGCCCGATAGGCCATGGCAATGCCGTCGCCGGTGGCGATATCGGGGTTGGTCGTGTAGAGGTAGACCTTGCCGGCCCCGCCGGTACAGAGCACCGTCACCCTGGCCTGCCAGGTGGTGACCACCCCGTCCGGCCCCAGGACATAAGCGCCCAGGCAGCGATCGTCATAAGATTGCCGGTTTTCGGGGGGAAAACCGGTCTTGGAATGGAGCAGCAGATCGACGGCCAGATGATCCTCCAGCACGGTAATCCGGGGATTATCGGTCACGGCCCGCAATAGGGCCCGCTCGATTTCCTGACCCGAGCGGTCGTAGGAATGGGCGATCCGCCGTGCCGAATGGCCCCCCTCCCGGCCCAGATCGAGGCGGTCGGGATCTTTTTCGTCACGGCTGAAGGCAACCCCCAGTTCGAGCAACTCCCTGATCCGCTCCGGCCCTTTCTCGACCACCATTCGGACCACATCCTCATGGCAAAGACCGGCCCCGGAGATCAGGGTATCCCGGATATGCAGCTCGAAGGAGTCCTCACTGGACAGCACCGCGGCGATGCCGCCCTGGGCAAGGTTGGTGGCGGTGTTGACCTTATCCTTCTTGGTAATCAGGGTGACCTGCCCGAGCCGGGCCGCCTTGAGGGCAAAGGAGAGGCCGGCGATGCCGCTGCCGATAACCAGAAAATCGGTGGTGTAGTTCATTCTGAAATATCCATTGCCATGGGGCTTGCTTTTAATAATATAGCGTTTATCTTTTTCAGGGAGCAAGCGCCTGCCTGAATGCGCCGCTTCACCTTTTTACCAGTATCCTGAATCCGTGAGCGTTCGAGAACGCCGCAGATGCACCGTTATCGGGCGCCCCGCAGGGCGGCGGGTGTTCATGACGACCCAGGGAAAAACGATTATTTGCTGCAATTACAAACCAATAAAGTAAAAATCACCACGAAGCCGTCACGGATTAAGGAATATACCCGGCCCGGCTTTTTTTACGAGAGCTTAAAAAAGCTTCGACGTCTCGGAACCTGACTTTTATACGGACAAATATGTCAAAACTTAAACTGATAATCTTCGATTGCGACGGGGTGATGTTCGACTCCAAAAACGCCAATCGCCATTTTTACAACCTGCTCCGCACCACCCTGAGCCATCCGCCGATGGATGAGGCGGAACTGGATTACGTCCACATGCACCATGTGACCGACTCGGTCAGCCATATCTTCCGCCACTGGCCGGACGAACTGGTAAAAGCCCACCAATTACGGCAAAGTCTGGATTACAAGGATTTCATCAAGCACATGACCATCGAGCCGGATCTGGTCGAATTTCTCGAACTGATCACCCCGAATTACCGGACGGCGATCAGCACCAACCGGACCACGACCATGTCCACCCTGCTGGACCTTTTCGATCTGCGCAAACATTTCGGCCTGGTGGTCACCGCCATGGATGTGGAAAATTCCAAGCCCCACCCGGAGGCCCTGCACAAGATCCTCGAGCATTTCTCGATGACGGCGGAGGAGAGCATCTTTATCGGCGACTCGACCGTCGACTTTGAACACGCCGCCGGAGTCGGCATGCGGCTGATCGCCTTCAAAAATCCGGAGCTGGCGGCCGACTACCACGTCAGCAGCTTCATGGAAATTGCCGGGCTGCCGATTTTCGGGCGGGATTGATCCGTAAAGGACCCGGCGGCTCTGTCTTTCTGCGCCACCGAAAAATCGTCAGAGCCAAGGCGCGCAAATTTCGTCAGGCCCGGCACGAACGTTAAATCGATAAAACTTGAGTTGAGCAGCTTGTCTGCTCGTACGAAACTTATGTGCCGCGAAGCAAATGCAAGGGAGGATTGAACAGAACCCTTGGGGTGCCCCGTGGGTACACGGTTTGTTCCGCTCATCCCGAGCCGCCTGTCAAGGGAAGGCTTTTTCCGACTTTTTGCGAGAGGCCATCAATGGTGATGATGGTGATGTCCTTCCTGGGAAGAACCACCCAGCTTTTCGAGCACTTCGGCTAGGACCTTGCCGGATTTTTCCATGGCCGTTACCGCTTTCCCCAGCAGTTCAACGACTTCGCGGTCGGCCTCTTCATCCGCCACGACCTGGCGCCATTTGATAAACTCGGCGATGTGATTGTTATTGTGCTCTATCCAGTGCGGCAGCAGAATCCGCAATTTCTCAACTCCCGTTTTCTCGCTCATCTAAAATTTTCCTCCCTCTGTCAAGTTACCGATATCCGGCCCTGCCTGGTGATCAACGGTTGGCCAGAAACACCTTGTTATTCATAAAATCGATCCTGACTACCTTCACCCCCTTCACCACCAGCGGCGGATCGAACAGGGAGCTGATCTCAACCACGTCCTCCTTGACCTCCAGGGTACTGGCGTTCTCGGTCAGCAGCTCTTCGGACTGATCTACCTTTTCCAACATGACACTCATCTGACACATTTTTTCACCTAATTAAAATTATGAATTCGCAAAAAGTCTGGGGATGGCGCCACGACCCGGTAGATCGGATTTTTTGTAACGCCATCAAGCAATTATTTGTCGCCTTTCCTGTAGCCATTAATTAAAAATATATTCAGAGCATAGCAAAAAAAACGCCGCCGCAGAAGAAACTTTGCCGTGAGGACCACATGGAAAATCTCGAAATCAGCAGAATTCTCAAGGATTACCGGAACATCGCCGTCGTCGGCCTCTCCCCCAAAAGCGCGCGGCCCAGCCACCAGGTGGCCGCCTACCTGATCGAGGCCGGCTACAATATCGTGCCGGTCAACCCCGGCCACGACCGGATCCTGGGCAGAAAGTGCTATCCGAATCTCGAATCGATCCCCGAACCGATCGAGATCGTCGATATCTTCCGGAGACCGGAAGACGTGGCGCCCATCGTTCGCGAGGCCGTAAAGATCGGGGCCAAGGTCGTCTGGATGCAGGAGGGCATCGTTAACCGGGAGGCTGCGGCCATCGCCGCAGAAGCGGGACTGACCGTGGTCATGGACCGCTGCCTGAAAAAAGACCACCTGAATCTGGCCTGAGCCGGGTTAAAAGGGAGCGGGCGGCATCTTTATCGCCTCCGGCCGTTCTGTCTGAAGGGAACTCTTCACGCTTCTTGACTTTTAAGGTTATTTTAGCTAAATTCACCCGCTTTCCCCTTCCAGGCTAATTATCTGAAGTTCCATGGGAAGAACGTTGCGGCAATGGCGCCGTCAAAGTCCGGCAGTGAAAATTTTTATCCGATCGAGGTTGTAAATTGAGCGTACAGGGACTTAAAGGCTTCAAGGACATACTTCCCGCCGAAGCCGCCACCTGGCAGCGGATCGAGGCCACCGCCCGCGCTCTCTTTCACCGCTATGGATTTACCGAAATCAGGGTGCCGATCCTCGAAAAAACCGAGCTGTTCGTCCGTTCCATCGGCGAGGCCACCGATATCGTCGAAAAGGAGATGTACACCTTCGAAGACCGCAACGGCGCCTCGATCACCATGCGGCCGGAAGGGACCGCCCCGGTACTGCGGGCCTTTATCCAGCACAACCTCCAACTTCTCCAGCCGATCCAGCGGCTCTATACGATCGGCCCGATGTTCCGCCACGAACGCCCCCAGAAAGGCAGGCTCCGCCAGTTCCACCAGATGAGCGTCGAGGTGCTGGGCACCGACCAGCCGATGGTCGATGCCGAACTGATGGCGATGGCCTGGCAGCTCCTCAGCGAACTCGGCCTGACGGTCAGCCTGGAGATCAACTCCCTGGGCTGCCCGGAATGCCGCCCCGCCTACAACCAGGCCCTGCTCGATTTTATCGGCGAACGGAACGAGAAGCTCTGCGAGGACTGCCAACGCCGCCGGACCACCAATCCGTTACGGGTCCTGGACTGCAAGAACGAAGCGTGCCGGGAACAGTACCAGGGGATCCCGGAACTGCCCGATCACCTCTGCCCGGCCTGCGCCGCCCATTTCG
The DNA here is from genome assembly GCA_024637225.1 of Desulfobacterales bacterium. Taxonomy (GTDB): domain Bacteria; phylum Desulfobacterota; class Desulfobulbia; order Desulfobulbales; family JAGXFP01; genus JAGXFP01. The sequence continues at coordinate 28,057 of JAGXFP010000061.1, forward strand.
AGGAAGTACGAGGCCTCCTCGCTCTCCTGGAGATTCCCTACCGGGTCAACCCCTTCATGGTCCGGGGCCTCGATTACTACACCCGGACCACCTTCGAACTGATTACCGCCGATCTCGGCGCCCAGAGCGCGGTCGGGGCGGGGGGCCGTTACGACGGCTTGGTCGGCCAGCTGGGCGGACCGAAAAAAATGCCGGGGATCGGTTTCGCCATCGGCATGGAGCGACTGGTCCTGCTCCTCGAACAGGCCGGGGCGGCCGAAGAGGAACCGGAGCCCGATCTCTTTATCGCCGCCCTGGGCGACGAGGCCCGGCAACAGGCCTTCCGGCTGATGCAGCTCTGCCGGCAAAGCGGCCTCAAAACGGCGATGGACCCGGCCGGCCGCAGCCTGAAAAACCAGATGAAACAGGCCGGCAAGAGCCGGGCTCGCTTCACCTTCATTGTCGGCGAGGAGGAACTGGCCCAAAAAGCCGGGATTCTCCGCGATATGGCCAGCAAGGAGCAGCAGGAGATATCCCTGGCCGGGGAGCCCGCCGGCTGGCGTGACAGGATAGTACCGATAATCATCCGATAATTTTTTTTTTGAAGAACAACAGGTTGCTCCGATATTTTCGGCAACCGCACCCAGGAGAATAAATCCCGATGGAATCAATGGGAGCACTGAAAAGAACCCATTTCTGCAACGATCTGGGCCAGGCCGAGGTCGGCGAGGAAGTGACCCTGATGGGCTGGGTCCTGCGACGCCGCGACCACGGCGGCGTAATCTTTATCGACCTGCGCGACCGTTACGGCATCACCCAGGTGGTTTTTAACCCGGAGCTGAACAGCGAAGTCCACGCCAAGGCCCATGCCGTCAGAAGCGAATGGGTACTGGCGGTGAGGGGCAGCGTCGCGCCGCGGCCCGAGGGCATGGTCAACGCCAAGCTCAACACCGGCGAGATCGAGATCATGGTCGATGAGCTCCGCATCCTGAACAAGAGCAAGACCCCGCCCTTCCCCTTGGACGAAGATATCGAGGTCTCCGACAACCTGCGCCTGAAGTACCGCTACATCGACATGCGGCGGCCCCAGATGGCCGAGGCGCTGGTCATGCGCCACAAGGCCTGCCAGGCCATGCGCGCCTACTTGAACGAGGAGAATTTCCTGGAGGTCGAAACCCCGATCCTGACCCGCTCCACCCCGGAAGGGGCGCGGGACTACCTGGTCCCGAGCCGGGTCAATCCGGGCCGTTTTTACGCCCTGCCCCAATCGCCCCAGCTCTTCAAGCAGCTCCTGATGATCGGCGGCATCGACCGCTACTACCAGATCGTCAGGTGCTTCCGCGACGAGGACCTCCGGGCCGACCGCCAGCCGGAATTTACCCAGATCGACATGGAGCTCTCCTTCATCGACGAGGAAGACATCTACCGGGTGGCCGAAGGCATGATCCGCCGGCTGTTCAAGGAAACCAAGGGCCTGGAACTTACCACCCCCTTTAAGCGAATGCCCTATGACGAGGCGATGGAACGCTTCGGCACCGACCGGCCCGACGTCAGGTTCGGCCTGGAGCTCACCGACCTGACCGGAATCGTCGAAAATTGCGGCTTCAAGGTCTTCCGCGCCGTGGTCGAGGGCGGCGGCATGGTTAAGAGCATCAACGCCAAGGGCTGCGCCACTTTCTCCCGGAAGGATCTCGACGACCTGACCGAGTACGCCGGCAACTTCGGGGCCAAGGGCCTCGCCTGGGTCAAGATCAAGGAGGACGGGGAATGGCAGTCGCCGATCGCCAAGTTCTTCACCGACGAGGAGCGGGCCGAGATGGCCGCGGCGCTGGAGGCCGAAACAGGCGACCTGCTCTTCTTCGTCGCCGATAAACCGGCCGTGGTCCATAGCGCCCTGGCTGAATTGCGGCTCGAGCTGGCCCGCCGCCTGGCCCTGCTGGCGGAAGGCAGCTTCAATTTCGTGTGGATCACCGATTTTCCGCTGCTGGAGTACGACCAGGATGAAAAACGCCACCACGCCGTCCACCATCCCTTCACCTCGCCGGCGGAGGAGGATATGGCCCTGCTGGACAGCGATCCAGGCCGGATCAGAAGCCGCGCCTACGACCTGGTCCTGAACGGCACCGAAATCGGGGGCGGCAGCATCAGAATCCACCAGCAGGAAGTTCAGGAAAAGGTTTTCCAGGTTATGGGAATTTCCAAGGAAGAGGCCGCGGACAAATTCGATTTCCTCCTCCAGGCCCTGGAGCTCGGCGCCCCGCCCCACGGCGGCATCGCCTTCGGTCTGGACCGCTTGATGATGATCATCAGCGGCCGGGATTCGATCCGCGACGTCATCGCCTTCCCGAAAACCCAGAAGGCAAGCTGCCCGATGACCGATGCCCCGGCCCCGGTGGCCCGCAAACAGCTGACCGAACTCTCCCTGCGGCCGGACTGGCAGGAGACTTGCGAAAGAAAATCGGCGACGATCTCCCGGACCTGCGGGTCGGGATCCTCAGCCATCCCGGCAAGCAGGGTCCGGGCCTCGTCGGTGCCGATCAGGCCGAGGAGATTGCAGGCCTCGCCCCTGACATAAGCGGTTTCATCGGCGAGGAGGGGTTCCAGGGCCGGCACGGCCCGGGCGGTCTCGTCAGGCCGGGCCGCCGCCAGTTCTTCATAAAGGACCGCCACCCCCATGCGGACCATGAATCTTTCGTCCCGAAGGAGTTCGCAGGTGAGCTGGTGCAGGCCTGGATCCTTCTTGTACATGGCGACGATATTTTCGGCCAATCCCTTCTCCAGAAAATCGCTGATTACGGCCAACATTTCCTTGTCGGTAAATTCGGTCATTTTTTTTACTCATTTGGATTATAAACAGGATCTTCTCTTTGCCAAAACAGGCTAAGTTGCCAAATGACGGCTCATCATCACCATAATGCCATCAACTTACCGGCTTCGGCCAACTTTGCAACCATGGCAACAATAAACACAGCGCCGGAGTGGAACCCATGAACAATTCGACCTCTTTCGACCCCCGCAACGATCACGCGGCCCGGGAGATCCGCAACCGACTGGCCGAGACCTTGGTGAAATGCCTGGATCCCGGCTTTGATCTCGGCCCTGTCGCCGATCTGGCCGAGCAACTGTTGCTCAAACATCCTCTAGAGGTCTACGCGGACTACATCAGGGACCGGCAACATCGGTACGCGGCTGCAAAATCAACGATCTACACCGGGAAGATCAGCGACCCTTTCCAGCAGGCTCTGGTCCTCTGGGACCATGAACTTTTCTTCGAAACCCATGCGGCTCTGGAACCCCTCTGGAAAGAGGCGTCCGGCACCAGAAAACTGATCATCCAGGCCATGATCAGGGCGGCCGGCTACTACCTTCACCTGGCAGAATCCAATCAGGCAGGAGCGGAAAACATGGCGTCCCGGGCCACCGCTATTCTCCATGAATACCGGGACGAGGTGCCCTATTTCCCCGGCCTGGACCGCTTGATTATATCCCTCGATCATCGGGCGGCCATCCCGCCAAAGCTTTTAGAGTGAGGCCCGGCCGGAGGGAAAGGACTTCAGCATGCTGCAATGACGAGACAATTTGCAGCAACGCGGGAGCTGGCGACTTATTGCGACGCCATCACTCTTCGATGGAGATGGCTAAGCAAAAATCGTCAGATCCAAGGCGCGCGAATTTCGAGGAATGAAGCGTACTTCAGTACGCTGCAATGACGAGATAATTTGCAGCAACGCCGGAGCTCGCGACTTTTTGCGACGCCAATCAGTTCGATGGGGGATGGCTAAGCTAAAATCGTCAGAACCAAGGCGCGCGAATTTCGAGGAATGATGCGTACTTCAGTACGCTGTAATGACGAGACAATTCGCAGCAACGCCGGAGCTGGCGATTTTTGCGACGCCATCACAATTGACTTGCCCGGTAAGGATAGATAAGATAACTTTTATGTGAAGAACAGTAACATTTTCTAATGATTGATAAATTAATGAAAGGAGATTAATAATGGCTGTTGATAATCTGAAACAATTGACCGACGCCGATTTCGACGCAACCATCGCTTCCGATACCCCCTGTCTAGTAGACTTCTGGGCCCCCTGGTGCGGACCCTGCAAGGCAATAGGCCCCGTGGTCGAAGAGCTGTCGACCGAGTATGCAGGCAAAGCGACTATCGCCAAGATGAACGTGGACGACAACCCGGCAACCCCCGGAAAATTCGGGATTCGCGCCATTCCCACCTTGATCCTTTTCAAAAACGGCGAAGTAGTCGATCAGGTTACCGGCGCCGTCGGCAAATCCCAGCTGGTTGCCATGCTCGACAAGGCAATCTAGTGCCGGCCCAGAAATGATCTTTTTGCCCAATATCTTCGTCGCTGCAGAGTCGGAAAGTGCTCACGGACCCAAGTACGCTGCGCTTTTCCGACATCCTTGCTTCTCGTTCTCGGACAAAAATCCTCATTCCTGGACTGACACAATTTAGCTGGAGATCTGCAGTTTAACCAAGCCTTACCGGCCGATCTTCGGTGCGGAGGGCTTTTTTTTATTTCGAGAGTTACGATGGCTGATTATCAGTTGATCATTGTAGGCGGCGGGCCGGCCGGTTTAACCGCCGGCCTCTATGCGGCCCGGGCCCGCCTTAAAACCGTGCTTCTTGAGAAAGGTGCCCCGGGCGGCCAAGTGATGAACACCGACTGGATTGATAATTACCCCGGCTTTCCCGAAGGCATTTCCGGCTTCGATCTGGCTGAGAAAATGTTCGCCCAGGCCGCCCGTTTCGATCTCGAAACCAGGAAGAACAGTGAAGTGGTCTCCATGGACCTGCAAGGTTCCGAAAAGAAAATCGTCCTGGCCGACAATACCGTCCTGACCAGCCAGGCGGTTATTCTGGCGCCCGGGGCCAGGCCGAACAAGCTCGACGTTCCCGGCGAAACAGAGTTCGCCGGCAAGGGGGTTTCCTATTGCGCCACCTGCGACGGTCCCTTTTTCCTGAAAACCGAGATTGCGGTGGTCGGCGGCGGCAATACCGCAATCCAGGAGGCCGTCTACCTGACCAAATTCGCCGACAAAGTCACGGTCATCCACCGGCGTGACGAGTTACGGGCCACCAAAGTCGTGCAGGAAATGGCCTTCGCCAACCCCAAGATCGAGTTTGCCTGGAACTCAACCGTCTCCAGGATAGAAGGCGGAGCCCAGGGGGTGGAAAGCTTAACCCTGCTCAACAGTGACGGCCGGGAATCAAAACTGCCGGTCCATGGCGTCTTCGTCCTGATCGGCACCATTCCCAACAACGAGATGCTGCCTGCCGATCAGCTTGAAATGCCGGAAGGCTTCGTCAAGACGGATCTGGAGATGCGGACCAACCTGCCCGGGGTGATGGCGGCGGGGGATATCATCAATAAAAGGATCAGACAGGTGATCAACGGTGCCGGCGAAGGGGCGGTGGCCGCCATGTCGGTGGAACACTATCTTGCCGGACTGGACTGAAAGGATTATCGTTAGTAAATGAGCCTTCGAGCACGGGTGGGACAGTGAGGAGGTGACGACGTTGATCCATCCTGATAGAAAATCAACCCGTTACCAGCAAAACAGATGGCCCGCCAGCAAACGACTTTCAAGGGAGATGGGGGCGCTTTCCCCACCCATCACGCCGGAACCAAACCAGCAATTACAGGCCGATAAGGTAAACGCCCAAATAGCCTGCACGGATTCAAGGATCATGACTAAAACATACAAACCAATGGCCGCCCGGATTTTATCTATCCTGCTCACCCTGTTCCTCATAAGCGGCTGCGGCGGTCTCAGCCTTAAGGACCGGGATGAGATGTCGGCCGAGGAGCTGGCCAAGAGAGGTCTCGAACAGTTCGATAAGGGCAAGTACTTCCTGGCGGTTGAAACATTCGACATCATCAAGGAGCGCTTCCCCTTCAGCCGCTTTTCTCTCCTGGCCGAGCTTAAATCAGCCGACAGCAAGTTCTATATGGGCGACTACGGCGAGGCCCTGGAATTATACAAATCCTTCGAAACCAACCACCCGACCAACGAGGCGGTCCCCTATGTGATTTTCCAGATCGGCCGGAGCCATTACCGGACCATGGATACCATTGACCGGGACACCACCGGCGCCCACCAGTCGATCCAGGCCTTCTCGAGGCTGCTCCGGACCTTTCCGGACTCACCCTACACCGCCGAGGCCAGGGCCCTTATCCAGAAGGCCAATCACTTCCTGGCCGAACATGAGCTCTATGTGGCCAATTTTTATATGCGGACCGATAAGTTTGATCAGGCCAGAGGCAGGGTGGAATATCTATTGAACAACTTCCCCGACTCGCCGGCGGCGGCCAAGGCCGAGGAGATAGTCGAAGAACTCGAAGAGTCGGGATATGGCTTCGATGGGTAAAAGCGACGCTCGGCGCTACTTGCTGTTCTTCTTGCGAAATTTCTTGTCGTAGCGTTCCTGTTCACTGTAGATGCAGCCGCAATAGGGCTGCCGGTAAATCCCCAACTCCACCGCCAGATCGATCCCCTCCTGCCAGCCTTCCCGGAAGTCCCGGTAATAAAAGGCGATACCATAGTCCGCCGCCAGCTGTTCGGCCAGCTTCCTGATCGTCTCATGCTGCTGGTAGCGGCTGTAGAGCAGGGTGGTGGAAAACGCATCGACCCCGAGCTCCTTGGCCTTCCGGACCGTCTCCACCAGCCGCATCTCGTAACAGAGCAGGCAGCGGCGCTCCTCGTTATGGACGACCCGTCGCAGATACTCCTTGAGTCCATACTCCCGCTGATAATCGACCACGACATGTTCCCGGCGGCAGAGCTCCTCCAGGGCCTCGATCCTTCTTTTGAATTCCCTGAAGGGATGGATGTTGGGGTTATAAAAATATCCGCGGACCTGGTGGCCTTCCTCCCGCAAGATCCGCAGGGGATAGGTGGTACAGGGCCCGCAACAGACATGGAGCAGAATATTCATGGTTCTCCCTTAATTCTTCGATTAATTCGTCAAAAGCCGAAAAGCCTTCCCTCGACAGGCTTCACCGCTGGTCTATTGATTATTACGTACCTTGCCGCAACTTTCAAGGTGTGAACTCTGCCTCCCTCTCTAAAGCGAAATCCCGCTCCGGGAATCCCGCCTTAATCGCCGTCAAGGCCCTGGTTACCGGTAATTTTATCTGTTGTTTCCATTCCCGGCAGAGTAGGATGGACCCCATTGCCCACCCGATTAATCTCGGCCACCCGCAAAAGGACTCCATGAAAAACCTCCAGGATATCATCTGCCAGATCAAAAAACTCGAGAAGGAACTCTACGAGGAACTCCAGAGAAAGCAGGAAGATTTCTACTATAACATCCAGGGGAGAAAGGTCCGCTTCGAAGCGGCGGCCCGCCGTCGTCACAAGGCCCTGATGACCCATGTTCCCATCTACCTGATCCACGCCGGGTTCCGCAACATTCTGACCATCCCTTTTATCTGGATTTGCTTGCCGCCGGCCCTGCTCATGGACCTTAGTGTCTCGATCTTCCAGAGGGTCTGTTTTCCGATCTACGAAATCCTCCGGGTGCGGCGAAGTGATTATATCGTCATCGACCGCCACTCCCTCGCCTATCTGAACCTGATCGAGAAAGTTAACTGCGTCTACTGCGGTTATTTCAACTGCCTGCTCGCCTACGTGCGGGAAATCGCGGCCCGGACCGAGCAGTACTGGTGTCCGATCAAGCACGCCCGGCGGGTGGCCAACCTCCACTCCCGCTACAAATATTATCTGGAATACGGCGACGCGGAGGGTTATAAAAATGATTTTCGGGAGATAAGAAGCGCCGGTTTCCAGGACTTAAAGGAAAAAGAGACCAATGCACAGCCGTAAAGTAATCGTGATCGGCGGCGGCGCGGCCGGACTGATGGCGGCCGGCCAGGCGGCCCGGGCCGGAGCCGAAACCCTGCTACTCGAAAAAATGCCGCAGCCGGGCCGCAAGATCCGCATTACCGGCAAGGGCCGCTGCAATATCACCAATACCTCCGAACTACCCGAGTTTATCCGCCATTTCGGACAAAGCGGACGCTTTCTCCATCAGGCCTTCGCCCGCTTTTTTAACCTTGACCTGATCGACTTTTTCGAAACTCTCGGCCTGGACCTGGTCACCGAGAGGGGCGGCCGGGTTTTTCCCGCCGGCGGCAAGGCCCCGGAGGTACTGGCCGTTCTCCTGGAATGGGTGCGGAAAAGCGGGGTGGAGATCAGAACCGCGGCGCCGGTCGAGGAATTGTTGATCCAAGAGGGCCGCGTCACCGGCGTCGTCTGCGGCAACGGGAAAATCGAGGCTGCCGCGGTGATTCTCGCCACCGGCGGCGCCTCCTATCCCCTTACCGGCTCCACCGGAGACGGCTACCGGTTGGCCGCCGCGGCCGGGCATCGGATCGTGCCGATCCGGCCCGCCCTGGTCCCGCTGATTACGGCCGGCAAGATAGCCGAACGGCTGTGCGATCTCAATCTGCGGAACGTCAAGGTGCGGATGCTTGTCGACAACAAGAAACAGCAGGAAGCCTTCGGGGAACTGGTTTTCAGCGATTTCGGACTCAGCGGTCCGGTCATCCTGACCCTGAGCGGCAGCGCGGTCGATGCCCTGCAAAAGGGCCGGAAGGTTACCATCTCAATCGATCTTAAGCCGGCCCTCGACGAAAACAAGCTAGAAGCCCGGCTGCTCCGCGATTTCGCCAGTCGTGGTAAGGAGGAGTTCGCCGTTTTCCTGAGGGGTTTATTGCCCCGGGAGATGGTGCCGGTCTGTCTTGAGCAGACTGGAATCCCCGCCGAACGTAAAGTGCATTCGGTCAGCGCCAAAGAGCGGCGGAGCCTGAAGGTCTGGCTCAAGGATTTTCGCCTGGAGGTCATCGGCTACCGGCCCCTCACCGAAGCAATCGTCACCGCCGGCGGTGTCGATACCGCCGAGGTCGATCCCCGCACCATGGAATCCCGCCTGACCGGAAAACTCTTTCTGGCCGGCGAAGTTCTCGATATCCAGGGAGACACCGGCGGCTACAACCTCCAGGCCGCCTTCTCGACCGGCTGGCTGGCCGGCCGCGCCGCCGCCGGTTCCGTGGCAGGGATTGCCTCTCCTGATGGTTAATCGGAACCGGCAAGGATCATCGGTAAAAGTTGCCGGAGCCCGGTCAAATAAAACGACTATCTACTAGCGTTGCCGCCCGGTTTAAGGTTCGGGACCTTGCGGGGCATCACCCCTATTTTCGGGCAGCGCTCCCTCAGCACGCAGCGGTCGCAATGAGGGTACCGGGGCTTGCAGGTGCCCTGGCCGAAGGCGACCAGGATCGAGTTGACCTTCAGCCAGTATTTTTGGGGCAGTTTCCGGCGCAGGGCCGTTTCGGTGGCCGTGGGATTGGCGGTTTTCACATAGCCCCAGATGTTCATGATCCGGTGGACGTGGGTGTCGACACAGATCGCCGGTTTTTTGAAGGCCACCGCCACCACCAGGTTGGCGGTTTTGCGGCCCACCCCCGGCAGTCGACAGAGCTCCTCCACCGTCTCGGGAATCCGGCCGCTGAAATCCCGCTTTAATACTCCGGGCAGGTCAGCCAGATAAGCAGCCTTGTTTCTGAAAAAACCCACCGGCCGGATCAACTCCTCGATCCGTTCCCGGCCCAAACGGGCCAGCGCGGCCGGATCGGGCGCCTCCCCGAACAAACGGGTGGCGGCCTTGGCGGTCACCTCGTCACGGGTCCTGGCCGAGAGGATGGTCGCCGTCAGGATCCGGTAGGGATCGTTGGTTTGGACGGCGATCAGATCGACCACCGGCACCCGGTAGTGCCCGACCTCTTTCTCCAGGACCGTAAGGAAGTAATCTATATCGATGGCCATTCTGCCTGCCCTGGTAATTTTGCGCTTGAGTTTATTGATGGAGCGCACTTCGACAACCCGCATGGCCCCGGAATTTTTTTCTCCATGAGGATACCGGCAAAACTCCGGCCCGGCAAGCCCTGCCGGGGCCGGTCTTTCGGAAGCGGTTGCCGGCGGTTGCGTTTAAAACCCGGTAAATTCTGGCGATAAGTGTTTTCTCTGTTATATTGCTTGACCAGTCGCATCTCTCTTGAAAATTTCTGGTTCCCGAACGGAGGAAAAAAATGGCAACTCTGACCGATATTATCAATTATATTAACGGTATTGTCTGGGGCGTGCCGATGCTGGTCCTGATCGTCGGGGTTGGCGCCTACCTGATGCTCGGCCTGGGCCTGATGCCGCTTCGCAAACTCGGCTACGGCTTCCGGATGCTGTTCCGGGGCCGGGCGGTGACCGGCGAGAAAGGCGAGATCACTCCCTTCAATGCCCTGATGACCGCTCTGTCGGCGACCATCGGCACCGGCAATATCGCCGGGGTGGCGACTGCCGTCTCGGTGGGCGGACCCGGGGCGATCTTCTGGATGTGGGTTACGGCGGTGGTCGGCCTGGCCACCAAGTACGCCGAGGCGGTCTGCGCCGTCAAGTTCCGCGAGGTCGACGACCGGGGCGATCACGTCGGCGGACCGATGTACTTCATCAAAAACGGCCTCGGCCCGAAATGGGCCTGGCTCGGCTTTCTCTTCGCCCTGTTCGGGACCGTCGCCGCCTTCGGGATCGGCAACATGGTCCAGTCCAACTCCATCGCCGCCGCCCTTTACGACAGTTACCAAATCCCGAAAATCGCTACCGGCCTGGTCCTGGCGGTCTTGGTCGGCGCGGTGATCCTCGGCGGGATCAAGCGGATCGCCAACGTCGCCGGCCGGCTGGTGCCGTTCATGGCCATCTTCTACGTGGCCTGCGGCCTTGTGATCATCTTCCTGAACCTCGATAAGGTGCCCGGCGCCTTCGGGGAGATCTTCGCCCAGGCCTTCACCGGCACCGCCGCGGCCGGCGGGTTTCTCGGCATGGTCATCAAGGGCGTGGCCCGCGGAGTCTTCTCAAACGAGGCCGGCCTGGGCAGCGCCCCCATCGCCCACGCGGCGGCCCGAACCAACGACCCGGTCCGCCAGGGCGCCATCGCCATGCTCGGCACCTTTATCGACACCATCATCGTCTGCACCATTACCGGCCTGGTCATCGTGATCAGCGGCCTCTGGAGCGGCGGTCCGAACGGCGCCGCCCTGACTTCCCAGGCCTTCGAGCTCGGTCTGCCCGGCATCGGCAGCCACGGGGTCTCGATCGGCCTGACCCTGTTCGCCTTCACCACCATGCTCGGCTGGGCATTCTACGGCGAGAAATGCCTGGAATACCTGCTCGGCACCGGAGTAATCACCGCCTACCGGATCGTCTGGGTGATCGCGGTCTTTACCGGCACCGTCTTAAAACTCAGTTTCGTCTGGCTGCTGGCCGATACCCTGAACGCCTTGATGGCGATCCCCAACCTGATCGGCCTGCTCCTCTTGAGCCCGGTGGTCTTCAAGATCACCCGGGAGTACCGCTTCAATAACCGGTAACTTCTAAATGTAAGGGAACTCGACTTTCTGAGTTGCGCTCTGAGCTTTAAATGGCGATATAAATTTTATTACGCCATGATTTGATTGTCTGTTGAGTAAGGGGCGAGAAGTGAGGGGTGAGGAGAAAAGGCTTAATTACCCACAGGGCATAAGTTTCGTTCGCACCCTAAAGGGCAGCAAGGCAGACAAGCTGCTCAACTCAGCTTTAACAGCTTTCTTTTTTCTTGCTCCTCACAAGCAGAGCACTTAGTAGCAGCGTGCGGCAAGGCGTTAATAAAAGACTTGCTGTCAATGTCTTCTTCCCAATTTTCACAAGCCTCGGCAGCCAAGAAAAAGACGATGCGTCAGTAGCACTGATGTGCTACTATAAAGGTATCTTTTTTAACATGTAGCCCTTGGAGATAACCATGCCCACGACCACCATCCGTTTGCCGAAAGACCTGAAAGTTCGCGTTGCCGCGGCGGCGAAACGTTCCGGCATGACCTCGCACGGCTTCATCCTTAAGGCCATTGCGGAAAAAACGGAGCAGGAGAATCTGCACGCTGATTTCGATGCGGTTGCGGAAGATCGCTATGCTCGCATCGTTGCCTCCGGGAAGACTATTCCGTGGGAGGAAATGCGCGGCTATCTGGAAAAACGGGTTGCCGGGAAAGAGGCAAAGCGTCCGGCAAGCCGCAAACTGGCACGCTGAAAGATGGCGCGCCTCGAATTGGCCCCGGAGCTGTGGGAGGATTTTGACCGCATCCTCGATCATCTTGGCCAATATAAGGTTGAAGATCCGGGGGCGCGCATTCGGGAGATCATCGAGGCGATCAACGTGCTGGAACACAGCCCCCTGATCGGCCGCACCGCTAATAATGACAAGCGAGAACTGGTAATCGGGCGTCGTTCGCACGGCTATGTGGCCTCATACCGCTACGTTGCCGAAATCGACACCGTTTTTGTCCTTGCCGTGCGCAGCCAGCGGGAGGCAGGCTATACGACCGTCCCGAAAGGAGACAAGCCGTGAGAATCCAATGACCATTGAGCCACAGGCCTGATTGATGACGGGATCATTAACCGTCTGCCGGCCGATGAGGGCTGTCGCCAGTCCATGCGGGAATTTTTTCCAGCCAATAAGTTAACTCCGCTCCCCTCAACGTCCCCGTCCCTACTCCTGAAAAGCATTGACATTGTCAGCAATTAAAATTTTCTGTGGAGTGGGGGACATCTTCAGATTATAAGTTTTACATTCAACGATCATGTAATTCCTCTCTTCAGCAACCTTTCTCCTCCGCGATACCGCCAAGCTGACAGCCGATTGCGATAGCCCGAGCCTCCGTTCCAGCCAGGCCGGGGTTTTCGTATTGGCAAGGATACCGCCAAGACGTTCAAGAAACTTGTCCCGGTCCGCATCATCCTTGAAAATATTCTTCCTTTCGATATCCCTGACTTTAATGTGATGAAGAGCACGGGGGCATCGATTCTCACTTGACGGGGGATGCAAAAAATTTATTAAAAGAATACACGTAAAGCAAAAAACTTATAATCTGAAGAACACTTTTGCCCCACGAAAGCTTTTCAAGGTTCTAAAAACGCTGCCGCCAGCGCAACCCGTTATTCATTTTTTCATCTCGATTTTTGCAAAGTTTTTTTTCAGGATAAGGGTGTTTAGCCTTTCTTCCTTATCAGGTTTAGCCTTTTTGGCCCTTGCCATTTGATCTTCTCCGGAATTCGGGGAAGGGTTTGCCAACTTAAGGGAGATCGTCGCCGGACTCGAAAAGTCTTGCCAGATAGGCTTCCAGGGTCGCATCGGCGATGGAAACCATTAAAGGGATATCCTTGAGCGGTGTCCCTTCATCGGCGACGGCGTTGGCGACGTGGTACATGCCGATCCAGGACACCTGCGGCCGCTGCCGGGCCGACTTGAGCCAGAGGGTGGTCAGCACCAACCGTTTCAGCCAGACCCGGCGTCGTTTCACCAACATCCTGTCGAGCAATCGTTTGATGGCCTTGGCGGGATCGAGATCCTTCCTGGTCGCGGCGGCGGCGATCGTCCGGTCCACTTCCGGACTGTCCTCGAACCAGGAAAAGGCGAAGGGCGCAAACATATGCCACTCGCCCGAATCTTCAAGGGCTTCCTCGACCACTTTCTCGGTCAGTTGGCCGGGGGCGGTCCGCGCCAGGAACTCACCGAGAGCGGCGAGTTCGCGCAGCGGCTCGAAGGGCAGGGGCTGCCATTGTTCGCGGCCCAAGCGTTCGGCGATGGCGACCAGTTCGGCGGGCGGCGCCTTGCCCAGATCCGTTCCTTCGGCCAGGGCCTGGCAGAGGCGGAGATCGAGATATTCCAAAGTAGACTCCTGGGCGCCGGTTCCCTCCTCAAGCATGGCCAGAAATTTCTTCCTGTCCCGCTTGTTTTCCAGGGGGACCATGAAGGCATCGGCCACTCCCGTTCCTTCCTTGAGGAGAATCGAGCAACTGAGAAACCCCTTGCCCTCGGGGACGATTACCTGGAAGGTCTGCGCGCCCGCCCCGTCGATGACCGAGGCCTGAACGGTCAACTTCGCTTCCGCCGCCGGCATCGGCGCGCATTCGACCCGGGCCTGACGGGCATGGGCGATGGCCTGGTCGATGTTGGCGCGGATCGGTTCGGGAAACCAGTTGCGGGACACGATCAAGCGCCGCAGGGTGGCGGGCGATAGAAGGTCGCCGGCCACCGAAGCCAATTGTTGCGCCATGCCCTCGCGAACTCTCGCCAAAGGATGGAAGAGCATCAGGGCCGCCGTGTCCCGGATCAGCTGGGAAGGAGCGCCCAGCATCTCCCTGCCCAGGGCGGTCTCGATATCGGCATCGCCCACCGCGGTTAATTCCAGAAGGGCGTTCAGCAGCTCGAAGGGCGATTCCAGCTCCAGTTCCTCCAGACTGCGGAACAGGCCTGGCAAATCGAACTGGCCACCAAAGGGCAATATGCCTTCGGATTGGAGCCGTTCTCCCTGCGCCATGATCCGTTGCCGGCCCGCTTCGTGGAGTTGCGGCAGAATCTCGACCCGGGTCTGCAACAGTATGTTGGTGACCGCCATGCACAATTCGTCCGGAGCGGAGCCGGTAAAGATTTGCTCGGCCAGGGCATTCTGCCAGCGCGCCATCCGCTTTTCGGCCGCCGGATCCCGCCTGTCTAACTCGGTCCGCAGAATTTCCATGGAATCGAAGAGCAGCCGCAAGGCCGCGTCAAAACCAGCCTCGTCTTCCTGACCCTCGGAAAAATACCGGACCAGCAGAGCCGCCATTTCGGCGCCCGCCTCGGCATGGTTCAGCAGATAATGGCGGATTCCCTGCTGAAGGGCGCGATGGCTCGAAAACTCCTCGTCTCGAGGCAATTGCCGGTATAGCTCAATAAATCCGGCCAGATCCTCGGTTTGGAGGGAAGATGCGAATAAATCGAGTTGGCGGGCGTTGCCGGTCTTTCGGTCCCGGGGAGCGGGACCGGCGGCCCGGCTGGATTTCTCAAGGGAATTGGCACGCATCTCGTCCCACGGTTCCGGCTCTTCTATCTCCCGGCGAATCCTGCCCGGTTTGGGGAAAGCTGCGCCATCATAGGCACGGCCGTCGACCCGGCGACGAACTTTTCGATAGCGTTTGTACATGCCGCTGAGCCAGGCCGGGTTGTCGTTGATGAGGTCGACGAAAATTTCCAGGAGGTCCCAGGCGACGGCGGGCTGGTCGAAATCGCTCAGAAAGGGGCCGGCGAACGACTGGTCGGGATCGAAGCCGAAATCGATGGCCGCCCCGGTCGTGCCCTCCTTGTCTATCACGAAAACCGTGGTGCGGCGGCAGTCGCAGTCCTTTTCGATGCAATAGCTCTCGACAAACAAGTACTCCCCGGCCTTGGCCTTCCCGACCTTGACCGACAGGGTCAAGCCGAAGACCCCCTCCTTAGCCCGGGGAAAGATAGTCAGGTACGGCACCATTCCGTCAAAATCTTCAAGATCCATGTATTCCGCTCCTTTTCAATTGATCTTATCAATAATTTGAACAATGCCTTCCGACAAGTAATTTCCTCCCTTCCGATGTCTTTTTTTGCGGAAGCGGCCGGCATCCGAAGGGGGACGAGCCGTTGTGATCGCGGTTCGGCGGGAACTCGTGGAAAGTCGGGACGGGCGCGCTCATGATCGAAGCGCACGGGAGAAGAGCTTTACAAAGACAGGCCTGCCAGCGGGGCATAATGGGGGTTCCGGGGACACCATCCTCATCTATTGCTTTTTTCGGTCCCTTTTTTTGCCTTCTTTTTATTGCTGAAATCACCCTTTCTCATCATAATGCCACTTCAATTGCCGTGATTATAAGTCCCTTCTATTCAAAAAATAGTCCTAGGGGAATTAGTTTAACCCAACTCGCCACATCCACTTCTTCTTCCCAATTTTCACGATCCTCGGCACCCAAGAAAAAGACGATGTGCCAGTAGCACTGATGTGCTACTATAAATGTATCCTTTTTAACTTGTAGCCCTTGGAGACAACCATGTCCACGACCACCATCCGTTTGCCGGAAGACCTGAAAGCCCGCGTTGCCGCAGCGGCGAAACGTTCCGGCATGACCTCGCACGGCTTCATCCTTGCGGCCATTGCGGAAAAGACGGAGCAGGAGAATCTGCGCGCTGATTTCGATGCGGTTGCAGAAGATCGCTATGCTCGCATCGTTGCCTCCGGAAAGACTATTCCGTGGGAGGAAATGCGCGGCTATCTGGAAAAACGGGTTGCCGGGAAAGCGGCAAAGCGCCCGGCAAGGCGCAAACTGGCACGCTGAAGATGGCGCGCCTCGAATTGGCCCCGGAGGTGGAGGGGGATTTTGACCGCATCCTTGATCATCTTGCCCAATTTCAGGTTGAAGATCAGGGGGCGCGCATTCGGGAGATCGTCGAGTCGATCAACGTGCTGGAACACAGCCCCCTGATCGGCAGCCCCACGATTAATGACAAGCGAGAACTGGTAATCGGGCGTCGTTCGCACGGCTATGTGGCCTCATACCGCTACGTTGCCGAAATCGACACCGTTTTTGTCCTTGCCGTGCGCAACCAGCGAGAGGCAGGCTATACGACCCTCCCGAAAGGAGACAAGCCGTGAGAACCCAATGGCCATTGAACCACCTTGGGTTCGGGCCACGCTCGGCCACGCTCGGCCACGCTATGCTTAACTTTGTTATCTATTTTTAAGGTGATTGCTGGATCGAGCTGGTTTGCTTCAGCATCGAGTAAATCACGGGGGGCTGTTTACGGACGGCTTTCCGGAAAAGAGCGGCGCGCGTTCGTAGGCCAGATCCGGTTCGCCGCAGTGGGCCAGCAGCCAGGTTCTGACCCGGTTACGTAATTCCAGAGCACCCCGCCACTGGTCGTTACCGGCTTCGGACAGGATAGCTTCCGAATCGATCGGCTCGCCGATTATCACCCGGATCCGCCCCCGGCGCGGGAACCAGGACTTGGCGCGCAGAACCGAACGGCTGCCCCGGATCGCCACCGGCACCAGCATTGCCTTGCTTGCCGCCGCGGTTTCGAAGGCTCCCATCCGGAAGGGCAGCAGCCCCGGCATCCGCATGAAGGTACCCTCCGGGAAGAAGGCCAGGGAGCGGCCGCTTGCAACTTGATTGGCGAACTTTTGCGAGTCCGCTACTCCCCTGGTCTGGTCGAACCGTTCGACAAACTTCGTTCCCAGCCGGGGCAGGAGCAGGCGGAGCAGAAAATTCCCCTGCAGTTCCGCCTTGGCGATAAAGCCGAAAGGACGGGGCAGGGCGCCGGCCAGGATGATGCTGTCCAGATAGCTCGCGTGGTTTACGGCCAGAACACAAGGGGTGGAACGCTTCGGCAAGTTCTCCAGCCCTTCGACCTTCAGGGGCATGCCGCCCAGCCTGAACACCAGTTTTACCAACAAGCGGTTGAATTGCCAGCGCAGATTCATGGTCGGCAGGAGCCCCACCGCCAGAATTGAAAATGGCGCGGCCAACCCGAAAAGCAGCCAGGCATAGGTCGCATAGCCGAGGTCGGCGAGGCTGCGCATCCCCTTGCGGAGCTGAGTGGTGGCGCTGGCCAGGGCAAAAGCGGTCAGCTGGAGCCATGGCGGCCGGGATGATTTGCCCACCCGGCCCTGTTCATAGAGTTCCCGGCAACTGTTTCTCCTGATCTTACCGCTTGAGGTCTTGAGCACCGTGTTGGGCGGGGCCAGCACCACCTCGTCGGGCGCGGTACCGGTAATATCGGTGACCGCGCTGTTGATTTCCTGCCGGATTTTTCGCAGATCCTCCGGCCGCCGCTTGCGGGTTTCGGCCAGCACCACCAGCCGTTCGGTGCCGCTCCGCCGGTCGGTGGAGCCGAAGACCGCCACATTGCCCTGGCGGACCCCTTCAATGGCGCCGACCGCCTCTTCGAGTTCGACCGGATAGATGTTGCGGCCGCCCTTGATAATCATATCCTTGCTGCGCCCGGTAATAAAAATTTCGCCGTCGGCCAGATAGCCGAGATCGCCGGAATCGAGCCAGGGCCCGTGGAACAGCTTGCCGGTCTCTTCGGGATTCCTGTGATAACCGCTGGTGGCGGACGGTCCCTGGAACTGGATATGGCCCTGGCGCCGGTCGGGCAGTTCCCGGTCGTGGTCGTCGACCACCCGGATCTGATGGCCGGGCAACGGAAAACCGCAGCCGGGCAGACTGAGGGCATCGCTCCGTTCCGGCGGAACCGGCTCGGCCCTGCCTTCCTTCATCAGTTTCCCCCGGTCGATCCGGTCGACCCGTACCCCCCGTCCTAAAGACGGAAAGGCCAGACCCACCGAGGATTCGGCCAGGCCGTAGACCGGCATCATGGCTTGCGGCCGGAAACCGAAAGGGGCAAAGCGCTCGCTAAATGCGTCGATAATGGCCGGGCTGACCGCTTCGGCCCCGTTAAAGGCGCAGCGCCAGGAACTAAGATCGATGCCCTGCAGTTCGGCATTGTCGATCCGGCGCCGGCACAGTTCATAGGCGAAGTTCGGGGCGGCGGCCAGGGTCCCCCGGTGGCGGCTGATCGCTTTGAGCCAGCGGACCGGCCGGGCCAGAAAGGTCAGGGGCGACATGATCACCAGGGGACAGGCGAAGTAAAGGCTGCCGAGCCAGGCCCCGATCAGCCCCATATCGTGGTAGAGGGGCAGCCAGCTGACAAAGACATCATCGGAGCTGACCTCGATCGCCCTCCCCATCGCCCGGATATTGGCCAGCAGATTGGCATTGCTCAGCACCACCCCCTTGGGTGTCCCGGTGCTGCCGGAGGTGTACTGGATGAAGGCGGTATCCCCGCCGCCCCGGACCGGCTGGTGGAGGGTCCGACCCCGGCCCGCCGCCTGAAGCTCGGCGACGGTGGCCACGGTTTCGAGGTTGATCGCCTTTTTATGCATCAGCCTGGTGAAGCTGAGCGCCTCCGCCATGGTGATCATGATTTTTGCCTGACAATTCGCGGCGATGGCGGCGTGGCGCCGGAGGTGCTCTTCGATCTGTTTGATCCGCCCCGGCGGATAGACCGGCACCGGCACCGCCCCGGCCAGGAGGACCCCGAAAAAGGAGATGAAATAGTCGCGGCCGGTGGCCAGCATGATCAGCACCGCTTCGCCGGCGGCAAGCCCCTGGCTTTGCAGGCCGGCTGCGAGGAGGGCAGCTTCGCCATAGAGGTCGGAGTAGGAGATGATCTCGTCGTCGCCCGCCTCGCGGTAAAGCCGGATATGGGTCCGGCCGCCATGGTTTTCGGCGTGATAGCGGAGGACCTCGGCCAGGGTGACGGCGCCGGCCGGGGCGGCCAATGCTTTTCCCGGCGCCTCCTGTTGCGGCTTCGCGCTCTCCCGGTCCGGGGCCGCTGTTTCTCCTTCCTCCGCCGGACCCGCGGCCAGGGCGGCCCGCAGCAGATCGCGGGGCGTTTCGGCCCCGGCCATCACTCTTTCCGGCAGGGCGACCGCGAAACCTTTTTCGAGCCGGGCCAGAAGCTCGACCCGGGTCAGGCTGTCCAAGCCCAGATCCCGGTCCAGGGAGCTGTCTAGGGTAATGGGAAGCTGCCGGTAGGTTGAAGGATGAACTTCGGCGACCAGCTGCCGGACGATGTCGAGGACCCGGGCCTCGCCTGCCGCGGCGGGGATCGTTTTTTCAGGATTCATGCTTATCGTACCTGCCCGAAACCGCCAGACCTTCGCGCTCGTCAACCCGGAGGAGCAGCAGGCCGCCGCCGATAAACATCAAAAGCACGGTCGACATCCCGAGCCGCTGGGAGCCGAAAACCTCGGTCAATATCCCCAGGATGAACGGTCCCAGAAAGGCGGTGAATTTACCGGAAAAGGCGAAGAAGCCGAAAAACTCGTTTTCCATGGCCGGCGGGGTCATCCGGGCCAGGAGCGAACGACTGGCCGACTGGTTTGGTCCGGAGAAGATCCCGATCAGGATCCCGGCGAGCCAGAGCCAGATTTTTTCGGTCGCAGTCAGGGCGACCAGCGATGCGACAATCAGGCCGCCGATGCTGATCAGGATGGTGGTCTTCCCGCCGAGCCGGTCGTCGCAGTAGCCGAAGGCGAAGGCGCCCAGCCCGGCCGTGACGTTTAAAACGATGCCGAACAGCATGATCTCCTTGAACGAAAAGCCGAAGGTGCCGGCCGCGTAGATGCCGCCGAAGGCGAAGATCGTGATCAGGCCGTCATTGTAGATCAGCCGGGCGAGGAGGAAGCGGAAGATCTGCCGGTATCTGCCGATCTGTTTGAAGGTATCGCCGAGCCTGCGGAAGACGGCGGCGGGGCTGAAGGGGAGCGGCCGGGCGAGGCGCTTTTCCTTGACCAGCAGAAAAAGCGGCAGGCTGAACAGGGCGAACCAGCCGGCGACCAGCAGGTTGGTCGCCCTGATGTTTTCACCCAGTTCCCGGCTCAGCCCGAACCAGGGCGTTTCCGGGTTGACCATCGAGATCATCGCCAGAAACATGGCGATCAGGCCGCCGATATAACCGACCCCCCAGCCGAGGCCGGAGGTCGAGCCGATCTTGTCCGGCGGGGCGATATCGGGCAGGAAGGCGTTATAAAAGACGCAGCCCAGTTCGAAGGCGATATTGGCGATGGTGAACCAGATCAGGGCCGGGAGCACCTGGCCCGGCAGGATGCGGTAGAGCATGGCGGTGCAGATTACCGCGGTCAGGGTGAAAAAGAGCAGATATCTCTTGCGGTGGCCGCCCTGGTCGGCCATGGCCCCGAGAAAGGGCGAGGCCAGGGCCACGGTGAGGCCGCAGATCGTGATGGCCCGGGACCAGAGCACGGTGCCGGTGATTTCATCGGGGGCGATGGCCTGGGTGAAGTAGGTCGCGTAGATAAAGGTGACGACCAGGGTGGTGAAGGCGGAATTGGCAAAATCGTACATGGCCCAGCCGAACAGGGCTTTGCGGGCGTACTTGTTCTTCCGGCTTGACATGGTGCGGCTCCTCATCCTCTCTTGATTGCTGTCACCAACTTAACACAATTGCCGAAGAAATGAACAGGCTAAGGATGATCCGTTTTCAGTCCGCGGCAAGGCCGGCATCTTTATCCCCGGAGCTCTTCTTACCCCGTTGGCCGTTTTTTTTCGGGGCAAGCCTTTTCCGGCATCGATCCCGCAACCTTCTTGACTTTTGCAGAGTGCATGTAATTATGGCAAGATCAAATCTCATCTCTGGAAAAATCCTCCTGCGACAGGTCCCGGACCGGCTGGCAAGACGATCTTGTCCAAGATGCTCAACCCTACCGGAGAATACCCATGAAAGAGTTTTTTGCCGCCGCCCTTATCCTGCTTTCGCTCTTCACCTTCGCCGGCTGCTCCCAGGCCGAGGACTCCGCCGATGAAGCCGGGGAAGTCGTCCCCGGCATCCCGGTCAAAGACACCGTGACCATGGTCGATCTCGGCGCCAAAACCTGCGTCCCCTGCAAGTTGATGGCGCCGATTCTGGAGGAGCTGAAGGAAGAGTACCGGGGCCGGGCCGAGGTGATCTTCATCGATGTCTGGGACCGGGCCAACGAGGGCAAGGCCCGGGCCTTCAAGGTCATGGCGATCCCCACCCAGATTTTCTATGATCGACAGGGGAAAGAAACCTTTCGCCATACCGGCTTTTTCGACAAGAAATCAATCGCCGCCAAACTGGACGAGCTTTTGGAACAGTGAGCATGGACGATATTCTTTTAACAATCACCGCATGGCTGACCTCCGGTCCAGCCATTGCCTTGCCGGCCGCCTTTCTCTGGGGCATGGTCAGCGTGCTCCTGTCCCCCTGTCACATCGCCTCGATTCCCCTGATGATCGCCTATGTAGCGGGGCAGAAAATCATCCCGCCGCCGCGCCAGGCGGCCCGTTACGCCGTCCTCTTCGCCGGCGGCATGTTCCTGACCATTATGGCGATCGGCCTGATCTGCGCCGCCGCCGGGCGGATGCTCGGCGACATCGGCCCGTGGTGGCAGGCGGCGGTGGGAATCCTCCTGCTCTGGGTAGCCTGGACCCTGTTCAGGCCGCCGCAATGCTCCGCCACCGGCAACGTCCTCAGCCGCTTGAAGATCCAGGGGGCCCCGGGCGCCTTGGTCCTCGGTCTCGCCTACGGGTTGCTCTCCGGGGTCTGCACCTTCGGCTTCATCACCCCGATCCTCGGGATCATCACCCTGCAGGAGGAGATTGCCATCGGGATCGCCATGCTGGTCCTCTTCGGGATCGGCCACTGCCTGCCCCTGGTGGTCTGCGGGATCTTTTCCGCCCGGACCATGGAGCTGCTCCACGGTCATGCCGGTCAAAGGGTGGTGGCCACGATGCGTAAACTGGCGGCGGTGGTGATTGCCGGACTGGGGATCTATTTTCTCCTTGCCGCGTGGTAATCACCCGACAAGACTTCACCCTGGCCGCCCCCCCACCCCTAATCCTTGTGATTCCATCCCATTCTGCGACAATTTGCCACATTTTCAACCTTGCCACACCGTGGTACATATCCCCTAATTAAAATTTATTTTACCCTCTGCAACACCTCTAGAGAGCCTTTTCAGTGATTTTTCTTAAAAACAGGAAGGAGACATTCTTGCGATATTATTTTTTGATGATGACGATGACGGTTGCCTTGATGCCACGTTGGTTGCATGGGGCGGAAGTGCAACAGGAACTTGATGAAGTGGTCGTAACGGCCTCAAGGGTCAGCGAAAAGATTAAAGACACCGCGGTCACCGTTAATGTGCTCTCCGAACCGGAATTGGAGAAGGTGAAGGCCAGGAATCCGGCCGATTTTCTGAGCCGCCTGCCGGGAATCAACTCCCAGAACCTCGGCGGCGAATCAGAGCTTACCGCCATCAGGGTTCCGACTCATTTCACTAATCCCTATACCATCGTCCTGCTGGATGGAGTACCGGCAGCCAGTTACGGATCAGGCAGTTCCAGCCAGTTCAGCCAGCTGAATAGCGACAATATCGCCAGGATTGAGGTCATTAAGGGTCCAGCCTCCGCTCTCTATGGCAGTAATGCCATCGGTGGCATCATCAACGTCATCACCAAGAACCCCTCCGCCAAGCCGCAAGTCAAAATCTGGAGCGAATTGGGGGATTACAAGCAGTGGCGCAGCGGCCTCTCCGGCAGCGGCGGCAGTGGCCCTTTCGGGTTCAATCTCGATCTGAGCCGGATTGACAGCAAAGGCTGGCGCGACAATAATAGACTCGATAAAAAAGCCGCCACGATCAAATCCATCTATACCAACAACGATGCCTCGCTACTTTCATTCAAAATAGATCTGCTCAGTTCCGAAAATGAAACGCCCGGCACCTTGAGCGCGGCCGATTTTTACCGGGACTGGCAACACAGCTATCAAACCTTTACCTATAAAAAATCCAATAAGTTTGCCCCGGCCCTCTCCTACAACCATTACTTTGCGGCCTCGGAGTTCAGTGCCACCCTGGCCCTGCGCGATATCGAAGAAGAAAGCATACCCAATTACAGTGTACGCCAGTTGCCCTATGGGCCCACCCCGCGCCCCTATATCGGCAGCAAGACAACCTCCGACAGCCGGGATGTTGACCTGCAACTTTTATACAGCCATAATTTCAGCCAGGGCCGCAGCAAGGTCAATTCCGGTCTCGATCTGGTTCGGGGCAGCAATGAAGCCGACAACTACGACCTGGCCGTGACCTACGACCCGGTCCAGGACCTGTACACCTCCTACACCATCGGGGCCCTGGCCAAATCATACGATATCACCAGCAAAGTCATCGCGCCCTACCTGCAGCTGGAAACTTCCCCCCTTGAAAAACTGCGGTTCAGCGCCGGGGGCCGTTATGACTCCGCGGAATATGAGGTTGATGACCTGTTGGGCGGCGGCACCGGTGGCGACAAGGAATTCTCCAAATCCAGCCCCAAGGTCGGCCTGACCTACGACATTTCAGCCTCACTGAACGGTTATCTCAGCTACGCGGAAGGCTTCATCGTCCCAACCACCAGTCAGTTATGGACCTCCCGTTATGACAACAGTGATCTGGCTCCGGAGAAGGCCAAGAATTATGAGGTCGGCCTGCGGTCAAGTTTCATGCGGAACCGGTTGAAGGTCGATGGCTCAATCTATGCCATGGATATCACCGACAAAATCGTGGTCGATGCCACTGACACCATGTACATCAATGCCGGCGAGACATCCCAGGAAGGCGTTGAGCTCATGGCAACATATGCCCCCCTTGCTCTGGCCCGTCTGACCGTGGCCTACACCTATGCCCTTAACAAATATCAGGTTTATAGCACCGGCGGGATCGACTACAGCGGCAACTACCAGCCCCGTTCTCCCAAACACCATCTCAATGCCAGACTTACCCTGGTTCCCGCCCGGGACCTGGAGGTGGAACTGGAGGTTGACGAGATCAGCGCCCAATATGCCGACGACGCCAATCTCCATGAATACAACCGCCCTACTCTGTTAAACCTGCGGGTCGGCTATGCCTGGCAAAGCTGGTCCGTCTGGGGCCACATCCTAAATCTGACCGATGAAACCTTTGCCGCCTATATAAGCGATGATGCCGCCGACATGAACCTTTATCCCGGCGCCCCGCGCACGATTTTTGCCGGCCTTTCCTATAGATTCGGAGGAAACAGGTAGTGTTTCCCCTTCCTGACTTGACTATGAAAAGACCGAACTTAAACCGCAGCCGGACCCTGATCTTCGCCTTGTTCTTGCTTGTGGGGGTGACCCAGGCCAAGGCCCGAGATTTGCCGCCATTACGTCTTTCTCCGGCCCCGGCGGCCAATGTTGAAGATTGCGAACAACACGGTCCGCAACCGACCCAAGCTGAGGCCCCCAAAGGCCGCGGCGGCGGCCCCGGCGGCCGACCGGGCCGGAAGGCAGCACTGGAATCGGAACATCGCCCCCAACCGATGCGGACCTATGCCTTTAACGAGCATCGCCGCCGAGCCCGGATCGAGGCCTTTGTCAGACGCCCGGATGGCTCGGTGATTCAGCCGACCCTGCAGCTCGGAGTCAACCCTAACCTCTCTTTCCCTACCCCGATGGGGGAAGGGCCAAGCCATGGGGCCAACAATGTTTATCTAATTGAACAGGGCGTCGAAGATCGGGTCCTGGTAGTGCGGATTGCCCAATGGCTGACCATGCACCATAACTGCGGCTGGGGCCATGAGCATAAGTTCGACGAGCAGCGCACCCGGCCCCAGGCCCTGGAAACCATTCCCCTGGAGATCGTCATCGACGAGCTCTGGGACCCGAATTTCCATGCCAAGGTAACTTCCGGCCAACAACTGAAAATTATGGTTTTGCGCCATGGTAAACCATTGGCGGGTGCCAAGGTTCAACTCCAGACCGCCGAAAAATGGGTCAAGGAAGTAATCACCGGTAAGGATGGCATCGCCTCCCTGCAGTTGATCAAAGATTATTACCCGGCCAAATGGGCGGATTTCCTCCGGACCAAAAGGGCGGAATTCCTGGTAACCGCGTACGCTGAGGTTGACGAACCAGGGACCTTCGCGGAACTCCCCTATCAAAGGGTGCGTTATATCTCCACCCTGCCTTGGCAGTATGCTCCGGCCCGGGCAGACTATACCTCATACGGCCTGGGACTGCTGATCGGCCTCATGGGCTTTACCCTCACCGGCGGCGGCATCTATTTCTACCGGGAGCGGCGGAAGAAACCCTACCAGGGGATTGACCTTGATGGGTGAGATAATGGGCAATTTCCGGAGAGCAATCAATAACACCAGCCTGAGCCGCTTCCGCTTCTATTTTCAAGCCGCTTCTTTTCTCCTCCTGATCTATGGCGGTTATCTGGCCTTAAATCTCGGCGACCAGCTCCCGACCTTTGCCTGCATCTTCAGCGAACCGCGCGGCGGCTCCTGCTATCTCTTCGGCTTGCAGCATCAGATGACCACCCCCTGGACGAGTTATTTATCCGGGCGCGGGATCGGCTTACTCGTCGGGTTTCTGACTTTTATCGCTTTTTTCATCGTCTTCAACAAGGCCTGGTGCGGCTTTGCCTGCCCCCTGGGGACCATTCAGGACTGGTTGACCGCGCTCCGCGCCAGGTTCAAGATCAGATATGCCAACTATGCCGAGCCCACATTTCAAAGACTCAAAAAGATAAAATATATCCTGTTGGCCCTGCTGATTCTGATTCCCATGGCCATCGGCAACTCATTTTTCGGGCTGCCCAAACTGAATCATGATTTTGGCGTGCCCTTCTGCATGATCTGCCCGGGGCGCACCATCCTGCCGCTCTTCAGCGGCGACTTCTCGCAATTGGCCCTTGATCTGAGTTCTAAAAGCAAGATGATTCTCACCGCCCTTGGTCTCATGGTCACCGGAATCTTTCTGTCCGGCTCATTCATCAAGAAACGTTTTTTCTGCCTGTTCTGCCCGATGAGCGCCTTCCATTATATCTTTGCCAATGCCGCTCTTTTGCGATTAAGCAAGGACGCCGGCAAATGCTCCAGGTGCGGCAACTGCTATCGAGCCTGTGATGTCGGGATCAGGGCGATTGCCGATGATCTCCAACACAAAAATATCGTCAAGGATGATTGCATGCTGTGTGGCAAATGCGTGGAGATGTGTCCGGAAGAGGGCTGCCTGCAGGTCAAGTTCCTAGGTCTGCCGATTTATCAATCCACCGCCGAGGGCTTCTTCAAGCGGATGCAGGGGCGTAACAATGCAAAGTGATGCTGATAAAAGATTTGCCAGAATGCAAAAGGCCACCGCCCTTCACCTGGCCATGGAAGGTGAGGAAACCCTGCAACACCTGACGGAATTTTCGGACAATCCCAAGGCCATGGACTATTTTTACGACCTGTTCCGGAATCTTTACAAAAACGGCCACAAGCTCCCGACGGACAAAAAAGTAATCGGCACCATGTGCCTGCAGGTGCCGGATGAACTGATCTATGCCGCAGGCGCGGTGCCCATGCGAATGTGCAGCGGCGCCTATGCCTATGAGCAGGTAGGGGCCGAGTTCATGCCGGCCAAATCCTGCCCGGTGGTCAAGGCCACTACCGGCATGCTCCATGTCAATCAGGCCCTGTGGGGCGAGGCCGTGGCCTCGGTGGTGCTCCCCACCACCTGTGATCAAAAAAAGAAGTGCGGCGAAATGCTGAAAGAGATGGGCTACCCGGTCTACATTCTGGAGATGCCCTCCAGCAAGGACAGCGAGGGGGCCAGGTTCTACTGGCAGGAATCGATCAAGAAATTCACCCTCGATCTGCAGAAGATCACCGGTAACAAAATTACTTCCGGCAAACTCCAGACCGTAATTGCCGACATGGCCGAATGTTCGCGCCTGTTCCGTAAGCTTAACGACCTGCGTAAATCAAAAACCCCGCTGATCTTCGGCAAGGATATTTTCCTGGTGACCAGCGCCTATTTTATTGACGAGATGGCGAGCTGGCGGCAGGCCGTTCGCCAACTCATTGAAGAACTGGAAGTATGGCGGCAGAATGATATCGCCATCACCAACCGGCAGGCCCCCCGCATGCTGTTGACCGGTTCCCCGCCCATCTTTCCCAACCTCAAAGTGCCGATTCTGGTCGAACAGGCCGGCGGGATCATTGTGGCCGACGAGGTCTGCTCCTCAAACCGGTTGCTGCACGATGCCGTGGCCTATGACGAAGCCAATCTTAATGACATGGCGGCGGCCCTGGCCGACCGCTATCTCAAGCCTTGCACCTGCCCCTGCCTCACTCCCAATACCGATCGCAATCGGAAACTTGCGGAACTGGTCAAAAGTCATGCGGTAGAAGGCGTGATCTATCAGGCATTTTCCGGCTGTTTGCCGTACGAGATGGAGCAAAAGCAGATCAGCAATACCTTGAGTAAGGCCGGGGTGCCCATGCTCTATCTGGAAACGGATTACAGCAGCGAAGACCTGGGCCAGTTATCAACCAGGGTTGAAGCCTTTATCGAATCGATCAAGGCCAGAAGGAGGAAGAAATAATGCACTATTTTGCCGGAATTGATATTGGCTCCACCACCATCAAGATCGTCTTGACCGATGCCGGCGACCGAATCGTCGCCCAGGACTGCCAGCCCACCGGCTGTCATTTTCACAAAAACACCCTGACTGCCTTTGAAAGTCTCCTGGCCCGGGCGGAACTCACCCGTCATGACGTGGCATACATATTTTCAACCGGTTATGGACGCAAGCTCTTCAAGGAGGCGGATGAATCAATCAGCGAAATCTCCGCCAATGCTATGGGCGCCAATAAGGCCGCCGAAAAATATGGCACGATCAAGACCATTATTAACATCGGCGGCCAAGACCTTAAGGTCATTGGTCTGGACGAAGACGGCCACGTTAAAAACTTTACCATGAACGATAAATGCGCCGCCGGCACCGGCCGTTTCCTGGAAATGACCGCCCGCAACCTGGAAATGGATGTGGCGCAACTGGGCGCTTGTCATAAGCAGGCCCGGGGGGTGCCGTTGACCATCAACAGTACCTGCACGGTCTTTGCCGAATCGGAGATCATCGGTCTGCTGGCCAACGGCAACGGCAAGGAGGAACTGGTGGCGGGCGTTCATTACTCCATCGCCCGGCGAATCAGTCGTCTGGCCAAAAGAGTCGGCATTGAAGGCACGGTCTTTTTTGATGGCGGTCCGGCCCTAAACGAAGGGCTGGTTGAAGCCCTGGAGATCGAGCTGATGCGCAAGGTGGTGGTGCCAGAATTCCCGCAGACGACCACGGCCCTGGGTGCCGCGTTGATCGCCAGAGAAACCTTTTGTTATCTGGGAGAAGCCGTCAATGACTGACGGCGTCGTAAAAAAATCACGATCTCCCGCGTCGCAAGGACTTTTTGCTCACTCGCCATGCCGGATGTATGGCCTCGCTCGCAAAAACACCCTGCCCATTGCATATCAAACTTTTTATTTAGCCATCCCAAAGCTTTTTTATCTACGTCCAAACTTGTTATCCGCGAGGAAATAAATGGTTGAATTTGATGCGGCCGGTCTCTTTACCCTGGGTCTGGTCTATGGCACCACGGTCTGCAGTCTGACCTGCCTTTCGTATCTTGGCCCCTATCTGTTGGGGACCGGCGATGGTTTTCGGGACGGGGTGCTAAGCATTCTCGCCTTCGGCCTCGGCAAGATCTGCTGCTACGTATTCCTCGGGGGGTTGGCGGGCTACCTCGGCCAGAAACTGAGCTATAGCCCGGCCCATTCCTGGGCGATGGGCCTGATTTTAATCGGGGTGGCCCTCTCCATGCCTTTGGCAACCAAGCGTGGTTGCCGAAAAAAGTGTCGGCCGGGGGGTAAACGGGCCTCACTCCTGACCCTGGGCGCGGCCACCAGCCTGATACCCTGTCCGCCGGTACTCGCCATACTGGCTCTGGCGGCCGGCCAAGGCTCAATGGTTACCGGCATGGGCTTCGGCCTCGTTTACGGGCTGGGCATTATCATCTCCCCCCTGCTGGTGATCGGGGGGAGCCTGGCCCTGGTTTCCCAGAAACTCCGCCAGGAAGCAAAAAGTTTCATGCCCTACATCCAGAGTCTGGCCATGACGATCATGATTCTGATGGTCGTCAATATTTTCCATGGGGGCATCCGCTAATGGACTGGCTCAAATACGCAATCGACTACGGGATCATCGGCCTGCTGCTGCTGATGAGTTTTGTGGTGGTCAGTGTCGGGGTGGAACGCTATCTGCTCCTTAAAAAAATAAGAATCGAGGATTTTATCGACAGGAGAAGTCTGGAACTTGAATTGAGCAGCAAGATGCACCTGATCGCCACCATCGGCAGCAGCGCCCCCTATATCGGCTTGCTGGGCACCGTTTTAGGGATCATGTTGACCTTTTACTCCATGGGCAAGAGCGGTTTCATGGATACCAACAAGATCATGGTCGGCCTGGCCCTGGCCCTGAAGGTCACCGCCGTCGGCCTCCTGGTCGCCATTCCGGCGGTCATCATCTACAACCTGCTGCTCAGGAAAATCAAGGTCCTGATCATGCAATGGGAGATCCGCGATGGACGATAGCGGGTTTGAATCGATAAATATCATTCCGCTGGTTGATGTGATGCTGGTGCTTTTAACCATCGTCCTGACCACCTCGACCTTTATTGCGGCCGGCGCCATCCCGCTGCAATTGCCCATGGCGGCGAACGCCACTACCGCCCCCTTAAAATCCGCAACCGTGGTGATCGACAAAGGGGGCCGGCTCTATCTGAACTCGCAATTGGCCAGCCTCGAAAAACTGGGACGGGACTTAATGGGGATCGACAGGGAAACGCCGATCCTGATTCGGGCCGACAAAGCGATCGCCCTTGAGGTTTTTGTGGAAGTGATGGATCTGGTGAAAGGCTTAGGCTTTACCAAGGTAAGCCTGCAGACCGAGGCCGCAAGATGAACAACAACGTTAAGGGTCTCGGTATCTCATTGGTTTTGCATGGGGCTATCCTCTATTCGTTGTCCCTAACCACTCTGCTGCCGGTAGCCGAGATACCCAAGGTCATAGATCTCAGTCGGGTCGAACACCTTGGCGCTCGCCACCAAGAACCTGTCAAAAGACCCCCGGCTTTGCGGGCGCCCTCCGTGCTTAAGCCGGCAGCAAAAACCCCAAGAGCTCCCATGGTTGCGAAAACCACGGTGCCGATCTTAGCTGAAGAGCCTATTGCCGAGCAAGAGCTGCCCCCGGAACCATTGAACGAGGCGCCGGTCATGGCGGAAAAGATCAGCGAGGAAGAGGTATATGAGGCCCAGGTCGCAACCTTGGCTGAAACAGAAACCACCACCGCTCCGCCCCCGGCAACGGAAAGCGCTGCCCAAGCCATAAACTCAACCAGCTCCGACCTCGCCGACGTGGGTTTAAGCAAAGGGCTCTACGTTGAGGCAAACTTTCACCACATTAAGGACAATATCCAAAAAGGTATCACGTATCCGCGCATTGCCCGGCAAATGGGCTGGGAAGGTAAGGTCATCGTCAGTTTTGTGGTTGGCAGGGATGGCACCGTTCAGGACGTGCATATTGTCGAGAGTTCCGGTTTTGCCGCTCTGGACAAAAACGCCATCGCCACCATCAAAAAGGCGGCCCCCTTCCCCTGCCCGCTGGTCAGGGCTGAACTGGTGGTCCCGGTCATTTATCGGCTGGCGTGAATACTTGCCCGAATGGCAGTCTGTGGAGTACCTTGAGTTCCGATTGAATCCCGATGACACCCCCTCCCCCTAAACTGTCCCATGGATGATAACCTCAATCAGCATCATAGATAGAGAGGTTGCGGCATTCAGAGTTCCCGGGGCGGTTCTCCGTAAACCGGCGGCGGGGGTGAGTGCCGGGGTTGATTGCTATATTTACGGTGAGCACTTACCGAGGTGGGGATGGAACTGCTCCGGCCAGGGCCTCGGGCAGGGTTATGATAAAATCGCGGATCTCGTCGCGGACCCGCCGGTAATGGATCAGGGCTTCCTCCTCGTTTTTCGCCCCGGCGGCGAGGCGCGGCGGGTCGGCGAAGCCCCGGTGGATGACGGGGCCGGGGAAATAGGGGCAGGTTTCGTGGGCATGGCCGCAAAGGGTGACGACATAGTCGAACTCCTGCCGCGGCAGGTCGGCGATGGTCTTGGATCGGTGCCCGGAGATATCCACCCCGGCCTCGGCCATCACCTTGACGGCCAGGGGGTTTAAGCCGTGGCTGGTGATCCCGGCCGAATAGGGTTCGATAAGATCGCCCTTGAGGTGGTAAGCCCAGCCCTCGGCCATCTGGCTGCGGCAGGAGTTGCCGGTGCAGAGAAAGAGAATGGTGGTCTTCATCGTTCATCCCATAGGCACGGGACGCCGTGCCCCTAAGTGTGTGGTGGTGGTTCGGGAATGGGTGGCCGTTGTTTATAAAGGTGGTCCTGATCCCCTCACGGCTCGCATGACAGATGGCAGACCCCGGTGGGGGTTTCCCTGGCGTAAGGGAAATATTTCTTCTTGATGCGCAGGGCGACGCCGACCAGGCCGATCAGGACCGGCACCTCGACCAGGGGTCCGATCACCGCCGCGAAGGCCACCCCGGAATCGATGCCGAAGACGGCGATGGCCACGGCGATGGCCAGCTCGAAGTTGTTGGAGGCGGCGGTAAAGGAGAGGGTGGTGGCCTGCTCGTAGGTGGCCCCGACCTTCCTCGACATGAAAAACGAGACCAGGAACATCACCAGGAAATAAATGGTCAGCGGCAGGGCGATCCGCAGCACATCCAGGGGCAGCTGGACGATGTATTCGCCCTTCAGGGAGAACATCACCAGGATGGTGAAGAGCAGGAAAACCAGGGTCAGGGGGCTCAGTTTCGGCAGCAGTTTTTCCCGATACCACGCCTCGCCCTTGCTCTTCAGGCCGATAAAGCGGGTCAGCATCCCGGCGAGGAAGGGGATGCCCAGATAGATGAAGACGCTCTCGGCGATCTGGCCCATGGAGATATCGACCAGGGCTCCTTCGATCCCCAGCCAGCCGGGCAGGATGGTCAGGAAAAACCAGGCATAGAGCGGGAAGAACAGGACCTGAAAGATCGAGTTGAAGGCGACCAGGCCGGCACAGTATTCGGTGTCGCCGGCGGCCAGGTCGTTCCAGACGATGACCATGGCGATGCAGCGGGCCAGGCCGATCAGGATCAGGCCGACCATGTAGTCGTGATGACCCGAGAGAAAGGCCACGGCCAGGCCGAACATCAGGACCGGGCCGATCAGCCAGTTCTGGACCAGGGAGAGGGCAAGCACCTTGAAATTGCGGAAGACCTCATGGAGTTTTTCGTAGCGGACCTTGGCCAGGGGCGGATACATCATCAAAATCAGGCCGACGGCGATGGGGATATTAGTGGTCCCCACCTGGAAGGAGTTGATCAGGTCCTTGACCCCCGGCAGGAAATAACCGGCCATGACCCCGGCCAACATGGCCAGGAAGATCCACAGGGTCAGAAAGCGATCGAGGAATGAGAGTTTTTTCAGTTGGGCCGGCATGGCGTTCTCCGTTTTGCTGATTTTTCCGGAAGGTTTATCGACAGGCATCTTCCTTTTTGTGCATCAGGTAGGAGCGCAGCCGGTGCAGATCGGCCGCCCCCTGCCCGGTCCGGGGCAGATCGGCGGCAAGGA
Organism: Desulfobacterales bacterium; assembly: GCA_024637225.1. Lineage (GTDB taxonomy): Bacteria > Desulfobacterota > Desulfobulbia > Desulfobulbales > JAGXFP01 > JAGXFP01. The sequence goes on from JAGXFP010000061.1 coordinate 61,022, forward strand.
TCTGCCGCAAGCCCTCCCGAAACTCGTCGCTTTTTTCGGCCAGCCGGTAATACATCCAGACTCCGCGCCGTTCGCCCGCCACCCAGCCGGCGTTTTTCAGGTAGGCAAGATGGCGGGAGATCGTCGACTGGGGCAGGTCGAGCACCGCCATCAGATCGCAGACGCAGCGCTCCCCGTCAAGCAGCAACGAGAGGATGCGGAGCCGGACCGGCTCGGCAAGGGCCTTGAATAGCCGCGCGATGGATTCCATACAATTCTTGTATCCGCCTAGGCGGATGCGGTCAAGCAGAAATTTATCCAGGTAACTTGCTTTTTTCCGGCGCCAACCTTAATCCGATCCCGACTTGCGATCGGCAGCTAGTAACGAATATACATTGACTTACGGGAGACGGCACTGTAGTGTTGTTCTATCACCGTTGCAAAGTGGCCATACGGTTCTTCTGGCAATTGAATCCCTTTTTTTCCCACTTAGTTCATTTCTTTCCTACTACCAGGCTTTATGGCCTTCAGCTCAAATTACTTTGCCAATCGGCAGGGAATGATAGCTGAACCATAAAACTGTACCGTCTTGTTCCCTTCTTTTTTAGTTCGATCTATTGCATGCCTTTATGCCTTTCAGCCGGATTAGCTGATCCAATCGGCACCATACCCTATCATCTACAAGCTGTGCCGTGTTGTGGTCCCCGACGTGGTCCGGTTGTAATTCGGAGGAAAAATACATGGAGCACAAAAGTGTTGGTCTCGGCCGCAAGAATGAACCGATAAGCACGGCCCTGCTGTTGGCTGCCGGTACCGGTAGCCGCCTTGCCCCTTTGACCGACGGGATGCCCAAATGTCTTGTGCCGGTCAATGAAATATCAATTCTCAAGAGGCTGGTCGATTCCCTCCAGGAACACAATTTCAAACGGCTGGTGATCGTTGTCGGTCATCAGGCCGGCTGTATCCGGAAGTTTCTGGGAGCCTTCGCCGGGGGGATGGAAATCGTTTACGTCACCAGCCCCTTGTACAAAACCACCAACAATATCTATTCCTTATGGCTGACCAGGAAGTTAATCGATGAACCCTTTCTGTTGCTGGAAAGCGATCTGGTTTTCGACTCGGAAATGCTGAAGGATATGCTGGTTCCCGACCGGATTGCCGTGGCCAAATTAAATTCCTGGATGGACGGCACCACGGTGACCATCAACAAGCAGCAGAAGATCGGAGCCTTCTACGGCAGCGACCATAAACGGGATGGTCAACATTACAAGACCGTCAATATCTACAGCCTTTCCCGCCAAAGCTGGGATCTGGTCCGGGAAAGATTGGAGCGGCGGATTGCCGCCGATAAGAAGAGCGGTTATTACGAGACGGTTTTCGCGGATCTGGTCAACGAGGGCTGTCTGTCGTTTTCGCCGGTTTTCTTTGATCCCAAACGGTGGTATGAGATTGACAATCATGCGGACCTGCGGGCGGCCGAAAGGATGTGCGCGCGCTCTTACCGCCCCCCGGTCCTGGGCGCCGGGCACCTGGCCGACAAGCACAAAGAGCGGAGTTCCCCTGCCGCCAGGCCCCTGAAAGGTCTTGACCCCTTCAACAAGGTGGCGGCGCCGGTGCCGGCCCCCCTCAACACTTAAATTTTTATAAAGATACCGAAGATGACCAAAAATCACTCCAGCGCTGAACAGCGCTACGCAGATGTTTCCGGGCAACATGGCGGCTATTGGCGGCATGATTTCATTGACCATAACTATCTCTACAACCTCTATTTCCCGCCGGAGGATTTTTTCAGCCGCCTTAGCAGGCAGATCCGTCAGCTGGTCTTAAACTATCCCGTAGGCCAGCAGGAGGTGGCCGCTCTGGTCGGCGAGCTGATCGACCAGCCGGCGGAGCGGATTGTCGTCGGCAATGGGGCGGCGGAGCTGATCAAGATTCTCGCCGGCCTGGATCGTAAATTAATTGTGCCGGTGCCCTCGTTTAATGAATACGCCAATGTGATGCCGGCCGGCAAGGTCGTTGAATTTGCCCTCGAAGCGCCTTTCTTTCAGCTGGATGTGGATAAATTCGCCGCCGCGGCCATCCGCTCCAGGGCCAGTCTGGCCGTGGTGGTCAGCCCGAACAACCCCACCTCCCTGCTGGTTCCGAAGGCGGAACTCAGGCGTTTAGCCGATAAACTGGCCGCGCACGACTGTCTGCTCATCGTTGACGAATCATTTATCGATTTTGCCGCCAATCGGGACCGGGAAAGCCTGGAACCGGAGATTGACCGATATCCGAACCTGGCGATTTTCAAGAGCATGAGCAAGGCCTACGGCATCTGCGGGATCAGGATCGGTTATATGCTCACCGCCAACCCCGACTTCGCGGCCAGGGTCCGGCAGGGGCTCCATATCTGGAATCTTAATGGTTTCGCCGAGGAATTCCTGCGCCTTGCCCCCCGGTACCGGCAGGCCTTCAGCGAGAGCTGCGCGCAGGTCAGGGCGGACCGCGACCATTTTTACGAGCAGCTGCAGATGATCCCGGGCATGACCGTTTATAAGCCCGAGGCCAATTATATCTTCTGCCGGCTCCCCGATCATGCCGCCTCCGGGCCGGAGGTTACGGAGCAGCTTTTCGTGCAGGACAATATCTACATTAAACATTGCCGGGGTAAAACCATGCCGGAAGCGGACCGCTACCTGCGGATCGCCAGCCGCACCCGGCCCGAAAATACGAGGCTGGTTGCCGCCCTGGGCGAGCTTCTCGGCCGGGAGCACAGATCATGACCGACCTTCATCCGAAAGATTCCCCTCCGTCGATCCTCTCTTTTGCCAAAGACCTGCCGAACCTCTGTTCCCTGGCCGGCCTGCTCTGCGCGCTCCTCGCTATTTATTTCGCGGTCCTGGCCAACTTTCCCGCCGCGATGATCGGCCTGGTCTGGGCGATATTCTTCGACTGGAGCGACGGCATCATCGCCCGCCGTCTCGAAGGGCGAAACGCCAAACAACGGGCCTTCGGGGGCCAGCTCGATTCCCTGATCGATATTATCAGCTTCGGCATTTGTCCGGCCCTGGTCCTGTTAAGCTACGGAAACTTCAGCCCCTGGTTTCTGCCCGGAGCCTTTCTGGTCCTGGCGGCCGGGGTGCTCCGCCTCAGTTACTACAATGTCTTCGGCCTGGTTGGCGGCTCGACTTACCGGGGCTTGGCAATCGACAACAACGGCATCATTCTGACCTTTGTCTTCCTCTTTAACACCGTGATCACCAAGGATCTTTTCACGGTTGGCCTCTACATCCTGATTGTGGGGCTGGCCGCCCTGAACGTGGCACCGATCCATACTCCCAAACTGACCGGGCGCTGGTATTACGTCCTGATCGCCTATACCCTCGCCCTGTCGATGATATATGGCCGGCAGTTATTGCCCGGCTTGAATTAAGATGGCGGCCTACCGACCACTCCGGGAATGCATCTCGGATAATGCCGACGAACTGGTAATCCACGGGGCGGACAGCTTCTCCCAGTTCCCCCGGCGCGACGGTTCGGTCCGTTCAAAGTGCGACCGGGCCCTGGCCGCCGCCGGCGGGGAAGATCTGGTGATTCTGCGCACCACCCTGGACCGTGATTACCATGCCTGGCTGCGCGGGTGCGGTCTGGGCTCCGGCCATATCGTCGAATATGATACCGCAAGCGCCGGGATGAGTCTCTCCGAGCTGATCATCGCCGATCCCGGCCCGGTTTTGCGGGTCATCAAGAAGCTCGGCCGGCAGCCGGTCTACGCGCCATGGTTCAGCGGCGTTCTGGAGGAAAAGGCGGCCCGGCTCCTCGGCGCCGCCCATTTCGGGACCTCCCCGGCGGTTTCCCTGAAATATAACGACAAGGGCTCGTTTAAGGCGATCTGCCGGAAACTGGCGATCCCGGTGGTTAGCGGCGATACCTTTACCTTGCAGCCCCGGGACCCGGATAATTGCCAGACAATGCGCGAGGTGGTCGAAGGTTGCCTGGCCAGCCACCAAACCGTGATTATCCGCGGCACCCTGGCCGAATCCGCCATGTCGTTATACAAGACGTCGGGTACCGACCTGGAGGGCTTGTACCGGGAAATTGCCGGCAGCGGCGAAAGGCAGGTTCTGATCGAACCCTTTCTCGAGGTCACCTCGACCCCGAACGATCAATGGGCGATCGGGCGGGACGGCACCATCGACCACCTGGGCATGCTGGACCAGGTCTGCGAGCGAGGCCTGGTCTATGTCGGCAATCTGAAGGGCCGACAACCGCCCCGGGAGGTTTATGACTACATCCGGGACACCTCGCGGCTTATCGTCACCGATATGGCAAAATCGGGTTATTGCGGGGTGGCGGGGATCGATTATATCGTCACCGAGGCGGGGATCTACCCAGTGGAAAACAATGCCCGCTTTAACGGCTCGTCCTATGTGAGCATGGTGATCCATAATATCGAACAGTTGACCGCAAGACCGGTTCCCTTCTGGAAATTCATCAAAACCGGGACCTCCCCCTGTTCATTCCCCGAACTTGTCGCCCGGCTGGGTCCGAATCTCTACGACGGCGGCAGCTTAAAGACGGCCTTCCCCGTTAACTGTAAGGAATTGCCGGTCACCGGCGCCTTTAACATTGTCCTTATGGGCGAGGATCCGGCCCAGCTCCTCGAGCTTGAACGGTTATTGGCCGGGCGGGGAATCAAAAGGGACTGAACAGATATCTGAAATATCCGGGCTAACCATCAATTATCAGGAGAGAAACCATGAGCAAGGAACAGAAAAGCACCAAGAACGACAAGAAAAAACCGGCCAAGACTCAAAAAGAAAAAAAAGCCGACAAGAAAGCCAAGAAAGGGTCAAAAGGGTTGTTCGGTTGATAACCGGCCGCGTTGAATTCGCTCTGTGTGTGGCGGCCATGATTGCGATTTTATTGCTCTGTCTCTTTGGAACAATGATGGCAATGTGAACGAAAGGAGCCAGAAGCCGGGAGCCGGGAGCCAGGAGAAAAGCTTTAGAATCGGTCCTTTCCGACTTTTGAATACCGACGCATGGATTCCTTGCTTGAAACACCGGAGAGTTTTTCGAAAATGCTGCTTCCGGCGGGTTTTGGGTCGACAAAACCCGGCTTTATCGATATTACAGATTCCAGGCACCAAATTCTTTAGTTCCGCAAGGAATGATCGGTTCGCCAAAAGTCACAAATCAAGTCATTGCGAGCGTAGCGAAGCAATCCAGAAAGGTGTAGATAGTTAAAAATACTGGATTGCTTCGTCGCTTCGCTCCTCGCAATGACGGGGCAAATTATTTTCCGCAAACCCATCAAGGAATGACAAACTCGCAAAAACAACGGGATGGCCAAGTAAAAAATTCGATAACCAAGGAATAGTGCATTTTTGTGACTGAGGCCATCCATATGGTATGCCGAAGGAGCAAAAATGCGCCACGACGCAGGAGATCGGACTTTTTGCGACGGCCATCAAGGAATCAAGCATGAATGTTTTACATATCTCCGATTTGCATTTCGGCCCCCGCCACTGGGAGGGGGATGACCGGCTTCTCCTGGAAAAGCTCAATTCATTCAAGGCCGATATCGTAATCAACACCGGAGACAGCACCACCGACGGTCTGGAGGATGAGTATGCCGCGGCCGGGCATTTCCTGGCGGGCCTCAAGTGCGAAAATGTCATCTCGATCATCGGCAATCACGACAAAAGGAACATGCGCTCCCATGAACTGTTCCGCAAGTATATTTATGACACCCCGTTCATCGACATCCCCGAGAGCGTGCAGACCAGCAAGAAACATCTCTTTTTGAACCGGGCGATCACCAAGGTCGGGGAAAACTTTACCGATGTAAACTTTCTCAAGTCCTTTTCCATCGCCGGAAAATCCATCCTGATCATCAATATCGATTCAAATGAACTCTACAATGATGACGGCTTTGTGGAAAAAGAGGTCCTGAAGGCGGTTTCAGGGAAAATCGCACAAATGGAATACGACCTGCCGCTGCTCCTGACCCATTATTCCATTTTGGGCACCGACGAGTGCCCCCTGAAAAACTCCTCGATCCTGATCGATTTCGTCCAGAAGCATAAAATCGAGCACGTCTTTTGCGGCCATACCCACGAACTGGAACTGATGCGGACCAACGACCTCTATCACGGCCACTCTTTCTTCCATTTCATGTGCGGCTCGCTCTCCTCCTCCAACCACACCAACGACGACAACATGTTCCTCTATTATGAGAATCTGGGCAGCGCCGACCTGCGCCTCTTTCTGGTGCGGATTTTCCTGGAAGGAGGCAATATGCGTTTCGCCGAGGAACAGGTCATTTAAAGCTGAGTTGAACAGCTTGTCTGCTCGTACGAAACTTTTGCCCTGTGGGTATAACTCAGCGCAGATTCAGAATTGAGGTAGCCATGCAAAATTTTCAACGCGCCATCCTGACCCACGGAGGAGCCTGCTCGGATCCGCGAGACAGCGACGGCCCCCAGGCCGCGGCCAGGCTTGGCCTAGATTTAATGGCAGATGGCAAGCCGGCCCTGGATGCAGTGGTTCAGGCGGTGAAATATCTGGAGGATGATCCCCGGTTCAACGCCGGGACCGGCTCCCAAATCAGGAGCGATGACCGCACGATCCAGATGGATTCATCCTGCATGACCGGCAGCGGCGCTTTTGGGGCCGTCGCCGCCGTGGAAGGCGTGCAAAACCCGATTGTCATCGCGCAAGGGGTCCTGCTTCATTCCCCCCATATCCTCATAGCCGGAGAGGGTGCCCGCCTTTTCGCCAGGACACAAAATATCCCGCTGAAAAAACCAAGCGGTCGCGGCGAGATCAAGACCCGGCCGAAAAAGCAATCCCCTTCCTGTGATACGGTGGGCGCGGTGGCTTTCGACGGCACCGGCTTTGCGGCCGCCCTCAGTTCCGGAGGCCTGAAACATGCCGCCATCGGCCGAATCGGCGACGTACCCCTGCCGGGCTGCGGACTCTTTTGCGGCCCGGCCGGAGCCGTGGCCTGCACCGGAGACGGCGAATTTATCGCCCTGAAAATACTGGCGAAAGAGGTCTACAGCTGGCTGGAAGGCAAGATGAGCCCCGGTGAAGCGGCCCAACGGGCGATAACCCTGTTCGACGATTCCGTCGATATCGGACTGATCGTTTTAACCAAAAACGAATTTGCCGCCCAGGCCCGAAGCACTATGGCCTGGGCGGATCTAACCGTCATTTAAGGGCTTCCGGATCCCTTCCTCCTCGGGAGGGCACGTATAATCCGAAGCAGCCAAATCATTCCACGAGGATAATAACCATGGCAAAGATCAGCGAAAAGCTTCTGGAAGTGCGGCAGCACACCGGCTCCGGCTACCTTCCCCTGGTGGATTTCGCGAGTTGGCGGGTGGCGATTCTCAACTTTGCCGATGAGCTGCGGCTGGAAAAGATTACCCGACTGCAGCGCCACAACGAGACCGACGAAGTCTTCGTGCTGCTCCAGGGGCGCTGCCTCCTTTTTATCGGGTCCGGCGCAGATCAAGTGATCCGGATCCACGGGGTCAATCTCGAACCCCGGAAGCTTTACAATGTCAGGAAAGGGGTCTGGCACCATCATACCCTGAGCGTTGACGCCATGGTCCTGGTGGTGGAAAACCGCGACACCACCTACGACAATTCGCCGTTCTGCGAGTTGACCGCGCCCCAGTTGCAGGAACTCCGTGAACTGGGCCGGGAACTGCTCTAACGCCATATAAGCATCTGCATTGATAAGGAAAAATAAAAGTGGCGCGGAGTCGGGCCTTGCTAAGGCCGGAGGAGCTCTATTTCCTCAGATACCTTTTTTGCACATTCAGGGCAGATACCATGCGAAAACAGGGTGTCTGTGTGCTTGCTTATATATTCCTCCACCTGGCTCCAGTACCCTTTGTCGTCCCTTATCTTCTTGCAATAAGCACAGATGGGGAGCATGGCGCTCAGGGTCTTGATATTTGCAAGAGCCTCCTGAAGTTCCGTATTTTTCTTTTCGAGTTCAGCCAGGTACAGTTCAGTTTTCTCCTCCGCCAGCTTCTGGGCGGTGATGTCGTGCAGGGTTGCGAGAAAGGCGGGTTTCTCTTCCCACTCCGCGCCCACAACCCGCATCTCGACAAGCGTTTGTTTCCTCACCCTACTGGCGATCTCCAGTTCCGTGACCTCGCCTGCGACAATCGGAAAACCGAACGGTTCTCCCAGGAGTTCTTCCTCCTTGCGGCCGAAAAGTAATTTTGCAGCCGGGTTGACGAACAGGATGGTCCCGAGGCTATCCACGATGACGATGCCGTCTGTGCTTATGGTGACGATATTATGGAAACGCGCTTCACACGCCCGCATCTCCCGCGTCCGCTTTTCGATTATTTTCCGCTGCTCGGAAACCTTGCCAAACATAAACCGAATCCTCGTTTCACCCTTACTCAACTTTCTGACTTGTCTTATGGTATTGGTTTGCTGTCATAAAATGCTTTAGAGTCATAGTGGTAATCCATGATGAGAAGCCAGAAGCCAGGAGCCGGAATGACTGATTTTAAAGCTTTTCTCTTGGATTCGGACTCCTGGCTTCTGGCTTCTCGTGGAACACAGGCACGAAAAAATCGCCAAAACCCCCTCATTATCGGGAGATTAACCAAACTCAGAAAGTTTCACCCTTAGTTTTGGCGAGAGCTCTTACTCACTCAAGCTTCGGGTCCTGCTCAGTCGGCAGGTCCATAACCGGCCGACCGAGCAGGATGCCGTTCACCTTGCGAAACGGCTTGCCGATGTGTATGCCACTGGCATCGATGGAGAATTCCCGAATATTCTTGTCGTGTTGGGAGCCGCGCATCTTGAGAACCGTGAGGGCGCGTCGCATTTCCCCGTTCATCTCAACGTTACGCAGCAGGATGATCGAATCGGTAGTGGCGGAGATATGGGCTTCGGTTATGGTGGACCCTCCGAGCTCTGTCGGCGTGGTGGAGGTGAAGAGGCCGGATATCTGCTGCTGCTTTATGGAGTAAACCAGGCTGATGACGAATTCACGGAACCCCTTTTCCGTGGTAACCCGTTCCAGGGCGGAGACGCTGTCCACGGCGATTCGGGTCGGCCTGAAATCCTGGATCGTCCTATTTATTCTGATCAGATGATCCTCCAGGCCCATGATTTCGGGATACACGCAGATTACCTTCAGCAGGCCCTCCCTTTCCATC
>JAGXFP010000062.1 GCA_024637225.1 Desulfobacterales bacterium
AGGAGTATCTGGCTCATCACTTTGAGAAAGCTCCAAACGACGGATTTGACGTAGAATAAACCAACCGGCAGCAGCCGGTATTGCTGGACTTTCAGTCCGCGAATTTAAACCCACCGACTTTTAGTCGGTGGTTGTTTAGTTAGTCATCCCGTGACTTTTAGCGAGCTTATCAATCTTGATAAATTTGCAAAAAGCTGTCATTTCGAACGCATGTGAGAAATCTTGTACTATTAAGATTTCTCCCTTTGGTCGAAATGACATTATGGCAATGCCGACTTTTTGCGAGTTTGTCAACCTTGCAGAAAAAACAACAACCCGATGTCGGTCCCGGGCTTTCCACGAGACCGGCTATAACTATTTACCGATAATCTTACCGAGGTCCTTGACCTTGGCGATCTCTTCCTTGACTTCGGCGGCTTCTTTGACGCCGGGCACGCTCTCTTCGACTTCCCGTAATCCCTTCTTGAATGAAGTGATCCCTTTGCCGAGTCCGGCACCGAGCTCAGGCAGTTTTTTACCGCCGAAGACCAGAAAGGCGATCCCCATGATCACGATAAGCTCGGGAGTTCCCAATCCAAACATAATGTCACCCTGAAATTATTGGGGAAACCGAAAGTCCCCATTTGATAAAGACTCAGCTCTCGGACGATTTTTCGTCCTTCTTATCATCGAGCTCGTTTTTTTCGTCGTGCCTGGTGGCCTCTTTGAAATTCTTGATCCCCTTGCCGATACCGGAACCTATTTCCGGCAACTTGCCGGCTCCGAAGATTATCACGATAATCACCAGGATAACGATAAGTTCAGGCATACCCAGTCCAAACATTTTTCATCTCCACCAAGAGTTGACCGCGCTTCAAACAGTGAAATCCTTTTTTACGGCCAAAAGTAAAGTCTTAAGCTGAACGGCGGCTTCTGTAATCGATCAAAAAAGCAGGCCGGTCAAAATCAAAACGGCTGCTTAAACTATTATACTTACATAGTTACTTAATAATAACGCGGATGGCAAAAAAAATCGAGCCGTGATCGAGAAGAAACCGACTTGCCGCTTTTGGAGAAAAGCGGCGGACCGGGCGGTCAGTGACGTTTTAACCCCGTCGATTTGCCGATGAGCGGAATAACCGATTTTAAAATTTTTCCCTGTAAATCAGATCCCGACGACAATCCCGGCGATCAAATCGGTCAGCCTGGTCAGGGCCTGGCGGGAGCCGGCCACCACATCCTCAAAAATAACCGGCTGAAAGTTATCGGGGTCGTTGATATTGGCAATCACCGACAGCCCCAGAACCCGCATCGAGGCATGTCTGGCGACAATCACCTCCGGGGTCGTGGACATGCCGACCGCGTCAATGCCGCAACTCCGAAGATAACGGGTTTCGGCCGGAGTCTCCAGACTGGGGCCGGCAATGGCGCCGTAGACCCCGGTAACAACGCCGGCCAGCCGCAGCCGGGCGGCCGTCCGGACGGCCAGGCTGCGCAGATCCTCATCATAGGGTGTGGAAAGATCCGGAAAGCGGAGCCCCCACTCATCGATATTGGCACCACGAAGGGGATTATCCGGAATAAAATTGAGATGATCGCGAATGATCATCAAAGAGCCCGGAGCAAAATCGAGATTCAGCCCGCCGGCAACATTGGTGACCACGAGGAAGCCGGCGCCGAGCAAAGCCATAACCCGCAGGGGCAGAGTCAGTTCCCTGGCCGAATATCCTTCATAATAATGAAACCGCCCCTGCAACACCGCAACCGATCTGCCTGCCAGCCGGCCGAAGATCAGATTGCCGGCATGGCCGGCTACCGTTGCCCTCGGGAAACCGGGGATCTCCCGGTACGGCACAATCAGGGATGGCTTGACACTTTCTCCCAGCGAACCGAGGCCGGTCCCGAGGATAATCGTAATTTCAGGGGGTTCGCTAATTCTTTCAGCCAGATAGGCAACCGCATTTTCAACCTGAAGCCGATAGGAATCCATATCGCTTCAGGAATTACTACCTTTAAGCGGCAGGGTGAAGGTGAAGATCGTGCCGCCGCCCTCACGGACCGCGCAACTCAACTTGCCGCCATGCAGCGCTTCAACGATGTGGCGGCATGAAGTGAGGCCCAGTCCGTTGCTGTCCTTCTTGGTCGTAAAATTCGGATCAAAGATCCTCTCTTTACTCTCTTCGGATACCCCCTCACCACGATCCATCACGTAAATAACGGCATTCTCGTCATCGGCATCGAGGCCGATATCGATCGCCTCGCCTTGATCGCCGGACTGGGCGGCATTGATAAAAAGATTAACCAGCACGCGGCGAATCTCCAACCTGCAGAAATCAAATTCAGGGAGATCTTTCTGAACGTTAAATTTAAACTTTCGGTTCCGGAGATCGGGATGGGTTTTCAGTTCGGAATCCTTGACATCTTCCAGCAACTCCTGGAGGGAATTGCGGCCGACCTTCCTGGTATTATTGATCCGCTTTGCCCTGGCCAGGGCTTCGGCCATCATATCGTTAAGGTTGTTGCGCCCCCCCTTCATGACCTTGATCATTCTCAAGGCCGATTCATCGGAAACCTTTTTTTCGAGCATATCTAGGAAAAGAAAGGGCGCCATCTGGTTTCTCATATCATGAATCATGATGTTCGCTTTTTCCAGTTCCTCGGCGATGATCTCGGTATTCAACCTGATTCTGCGGCTCAGGGTCTGAAGTATTGCAAAAAGTGAATCGGGTCGTTTGGAAAAATAGTCTTGAAACTGCTTTCGGGTAATCTTCAGGAGGGTGCAGTCGGTTAAGGCCTCAACCGTAGCGGAGCGGGGTTTGGCCTCGATAAGAGCCATTTCACCGATATACTCGACCGGCTTGATTGTAGTTATGAATTTGTTATCCTTGGAGATTTTCAGTTCGCCGACCAGCAGGATAAACATATCCTCGCCCTTGGAGCCCTCCCGACAGAGGATATCGCCGGCCGGGATTTCCGTTTCCGAAACATTTTCAGCAAAAAATTCGTACAGATCCCCCTCGGCAAATTGATGGAACAGATCCATGGAACTTAAATATTTAATCCGGTCTTCAACCCTCATCGGCCCCCTCACACAAACATGACATACCTGATCCGCGGGACATCTTAGAAACTCTTTTTTAATACGCTTTTCCGGGCATTGCAACAAACTACCACGAATTCACCTGCTGGAAATCACAAGGCGTACCGGGCCACATATTCCTTAATCACTTCGAGATCCGCAGCCAGCACCTCGTAACGGCTCTCCTTATCGAGCATGGCCGCCAGAGCGTCAGGCAGAACCGGTTCGGAGCCGATCGCCCTGGCAACGGCATCCCCGAACTTGGCCGGATGGGCCGTGGCCAGGCAGACCATCGGCATACCCTTCTCGGCAAAATCGAGGCCGGCCCTCACCCCGACGGCGGTATGGGGATCCAGCAGGTAGCCCTTCTGGTTATATGTTCTGATCATGGCCAGGGTTTCTTCCTCGCCGACCATTTCAGCGGAAAAGTCCGAACCGACGCGTTCCCGAATGTTTTCGGCAAATTCCAGGCGCCCGGAAGAGGCGAAACTCTCCATCGCCTCCCTGGTCCGCTTCGGGTCACGATCAAAAAGGTAATAGAGATAACGCTCGAAATTACTGGCTACCTGGATATCCATCGAAGGGCTATTGGTATGGGTGACTCGGCCCACCGCGTATTCCCCCTTATTGACAAATCTGCTCAACAGATCGTTTTCGTTGGTGGCCAGGACCAGTCTGCCGATCAGGTCGGGGGCCATCCGCCGGGCCACAAAGCCCGCGAAGATATCGCCGAAATTACCGGTGGGCACCGAGAAATCGACTTTGCCGCCCCCCTCCCCGCGTACTCTCAAGGCCGCGTAAAGATAGTAGACAACTTGGGCGAGAATCCTGGCCCAGTTGATCGAATTGACCGCGCCCAGACAATACTTATCCTTGAAGTTCAAATCGTTAAAAAGGGCCTTGACGATAGCCTGGCCGTCATCGAAAGTCCCGGCCAGGGCGATATTGAAGACATTGGCGTCGGTCACCGTGGTCATCTGCAATTCCTGGATACGGCTCACCCGCTGATGGGGGTGGATGATAAAGATGTTGATATTATCCTTACCCCGGACCCCATAAATCGCGGCGCTGCCGGTATCGCCGGAGGTGGCTCCCAGGATGTTCATTCTGCCGCCGTTTTTCTTCAGCAGATATTCAAAGAGATTACCGAGAAATTGCAGGGCCACATCCTTGAAGGCCAGGGTCGGGCCGTGGAACAGCTCAAGGATATGGATGGCGTCGACCTTGACCAGCGGAGTGATCTCGGGATGGTTGAAGGAGTCGTATGAACGGTCGACAAGCTCCTTAAGATCGTAGGGCGGGATATCGTCGACAAAGCGGGAAAAGACCTCGAAGGCCAGTTGCCGATAGGATAAAGTCCGCCAGTGGTCCAGGGTTTCCCGGTCGAGTCGTTCGATCTCTTCGGGCAACAGCAGGCCACCGTCATCAGCCAGGCCCATCATAACCGCTTCACTGAATGAGATCGGGGCAATGCCGCCCCTGGTGCTGATATATTTCATGGCATGGACTTTAGTTTGAGTTAAATTAATCGATTAGCAAAGCAGACTTTTGCCGTCCATCTCGGTCGGGACCGGCAGACCAAGAATCTCAAGGATAGTGGGAGCGATATCCCGCAGGCCCCGCCCCTCCGCAAGCTTGCAGGTGCGATTACTTTCATCGACTATAATCAAGGGAACCGGATTGGCGGTATGGGCCGTGAAAGACTCTCCGCTTTCAGGATCCCGCATCTGTTCGGCATTGCCATGGTCGGCTGTGATCAGAACCGTACCATTCAGGCCGGTTACCTTATCAACCAGAGTGCCCAGGCAGCTGTCCACGGCCTCACATGCCTTGATCGTCGCCTCCATGATGCCGCTATGGCCGACCATGTCACAATTGGCAAAATTGAGAACAATCAGATCATATTGATTTTCCGTAAGTTTCTGGAGCAATGCTTCGGTTACCTGAAAAGCGCTCATCTCAGGTTTAAGATCATAAGTCGCCACCTCGCGGGGAGACGGAATCAAAAGCCGATCCTCGTTCTCGTAAGGTTCTTCCCGGCCGCAGTTGAAGAAAAAAGTTACATGGGCATACTTTTCGGTCTCGGCGATCCGGAGCTGGCGAAGCCCGTGGCTGCTGACCTCCTCTCCGAGGATATGTTCAATGGTCGCGGGCGGAAAGGCCACCGGCAGTTCGAACCCCTTATCGTAGTCGGTCATGGTCGCAAAAACAGCCAGGGAGGAGCGGCGATCAATCTCGAAGCGGTCAAAACCGGGAGAGGTAAAGGCGCGGGTCAGCTGGCGGGCTCGGTCGGCCCTGAAATTAAAAAAGATCACACAGTCATTATCGCCGACCCCGGCAAGGGGTTTTCGATCCTGATCTACAATAACTATCGGCTTGATAAATTCGTCACTCTCCCCGCGTCGATAAGCGTCCCGGACCGCCGAGATCGGATCGGATGCGGTAGGCCCTTTACCGTCGACCAGCGCCTGCCAGGCCAGCTCCACTCTGTCCCAGCGGTTATCGCGGTCCATGGCGTAATAACGCCCCGAAACCGTCGCCACCCGGCCCACCCCGATCCTCGCCAGTTCGTCCTGTAATTGCTTTATATAGCCGGCCCCGCTTTTAGGCGCGGTATCGCGGCCGTCCATGAAGGCATGGATGAAGACTTTTTCAAGTCCGGCCCGTGCGGCCATTTCCACCAAGCCGAACAGGTGATTAAGGTGACTGTGAACCCCGCCGTCGGAAACCAGCCCCATCAGGTGGAGCTCCGAATCCTCCGCCCTTGCGGTTTCCATGACTTTGCCAAGGACTTCATTTTCGAAGAATTCACCGGATTCAAGGGCAAGATTGATCCGCTTATAATCCTGATAGACGATGCGGCCTGCCCCGATATTCAGATGGCCTACTTCGGAATTGCCCATCTGCCCTTCCGGCAGTCCAACAGCCCCTCCATGGGCCGTCAGGGTGGTATGGGGGTATTCAGCCCACCAGCGGTCCATATTGGGAGTAGCCGACATATGCACGGCATTGCCAGCCGTTTCCGCACCGATCCCCCAGCCATCTAGAATGGCAAGCAGCACCGGACCTCGATCTTTCATATCTTTCGCCTGGATGTTACCCGAACGTGATCGCGGTGAAGAAAATTGCAACCGCCCCTTGCGCGGCGTCCGCTCACGAATTCAGAAATTTTAAAAAAAATGACTACACAAGACAACGTCTCACTTCAGATCGCTCAAATCGAGACGCGGCGCATCGTGCCACAAGCCTTCCAGATCGTAATACTTTCTGGTCTCGCTATGGAAAACATGGACGATGATATCATTGTAATCAAGCAATACCCAGCTGCCTTCGCTGAGGCCTTCGGTGTTGCCGGACATGGTTCGCTTGCTGCCGATTTTCTGGTCGATGGCTTCGGCGAGCCCGCTCACATGCCGGGTCGAAGTGCCGCTCATTATCACAAAGTAATCGGCAAAATCCGAAATTTTTCGTACATTGAGGGCAATCAGGTTTTCCGCCTTCTGATCGAGAGCTGCCTGGCAGATTAACTTCACAAGCTCTTCGGACTCCAAATCAGAATACTGCTGCTGAACTTTTTTCATCAAAACTCCATAAGAGAGGGAAATCTAATTCCGATGGCGTCGCAAAACCCCACCACTTCTTGCACCCAAGGATTCTGAGGGCACTTCCTGCGGGACGTATATCAAACTTTTTTTACATAGCCATCTGGAGATTTTTTGCGAATTTGTAATTTCTTTTATTTTAGCAACCAGTCGATTCTGTCAGGCCGGGCACCGTCAAAAAGAGGTGTTATCATAATACCGTTTTAGAATCTTACAACAAACTTGACAAAAAACAGAGACCTGCCAACATGTTAATTGAAAATAGAATCCATTTCGACAAATAAAAATCCGATGACAAATCCCCAGTTTTACCCTTTCAAATATCAATATGGTAGAGTATAATCCCGGACCTGTCTAAGTCAGCCAACCATACGGCCGTAAGTTTCGCGCCCGTAACCGATCACGGGATAAGCCGCCCAGGATTGGCCAATCTCCCAGCCCGTAAGCGATTACAGGGTGCCGGAGATGCAAGGCATCGGCCTGCGATGTGTACTGATGTACATGAGCAGACCGATAACACAGCAGATTCGGTACCCTGTAATCGCTTACTCGCGCCCGGCTTTTTTTGACCCAAAGGAGTGCTTTGATGAATAAGTCCTTGAAATGGAAGATTATCCTGCTGCTGTCCCTGATCGTTTTTTCGGGCATCGCCGTCGTACCCTCTTTCACCGATAATGTCCCGGAATGGTGGAAGAAGTATCTTGCCCCGGCCGGCCTGCGCCTTGGTCTCGACCTCCAGGGCGGTATGCATCTGGTGATGCAGGTCGATCTTGAAAAGGCCATGGAGAACAGCCTAGATCTGGCCGCCCAGAATATCAAGACGCAACTGGCGGAAAAGCAGATCACCGTGGTCAGGACCCCCTCCGAGGACCCCGCCAGGATCATTCTGACCCTGCCAAATACCGGTGCTCTAAGCACCGTCGAGGACACCATCCGGAACGATTTCGCCGAAGACCTCAATATCGAGATTAAAACCGAAACCGGCTCCTTCCCGCGAATCATCCTGAGTCTCACCGAAAGCAAGATAGATTATATTAAAAACAACGCCGTCGACCAGTCCCTGGAGATCATCCGCAACCGGATAGACCAGTTCGGAGTCGCTGAACCGGTCATCCTCCGCCAGGGCGAAGACAAGATCGTCGTGCAGCTCCCCGGGGTCAAGGATCCCCAGCGGGCTTTGGACCTTCTCGACCAGACCGCCCAACTCGAATTCAAGCTTCTCCATGATCAGGACGCCGTGGACCTGAACCGTCTGATCGAAGATGCCAAGCAAACCGGACAATGGGTGGAAGGCAATATCCAGGGCGCCGGCCGACGGCGACTGAACGAGGCTCTTCGAAGCCGCTTGCCGCCCAATACCGAAATATATTTCGAGAAAAGGATCAGCCGCCGCGAAGGCGGCGCCGAGTTCGAGACCGTCACCCCGCTGCTGATCAAGAGCCCGGTGATGATGACCGGCGACATGGTCAAGGATTCCCAGGCCCAGATCGGCGGCACCTTCAACGAACCTTACGTAAGCCTCAATCTGACCAGTCAGGGCGGCAGGATTTTCGGAGAGGTTACCGAGAAGAACGTCAACAAGCGTTTCGCCATCATCCTGGATGACATCATCAAATCGGCCCCGGTGATCCGGGAAAGAATCCTCGGCGGCCGGGCCCAGATCTCCGGCGACTTCACCTACGAGGAGGCCTCCGATCTGGCCATCGTTTTAAGGGTCGGAGCCTTGCCGGCGCCATTGAACATTATCCAGAACATGACCGTCGGCGCCTCCCTGGGGCATGACTCCATCGAAAAGGGCCTGATGTCCGGCCTGCTGGGCACTTTTCTGGTCCTGATCTTCATGACCCTCTACTATCGGGTTTCAGGGGTTATCGCCAATACGGCCCTGCTGTTCAATATCCTGCTGCTCTTCGCCGGACTGGCCACAATGAACGCCACCCTGACTCTGCCGGGTATCGCCGGGATCATTCTCGCCATCGGCATGGCGGTTGACTCAAACGTCTTGATCTTCGAACGGATGCGGGAGGAATTTGCCCTCGGCAAGTCGGTCAGGTCCGGGGTCCAGGGCGGCTACAGCAACGCCTTTTCGACGATTATCGACTCCCAGGTCACCACCCTGATCACCGCCTTGGCCCTGTTCATGTTCGGCACCGGCCCGATCAAGGGATTCGCGGTCACTCTCTCCCTGGGTGTCACCTTCAACCTTTTCACCACCCTGTTCGGCACCAGACTCGCATATGATGCCATGCACAGCAAGGGTTTACTGAAATCTCTCCGGTTTGGCGAAATCATCAGAAAACCGAACCTCGATTACATGAAGATCAGGAATACCACCTTCAAGATTTCCGGGGTTATGGTTCTGATCGGCCTTCTTGCCTTTATCCAAATTTTAAGGGGCGAAGCTAATCTCGGCGTTGATTTTTCGGGGGGAACCATCGTCCAGTACAAGGCCGATCAGCCATTTGCCCTTGAAAATGTCAGGAGTATCCTGAACGCCAGCGATATTGAAGGCGCCGTCCCCCAGAAAGTGGAAGACGAGAACCGGCTGATCGTCAAGGTCAAGGAATCCCGGGAAACGGTGGGTAAGATCAGCGAACAGGTCACAACTTTGCTCACCACCGAAATGCCGGAGGCCGGTTTTGAAATGGAAAGCCAGTCGGCCATCGGCGCTTCGGTGAGCAAAGTCCTGCGCAATAAGGCCCTGCAGGCCATCTTCATCTCGCTCCTCGGGGTTATCCTCTATCTGGCCATGCGCTTCGACTTCCGCTTCGGAGTAGCCGCCGCCCTGGCCACCTTTCATGACGTCGTCGTGGTCCTGGGGCTCTGCTACCTGCTCAATGTCGAAATCACCCTGCTCATCGTCACCGCCCTTTTAACCCTTGCCGGTTATTCCCTGAACGACTCGGTGGTGGTCTTTGACCGGATTCGCGAAAACGTCAAGAAGTACGGCGAATCTACCTCGTTCGTCAAGATCATCAACAACAGCATTAATGATGTGATCAGCCGGACCGTGGTCACCTCGCTGACCACCCTGCTGGTCTTGCTGTCCCTGTTTATTCTGGGCGGTGCGGTGATTCACGATTTTTCCCTGGTTCTGCTCCTGGGGGTGGTTGTCGGCACTTATTCATCAATCTTCATTGCCAGCCCGCTGCTTTATATCTGGCGTAAGAATTGATGGCGTCGCAAAAACTCCGATCTACTGCGTCGTGGCGTATTTTTGCTCCTTTGGCATACCACATGTATGGCCTCAGTAACAAAAACACATCACTTCTTGCATATCGAAGTTTTAGCTTAGCCCCCCTGAGACTTTCTGCGAGTTTTTCAGAATTGATGGCATCGAAAAATACACCGCGCCTTGTTTATCGATTTTTTCTACTTAGCCATCACTTGACTTTTTGCGAGCTCATCAGAATTAGAGGCGGACATGGCGGATAGCAATCTACCCCGGAATGTCCGCGGGCTTGGCGACCAGGAGACCTTCCGGTTCAGCTGTCATCCCGGGGTGCCCTGCTTTACCGAGTGCTGCCGCCAGCTCGACCTGGCCCTGTCCCCCTACGATGTGCTCAGACTGCGAAGAGGGCTCGGGATCACGGCCGCCGAGTTTCTGGACCGCTATACCGTGGTCGAAAAAGGCGAGGAAGACTTTTTCCCGACGGTATTTCTGGCCATGATCGATGACGGCCGGGCCGCCTGTCCCTTCGTTACCGATAACGGCTGCTCGGTCTACCGCGACCGGCCCGGCGCCTGCCGCACCTATCCGGTCGGGCGCGGCGCCTATCTCGACGCAAATGCCCGGCCGGCCGAGCTTTTTGTCCTCCTGAGTGAACCGCACTGCCGGGGGTTCGAGGCTGGCCCCGAAATCAGCGTCGAGGATTGGGTGGACGATCAGGAACTGGCCATTTATAATGAGTTCAATGATCTGCTGATGCCGCTTTTGCATCACCAGCGAATCAAAGAGGGCTTCCGTCCCGATGACCGCCAGCAGGCAAGATTTCTCGATGTGCTTTATAACCTTGACGACTTCAGCCGGGAAAGCTCCCCTGCAAAAGAGATCGACGACCCGGAACTGCTGAAGTCAGCTATCCGGCTGCTTAAAGATGAACTGTTCAGTTAACAAGGAATCCGCAACCGATGCCCGGCAAGATCGAGGCGCTGGCGCCACCGCCATTCCGGAGGATATTGCGAGTGCCCGACTCCGCCGGATCGCCGCCGGTTACTGCGACCGGGAAGGAGGTTGCCACGGCATCGAACATGTCGACCGGGTTCTTGCCACCGCGATCCGCATCGGCAAAGCCATGGATGGCCGCCTGGATATCCTGAGCCCTGCCGCCATCCTGCACGACATCGGTCGCAAGGATGAATCGCTCAGCCGGGGACGGGTCTGCCATGCGGCCCGGGGGGCCGAGATGGCCGAAAAGATCCTGCGCGATCACGGGTTCAAGGCTGAAGAAGTGGCGGCAATTTGCCACTGCATCGCCACCCACCGCTACCGGGACAACAACCCGCCCCACTCCCTGGAGGCGAAGATCCTCTTCGATGCCGACAAACTCGATTCGATCGGCGCCGTGGGCATCGGCCGCGCCTTTCTTTTTGCCGGCCAGATCGGGGCGAAACTCTATAACCGGGATATCGATATCGATTCAACCGCCCCCTACACTCTCGAAGACACGGCTTACCGGGAATTCCGGGTTAAACTCTGCAAGATCAGAGAGCGGATGCTGACCCCTCTCGGCCGGCAGCTGGCCGACGAACGCCACCGCTTCATGAAAATATTCTTCGACCGCCTCGAAACCGAAATAAACGGAGGAGTACCGGATGTCCAAGGAAGTTAAGGCAATTGTCATCACCGGCTACGGGACCAACTGCGAAACGGAAATGGCCCATGCCTGCAAGCTGGGCGGCGCCGACCGGGTCGATATCGTTCACATGAGCCAGTTGATCCACAACGAATACTCGCTGGACGACTATCATTTCCTCAACCTGCCCGGCGGTTTTCTGGACGGCGATGACCTTGGGGCAGGCCAGGCCGGCGCGCACCGCATCAAGCACGTCGAGGTTATCGGCACCGGCGAAAAGCTCTTCGATCAATTACAGCGCTTTATTCGGGCGGGCAAGCTGGTTCTGGGGGTCTGCAACGGCTTTCAGGTGATGGTCAAAGCCGGCCTGCTGCCCGGTTTCGACAATCGCTACGACGAAAGGCGGGTCAGCATTACCTATAACGATTCCAGCCGTTTTGAGGACCGCTGGGTCGCCCTGCGCGTAGACCCGGATTCGCCCTGCGTGTTCACTAAAGGGGTCGAGAATCTCTATTATCCGGTCAGGCACGGGGAGGGCAAATTCGTTGCCATGAGCGCGGCCGACCTCGAGCGGCTCAGGCGCGAGAAACTGGTCGCCCTCCGCTATGCCGACCCGGAAACCAATCAGGCGACCATGGAGTATCCTGATAACCCCAACGGCTCGCCGGACGCCATTGCCGGGATCTGCGATCCGAGTGGCCGACTCTTCGGCCTGATGCCCCATCCCGAGGCCTTTCTCCATCGGACCAATCATCCCCGCTGGACCAGGGAAGAGTTGCCGGAAGAAGGCCAGGGGGTAGTCCTTTTCCGGAACGCGGTCGACTTCATCAGGAAAAACCTTCTTTAAGGGGGAACTCCTATAACCGGAACAGAGATGGATAACGAACCGGAAAGAGCGCCGATCCAGCAGCTGCTCCTGGTTGTCAACGATGCCCGGCGTTACATTCTCGGCCTGCTGCTGGCGATCTTCTTGACAACCTTCCTGTTTTATCTTTGGGCGCCGGCCATCCTGGTCTTTTTCCAGAACCATCTCCACCAGCAACTCACCTTTTTTACCGTTGCCGAGCCCTTTCTGGCCCAGGTCAAGCTGGCCTTGATTTCCGCCGTATTCACCCTGATGCCGTTAATTGCCTGCTTTTTCTGGATCGGGCTGGCCAAGCCGTTCAAACTTACCCGCACCGCAGGTTTCTGGTTCATAATCGCCACCTGCCTTCTGTTCTACGCCGGAACATGGTTCTGCTATTCGGTGACCCTGCCCTTCGGGGTAAAATTCCTCCTGGAATTTCAGTCAGCCGAATTAACCCCGATGATTTCGGTAGGTAAATTCGTTAACTTCGTAGCGGTATTCATCCTGGCCTTCGGGTTAATCTTCGAATTGCCGATCTTTATGGTTTTTACGGCCCGGGCCGGGCTGATTCCCCGTCGGGCCTTCGAAAAAAACCGGCGTTACGCGGTCCTCGCCATCAGTATCGTCGCCGCCCTCCTCACTCCGACCCCCGACATAGTGAACATGCTGTTGATGGGGGTGCCGCTCTATCTCCTTTATGAACTGGGAATCCTGGTCCTGAAGTTGCTGAAATACTGACAGCTCCGCGCCACTGGGGGATTTGGAAATTAGCGACAAGGGAGTTCTATCTCCCGGCAAGTCGATCCATTTCGGCGAGAACCTGATATTGCCGGACAAGGTCGGGATCGCCCGGGGACGGAAAAAGTCAGTAACCCCGAACAATAAAACACTCGGGCCTCACCTAGTCTTTTGGGGAATTGTAACCCGGATAGAGCTTAGCGGCGCAATCGGGACAGATGCCGTGGCTGAATTCCGCCTCGGAATGCTCGCGGATATATGATTCAAGCTGAGTCCAGTATCCCTGGTCGTCCCTGATCTGCTTGCAGGAAGCGCAAATCGGCAGATAGCCGCTTAAAATCTTCACTTCGTCAATCGCTATATGCAGTTCCCTGGTCCGCTCGGCGACAAGATCCTCCAGATGATGCCGGTAGCTGAACACCTGCTTCTCAATCCTGCCTGAATAGATAAAATAAAAAATGAAAAAGAAAAGACAAACGCCCAGAATGATGCCCGAAATGGTCAGCATGGTTTTTCTGGTTTCGGAACTTATCCTGGTAATATCGAAAATCACCATGGCGGAACCGACCTCCCGGCCGGCGACATCCCGCAGGGGCTGGACGCGAACACTCAAGATACGACCATCAACCGGGATGTTATCCGAGTTGCTTTGAAGATGGTTCCGTGCCAGAAATCTTTCCAGCTCGGGAGCCAGGGAGGGCAAGGTTTTTTCGATTACCACGAACTGGTCAAAACTATTCAGGCCGGCAGCAAGTTCAGACGCGCCCTCCAGATCTTTTTCCCCGGTCCCTTTCCGCAGAAATGACTTGTCGATGGTGTAGACAAGGTCTACACCGGTAATTTCCTTGATTCGGGGAGTCAGATGTTCAATTTCCTCGCCCAATTCGAGATATCCGAGCAGTTCGCCGTCCTGGATCCAGGGATATACGACTCGCAGGGTGAATGTCCCCAAGGGGCCCAGTTCTATCCCGGAAGTTGTCGAAGATTCGGCAACGGCTTTCTTGAAGGTAAAGCGGTCAATCCGGTCGCCATGTTCTTCCGGAGCGTGGGCCCTTAAAAAACAGGTTCCGTCCGGTTCAATGAAATAGAAATGGCTCACGTTGAAATCGGCCAATATCTCCTCGAAGAGAGGCCGGGCTCTAGCATATAGAGTCCTTCTGTTCCGGCTCCGCCACGCCTCAAGCAAACCAGGGTCGCCTTCGATAAACCGAAGTTGCGCCATCATGAACTTTGATTCCTTATCGAGGAATCCGTCAAATAATTTACCGACTTCGGTGGTCCTGAAGTCTATCTCGTCGGTGAAATGTCTACCTTCCACCACATAAGCACCTAAAACCAGCAGGATAGCGGCGACAAGCAGAAGAATTATCAGCGGCAAGACGATTTTCAACCTGATCCTGTCTTTAGCCATGTTCCCGGCCATGGGTCACTCCTTTGATAACTGACGCGTCTTGAGATCATTCAAAAGGATGAAGCTCAAATTAATAAAAAAAAGCCTGTCCTCGTAAGGAGACAGGCTTAAAAAGTTGTAATTATGCCAAAAAAACAACTTATAAGTCTTACTCCGGCAGGCCTGGCTGCCCTCATGGGGTCCATGGCTTTGCGTCCCGGAATTGCTCCCGGTTTGCCTTTTTCGGAGAACGATTAAGTTTTGAATTAGATTGTTATTCTATTACCATAACAAGCAGTATTTTTGCAAAAAATTTGTAAGTTTTTATCACTGCTGTCCCAACGTTTAACGAAGGACTTGGTGTAAGTTGTTAATTTTTCGTAATAATATGCCAAAAATGTCTGTTATCGACTTGAAATTTGATTATCCTCAAAATCCAAAAAATTTGGAGCGGGGATATTCTAATG
>JAGXFP010000063.1 GCA_024637225.1 Desulfobacterales bacterium
CTGACTCCTGACTCCTGACTCCTGACTCCTGACTCCTGACTCCTGACTCCTGACTCCTGACTCCTGACTCCTGACTATTCTAACTATTCTCGAAATATTTCGGGGCGTTACGCAGCCTTGCGACCACCTTTTCCCTGCCGAAGTGTTCGAAGAGCTCGAACATGCTCGGCCCCTTGATCTGGCCGGTGATCACCGCCCGGGAGGCGTTGATCGGGATGCCTACCTTAAGCTCCTTCTCCTCGGCGAATTCCCGGGCGATCCGCTCCGCTTCAGTCGCGGTCAGTTCCGGCAGGGCCTCGAAGCGGTCGGCCAGCTGCGGCAGGAGCTCCTTCAGTTCCGGATGCTTGTGCAGGTTCTTGTTCAGGGCCTTTTCGTCGATCTCGAAATCGTCGGAGAAATAGGCGCACCCCTCGGCGGAGAAGTCTTTCAGGGTATGGAAGCGCTCCCGGATCATCTCCAGGGTCTTTTCGAACCACTCCTTTTTCTCGTTGTCGTAGGACTTGTCCCAGAGACCTGCCGCCACCAGCTCCTCCTTGACCAGCGGGGAAAGCTCCTCGACCGGCATGGTCCGCAGGTAATGGGCGTTGATGCTGATCGCCTTGGGGTCGGTGAAAAATTTCGGATCGTCTTTCCGGTAGTTGAAGATCGAGGCCGACTTGTTGATCCTCTCCAGGGTGAAGGCTTCGATCAGCTCCTCCTTGGAAAAGAACTCCCGGTCGTCGCCGGGGTTCCAGCCTAAAAGGACCAGGAAGTTGACCAGGGCCCAGGGCAGGAAGCCGTGCTCCTGGTAGAAGTGGACGGCGACGATCTCGCCGTGGCTGCGCTTCGAGATCTTGGCCTTTTTCAGGTCGAGGGTCAGCGGCATATGGGCGAAGACCGGTATTTTCGAGCCCAGGGCGTCGTAGATCAGGATCTGCCGGGTGGTGTTGGTCATGTGGTCCTGGCCCCGGATGATATGGCTGATCCGGTCGCGGATGTCGTCGACCACATTGCAGAGCAGGTAGAGCGGTTTGCCGTTCGAACGGACGATGACGAAATCCTCGATCTCGCTGTACTTCCGCTCGATCCGGCCGAGCACCTTGTCGTCGTAGGCGACGACCCCATCCTTTCGGGGGACCTTGAAGCGAACCACATGGGGCGTGCCGGCGGCCTCGTTTGCGGCCACCTTTTCGGCGCTTAGGTCGCGGCAGGTGCCGTCGTAGCCGAATTGCTTTTTGGCGGCCATGGCGGCTTCCCTTTTCGCGTCGAGTTCTTCCTTGGTGCAGAAACACTTATAGGCATGGCCCTCGGCCAGCAGCCGTTCCGCCTTTTCGATATGGTCGGCGGCGAATTCGGTTTGGAAATAGGGGCCTTCGTCCCAGTCGATCCCCAGCCATTCGAGGCCTTTGATGATCCCGTCGATGGACTCCTGGGTAGAGCGGTCGGCATCGGTGTCCTCGATCCGTAAGATCAGCTTGCCGTGGTGTTTTTTCGCGTAAAGCCAGTTGTAAATGGCGGTCCGGGCTCCGCCGATATGCAGGTATCCGGTCGGACTTGGTGGGAACCTGACTCGTACTTCCGACATGTCGCTCTCCTTATGTGAAATATATAGCCGAGCCGAGCAGCTTGTCTGCTCGTGCGAAACTTATCCCCTGTGGGTATATTTATATAAGTACAACTAAATGATAAGCCGTACGGTTAAAGTTGTCCGTTATATATTTTTTCTGATTGTTAAGCAATGATGGCGTCGCAAAAATTTAGATCAACTGCGTCGTGGCGTGGGTCTTAATTACCGAGTCCGGTGTAGGGGCGGCTTCAGCCGCGAAAATCCCCCGGTTTTGCCGGCCGTCACCATTCGCGACTGAAGTCTCCTACAGAGAGGTCTGCGTTTTCACCCGGGGAGTAACGACTCCCTCAGCCATCGCCCCTCAGAAACCAAGCTCCTTCAGAAACCGCGGGTTTCGGCTCCAGTCCTTGTCGACCTTGACCCAGATTTTCAGCATGATTTTCCGGCCGATCAGATTGGCGATATCATGGCGGGCCGCGGTGCCGATTTTCTTGAGCATCGCGCCGTTTTTGCCGATGATGATGCCTTTCTGGGATTTCTGCTCGACGTGGATGGTGGCGTCGATGGTGACCAGTTTTTTGTGCTCTTCCTCATGGAAGCGGTCGATAGTCACCGCGGTTGAATATGGGATCTCCTGGCGGGTCTGGAGGAAGATCTTCTCCCTGATGATCTCCGAGACGATGAACCTTTCCGAGGAATCGGTGGGGATGTCTTCCGGGTAGAGGCGGGGGCCGACGGGAAGCCGGGCCAGGACTTCTTTCAGGAGAATATCGGTGCCGTCGGCATCCTTTGCCGAAACCGGGATGATCGCCTCGAAGGGGTAGAGCTTTTCATAGACGTTCAGGATCGGTAGCAGTTTTTCCCGGGATTCAAGATCGATCTTGTTGATCAGGAGAATGGCGGGCTTGCCGGCCCCGGTCAGATATCTGGTCAGATCTTTTTTCGGGGAGGGCAGGGGCATGGTCACGTCGATCATGAAGAGGATCACATCGACCTCTCCGAGGCTCTCCAGGGCGATCCTGACCATCTCGATATTCAGGGGGCTGTGGGCCTCATGGATGCCGGGGGTGTCGAGCATGACAATCTGGTGGTCGGGGCCGTTGACGATGCCCAGAATCCGGTTCCGGGTGGTCTGCGGCTTGGGGGAGACGATCGAGATCTTCTGGCCGAGCAGGCAGTTCAACAGGGTTGACTTGCCTACGTTGGGGGGGCCGACCAGGGCGACGATTCCCGATTTTACCTGTTCCGGTTTTTCCATTATAATCCGCTTTTCCATTTGTGTTTATGGTTTAACTTGTTGAACCTGTCAATATAGCCTTTTTTGGCAATGATGCCATGCTAATTGGTGACAAACAAATTTTATTGTTGTTAGATAAAACCTTTTTCCAAGTATGCCGCCATAGTCCTCCGTGGCTTTCCGTAAATTCTGATTATAGTGGAGAATTCATGTCCTTTTCGGGCAAAATCGTTGAATATATCGAGCACGGCAAATTTATCTGCGGCCTGGTGATCGGTGAAGAAGCCAAGAGGCTCCGGTTGATCAACCAGAACGGCCGGGAAATCAAACTGGCCTTGGCCCGGGCGCTACATCAGACCGCCAGGCCGGTCAATGGCGGGGCAAGCCGCGAGGATGTCCAGCTTTTCCTGCAGGAGGTTAATCAGCGCCGGCAGGAACTGACCGATCGGGTCGATCTGGCCGAGATCTGGGAGCTGGCCAGTGAAGAACAGGAGAGCGCTTTTAAGCCGGAATTCCTGGCCGGTCTTTGTTTCGGGGAAGATGCCTCTGAGGAGCAGGTTGCCGCCTTTCTGCGGACCATCTTCTCCGACCGCCTGTTTTTCAAGTATCGAGAAGGTTTGATCCAGGTCCACCCATCCGAAGTCGTCGAGCAGCTTAAGCTCAAGGCCGAAAAGGAACGGGAGAAGGAGGCCTTGCTGAATCGGGGCGCCGAAGCACTGGCCCGACTGCGGCGGGGCGAAGAGCCAGGCGAATGGCCGGAAAGGGAGAAATGTCTGGCCCTGGTTCGGGACTATTACCTGTTCGGCAACGATTTCGAGGAAAGCGATCTGGCCCGCGAACTTCTGAAGGCCGCCCGCTTGAACGGTCCCCATGAACCATACCATCTCCTGGTTCAAGCCGGCATCTGGGGGCCGGACCAAAACATTCCGGTATTGCGCTACGAAATCCCCGATGAATTTTCCGAGGAGGTGCTCCGGGAGGTCTCGGCCTGCATCGAGCCCGATCTAGCCGAACTGACGGCTGAAGGATATCGCGATCTGACTGCGCTGTCCCTTCTCACCATCGACGGGGCGATGACCAGGGATTACGACGATGCCCTGCACCTCGAAAAAAAAGGCGATAACTACCTGGTCGGGATCCACATCACCGATGTTTCACGATATGTAAAACCGGGCACTCTGCTCTTCGAGGAGGCCCGTAAACGCTGCACTTCTCTTTATTTTCCCGACGGACAGATTCCGATGCTGCCGGAACACCTCTCGGAAGGGGTGGCCAGCCTGATTGAAGGCAAGGTGCGGCCGGCGACCAGTATCATGGTTGAATTGACCCCGGCCGGCGAAGTCGTAGACAGCCGGATTGTCCCGAGCATTGTCAAGGTCAGGCGGCAGCTCTCCTATCCCGAAGCCGACCGGTTGCGCGATACCGATGAGGAACTGGGGATTCTCGATAAACTCGGCAAGACCCTCCACGCCAACCGGGTCCGGGGCGGGGCGCTGATCATGCCTTTTCCGGACGTGATCATTGATATCGGCGAGGAGGGCGGGGTCGATGTGCGGCTGGACGACGGCAATTCCGGAAGCCGGGCAATGATCGCCGAATTCATGGTGCTGGCCAATACCCTGGCCGCTTCCTACGTGGCCGACCGGGAGGTTCCCGGCCTGTTTCGGGGCCAGGAGGAGCCCCAGAAGAGGTTGTTCGAGGGTTTCAACCGCGACCTTCTTCTGAACCTGCGCCAGCGCCGCTTTCTCCGTCCGGCCAAACTCACCATCCGGGCCAATCCCCACAGCTGCGTCGGGGTAATGCAGTATACCACGGTGACCTCGCCGATCAGGCGCTTCCTCGATCTGGTCATGCAGACCCAGATCATGTCGCTGGCCCGGGGGCGGGGCGCTGCCTTCCAGGACCATGAATTAAACGGTTTCGCGGCCGATATCACCAAAACCCAGAGCCGGGCCAATCTGGTTAAGAGGCTGCGGTTCCGTTACTGGCTTGTCAAGTATCTGGAGCCGCTGGTCGGCGAGAGGGTGGAGGCGATGATCATCGACAAGGGCAAGAAGCGGGTCAGCGTCCTGTTAACCGATCTATTGATGGAATCGGATCTGCCGCCCAGCCAGGGGGTGGACGCCGAGCCGGGCGATATCGTCAAGGTCAGGGTCGCCAAGGTCAGGCCGCTCGATGATCTCCTCCGGCTCGAATGGTAAGCGGCCACAGTGCGGCCATCTTGCGGCGATCGGCCCGGCTCACGCAGCGGGCTGCGCATCTTGCGGCGATCGGCCCGGCTCACGCAGCGGGCTGCGCATCGCCGGGCCGCTTGCCGCAATCTGCACCACCCTGTGGCCGCTTACTCCGGTTGGTGATTGGATTTGGACTTTTCTACTGGCTACTGGCTTCTGAATGCTGACTTCTCAGTTGATAGATAAACGAGGGGATAAAGCGCATCTAATAGTTCCAATGTGTTAAAGAACAAGATTTCTCACATTGGTTCGAAATGAACTTTTTTGACTTTGTGCGATTTCAACAGGAATGATGGCCGTCGCAGCAAGTCGGAAAACCCTTCCTTCGACAGGCTCAGGATGAGCGGAATAACTTGCAGGCTCAGGGTGAGCGGAATAACTTATTGATTTAATATTCGTGACGAGCTTGTCGAAGTGCGCTCCACGAATGAGAGAGTCGGTGTCCAGAGATCGGCAGGATTGATTTTAAAGTTTCTCTCCTAACCCCTAACTCCTGGCTCCTGGCTCCTGGCTCCTGGCTCCTGACTTCTGGCTTCTCAATCATAAATAATCGAGGGGTAACGCTCCAGGAGTGCTTCGGTTTCGGAGTCCAGCTGGTCGGCGACTTCGTGGATATGGAACTCGGTGCTGCATTCACCGCACTTCAGCCTGATTTTCCAGCAGGCCCGCAGTACCTCAAGCTTGCCGCTGCATTTCTTGCATTCCATCATCAGCTCAGCAGTTCCTCGCGGGTAAAGATGGCCTTCAGGGAATAGCCTGCCTCGGCCAGGGTTTCGGCGCCGCCTTCCTGACGGTCGACAACGGTGATTACCAGCCCAACCTTAAAGCCCTGGGCCTCAACCCGTTCAATCACCTTGAGCAGGGTGCCGCCGGTAGTGACCACGTCTTCGAGCAGGGCGACGGCGCCGCCCGAGGGCAGGTTGTTCAAGCCCTCAATGTACTGTTCGGTGCCGTGGCCCTTGGATTCCTTCCTGACAATAAAGGCCGGGATCGGCTGTTTTTCCAAGAAACTGACCAGCGAGGCAGCGGTGACCAGGGGGTCGGCCCCCAGGGTCATGCCGCCGACGGCGGCGATCGGTTCGGGGTTTTCCCGGATCAGCTTGAAAATTTCCTTGCCGCACAGGTAGCCGCCCTCGGCCGAGAGGGTGGTCTGCTTGCCGTCGATATAAAAATCCGATTCCAGGCCTGAAGAGAGTTTGAACTTACCCTTGCGGTAGGATTTTTCCAGGAGGATCTCTTTAAGTCGCTGCTTGTCGTCGCTCAATATTCCGCCTCTTATAATTTTTTGAAATACTCTTTCAGGTTGGCCTGGGGATCGATTTTCGGCGCGATCAACCCCTCCGCCGATGACATGGCTACCATCACGCCGGGGCCGTGCCCGGCCGTGTGGCAGTTGGAGTGGACGACGATGCCGATCACCACCCCGCCGGTCTTGAAGATCCGCCCGAAAGAGGCGTCGGCGTCGATAATCGCCACGAAATCGCCGAGGCGGAGATCGTCGAGGCCGAACTCCTTGATTGTTGCCTCGTCGAAAAGCTGGATGTCGTAGTCGCCGCTCTGGCTGTGGCTGGAACCGATCCCGGAGCCCATGATCCGGGCCGGAATCCGATGGGTGACCGGCACTTCAAGTCTGCCATCCTCCAGTGGCCCGAGTGGGATGGCATCCAGGAGAGCAGGGTCCAGATTCATGGTCTTGACCAGCGAATCTTCGATCTGCAGACCGCAGCCGCAGGCCTTGATCTGGATCTTGTCGCCGATGGCCAGCTCTTCGAGCACTGCCGGCTCGAAATCGATCAGGACGTGCTCGATACCGCCGTGCTTGCCGGTGACCCGGCCGGTTTCGCCCTTGGCCTCACCGGAGATGACCTTGGCGATATTGCCGACGCAGGAGAACAGGTTCAGCGCCCGGTTCGGGCCGTCCTGTCCGGCGAATTTGGTGAAGTTGCTGATGCTGACCCCCGGTTCCACATGGTCGGCGAACAGCCCGCCGGCCATTTCGCCGATCCGCAGGTTATAGGTGATGCCGCCGACGCCGGGGTAGATGGCGGCGGTGCCGTCGGGGCTGATCCGGTAGGGATTGACTCCGCCCAGGGGGGAGGTGATCTCGCCGAGCACCGATTGGCGGATCAGTTTGTCTTTGTTGGTTTTAAGCATCTATACGATTTCCTTGTTGGATGATACAGATCAGACATTGAAGCGGAAGTTGACGCAGTCTCCGTCCTTGA
Organism: Desulfobacterales bacterium; assembly: GCA_024637225.1. Taxonomy (GTDB): domain Bacteria; phylum Desulfobacterota; class Desulfobulbia; order Desulfobulbales; family JAGXFP01; genus JAGXFP01. The sequence goes on from JAGXFP010000063.1 coordinate 7,243, forward strand.
CGATATAATCCTTGCCCTCCAGGCGCCAGAGTCCTTTGTCCTTAGCTCCCGCCTCGCCGCCGCAGGCAATAAAATCCTCATAGGCGGTGATCTCGGCCCTGATGAAGCCCCGTTCGAAATCGGTGTGGATCACTCCGGCGGCCTGGGGAGCGGTGGCGCCTTTCTTGATGGTCCAGGCCCGGGTCTCCTGGACGCCGACCGTGAAAAAGTTGATCAGGCCGAGGAGCTGGTAGCCGGCCCGGACCAGGCGGTTAAGGCCGGATTCCTCCATGCCCATCTCGGCCAGAAACTCCCGGCGCTCTTCCTCGGTCATGGAACTTAGTTCTTCCTCGATGGCCCCGGAGATCACCACCACCGGAGCGTCCTCCTCCCTGACTGCCTCATTGAGCTGATCGACCCAATGGTTGCCGGAGACGATATCCTCTTCCTTGACATTGGCCACATAGAGAACCGGCTTGGCGCTTAGGAGGCAGAGTTCCTTGAGCAGCCCCTTGTTGCCCTCGTCTACTTCGAGGAGACGGGCCGGCTTGCCCTCGTCGAGCAGTTTCGCCAGCTTCTCCAGAACCACCAGCTGGTTCTGCCCGGTTTTGTCACCGGAGCGGGCCCGGCCGGCGGTCTTGTCGATTCTCCGGGCGACGGTATCCATATCGGCCAGGATCAATTCGGTATTGATTATCTCCCTGTCCCGGATCGGATCGATGCTGCCGTCGACGTGGACGATATTGGGATCCTCAAAACAGCGGACCACATGGGCGATGGCGTCGACCTGGCGGATATGGGCGAGGAACTGGTTGCCCAATCCTTCGCCTTTGCTGGCCCCACTGACCAGCCCGGCTATATCGACGAACTCCATCTGGGCGTAGGCCTCTTTCTTGGTCTTGGCCAGAGCGGCCAGCTTGTCGAGACGCGGGTCCCGGACCGGCACCATGCCGACGTTCGGCTCAATGGTGCAGAAGGGGTAGTTGGCCGATTCGATACCGGCCGAGGTCATCGCATTGAAAATAGTTGATTTGCCGACATTGGGCAGGCCGACGATACCGCAACGAAATCCCATATATGAACCTGTGTGGTGTTGGTTAAGAGTTATCACGTAACTACGGAGCTTTCCGAGTCAAGCTGCAACTATATAATGGTTTATTTATCATGGGGCAAGCACTGATTTTCAATTGCCCATAGCCTTTACTTAAATTTATGGGAACTCATTATCTTTAAAAATTTCGGGGAAAGTGATATCCTGGTTTTTTCGATATTTCCAAATACGTGGAGCTTTATTTGCCTTGATGACCGGCGGGAAAAAGAAGATAGTCAGAATCGATACCTTGCTGGGTGAGATTTTCGAGAACCGCAACTGGCGGCAGAATCTGGCCCGTAACCGGATTTTCGATTTCTGGGACGAGGCGGTGGGTGAGGGTATCGCCTCCCATGCCCAACCCAAACTTGTGCGGGGCAAAGTGCTTTGGGTCGATGTCACCGATTCGATCTGGATGCAGCAGCTTCATCTCCAGAAAGAGCATCTCCGTGAGGTTATCAATAAAAGGATTCCGGGAGATGAGGAGATCGAGGATATCCGCTTTAATCTGGTCGCCCATCTGAAAGCCGCCCTGTCGGCAACGAAGATTGACCAGGATCCGGGACCGCCGCCTCCGGTTCCGCCTGACCGCCGGAAGCTTGCCGAATTCGAGAAGCTGATCGCAAACCTGGGTGATGAAGGAGCCAGAGAAAGTTTCCGGACCATCTGGCTGGTCGGGCAGGGCAGGAAGTGACGGCCGGGCCGCTCACGATAATTATTCTCCAGCCGGTCCATCTTGAAGTTTCAATCCCGATCAAGCACCAAACATCTCCTTGCCCTTGTCGTTAATTACAGTTAAATTGGCGATAATTAATCGATTGATCGTGGTTTATAGCTGGTTTTTATTATCGATGTAAGCTTTCCTGACATACTGACTGGAAAAGGGGCCGGCATGACCAACAAGAATCTCTATTACAAGCTGAATCTGATTTTTATTCTGCTGCTCATTTTTCCTTTTACCGGTTTCATTTATTTCGGTCTTAAATACGAATTTCTCCAAGACCGGCATATCGGACTCTTCACCGTTATCGGGCTGATCTATATCTTTGTCGGCTTCAATCTGCTCAGAAAGCTTTTCGACAATATAGTCCAAATCTCCAAGACTTTTTCCGAGAAAATCAACTCGGAGATTCTGGCCGGAGGGGTTGACGGCAGCCTGAATGAAATCCAGCAGATCGTCGCCTCCTTCAATGCCCTGGAGCGTCAATTCAAGCAAAGCACCACCCAGCTTGCCCGCAAGTCATCGGAGGTGTCGATCCTCAAGGAGCTGTCCGATCTCTGCTATGTGACTCTCGATCCATGGGAGATTCTCCATGTCACCCTGGAGCGCGCCCTGATCTTGGCCAAGGCCGATATGGGCTCGGTCCTGATCCTCAAAAAAGATCAGGAAAAGAAGTATTTTGTCGTTAAGGCCAGTATCGGCCTCGGCGATTACATCAGTATTGAAGACACCATCGATTACGAGGAATCAATCGCCAAATACGCGGTGATCAATAAAACCCCCTTGATTATCGACGATATCGAAAAGGAGAACCGGTTCGGCAGAACCAATCGGGTCCACTACGGGACTAAATCTTTTGTGATAATGCCGATCAAGACTATCAAGGATGTGATCGGGGTGCTGACCATTTCCCGGAAGGACGACGACGAGGTTTTCAGCCAGTCCGATGTCGAGGCCCTGACTCCTTTATTGAGCAGTGCCGCTTTCACCTATGAAAATATCCGTCTCCTCAAGGAACTGACCCTGGAAGAGAAATATATCGGTCTGGTCAAAAAGATGTTCAAGACCCTTAATTCCAGTCTCCGGGACAGTGAACTGCTGAATACGATCCTGGCCGAACTGCAGGAATTCATCCCCTTTGAAATCGCGGTGGTAATGCTTGAGGACGAATTTCGAAACGACAAGCTCAAGGTTGTCCATCTGCTCTCCGGCAACCCCGTCGATATCGCGGTTGGCGAGGAGTTTGCCTATAAAGGGACCATCCTTGATAACGCCATCAAGTCCGAAACGGTCAAGGTGGTCGACGATATTGACGCACTGGACCGGGAAATGCCCGGCCGGCCTTTGAAGATCAGCGACCGGAAGGCGTGTCTCCTCGCCCCCTTGACCACCAAGGGCAGGATAAACGGGATCCTGGCCCTCCATGCCGGAGAGACTGCGAGCTTCCGGGAAAATTTCTTGGTAGTTGAATTTATCACTAACATTATTTCTTTTGCCCTTGAAGAAAGTCGCCTGGCCGCCGCGGTTATGAAAAAAAAGCAGGAGCTCGTGGCCATTCAGCAGATCGGCAGCGCGATCGCCTCGTCCACCTTCGATATCCAGCAGGTTCTGGATTACACCATGGAAATGATCCGCACCCTGATGAATGTCGAGGCCGGCTCGATGGCTCTACTCAAAGGCGAAGAGTTGGAATTCGCCGTCGCCTTCGATATGGATTTGGACCATCTGCGGAAATTCAAGATCAAGCTTGGCCAGGGCATTGCCGGGGCGGTCGCCGCTCGTGGCGAGGCGATTGTCGAGAATAATGTCACCCAATCCCTGAATTTCTATGCCCAGATCGATCAATCCACCGGTTTCAAGACCCGGTCAATTCTCTGTGTGCCGATGATCTCCCAGGGTAAAGTGGTGGGGATTATCGAGGTCCTGAATAAGCGGGACGGCGATTTTACCGATAGCGACAAGGGGATTCTCCAGTCCATTGCCACCTCGGTGAGTATTGCCATGGAAAACTCCCGGCTCTACAAGGAAACTCTGTTAATGGCCGAAAAAGAACGGGGTATCCGGGGGGTTTTTCAGAAGTTCGTGCCCAAGGTGATTGTCGAAAAGATCATTTACGGCTCCGAGATCGATACGCAGGTGATCGACGAGTTGAAGACCATTACCCTTTTGAACCTTGATATCCGGGGGTTTTCGAAGCTGACCAGGGAAATAGGACCCCAGAAGAGCGTCGCTCTCCTTAATCACTTCTTTTCGGTGATGGGGGGGGTCATCTTCAAGCAGGGGGGGATCGTCGACAAGTATCTGGGCGACGGCTTTTTGGCCCTTTTCGGAGCGCCGGTTTCAACCCCCATGGATGCGGAGAACGCCCTGACCGCCGCCCTTGAGATGCAGCAGGCCATCGTCTCGGTAAACGAGGAATATGTAAAAGGGATAATCAGCGAACCGGTTAATATCGGGATCAGTGTATACACCGGTGAGGTGGTGGTCGGCAACATCGGTTTCGATATGAAGATGGATTACACCGTGGTCGGCGATGCGGTCAACAATGTCTTCAGGCTGCAGGAGTTCACCAAGTTCAAGGTCAACAGCATCGTGATCGCCGAGAACACCAGGCGGGCGGCCCAGAGCTCTCTTGAACTGAAAGAACTGGACCAGACGGTAGGCGATATTAAAGTGTACGAACTGCTGGGCCGCAAAAAATGATGGCGTCGCAAAAAGCACCCTGAAGGGCATAAATCGCCAGCTCCTGCGTTGCTGTAAATTGTCTCGTCATTTCAGCGTATTGAAGTACGCTTCATTCCTCGAAATTCGCGCGCCTTGGATCTGACGATTTTCTGCTTAGCCATCCCGTTTTTGCCTTTTTGGGAGTTCATCAAGAATAGACGGCTGTTTTTTCCGGGTAGCTGCGGAATAGCTCAGAATTTTTTTTCGGAGTCCAGCAGGATGGTTACCGGCCCCTCGTTGGTCAGGGTGACCGACATCATGGCCTGGAAACGGCCGGTGGCGGTCGCCAACCCCTGTCCAGTCAGAATTTCCACGAAATGTTCATAGAGCCGCTCCGCTTTATCCGGCCGGGCGGCATCGTTGTATGAGGGGCGGCGCCCCTTGCGGCAGTCCCCGAAAAGGGTGAATTGGGAGACCACCAGGACCTCGCCGCCGATATCCTTGATCGACAGGTTCATCTTGTCGTCTTGGTCGGGGAAGACGCGCAGGTTGGCAACCTTGTCGGCCAGATAGGCGGCATCCTTTTGCGAATCGCCCGAGCCGACCCCGAGCAGGACGAGGAGGCCGGTGCCGATTTCACCGCTGATCTCCCCGCCGACCGTGACCTCGCAGCCCCTTACCCTCTGAACCACCGCTCTCATCTTTTCAGTCCAGATTTCCGAGTAGATATTGAATGATTGCCCCTGCCGCGATAGAGGCGGTCTCGGCCCGCAGAATCTGCCGGCCGAGGGTGACCGACAGGAAGCCGAACTCCTTGGCGGCGGCGACTTCCTCGTCGGTCAGCCCTCCTTCCGGGCCGACCATGTAGAACACCGAAGCTGGTGATTCCCGGCGGATAATATTCTCGATGTCTTTAAGGGTGAAGTCGGCGCTCTCCTCCCAGAAAATGATCTTCAGATCATGGCCGACCGACTCCCGGAAACAGTCCCGGATGGTGGCCGGCTCGGCGATCACCGGCGGGGAAGGGCGGCTGCACTGCTTGCAGGATTCCATGGCGATCCGCTGCCACCTTTCCTGGCGGTTCGGCGCTGGCGGCCGGGCCGAGCAGTAGGTTGAGCTGAACGGGGTAATGGAGGCGATCCCCAGTTCGGTGGCCTTCTGGACGACCAGATCGATTTTTTTGCCGGTGATCAGTGCCTGGCCGAGATGAAGCCGGGGCCGGTTGTCGTCCGCCTCGTTTTTTTTCTCGATCCGGACGGTAACCGTGTCACCGCTCAGCCGGTCGATTTCCCCCTCGTAGGTGGCCCCGGTCCCGTCGAAAAGGGTTATTCGGGCGCCGGGTTTCAGGCGGAGAACATCCCGGAGGTGATGCGCCTCGCTGCCGCGCAGGGTAGCTTCCGAGCCATCTATATCGTTCGGCGAGACGTTGAAGTGGCGCATCAGTTATTCATGCTGTTATTCTTGAAAAAGCTCAGGGCCGACCATTCGCCGGAGCCCGGCTCCGCCTCTCTGGTCAAACCGTGTTTACTATATATAGAGGCAATGTTTCCGCTTTGTCCGCCTTGAAGGATTCCGGCCAGGATCAGAACCCCGTTCTCGGCCAGAAGTCCGCTCAGGGCAGGAGCCATCTCCACCAGGGTGTTGTGAATGATATTGGCCAGGATCAGATCGAAGGGGCCGTTCAGCTCATTGAGATCGGTAGCGGAGACCTCTATCCTATCCGTTAAACCATTGGCTTCAATATTGTTTCGGGCGGCGAGCACCGCCTCCGGGTCGTTATCGATGGCGGTTACCCTTTCGCAGCCGAAGAGGGCGGCGGCGATGGCCAGGATGCCGGTGCCGGTTCCCACATCTAGGCAGCTTCGGGGCGGGGTCGAGGCTTCGCCGAGATGCTTCTCCAGAAGCTCCATGGCCAGGCGGGTGCTGGCATGGAGTCCGGTGCCGAAGGCCATGCCGGGATCGATCTCGATAACCTTGTCGCCCGGGGCCGGGGCATATTGCCTCCAGGAAGGTTTGATGACAACGGACTTTGACAGGTGGAAGGGTTCAAAGCTCTCTTTCCAGCGCCGGTGCCAATCCTGATCGGCTAGGGACTCAAGTTCCAGGACGGGTTTTCGGTATGCGGGGAATCGGCGGGCCGTTTCTTCGAGGCAGGCGCGGATCTCGGCCAGCTTGTCAGCCAAGCCGGGGTCGTCTCCGGCGAGGTAGCCGATCACCAGGGAACTGTCCGGCGAGGATTCGTCACTGCCGAGTTCGACGCCGCAACCGGTCAGTTCGGTGACGGATGAGGCGACGAGCTCTTCCAGGGCAGCGGGGCAGGTGATAATCAGCTTCTGCCAGGTTTTCTCATCCATAAGTAACCATATAAATAATGGAAGGTTTTGAAGCGGGCGGTTTGGTCCAGCCGATATTGTTGTCGGCCTGGCTGGTCCCGCATGGTATATGTTAATATAGATGCCGTCACCCCAAGGGCACTTCCTGTGGGGCGCATTTCGAACTTTTTTCTTGGCCATCCCGAGACTTTTTGCGAGTTTGTCAAGATTATACCCAGGAATAGCACGCCGGCCTGCCGGTGGCAAGGATAAAAGCCCGGTTCGGCAAGCCTCTTCCGGCAGCCGGGACATGATGGTGACGAATGGATAACCGGAAACTCAAAGAATTGCTCGAAAAAGTGAAAAGCGGCGATTGCGCGGTTGACGAGGCCCTGAACAGCCTGAAGCATCTGCCTTCCGAAGCGCTTGAATTTGCCTGCGTGGATCATCATCGCCAGCTCAGAACCGGTTTCCCGGAAGTCGTTTTCGGCGAGAACAAAAGCGCCGGACAGATTGTCGCCATCATGGAAAAGCTCCTGGCCGGAGAAAGCGCGGCTCTGGCCACCCGGGTGGACCCGGCCAAGGCGGCGGCGGTGCTGACCCGGCTGTCGGAGCTGACTTATCATGATGAGGCCGGGATGCTGGTTGGTAATCTCCAAAAAGTCAAGCCAGTCGGACGCGGGACCATTGCGGTGGTGGCGGCCGGTACCTCCGATATTCCGGTGGCGGAGGAGGCCCTGATCACGGCCCGGAGTCTCGGGAACGAGGTGGAAAAGCTCTACGATGTCGGAGTCGCCGGGATCCATCGCCTCTTCGCAAAGCGGGAGATTCTGGATCGGGCCAGGGTGCTGATCGTAGTGGCCGGCATGGAAGGAGCGCTGCCCAGCGTGATCGGCGGCCTGGTCGATAAACCGGTGATCGCGGTACCGACCAGTATCGGATACGGCACCGGCCTGGGGGGAATTGCCGCTCTGCTCGGCATGTTGAACAGCTGTGCCCCCGGAATGGCGGTGGTTAACATCGATAACGGCTTCGGGGCCGGTTGCATGGCGGCCGCTATTAACCGGGTTTGACATCTTTACGGATTGGCGGCTAATATAGATCTCGTAATAGGTTTTTGGGTATTGATTTATTCTGTCAGACTCTTTTTCTCCCCTTGACACCGCTTGTTTTCGGAAAAAAGCCACTGCCGGTTTTTTATTACGAGTTTGCGGATCAGTTGTTTTATGAAGGCAACTACCTGGAAAATCGGTTCTTTATTCTTTCTTTCACGATGATTAATCCGGCGGTTGCAATTTGCTTTGGCACAGTGCGATAATTATTTTAAATAAACCGAAAACAAGTGATTGACAAAAGCTGGAAAGCCTATATATTAGCGGCTCCTCACGGGGACGGCAAAGCGGATCACAAGAGCCGCCGGCAGAGATTTCCCGGAGGAAAGCAAGAAATAAAGCGGTTGACAATAGCCGC
>JAGXFP010000064.1 GCA_024637225.1 Desulfobacterales bacterium
GATATTATAAATTATTTTTGAGCTCAACACCGTCATTCCGGCATGTTTTTAGCCGGAATCCAGAAACTGGATACAACTACTGGATTCCGGGTCAAGCCCGGAATGACAAACTAATCGGCTGAAGATTAGTGGTAATCAGAAATAAAAAAGACATCGGCTTACCAGGATTAAACGGAATCGTCGGTGGGGAGAAAGAGCAATCCGGAACTGGGTTAAAAACATTGCCGACACGCACCCGTTCCCGGCCCCCTCGAAAAACCGGGACAAATCGCCGTGGGCTTTAGCCGAGAACCGCCGCCGGCGAAGGGGGTGGATTTGGATTTCTAGGGTGAAGCCGTTTCCCGCACCGGACTTGGAAAGTCGGAGATGCTCCACCCGTCAGAGCGGAGAGCCCGGCATGGATTTCCCCTTCATAAAGCGATCAAGCGAGATCGATATACCTCGGGGAGATTAAGGGTGGGATTAACGGACGCTGCCGGGTTTTTTTACCAGTCCTAATTCCTGGGTAACCTGAGTAGCGATCTCTTCTATGGATTTTCCGGCCGAGGAAACCATCGGGACATGATGCTTGCGGAAGATGTGTTCGGACTGCTGCAACTCATCAATGCAGGTAGTCAGTTTTGCGTAGTTGCTCTTCGGGTATCTTTTTTCCCTCATGCGGTGCAGCATTTCAGGGGTAGTGGTCAGGGCAACGGCCCGTTTGACGTTCCGGACGATGCTGGGGGGCATTTGCAGCCTGGCGAGGTATTCCGCGGTCAGGGGGAAATTTGCCGCCTTGAGGCCCAATTGGGTAGCCAGGTAGACGCTGACCGGGGTCTTGCCGGCCCGGGAGACGCCCAGCAGGATAACGTCAGCCTGATCGAATTCGTTCTCCCGGGTGCCGTCGTCGTGGTCCAGGCTGTAATGAATGGCCTCAACCCTTCTTGCCCTGGTTACGTCATCGTCGAGGCGCAGGAAGCCCGGCACCCGCAAGGCCTTTGCCTCCAGACAGGCTTCCAGGGGATCAAGAAAATAATCGAAGGCATCGAAGAACTCCACTTCCGGCGACCTGAAAACATCCCGGACTTCGATGTCCATAATGGTGCTGAAAATTATCGGCCGACGCCCTCGGGATTGTTCGAGGATATAATCCAGGGTTTTCAGGGCGTCTTTTACGGTTTTCACATAGGGAAATTTTTCTTCGTGAAAATTGATTTCCGGGAATTGGCAGATCAGTGATTCGCCCAGATTGGTGATCAGGATGCCGGTGCTGTCCGAAATGTAATAGATGTCTTTTGATTTCCACATAGTCTAAAGCGGGCCTTGGTTTGGCTGGGAAGAAACAGGTTAAGTGTAAGCGATCAAAGGGTACCGAATTTGCTGTGTTACCCTGCTCATATACACCAGTAAACATCGCAGGCCGATGCCTTGCTTCTCCGGCACCCTGTAATCGCTTACAGGCTGGGAGATTGGTCATTCCCGGCGGCTTATCCCGTGATCGGTTAAGCAGATAAGCAGAAACGGACGAGGGGAAAATACCACGTTCAGCGGCGTATAACTCATGCCGGCTAGGTCGCGGGAGATGTATCCGCCTGGTTATTGTTTTATTCGGCGAGTAGGCGGGTAACCCTTCGCCAGATCAGATTGGCGGTATCTTCCTTGCTCAGCAAAGGCATATTTTCCTGATCGCCGTTGCGCTTCAGCAGGGTTATACGGTTTGTTTCAACCCCGAACCCCGCATCATCCGAGGTAATGTCGTTTATGGCCAGCAAATCGAGGTTCTTGTCTCGTAATTTACGCCAGCCCTCTTCGATAAAATTGTTACTCTCAGCGGCAAAGCCGACCAGCAGAGGCAGGGGCCTTTTTTCTTTATTCTCGCCCAGAATCTTGAGGATGTCCCTGTTTTCACGAAGTTCCAAGGTGAAACCAGCCCCGGCCTTTTTGAGCTTGCCGGTTGAATAGTCAGCCGGCCGGAAATCCGAAACGGCCGCGGCTTTGACGATAACATCCAAGCCGGCTGAGAGCTCAAGGACCTCGGCGGCCATTTCCTCGGCGGTTGTAATTCTTACAACATTCATCCCTGGTGGATCGGGAATTTCGGTCGGGCCTGTGACCAGGGTGACTTCGGCCCCCCGCCTGCGGGCAGTGACCGCCAGTGCGAACCCCATGCGGCCGCTGGAGCGATTGCCAAGATAGCGAACCGGGTCAAGCGGTTCATGGGTTGGGCCGGCCGTTACCAGAACCTTACGACCGGCCAGATCCTGTTCGCTAAGGGCTGAATAGACTGTCTCTTTCGCGGAACTCCAATCGGCAAGACGCCCGGGACCTTCGGTGTCGCAGGCGAGGCAGCCGCTGTCCGGGTCCACGATCTGATAGCCGTATGACTTGAGTCGCTCAAGGTTGGCCTGGGTGGCCGGGTGCAGGTACATATTTGAGTTCATTGCCGGGCAGATGATCACGGGTGATTGATTGGCAAGCACCAGGGCGGATGGCAAATCGTCTGCCATGCCCGATGCAAGTCGGGCAATAGTCTGGGCGGTGGCCGGGGCGACCAGGATCAAATCGGCCTTGGCGGCCAAACTGATATGGGGGATGCGTTCGGCGTCATCGAGGTCGAACATCCCCTCGTAAACCTTCTGGCCGGAGAGGGCCGCAAAGGTCAGGGGAGTGACAAACCGGGTGGCATCCCCGGTCATAACCACCTGTACTTCGGCGCCTTCCCTGCGCAGTTTCCGGATCCAGTCGGCGGCTTTATAGGCGGCAATACCGCCGCTTACCGCGAAAATGATCTTTTTGTCGGTTAACAAAATTGAAACCGTATATCTGCTATTTGGAGTTGGCGATATAAATGTAGACGTCGGTTTTGCCGATGGGGCCGCCTTCCATGATTCTGATCATGCAGGAACTGTTCATTTTGGTAAAGGCGAGGAGGACGTCCTTTGATTTTAGCGAACCGACCTCGGTCCAGCCGTCGTTTTTCATGCTGCTGGAAAAAAACTCCATCAGGGAGGTGACTTCGACCCGGCCGCTGAAATTGAGAATGCCGCCATTGAAGGAATCGGAATTCAGGGCGACACTCTTTTCCCTGTTCCAGGAGAGTTCCCCGGGAATCAGCAGGTCACTGAAGTTGTCAGGATAATAGGGTTCAAATTCGTTGGTAGCACCCATCGGCATCTCTTCCCGGCCGCTGTCAACCGCTTGCGGGGAACTGGTGTGGAAACAGCCGCTCAACATGAAAATGGCTGCGACGAGGGCGATAGATACGTGTGCCGACAGGGTGGGGATTGTATTGCGCATCAGGAATCCTCCAAAATTTCTTTAATGATTAAGCTGTTTAATTCTTTTCTCTTTGAGTCGCGGTTCCGGCCGGTCGGGTGGCCGACGGCGACGATTGCCATCAGATCATAATCATCGCTTACTTCAATAATCCGGTTGACTTGATCCTTCCGGTTTAATATCTCTCCAAGCCAGACAGCGCCGAGCCCCATTTCCTCGGCGGCCAGCAGCATGTTCTGGATGCAGGCGCCGCTCGCTTGATGGTCCTTAACTTCGTTGTACATATCCTTGGTGTCGAGAAATACGGCGATCAAGGCGGGAGCGCCCTTGATAACATGTCCATAGCGAGTCTGCTCGGCCAATTGTGATCTGGTTTCAGTATCGGTGACCAGCACAAACCGCCAAGGCTGATTGTTAAGACCGGATGGAGCCCAGGAGCCGGCTTTGACAATTTCCCGTAAATCTTCGATTTTAACCGGGTCATCGGTATACTCCCGGACGCTGCGTCTTTTATAAATAGCCTTTAAAACTGGTTTTGTCATGGCAAGTTGTCGGGCCTCGGGAAAAAATTAGTCGGCATTGATTCGGCGGAAAATATTCACTGTGGAACTCGGCTAAAGATATTATGTAGTTAGTTGCTTTGTCAAATGATTTGCTTTATCAGTTGTTGCTGATTGAGGTTTTAAATATTTACCTGAATCCGAGACGGCTATTTGGGGATTTTGCTTTATAACCACAGAGCATAAGTTTCGTACGAGCAGACTGCTCAACTCAGCTTTATACCCACAGGGCATAAGTTTCGTATGAGCGGACGAGCTGCTCGACTCAGCTTTATCCGTTTGTTGTTACGTGAAATAATTGTTTTTTCATGAGTCGCCTCGATTCATCCTGCCGTCCTGCGGGGCGTAAGATAGCGGATTAAGGATTTAGATAAGGGCTTGGAGATTATTCAGATGGCTGCCGCGAAGAAAAAGAATCTTGTTTATCCGGTGCTTGGTGTGGGGGGCCGGTTGATCGATACCCATTGCCACCTCGATATGCAACCTTATGGAGACGATCTTGCCGAAGTTATTGATCGGGCCGCGAGACATGGGGTCGACCGAATCGTTACCGTCGGGATCGATCTTGCCAGTTCCAGGTCGGCGATCCGCTTGGCCGAGGAAAGTCCCGGAGTCTTTGCCACCATCGGGGTTCATCCCCATAATGTCGCGGGAATTACCGAGGATGACTACCGACAGTTGCAGGCCCTGGCCGATAATCCGGTGGTGGTGGCCTATGGTGAGATCGGTCTCGATTTTCATTATAATTACGCCCCGGCTGATGTCCAAATCGAGCATTTCGCCAGGCAGGTTAATCTGGCCAAGCAATTAGAGTTACCGCTGGTGGTACATGACCGCGACGCCCATCGGGAGGTCCTTGATATTTTGACCAAGGCCCACCCTTTTCCCGCGGGCGGGGTGATGCACTGTTTTTCCGGAGACTCCGCCTTTGCCCGCGCCGTAGTCGACCTCGGTTTTCATGTCTCGATCCCGGGGGTGGTTACCTTTAAAAAAGCCGAGGTTTTACAGACTGCGGTGCGTGAGGTGCCCCTTGACAGGATTATCCTTGAAACCGACGGCCCCTTTCTGGCACCGGAACCGCGCCGCGGCCGCCGCAACGAACCGGCCTTGATGTTGTTTACCGCCCAAAAAGTTGCCGAACTCAAGGGCCTTGGCCTGGATGAAGTTGCCGCGGCGACAACCGCCAATGCCGAAAAACTTTTTCGTCTGCCTCGGGCAGTAAAATAAATAACGGTTGGTGAAAAAACTTTTGAATGGTGGTTACAAAATGTCCCTGATCCAAACGAATCTTGAACTAATCCGCACCAGGATGGCAGCGGCGGCTCGCAGAACGGGACGGGCACCGGAAGAAGTCCGTCTTGTCGCGGTCAGTAAAAAACAGCCGGTTGAGCGGATCAATGAAGCGTTTGCTTGCGGCCAGAGATTGTTCGGAGAAAATTACCTGCAGGAAGCGGCGGAAAAGATTGCCCGGCTCGATCAGGGAATCGATTGGCATTTTATCGGTCATCTTCAGTCCAACAAGGCGGGCACCGCCGCCACCTTGTTCGGGATGATTCAAACCGTCGATCGTTTGAAGATAGCCCGGGCTCTCGACCGGAGTCTGTCGGACAGCGGTGCCGGGATCCTGCCGGTCCTGATCCAGGTAAACATCGGCAGGGAGCCCCAGAAAGCGGGAGTGGCCCCGGAAGATTGCGCCGCGCTCCTGAAGGATATCCGCGACCTGCCTAACATCCGGGCCCGGGGCTTGATGGTCATGCCGCCTTTCAGTGCCGACCCGGAGCAGACCCGGCCATATTTTCGGCAAACCAGGGAGTTGGCCTTTGCCCTCCGTGCGAAAGGACTTCTGGCCGTCGATGGGGGACTGGAGTTGTCGATGGGGATGTCCGCCGATTATGAAGCGGCGATTGAGGAGGGGGCAACCCTGATCAGGGTGGGCTCCGCCTTGTTCGGAGAGAGAAAAAGTTAAGCGATTGCTGCAGAGCCCCGAATCCTGAGGGTGTCTCTGAATTCGCAAGGACTTGAGAATTGGCTTGGATGCAAGAAGGCGGTGATTGATTATACGGATGATTATCGAAAAGTTGCCGAGATTACCGGCAATGCCTTGCCTCTTATGCACCCTGCAGTCGCTTGCCGGATTGCAGACTTTCAGCGGCTGTGGGTGGCGGTGGCCGAAAGATAATAGGCTAACTGATCGAAAGAGCAGGCGTGGGCGTTAATCCGGCCGGTTCTTCCTTTAATCTCAAAGGTTTTCTTGTCGAAATATTTTGCCGGATTATCGAGATATCGGGCTGTTTCGGCGCCGATGATCACATCCGCCTCATCCTGTTCGGTCATCGATTTCAATTTGAAGGCCAGATTAACCACATCCCCGATCACCGTTGAATCCCGGGGCCCGGTCAACCCCATGTTTCCCAGCATCGCCTCGCCGGTATTGATTGCCGCACCGATTGACAGGGGATGCTTGATCTCCGGAATACTTTCCCCTATTTTTTTGGTGGCCTGGCTGATTTCAAGGGCGGAGCGCAGGGCGTTTCTTGCCCCGCTCATTACGGTTCCGCCCGTCCAGGTGGCCATTACCGCGGCGCCTATAAATTTATCGATCAGACCGTCGTGTTCTTTAATGATGGCGCCGACTTTTTGGGTCCAGAACTGAAGCAGTTTCGAGCTGTGTTTGTTGCCCAGTTTCTCGGAAAGGCTGGTGAATTCATGGATGTCGCAGACCAGAATGGTGACGATTTCCTTTTTGATGTGGGCGATGGTCATATCCAGGGTAAGTTCGGATATGTCTTCTTCCTGTTCGGTTTTTTCGATGAACTGGTCGAATCTGATCGTTGTCCTGCCGAGGGTGATCAGGTCACCGTTATTCAGGATCGCCGGGGAGTGGATTTGCTTGTTGTTGAGGTAAGTGCCGTTGGAACTGCCAAGGTCCATGATGTGGAAAATCCCGTCATTTTCCCGCCGGATCATGGTGTGCTTGCGGGATACCCAGGAATAGGGCAGCACTATATCGTTGGTCGGACCGCGCCCTATCTTGAAGGTGTTTTTGCCGGTAAGATTCCAGCTGTTTCCCGAGGCGCCGCCGGGGCCAAGTTCATGGAGTACGGTTTGTTCCGGATTTTCCGCCATGTGATTTATTCCGTGTGATCCTGGTAGGTCTGATCTGCTTGTGCCTAGCCTGCCTCACCGCATTCATTTTTTTCCGGTCTTGTGGTTATATAATGTTTCTAGACCTGTCAGGTTACCGGATTCTTATCCTGTTCGCCAGCTTGTAGGATTTTTATGCCTTCAGGGTGCAGATCCGTCTACAAACTCTCTGAACAGTCAAGTTTTTTATTCCGCCAAACTTTCTTGACTATCTGTCTTCAGGTTGAATGGTTTTGGCGTCGGCAGAGGTTGTCGTCACAATTATTCGTCCTTTAGGTCAGTTTGGCCATTATCTCCGAAACTTCTGGAAAGCGGCCCTCCTTTTTCTTGGAAAATATCTCCCGGCCGTCGACTGATACCAGGAATATCCCGCCCGAACCTGCAACAAGATCTACTTCCGCGTCTATTTCCTCTTTTATGGCGTCTTCCAGACTGGAAGCCTTGGGGAAATAGTTTCAGGCCGCGCAATATTTGATAGTTATCTTCATGATTAATCACTTTTCCCTGAATCCGTGTGGCCTGTCGTACGCGCACGGATTCCGGTTTTTAAAAAAAATCCTGGGTTGCCCCCCGATCAGGAGCATTTCGGATCAGCTTTCCTCCGACCACCTATTAAGGATCGCGGCCAGTTTGGCGGCCTGGTCGCGCCCGGAAATATTAAATTTTGACTGCTGGGAATAGGCTCCTTTCATCTTCCGGTAGCGGCGGATGGTATAGCGGTCGTCACTGTACTTGTCCTTGCCTTTTTCCCACTGCTGATATTTGAAGATAATTGTCGACCAGGCTCCCCTGGTCAGGATTTCCTTGTCAAGTTCCTTGACGATCATGACACCGTCTTCTTCGTAATTTATCGTTATTTCGTCAATTGTTTCGGCCATTGATATCTCCGTTTTGTTTTTGAACCTGAATCCGTGACGGCTTCCCGGTGTATTTTGTTTTATAACCAAAGGGGCATAAGTTTCGTTTGAGCAGACAAGCTACTCAACTCAGCTTTATCCGTTTGTCGTTAAGTGAAATTATCTCTTTCTGAGTCGCCATGATTTATCCGCCGCCGAGGGGCGAAAAAGGCGGATCTGCCGCGTTCTCGAATCCTCACTGATTCGGGTTTGAACACAGCAAGACCCGACTATTTGTGGTCGCTGTCGTAATTATCCTTGAGCTTTGCCATCTTGTTGGCAAGGGGGCCGGCAAGATCGAGATTGTAGCGCGACAGGTATTCGGCCGCCATGCGGTGCGTGTTGAAACGGGGGCTGTTCAGTGCTATGTTCATAATCGCTTTGTCGATGAAGGTACAGAATTTTTCCGGATTATAAAAATTGTCGATGATCTCGGCGAATATCCCGTAAAATGAAGCCGAATCTTCCGCATAGAGCAGTTCCGCCCGGTTTTCGCTTAAGGTATCGAGATTTACCGGATCTTCGTAACCGAACTTCCAGCCGGTTGCCCCTTCATGATATCCTTCGCCCCACCAGCCGTCCATGAT
The DNA here is from genome assembly GCA_024637225.1 of Desulfobacterales bacterium. Classification (GTDB taxonomy): domain Bacteria; phylum Desulfobacterota; class Desulfobulbia; order Desulfobulbales; family JAGXFP01; genus JAGXFP01. The sequence continues at coordinate 8,443 of JAGXFP010000064.1, forward strand.
GCTCACATTGGGAACGCCGTTCAAGGCGGACTTCATGCCGCTCGTGCCGCTTGCTTCAAGGGGGCGTTTGGGGCTGTTCAGCCAGCAGTGGACTCCCGCCACCATCATCTTGGCGATAGCCATATCATAACCGGGAATAAACACCAGTTTGGCGAGCCCGTTACTTTTTCGGTAAAGTTCCTCCTGAACGTCGATGACCATTTTGATCAGGGCCTTGCCGGGTTCGTCGGCTGGGTGGGCTTTGCCTGCAAAGATGAAATTGACCGGCCAATTGTTCGCAATTACCAGTTTGAGCAGCTCTTCGATATCCTCGAAAATGAGATCCGCCCTTTTATAAGTCGAAAATCTCCTTGCAAAACCAATGGTTAAGGTGTCCGGTTGCAGCCGCGCATCCCTGATGTCAAGATTGGACAGGTAATTAGGCGGATCAATCCAGGTTTCCTGCATCATGGTACGATGGGTGGCGAGCATCTCGTTGACATAGGTAATTAACTTGAAGTTGTCCTTTTTCCAGGCGCTTTCGAGAAAGGCCCTGAATCTCTTGTTGTCAAGCAAACTGGCGCCGTGCTTGAAAACACTCGGATCCTGCCGCCAGTTTTCAAATTCGGAGCAACTGTCGAACAACTCCGCCTTGGCATCGCTTATCCAGGTCAGGTGATGGACTCCGTTGGTGATCGCCGAAATCTTTTCGGCAAATTCGGGAAACTGCTTTTTGGTTACCTCCTTGTGCAGGCGGCTAACGGCATTGGTGGTGCGGTTGATCCGCATGGCCAGCGAGGTGAAGTTGAAGTTGTTATGGTTGTCGCGGTCTTCGGCCAACAGATCCAGAATACGATGATAAAAGGAGTGGATGAATTTCCGGTATAGATTCTTGTCAAAGCGGTCATGGCCCGCCTTTACCGGGGTGTGAATCGTAAAGACGATGTTTTGTGCCACCTCTTCGGCTGCGGCGAAAATATCCTGATCAGTGGCCCGCTGCGTATAGTCCTCGCCGTATTTTTGCTGTAACCTGTCGAGTATCTGATCCAGGATCACCGCCACCCCGTGTTGTTCGTTGAGGTGGATGGTTCTCGAGGTGATGCCCAGGGCTTTCATCGCCGGAATTACACCGGCGCCGAGCATCCGCCGCTGGATAATTTTGGTCTTTTCCGAACTGCTGTCGTAAAGGTTTTTAGCCGCATCCCGAATCCATTGGGGTGATTCCTCGGTGTGAAAGTCAAGGAGGATGTGCGGCACGAAATAATTAAGTTGGTTGTTTACCTCCATTTTCATCCATAATCTGGCGCAGGCACTTGTCGCTCTGTCATGCTCATCATAGAAGGGCACTTCAATTCTGAGCTCGCTTTGCGGATCATCGGCTTGATGCAGGGCGTAAATCGATGGAGTCTTCTCCGGCTCCCATTCGCTTGACCAGGAAATCTGGCCGATCCGGGAGTCAACCATCTGTGAAAAGTAGCCGTGCCGGTAAAGGAGGGAGACCGCGACGACCGGAATCCGGCAATCAGCGAAACTCTTCAGAGTATCGCCGGCCAGCACTCCCAACCCGCCTCCGTAGTTGGGGATTTTTTCAAGTCCGTGGAGGAAATCCTTGACGAACTGATCGATCAGCGGGTTGGTGCTGCCGGAAATATCCAGATCAAGGAGTCTCGATTTTATCGGGTGGAAAGCGTCCCGGTCCGCGGCGATTTCCATCGATATATAGGTGACGGAATTACCTTCCGGGGCAGTGAGACTGTCCCAGACTTGATCCAGAACTTTCTGGGATACGCCGAAATAGGTACCCCAGCGGTTGGAGGAGATCATATCGTGGAGGATCTGGTCTTTATCGATATACGCCGAGCTTTGTTTCACCATTTTGTTACTTCCCGCATATGGACTTATAAGTTCCTGTTAATGTGTAAAACGCTATTCCAATAAGCAGTTTTAAAGGATAATGGCAAGTATCTTTCTGGTATCCAAGGAGAAAAAAAGATTGAATTTTAATCAGTATTTCTTTACCTTTGCAAATTGGTAAAATGGAGTCTGAACGGAATCTGGGTTAAATGACTAAATCTGAAAAATGTAGTTGATGCTTTACATTTATTTTATCATATTTGCTGCCGGTTTAATATTCAGTATTTTACAGAGGAGAATGAAAAAATGAATCGTAATAAATTGAGTTCTTTCGTCGTTTCAGCCATGATCGTAATATTTTTAGCTTCAATGTCTGCCTGTGCTAAAAAAACCGTCCCGCCGACCGCTGAAGAACCGGAGGTCGCCAGAGTAGAGGAGGCGGTGGGGGCTGAAGCGGATGAGGAAGAGGAAGCCGTAGTCTCGGAAATCGAGGAAGAAGGTATGGGCAGCGCGGAATCGCTCGATACAGAGGTTCTTGACGAGGCCGAAGAAACATCCCTGGAGGGCAGGACTACCCCCGGCCTTTTTCCCGTCTACTTCGATTTCGATAAATCGGTAATCAAAAGTGACCAGGTTGACCGCATGGAGAAAAACGCCGTCTTCATGGAAGAAAATCCGGGATTCAAGGTGCGGGTCGAGGGTAACTGCGATGAGCGGGGCACCAACGAATACAATATGGCTCTGGGGCAGAGGAGGGCGATGAGCGGGAAAAAATATCTGGTTAACCTCGGAATTCCGGAAACCCGTCTTTCCACCATCAGTTATGGCGAGGAGCGGCCGATCAATTTCGGGCATGATGAATTGTCATGGTCCCAGAACAGGCGCGATGATTTCGTTGTTGTAGAGTAAAATATCATCAATTTCATCATCTACTGAAGTCTTTTTCAACGGGCCGGGGCAAAGCAGGATTGCTCCGGCTTTTTAAATGGTTTTTTAATAAGTATTCAGCATTAACGAGGAGAAATATTATGCCACAAAAGTTGCTGGCTGCATTATGTCTTGGTCTTACACTTACCTTTTTTGTATCCCAACCGGTTTCGGCACAGGATTCGGTTAAAATAGGTACCATGAACCTGCAAAAAATTCTGGCTATCTCCGAAAGCGGTCAGGCTGCAAGAAATTCCGTAACTAAAAAACTGGAAGATTATCAGAAGAAACTTCGCAAGCAGGAAGAGACCATCATCGCCCTCAAAGACGAAATCGAGAAGAAGTCCGGGGTATGGAGTGAGGCCGTCAAGACCAAGAAGGAACGAGAATTCAGGAGACTTGCCCAAGCTCTCGAGGAGGAGTCGGAATATGCCTCAAACGATATCAAGACCTTCGAGCAGGAGCAGGTTGAGCCGATCCTGAAGGAACTTGAAGATATTATTGTTGACTACGGCAAAAGCAAAGGATACTCGTTGATTCTCGATATAAGTAAGGGCGTGCTTTACGAGGATGAATCCCTTGATATCAGCGAGGAGTTGGCGGGTGAACTTGATAAGCGTCTTGCCGCCGAAAAAACCGAAAATTGATGGTGGCGCAAAAATCGCCAGCTCCTGCGTTGCTGCAAATTTGTCTCGTCATTGCAGCGTACTGAAGTACGCTGCATTTCTCGAAATTTGCGCGCCTAGGATCTGACGATTTTCACCCCCGCAGGGGGATGGCATGCTTAGCTACAAAGTTGAAAGTCTAAAAAAACCGGCAAGTTGCAGACGCAACTTGCCGGTTTTTTTTGTGCTTATCTCAGGAGATCAGTTTGAGTACGGCCTGGATAATTCCCGGAGTATCTATTCTGGCATTTTTGTAGAGCGTTTCCTGGGGACCGTGTTCAATGAAATGGTTCGGATAGCCGAGACATTTTACCGGGCTTGACCTGTTTAAGCCCTGCCGCTCCATAAGTTCCAGCACCGCGCTTCCAAATCCCCCTTTCCGGGCATTGTCTTCCACCGTAACTACCGCGCCGGTTTTTTCGATCCATTCGCAGATCAGCTCACTGTCGAGGGGCGTGATGAATCTGGGATTAATCACCGCGGCTTCAATCCCCAGCTTCTGCAACCCTTCGGCCGCGGCCAGGGCCGGATGTACCCGGTTCCCGATCGGCAGCAGCAGGACATCGCTTCCTTCCCGCAAAAGCTCGCCTTTGCCCATCGCCAACTTTTCGAAAGAATCGGTCAGTTCCGTGCCGATTCCTTTTCCCCTGGGATAGCGGATCGCTGTCGGTCCGGGATACATGACCGCCGTGTAGAGCATGTCCTGAAATTCTCTTTCGTCCTTGGGCGCCATTAGAATCAGATTGGGAATGAAGCGCAGGAACGAGAGATCGAATACGCCATGGTGGGTGGGACCGTCATCGCCGACCACGCCGCCGCGGTCAATCGCAAAAGTTACCGGCAGATTCTGCAGGCATACATCGTGAATAATCTGATCAAGTGAGCGTTGCAGGAAGGTCGAATAGATTGCCACTACTGGCAGAATGCCTTCGGTAGCCAGACCGGCCGCGAAAGTAACCGCGTGTTGCTCTGCTATCCCGACATCGAAAAACCGGTCGGGGAAAAGTTCGGCAAAGCGGCTCAGACCGGTGCCGGCGGTCATGGCGGCGGTAATGGCGGCGATGCGGGGGTCGTTCTCGGCCATCTTGACAATGGTGTCGCCGAAAACCTTGGTGTACGATAAGGGATTGGACGCAGCCGGGAGAGGTTTGCCGGTGTTGATCTCAAAGGGACCCACCCCGTGGTATTTATCGGGAGTCGCCTCGGCCGGGGCATAGCCCTTGCCCTTGGTGGTAATTACGTGGATGAGGACCGGACCCTTACTGAAATCCCTGACGTTTTGCATGGTTTCAATCAGACTTTCGATCTGATGCCCCTGAATGGGTCCCACATATTCAAACTTGAGGGCTTCGAAGAGCATGCCCGGGGTAAAGAATGCCTTGAAACTCTCCTCGCTTCTCTTCAGGACATTGAAAATATTCTCGCCGACATTGGCGAACGATTTCAGGAAATTTTCGGTGTCTCTTTTCAGCCGGGTCATGGCCTTGCCGGTCATCTTCCTGCTCAAAAAGCTTGACAGAGCACCGACATTGGGGGAAATGGACATCTCGTTGTCGTTTAAAATGACAATGAGGTCCTTGTCAAGGTGGCCGGCCTGATTAAGAGCCTCGAAAGCCATGCCGCCGGTCATGGAGCCGTCGCCGATCACGGCAATGGCACGATTGGCATCGCCTTTCAAGGATTTGGCCAGGGCGATGCCGAGGCTCGCGGAAATCGAGGTGCTGCTGTGTCCGGTGTCAAAGGCGTCATAGGGACTTTCTTCCCTTTTGGGAAAACCGCTGATCCCCTGGTGCTGCCTCAGGGTGTGGAATTGATCCTTGCGGCCGGTCAGCAATTTGTGGGCGTATGCCTGGTGACCGACATCCCAGATCAGCTTGTCGTCCGGAGTGTTGAACACGTAATGGAGGGCGATGGTCAGTTCGACTACGCCGAGACAGGGCCCCAGATGGCCGCCGTTGGCGGCGACGGTTTTGATGATTTCCCGGCGGAGATCCGCGGCCAGCAGCGGTAAATCCTCAACCGCTAACATTTTAAGATCCCGGGGGGAATTGATTGAGTCAAGAATTGAATTTTTTTCGGTCATAATTAGATGCTGAAGTTGACTGCCAATAGAAGTTAAGGGGAGGTCATTCATAACTGACCATGCGGTAAAGGCTCAACACACCTTGCAATTATAGTCACTTTTATTTACTTCGGCTAATAATATAGGAGGCCAGCCGGCGAAGGGGGGCGGAATATTCGTCAAAATGGGCCAGGGCATCCAAGGCCTCGGCAACACTCTCTTCGGCCAGCTGCCTGGTCCGTTCGAGACCGTAAAGGGCCGGATAAGTTGCTTTGTTCCGGTCTGCATCGGAGCCCGCGGCTTTGCCCAGCTGCTCGGCGGTTCCTTCGACGTTGAGCAGGTCGTCGACAATCTGGAAGGCCAGTCCGATCTTTTCGCCGTAAGTGGTCAGGGACGAAAACTGTTCCGGGGTCGCTCCGCCGATGACTGCGCCGCTCTGGACTGCGGCACTTATCAGCGCCCCGGTTTTGCGGCTGTGTATTTCCCGCAGGGTTATGACATCGATCTCTTTCCCTTCCGAAACGATATCCATCGCCTGGCCGCCGACCATTCCCAGTGAACCGGCCGCGCGGGCAATGATATTGATGATCCCGAGCTGAGCGCCAGGCTCGATATCGGCAGGGAGTTTGCCGCTCAACAACTCAAAGGCCAGGGTCAGCAAACCGTCTCCGGCCAGGATCGCCCCGGCCTCGCCGTAAAGCATATGACTGGTCGGTTTGCCGCGCCGGAGCTCATCGTCGTCCATGGCGGGCAGATCGTCGTGAATCAGGGAGTAGGTGTGGATGCATTCCAGAGCCACGGCAGCCGGCAAGGCATGGCTGATCGCGCCGCCAACCGCTTCACAGGAGGCGAGGCAAAGGATCGGCCTTACTCTTTTGCCGCCTGCGAAGAGACTGTAGCGCATTGCTTCGAGATGACGATCCAGCTCGGGGGGGAGTTTACCGTTCCCGGGCATCAGATCGGCCATCGCCTGTTCGACCAGACCGCGCTTATCTTGCAGATAGGTTTGTAGATCCATGAAGGTTGTTACGATTCGGATTTATCGGAAAGAGATTCATCTTCGCCGGGTTTTTCCCGGAAGATGTCATCTTTTTTGAGTAAAACATTTACCTTCTGCTGGGCTTCGTCCAGTTTGTGGTTGCAGAACTCGGCGAGTTTCACTCCCTCGTCGAATTTTTTCAGGGATTCTTCAAGGGTTAGATCGCCGCTTTCCAGTTCTTCGGTGATCCGTTCAAGTTTTGCCAGGGATTCCTCGAAATTTTTTTTGGCCATACCTTTATCCCATTTAGAAGATGTGTGATGGGAGGCGAGGAGGTGATGCAGATCCGTTCCACCTTTTGACTTCCTCATACCCCCCAAAAATGGCCATCATAAAAAAATAACCGTCGATGGGCAATCTCTTTTAAAAATAAGATATTTTGAGTAATTTAAAATTATAGATGAACTCGCAAAAGTCAAAAAAAGCTGTCCTTTCGAACCCAGCTGAGAAAATTTTTTCTTTGAACCCAATTGTACTATAAAAAAATCTTCCGATGGTTGAAATGATTGTGTGGCCCCCTCGACTTTTTGCTTATCCATCCCGTGACTTTTTGCGAGTTTGTCATAACATATAGTATGGGTGATTTTCCGATCCCATAACAAACCCTTAATTTTAATGCAGGAACTTGTCCTTGTCGCTAAATTTGCCGGCATCTCTTGACCGTTTCGCCTGGTGGCTGGAGGTTGAAAAGAACTATTCCGCCAATACGGTTGAAAGCTATCGCCGCGATCTTCGCGAGTTCGCCGATTTTATCGGAATCAACGATCCGCGCCTGATCGATACGCCGCTGATCCGGTCTTTCGTTTACTCCCTTAAAAACAGGAACAAGAGCGCCTCGGTGGCCCGGAAGCTGTCCGCCCTGAGGACTTTTTTCCGCTTTCTGCTTCGCGAGAAGATTGTCGCGGCTAATCCGGTGCTGGCCATCTCCATGCCCAGGCAGGATCGCTATATGCCGTCGCTGTTGACGGTTGACGAAGTATTCGCCCTACTTGAAACGCCCGGTGACAACGACACCTTCGCAGTAAGGGACCGGGCGATTCTGGAACTCCTGTATTCGACCGGTATCCGGGTTGCCGAACTTGCCTCTCTCGATTTGAAGCAACTTGATTTTGCCAACGAATCAGTTAGAGTGCTCGGCAAGGGTAACAAGGAGAGGATCGTGCCGGTAGGACGTCCCGCCGTGGAGGCTTTGCAGGCTTACCTGCCCCAGCGGGCCCAGTTGCTTGCCGCAAGAATCAAACGCGGACATCCGCCTGAAAATAACGCGGTTTTTTTGAATGTCAGGGGAGGGCGGTTGACGGTGCGCAGCATTGAGCGCCTGGTGGCCGATTATTCTCTGAGGGCCGGCATCATCAGCAAGGTAACCCCGCATGTCCTGCGGCATTCCTTTGCCACCCATCTGCTCGAAATGGGGGCAGATCTCAGAACGGTCCAGGAACTTCTGGGCCATGCCAGTCTGTCGACCACCCAGCGCTACACGCACCTGAATATGGACTTTCTGACCGAAGTGTATGATCGGGCCCATCCCATGGCAAAAAAATAAAACCTGGAGAGAATAAATTGAAAATAAGATCGACAACCATAATCGCCGTTCGTCATAATGGCGAAGTGGCTTTGGCCGGTGACGGCCAGGTCTCCGTGGGCAACACCATTATGAAGCATCAGGCCCGAAAAGTGCGAAAACTCTATGGTGACAAGGTCATAACCGGTTTTGCCGGCGCCACCGCCGATGCCTTTACTCTTTTTGACAAGCTTGAGCAGAAACTGGAACGATTCAACGGCAATCTGATGCGCGCGGCGGTTGAGCTCGCCAAGGAGTGGCGGACGGATAAGATGCTGCGCCGTCTTGAAGCGATGATGATCGCGGTTGATAAAGACCATTCCCTGTTGATCAGCGGTTCGGGTGACGTGATCGAACCGGATGACGGAATATTGGCGATCGGCTCCGGCGGTCCTTACGCCCAGTCGGCGGCCAAGGCCCTGGTCGCCCACAGCAGCCTCGATGCCGGGGAGATCTGCCGGGAAGCGTTGCTGATTGCCGCCTCGATCTGCATTTACACCAACGACAACCTGATTGTCGAAAAGATGGCCGCCGGCAAATGATGCCCGCGATGATCTTCTTAATACTATAAACCCAAAATCTGACAGAAAAAATATGGAATCGAAAGCTTCGTTGACCCCCCGCGAAATTGTCGCGGAACTTGATAAATACATTATCGGCCAGGCAGGCGCCAAGCGTTTTACCGCCGTCGCTTTGCGAAACCGCTGGCGTCGGCAGCAGGTGCCGCCCCCTTTGGCCGATGAGATCGCTCCTAAAAATATCATTATGATCGGCCCCACCGGGGTTGGTAAAACCGAGATTGCCCGGCGTCTGGCCAAATTGGCCCAGTCTCCGTTTATCAAGGTCGAGGCCTCGAAGTTTACCGAGGTCGGCTATGTCGGGCGTGATGTGGAATCGATGATCCGGGACCTCACCGATCTGGCCGTCAAGATCGTTAACGATGAGGAGAGGGAAAAGGTAACGGCCCGGGCCGCCGAGATGGCGGAAGAGCGCCTGCTCGATGTTCTGGTGCCGCTCACGGACAAACCGGCTTACGCCACCACTCCCGGTTTTCCCGAGGATGATGACGCGGTCTCCCGACTTGACACGACCAGGGAGAAATTCAGGCGGATGCTCAGGGAGGGAAAGCTCGATGAGCGAATTGTCGAAATGGACTTCGAGCAGTCCCAGCAGATGCCCATGATCGAGATGCTTTCCGGAGGACCGGGCATGGAGGATATGGGCATGGGAGTAAAGGAGATGTTCGGCAAAATTTTCCCCCAGAAAAAAGAGCCCCGCAAAGTCAAGGTGGCCGAGGCCATGGCTCTGTTGACCTCCGAAGAATCAGCCAAGCTCGTCGATATGGAGAAGGTCAGCGACCTTGCCGTTCGCAGAACCGAACAATCGGGTATCGTGTTTATCGATGAGATCGACAAGATCGCCTCCCGTCAGGGCGGCTCGCAAAGCGGCGAGGTTTCCCGGGAAGGGGTTCAGCGCGACCTTCTGCCGATCGTGGAAGGCTCGACGGTCACCACCAAACACGGCATGGTCCGGACCGATCACATTCTGTTCATCGCTAGCGGCGCTTTTCACCTTGCCAAGCCCTCTGATCTGGTTCCGGAATTGCAGGGGAGGTTCCCGATCAGGGTCGAACTGCACCCCCTCGGCAAAGAGGAATTTTACCGAATTCTTACCGAGCCCGAAAATGCCTTGATCAGACAGTATATCGCCTTGATGGAAACGGAGGGGGTTGAACTTGTTTTCGAGGATCAGGCCATTCATGAAATTGCCGAGATTGCCGCTGAAGTAAACAGCCGGACCGAGAACATCGGAGCCCGCCGCCTGCACACCGTCTTGGAAAGGGTCCTGGAAGAACTTTCTTTCAAGGCCCCTGAAATGACCGAGCCGCGTTTCGTGGTGACCGCCGCTTACGTGAAAGAGCAACTGGCCGATATCTCTCAGGATGAGGATTTAAGCCGTTTTATTCTGTAATTCGCGAGGATCTACAATGTATGACCCGGAGCTTAAGTATTGCCCCCGTTGCAAGGATGAGTATCGTCCGGAAATTGAAATATGCCCAGGCTGTGAGGTTGACCTGATAGCTGGCAGCCAAATGCTTGCCGAAAAAGAGAAACAGCAGCGGAAAATCATGGAACGCGGGGGCGAGCTTACCGCCGATGACGAACTGGTCGCGGTTCGCAGCGGACCTCTGGCCGAAATGAAGGGTTATGAACAATTGCTGGCTAAGGAGAGGATCAGCGCGATGCTGACCGGTGATGAAAGTTCCTGCGGCAAAGGATGTTGCGGCGGCAATTGCAACCTGGTAGTCAGAAGGGAGGAGGCCCGTGACGCAGTAATGATCATTGAGAGCGAGATTCGCCGCACCGCGGTTATCGATACCGTGGCCGGATCGGCGGAATCGGTTTTCGATCCGCTCTCCGCCGAAAATACCTGCCCGGCCTGCGGACATGGTTTTTCGGGGGGGACCGAGTGTCCCGACTGCGGTTTGTGCTTCTGATTTTCCATAAACCTGAATCCGTGAGCGTTCGAGAACGGTGCAGATACAAGCCGTCACGGATTCAGGATTGAGGCAAATCAGAGTCCTGGATCGTATTGACCAGCCGGACAAATTCCTCGACTGACAACTTTTCGGGTCGAACCTTGGGGTCGATCCCGGCTTTTTCCAGAACAACTTTCAGCATTTTTTTGTCGGTATTGGCAATACCCGATGAAGAGAGACTGTTGAACAGGGTCTTGCGCCGCTGCTGAAAGGCGGCGTTTACCGCTTTCTTGAGTAGGGCCGGGTCGTGGTCCGGCAGTTCCCTGACCCTCAAGGGGGGCGGGTCGAAAAGGATCCTGGTGACCACCGAGTCGATTTTCGGCCGGGGGTGAAACTGTTCCGGTCCCACCTCCATGATGATTTTTGTCGAGGCACAGGCGGCGAGCAGCACCGACAGCACCCCGTAGACCTTCGTTCCCGGCGACGCCTGCAAACGTTGGCCGACTTCCTTTTGCAGCATCAAAACCGCGTATTCCATCACGTCACGATTTTCGATGAGCTTGAAAACCAGGGGGTTGGAGATCGAGTAGGGCAGATTGGCGATGATCTTCAGTTTGCCGCCGATCCGGGCGGATAATTCCCGAAAATCGGTCTTGAGGAGATCCTGATGGATTAAGGTGACATTCGAGGGCAGGATCTTTTGCTCCTCATGCCATTCGACGATGCCTTTGTCCAGCTCAATGCCGATCACCTCGCGGGCCTTCGCCGCCAGGGGAATGGTCACGGCCCCCAGACCCACTCCGAGTTCAATGATCGTGTCCTCTCCGGTAACACCGGCTTTGGCGATAATGGCCTCGGAGATGGCCGGGTTGACCAGGAAATTCTGACCGCGCTCTTTACTGGGTGCCAGTCTTGAGTTCCGGAGTGTTTGTTTTATGTTATTTTGCACTCATTAGTCGCTCTGTTGACTTTTTCTTAACGGTAAAGGCCGGCGCTAAAGATGTATAGGGCGGGGATTCCGTGCCCATGGCCTTTTTTCAACTGAATGTCGATCTCGAATAGACGTCGGAATCCGGACAGATTTCCGCGTTACCTCTGAACTTGAAATACCCGGCCAGGGCGATCATCGCCGCGTTGTCGGTGCAGAACCTTTTCGGGGTCAGAAAGACGCTTTTGTTCTCCGCCCCGCCTCGGTTGAGCATCAGTTCCCGCAGACGCGGATTAGCGCCGACCCCGCCGGCCAGCACGATATTCCGGCAGCCGTTCTGACTTGCGGCCCGCAGGGTTTTGGTGGTAATCACCTCGACGATTGCTTCCTGAAAGGAGGCACAGAGGTCGGCAATATTCAGCTCCATGTTCTTTTTTTTATGTTGACTGACATAATTGGCCACCGCCGTTTTCAGACCGCTGAAGCTGAAGTCCAGGTTGTCACGGCCCAGCCAGGCCCTGGGAAAATTAATGGCTTCGGGATCTCCCTCCTCGGCCGCTCTGCTGATAAACGGTCCGCCTGGATAGCCGAGACCGAGAAGTTTGGCGACTTTATCGAAGGCTTCGCCGGCGGCATCGTCACGGGTGCGGCCGAGCAGTTTGAACTTTTCGGGCCCTTCGGCCAGAAAGATGCTCGAATGACCGCCTGAAGCGACCATCGCTATATAAGGAAAGGCCGGGTGTTGCTCGGCAAGGAAGATCGACAGCAGATGCCCGGTCAGGTGATCGACCCCGACCATGGGAATTTGCCGGACCAGCGAAAGAGCTTTGGCATAGGTATGGCCCACCAGCAGGCATCCGACCAGCCCCGGTCCTTCGGTCACCGCCAGTCCGTCGATCTGGTCCAGGGTCAGCCCGGCTTCTTTCAGGGCGGTATCGACCACGTGGCTGATATTGCGGATGTGCTGCCGCGAGGCAAGTTCCGGGACCACTCCGCCGTAAAGGGCATGTATATCAACCTGGGAGTTGATGACATCGGCCAGCAGGGTTTTGCCGTCGGCCAGTATCGCGGCCGCGGTCTCGTCGCAGGAACTTTCAATTCCGAGGATCAGCATGATGATTTGGTGATTTCCTGAAGCTTGTAATCATGAATCCATGAGCGTTCGAGAACGGCGCAGATGGAAGGCGGCAACGATGTTGATAATTCTGATGGTATATCAAGGAGTTGCCAACGAGGCAGATGCGCCGTTGTCGGGCGCCCCGCAGGGTGGCGGGTACATTCCAGCCACCACGGATCACTGTCTGTATTTTACGTAAAAACAATCACATATCGTGAATCAATGCACTAAGCCGTCACGGATTCAGGTGTAAGGTTTATAAGGGAGCTTTGTTCGGCTGCGCCTTTTTACAAGTTGGACATCTTTAATACAAAGCGAATAATTTTGCTAACGGTTTAATTTTGCTAACGGTTTAATTTGGCTACCGGTTTAATAAGGGTTAAGATAAGCTGAATCTATGACGGCGATTGGGCCGTATGCCCTTGCCAGCTTGTAATTGGTTGTTTGTCCGCTCCTTGATCGAGGTGAATTCGCCACCCTTCAGGGCGTTCGGTATCTGGCCTGCCGTGGTTCCGGTAACTCGTCGATATACCGTGAGATAATCAATATCGGCCCGCCTTCCTGCTCTGATCGGTTCTTTAAAGCCCTTGATTCAGGTTGAATTCGATTGAGGCATGATCGGTTAGACAAGATAGCAACGATTGGCTCTGTATTCCATAAAAACATGGTTTGGATCATTAAATGAATATTTTCAGCAGTAACCCATCGGAACAGCCGAAAAATATAGGGCTTGTCGACTCTTTTTCCCGCTCGGTCAGTTACCTGCGGGTCTCCCTTACCGATCAGTGCAATCTGCGCTGTTTTTATTGCACGCCGAAACCGCTTGAGGACAAACTTGATGCCGGGGAGTTGCTCAGTTACGAGGAGTTGCTCGAAGTCATAAAAGTTGCGGCCGGTCTGGGGATCAAAAAAGTCCGGTTGACCGGGGGGGAACCCCTGGTTCGTCGCGATGTCACCGGTTTTATCGGCGAGCTGGCCAGGCTTGACGGCATTGAAGAGGTGCGGATCACCACCAACGGCATGTTGCTGGCCGACAAAATCGCGGAGCTGTATGAATCCGGGATCCGCAAACTCAATATCAGTCTCGATACCTTAAAGCCCGGGCGTTTTCGGGAAATCACCGGCGTTGACGGTTTCACCAGGGTCTGGCGGGGTATTGAGCAGTCCCTTGACCGGGAGTTTGCCGCAATCAAGCTCAATGTGGTGGCGATGAACGGCATTAACGACGATGAGTTTATCGATTTTGCCAGGTTGTCGTTGGAGAAACCGCTCCAGGTTCGATTTATCGAGTTCATGCCGATGGGTGACGACAGCAACTGGCGGCAGGACTATTACATAATGTCCGCTGATATCATGGCCCGAATCGAGAGGGAACTGGGCGGATTGACCCCGGTGGGCGGCGGCAGGTTTGACGGGCCGGCCAAGACCTATCGCCTGCCGGGGGCGGCGGGAACCGTGGGATTTATCAGCCCGATCAGCGACCATTTCTGTGCCCGGTGTAATCGGCTGCGGCTGACCGCTGAAGGCCGCCTGCGCTCCTGCCTGCTTACCGACCGGGAAACCGATCTGAAGACGATTATCCGGTCCGGCGGCACAGCCGCCGATATTCGCGCCGCCCTGATCGCGACCATCAAGAATAAACCAGAAGGCCACAAGCTGTCGGGGTCTGAAATCAAGAACTGCCATGGCCGAATGTCGAGAATCGGCGGTTAGCTCCTGACGATACGGTCAGGACCGGGAACGGGGATAGGACCCCAGCCAGACAAAAGAGGAGCAGCCCATTTTTAGCTCCTCGCATCCCTGCCGGATGTTTTCGTCTTCGATGTGCCCTTCCATGTCCAGGAAGAACAGGTACTTGCCGGCTTCGCCCTTCAACGGTCTAGACTCGATCCTGGTCAGGTTTATGCCGTGATCGGCGAGAATGCTTAATGAGTTGTGGAGGGCGCCGGGACGATCCAGAAGACCTACCAGCAGTGAGCTCTTGTCGTAGCCGCTCCGGGCCGGTGATTCCTGTCCGATCAAGAGGAAACGGGTGGTATTGCCGCTGTAGTCCTCGATCCCCCTGACCACCGTGTGGAGATGATAAGTCTTGACGGCCATCGAGCTGGCAATAGCTGCCAGGGATGGATCCTCGGCGGCCATCATCGAGGCCACCGCGCTGCTGAAGACGGTCTGGGTCTTAACCCCGGGCAGATTTTTCTTGAGCCACTGCCGGCATTGGGCCAGGGGTTGGGAGTGGGACACCACTTTCATGATGTCGTTGATATCCCCCGACTGGTTGACCAGATGGTGGCTGATGCAGAGGTTCAATTCGCCGCAGATCTTGACGTTGTATTTCATGAAGGAATCAAGGGTCGAGGTAACCGCGCCCTCAATGGAGTTTTCCACCGGTACAATCCCGTAATTGACCCTCCCTCTCTCCGTTTCGATGAACACATCCTCGATGGTCTCCATCGATCGGTAGTAGGCGCTTTGCCCGAAATATTCGACCGCCGCCAGATTGGAGAAAGTCGCCTCGGGGCCAAGATAGGCGACCTCGATTTTTTTCTGGGAAAGACGGCAGGTGGTGATGATTTCCTGAAATATAGAATCGAGCGAGGGTTCGGGGAAGGCGCCGGCATTGCTTTTGTGTAGCCGTTCGAATATCTGCCGTTCCCGTTTCGGGTCCCATTTCGGCATATCGTCATGGCTTTTGAGCTGGCCGATTTTCCTGGCGCAAGCGAGTCTTTCTTTCAGCAGGGATAAAATTTCCTGATCAATTTCGTCGATGCGGTCCCGAATCTTCAGGAGGGCTTGGGGTTGTGATGGTTCTTTGTTCTGCTCGTCATCGTTAGACATGGCTGAGAATCCGTTTTTTCAAATTTCTTATCGATTATTTCAGGCTTGGAAGGAATGCAATCTTAATTAGAAAAACCATAATCAACAAGTCGAAATAGTTTTCGCTGTTTTTTTAGGGACGTTTTACTGTTCAAAGGTCTGGAGTAGCATAAAGTCGCCAGTCCTTTCCGATCCTTGCCACCAGATTTTTCCGGCTTGAAATAAAAGGTCTTTTGTTCTAACGTTAATATTGGTCTTTATCTTAGCCTGATTGCTGTTTTTATGCGGATTATGTTTGATTAATTCGCAAAAAAGTTTCGGTATGGCTAAGCAAAAATCGTCTGATCCAAAGCGTGCAAGTTTTTGAGGAATGAAACGTACTCAGGACGCTGCAATGGCGAGACAATTTACAGCCACGCGGGAGCTGGCGATTTATGCCCTTTTGGGTGCTTTTTGCGACGCCATCATGGTTACTTTTAATATTCTCAAAGGCATGCCACGAAATGAAGGTTAAAAACTGGATGAAACCGGATCCCGTGACGATCGGCAGGACCATGCTGATTCAGCGGGCGGCCGAATTGATGAAGAAGCATTCGATTCGCCATCTGCCGGTGGTTGACGGCAGCCGACTGGAAGGTTTCATCACCCAGACCGATCTCCGCCAGTACTTTTTCCCTTCAATGGTAGAGGATATTCATGTTCATGATGTGATGGCGGTCAATCCGATCACCATAGACGTCGATTCCAGTATTGACAAGGCGGCCCGGATGATCCACGACCATAAGATCGGCGGTTTGCCCGTTATGGAGGGGGATAGACTGGTCGGGGTGATTACTTCTTCCGATATCATCGCGGGTTTTATCGAGGTTATGGGGTTGCTCCAGTCCTCAACCCGTCTTGACGTTATTGTCGACAAGGATGGCGGGGTGGAGGATGTTACCAGAATCATCAAGGAAAACGAGATCGAGATATTCAGTGTCGCCGCTGAAATACGCAACTCCAGTCCCAAGGTCTACTATTTCAGGCTCGGCAAGGGCCATATCGAACCGGTAGTAAAGGCCCTTGAGTCCGCCGGCCATCGGGTTATTTCGATTATGGACTGATTGCTGCCCTGATCCCCGGACATTAACTTAGTAGCCGTAAACCATAAAGTTTCGCGAGATTGCGAAGGGATTTTGCGGACCAACTAGGTGCGGCTTCCCTGCATAGCTCTATGTAAAGGAAGTCGCAACGCGGTTGGTGCACGTAAAATAACGAGCAAGATTGCGATGGTCTCGGGGTTACGGGGTACTGATCCTTGACGACCAGTAGTAGTTTGCTGTTGCCTATTCTGGAATTAGTGTTTTATCTATGCGTGGGTCTCGGTTGATGAATTTGCCCGTCGCCTTTCAGGCCTTCCTGTAAAGGATCATCAGCCGCGTCGATAACTCGTTGATATATCCTCAGCATGAATCAATATTTGAGCCTCCATGCTTCTGGGCCGTTCCCGAACGCTCACGGATTCAGGGGACATGGTCTGGCGATTTTTGCGACGCCATCAAAAACAAAGGTGAATCAATAGATGAGCAGTCATCAGGTAGTAAAATCGATTGACGAAATCAACGCCCGCATCCGTTCAGGAGAGGCGGTGGTGGTTACCGCCGAGGAAATGGTTTCGATCGTTAAGGAGAGGGGAGCGGTTAATGCCGCCAGACAGATTGATGTTGTCACCACCGGAACTTTTTCGCCGATGTGCTCTTCCGGCGTCTTTATGAATTTCGGGCAGGTCAATCCTACTTTCAAGGCGGCGAAGGCTTCGTTGAACAGGGTGCCGGCCTACGGCGGTCTGGCCGCGGTCGATATCTATATCGGCGCCACCGAACCGACCGAGGACGATCCCCTCAATAAGGTTTACCCCGGGGAATTCCGTTACGGCGGCGGACACGTGATCGAGGATCTGGTGGCGGGCAGGGAGATTGTTCTGGAAGGGAGCGGCTACGGGACCGATTGTTACCCCAATCGCAGCCTGGTTAAAAGCTTCACCCTGGCGGATCTTCCCCATGCCCTGCTGTGCAATCCCAGGAACTCCTACCAGAATTACAACTGCGCCATCAATCTTTCCGAGAAGACCATCTATACCTATATGGGTACCCTGAAGGCCAAGGGCCGTAACGCCACCTATTGCAGCGCCGGCCAGTTGAGTCCGTTGATGAATGATCCATACTACCGCACCATCGGCCTGGGTACCAGAATCTTTCTCGGCGGCGGCGAGGGGTATGTGACCTGGCACGGCACCCAGCATAACCCCACGGCGCCTCGGGGCGCAAACGGAGTGCCGGTGCGACCCGCCGGCACCCTGATGTTGCAGGGGGATCTCAAGCAGATGTCTTCGCGCTGGCTCAAGGGGGTCAGTATGCAGGGTTATGGCTGCACCCTTGCGGTCGGGGTCGGAGTGCCGATTCCGATTTTGAATGAAGAGATCGCGGCCTTCACCGGTGTCGCGGATGAGGATATCTTTACCCAGGTGGTCGATTATTCCCATGACTATTCCCACGGTATTGCCCGGAATTACGGGGAAGTCAGCTACGCCGAGCTTAAGAGCGGCCAGATCGAAGTTAACGGGAAACAGGTGCGGACCGCGCCGTTGTCCAGTGTTGTCAGAGCCCGTGAAATTGCCGAGACTTTGAAGAAATGGATCGAGCAAGAGGGTTTTGAGTTGAGCACGCCTGTCAAAATGTTACCGAATGGAAATTGAAGGCAATATTTTCATGCACCTGTCCAGGTTTTGACCCTAATGAAGCTGCTCCATAAATATGAGGCCTTAAAGGCTGTTCTCGCCGAAGTTCCCGGCGTTGTTGCTTTTTCCGGTGGGGCGGACAGCTCTCTTCTTCTAAAAGCCGCGGTTGATGTCTATGGCTCGAATGCCTCGGCTTTTTTTGGTGATTCGGTCCTTCAGACCGATGCTGATCGTAGCAATGCCATCCGGACTGCCCGTGATTTAGGTGCCGATTTGCGGGTCGTTGAGTTAACTCCCTTGCATTGGCGGGAATTTACCGCCAATCCTCCTGATCGCTGTTATCACTGCAAAAAGAAGGTTTATCGGATATTTAAGGAGCTGTTGCCCCGGCGTGAAATGTTCCTTCTCGACGGCACTAATCTTGACGATCTTCGGCAGGACCGTCCCGGCAGGCGGGCCCTTGTCGAATTGGACGTGAAAACTCCCCTGATCGAAGCCGGGCTGAGTAAAACTGATGTCCGTTCCCTGGGCAAAATGCTCGGGGTGGTGACCTGGAACCGTGAATCGGCTTCATGTCTGGCAACCAGAATTCCAACAGGCATGGTGATTGATGCCGACAAACTCGGCCTGGTCGCACATTATGAAGGCATCCTGATCGGGGCGGGTTTTTCCGGAGTCCGGGTCGGGTTATGTGATAGTCAATCGGTTAAAATTGCAATAAAAGAAGCAGACCTGGAAAGGTTTTTTCAGTCTAAAGTCAGAGAAAAGATGCTTTCCGAGTTCGGGGCAGCGGGTGTCGTTAATTTATGGCTATCCTTGCGGGGAAGATGACCCGTGAGGTTTTTGTTACCATAAAACAAAGAGTTGAATCTGGTTTCTTCAGCCTTGTAAATGGGTTTAGATAATTAACAAATAATTTCAGAATGAACTTTTTAACTCTTTGCTCTTTTTTTCTTGATATTTGATTCGGATTAGGATGTAATAACTAGTGATTTTGGGTTGTCAACGCTGAGTTTTTTGTTTGACAATGAAAATTTCATTTGGTTAGATCAATCAATTCTGGTTGAGATAAACCATTGAGGGCAATGAACCACAAATTTACAGGAGGAATGCGAGCATGAATAAAGGTGAATTGGTAGAAAACATGGCTGATGCCGCTGGGATTAGTAAAGCCGCCGCTGAGAGAGCTCTTACCGGGTTGCTTGATTCAATATCAGGGGCGCTGTCTAAAGGAGACAAAGTGACTTTGGTCGGTTTCGGTACCTTTTCCATTTCCAAGAGATCCGCTCGTCAGGGCCGTAACCCCCAGACCGGCGCCGCCATCAAGATCCCGGCTCGTAAGGTTGCCCGTTTTAAACCCGGCAGCAAGCTGGCCGAAGCTGTAAAGTAAAGGTCCTTTCTGTATTAAGTAACATTTCAACTTGTTGTTTTTCTCAGGGGTTAGAAGATCTCTTCTAACCCCTGAGTTTATGATGGCGTTGCAAAACTCGGAATATATCAGCTAAGTAGAGATGATAAACTCGCAAAAATTCTTCCGTCGCACCGCTTTTTTCGAGAGTGACGATCTATTTCTTGTCCTTTTCAGGATTTTAATTTATAGAGTGCTGCAACATTTAGTTTCCGGGTCGGGACGTGGCTCAGTCTGGTAGAGCACAGCGTTCGGGACGCTGGGGTCGGAGGTTCGAATCCTCTCGTCCCGACCAATTCCTCTCTACATCCGATCTCCGTGGCGCCGCCGTTCCGGTTAGCGCCGAGCAAACCATAATTTCCCTCTGTTACTCCCGCTCATTCCGATACAGAGAAATAGTTCCGGAATAATCTCCCCCTCCAGGAATGACGACAAGGTCAACCCCGGTGTTTGAGCTTGGTTATTTCGGCTTCAAACCCGCCCCTTTCCAGAATCACCTCCACCTCTTCCCCGACAGCGAGCTTATGGCTGTCCCGGATCGCTTTTCGTTCCGTGCCTCCGAGGGTTATCGAATATCCTCTGCCCAGAACCGCAAGGGGACTCACCATATCCAGTAGTGCCGCCGCCTTCCCGAGTCTGTCCCGTTCTTTGTCTATCCTGCGATTTATGAAGAGCCGGGATAGTCGGGCAAGCTCGTCTATTTTCCGTTCTTTCAGCTTTAAAATCCGACCGGGACCGGCTTCCCGCAGACTATTCTCATACCCATGCAGAATCCGGCGCCGGTTGTGGAGCTGCGTTTCCAGGGAAAACGTTAAGTTTGAGCTGATATTTCGCAACTTCCAATCGAAATTGGCCAGCAGCAGAGAGGGATCACCGAGCATCCTTTTCCGGGTGTCAACCCGGAAGCGATATCGGTCGGTTATCCTGGTCAGGTTGGAACTCAGATTGTATTCGGCCCGGCGGATCCTTTGCTGAAGCGCTTTTTTATCCGGGATCACCGCTTCGGCAGCGGCGGAGGGGGTGGCGGCCCGATAATCGGCCACAAAATCGCTGATCGTAAAATCGATTTCATGGCCGATCGCCGAAACCACTGGAATCTTCGAGGCGTAGATGGCCCTGGCCAGGCCCTCTTCGTTGAATGCCCAGAGATCTTCCAGGGAACCTCCACCCCTGCAGAGCACAATGACGTCCGTGGCCCGCTGCTGATTCAAAAAGGCCAGGGCTTTGCCTATTTCGGCCCCGGCGCCTTCTCCCTGGACCCTGACTGGAATTATCTCAATCGGCAGGCCGGGATATCGATTTTCGGCCATCCGGAGAAAATCATGGACCGCGGCGCCTTGGGGAGAGGTGATCAGGGAGACCTTATCCGGCAGGAAGGGCAGAGGCTTTTTTACCGATTGCTCGAAAAGCCCCTCACTCTCCAGGGCGATTTTGAGCTGTTCGAAGGCGATTTGCAGCTGGCCCTCTCCCTGGGCTTCCATGGAGTCTATCAGCAACTGATATTCACCGCGCGGTTCGTAAACCGAAACCCGGCCCCGGCAGATTACCTGCTGACCGTTTTCGGGCCTGATATCCAGATAACGCTGCTGTTGCTTGAAAAGCACCGCGCGTAATTGGGCATCCTGATCCCTGAGGGTGAAATAGAGGTGGCCCGAATGCGGTTTCCTTAAATTCGAGATCTCTCCGGTTACGGTTACAAAGGAAAATTGCGTTTCCAGCAGCCCCCTGATTGACCTGGTCAGCTCGGAGACGGATTGAATGGTTACGGAGTGCGTTGTTAGCATTGGTCTTTTCCTGAATCCTTGATTGCTGTTGGGCGGCTTGCCATTAACGATTTTTGCGAGTTTGTCAATCCTGCTTGCAGGGGTGAGCGATTATAGATTTATGACGATAGTTTAATCCGCAAGCATTGCTTGGGAAAGATTAATTTACTTAAATTCCCGATGCTTTTTTAGGATGAAGTAGTTATATTGCCAGTTTTCCGTAAGCCGCAATGAAGTAATTTATGATCTGAGGAGACATCATGGCTGAAGAGCGTCCTGTTAAGCAAAAAGAAGAACAAAAAATCGATATCGAACACAAAGACGGTTTGCTGGAAGAACTGAATCTGCCGCCCCACGTCATCCGATTTATTAAGGAAAATGCCCGCAATTTGCAAATTGCCGCCGTTTGCCTGGTCCTGGTGGTCTTAGGGTGGACCTATTTCGATTATTATAGCCAGTCCCAGGAAAACCAGGCCTCCGCAGCCTTGAACGAAGCCATTCGCGAAGCAGACGATACGGCCAGGATCGCCCTGTTAAATGAGGTCGCCACCGAGTTTTCCGGAACGGATGCCGCCTTGTGGAGCCGCATAGAGCAGGGGCATGTGGCCTTTAAGAACGGTGAATACGACAAGGCCCTTGCCGTGTATAATGATGTTGCCGACGATTTGAACGGTGATAGTCCTCTCCTGCCTCTTCTCACCTACAATACGGGAATCGCCCACGAGAACAGCGGCGCCCTTGATCAGGCCCTGCAATCCTATGCCGAGCTTGCCGGTTATGAAGGATTTGCGGTTAAAGGGTTGATGGCCCAAGGCAGGATTTACGAACTCAAGGGTGAAACGGACGCGGCCCTCGAAGTCTATCGGGCGGCAGCGGCGAAAGAAGAGGTCAGCGGCCCTGACCGGAGCATCCTGACCGAAAAGATCAAAGGCCTCAAGCCAAGCGAGGCTGCTCCTGAATCAAGTTGATCCGCTTTCTTAAAGGAAGTGCCGCGCTAAGCGACTGATGCCGCCGGATCTACTCCCATAGCGCCCGGTCGGATCAGCTGAAGGCTCTTTGTCTGACTCCCCTGAAAGACGGCGCGTTGCTATTTCTTCACCAGCTGCAACGGACAGCTAAGTAAGTAATCAGCTGACAGGGTAAGCTCTCTGCCATCACGGGTTCAGGTATCCGCCATGGAAATCATCAAAACACTGAACCGGATGTCCGCCTGGGCCAAGGCTCAGGAAAAATCCGCCAAGCAGATAAGTTTGGTCCCGACCATGGGTTCGTTTCACGAAGGACATCTTCGCCTGATGCGGCGAGCCGCCGAATTAGCCGATCTGGTCGTGGTCAGCCTGTTCGTCAATCCGATCCAGTTCGGTCCCGCCGAGGATTTGACCAGTTATCCCCGAAATATGGAGAGGGATGCCGCCCTGGCGCGCGAAGAAGGGGTAGCGGTTCTTTTCGCCCCGGATCAAGAAGCGATGTATCCCGACCCGCCTCTAACCAGAGTGGTCGTTTCGGGGCTGTCGGCAGGACTGTGCGGATTAACCCGGCCGGGCCACTTTGACGGGGTCTGTACGGTAGTCGCCAAACTTTTCAATATCGTCAGGCCGGCTGCGGCGGTCTTCGGCGAGAAGGATTACCAGCAGCTTGCCGTAATCCGTAGAATGGCGATGGATTTAAATTGGAATATCGACATCGTCGCCCATCCCATTGTCAGGGATGATGACGGTTTGGCCCTGAGTTCGCGAAACCGTTATCTTTCCCCCGATGAGCGGCAGAGCGCTCCGGCATTGTTCAAGGCGATCAAGGTTGCCCGGAAAATGGTGCGCGGGGGGATTATCGATGCGGACCGGCTCCTGGCCGAAGTTGAAACAATAATAAATATGCATGATAATATTGAAATTGAATATCTGAGCATCATTGATTGTGAAAATCTTCAGGTCAAGACCAGGATTGATAAGCGGTCGCTTCTGGCCATGGCGGTCAGGATAGGCGGAACCAGACTTATCGATAACGCGATGCTGTTCGAAGAAACCGAGGGAGCATAATGTTAAGAGAGATGTTGAAGTGTAAAATCCATCGGGCCACCATAACCGATTCAAACCTCAATTATGAGGGTAGCCTTACGGTTGACCGCGATCTGATGATGGAGGCCGGCCTGATTCCTTTCGAAAAAGTAAAGGTCTACAATATCAATAATGGGGAGAGGTTTGACACTTATATTATAGAAGGCCCGGCCGGCTCCGGCACTATTGCCCTGAACGGGGCCGCCGCCCGCAAGGGCATGATCGGTGACCTGATCATCATCGCCAGCTATGCCATGTATGATGCCGACGATCTCGCGAATTATTACCCGCAGATAGTCGTTCTCAAACCCGACAACGGCATCAAGCATATCTATAATGCGGAAAACCCGCCGCCGATCGGTTAAGTGGTTTTTTGTGAATTTACCGTTTCCGAGGTGATTGGTCGATGTATCTAATTGTCTCCTCAACCGGGATGGAACTGGAGCCGATCGAATCCCTCTATGCCGGCAGCGAGAGTTTCCTCTTTTTGAACATCGGCGTCGGTCCGGTCGAAGCGGCCGTCAATCTCACCGAATATCTCTGCCGGGCAGGAACAGGCAGCATTGCGGCGGTGATTAATCTTGGGCTGGCCGGGGCCTACCCGGACTCCGGCCCCGAACTCCTTGATATCTGTCTGGCCGAACAGGAGTATTTCGGC
The DNA here is from genome assembly GCA_024637225.1 of Desulfobacterales bacterium. Lineage (GTDB taxonomy): Bacteria > Desulfobacterota > Desulfobulbia > Desulfobulbales > JAGXFP01 > JAGXFP01. Next base: position 32,470 of record JAGXFP010000064.1, read on the forward strand.
GATATCGGCATTGCTCTGGAAGGGCGGATCGACGATCTCGATCCTTCCTTTGCGCCACCCCTCGAATTCAAACTTGCCTCCGAACTTCTTGATCAGGCCGGCGCATATCTTAAAAAAGCCGGCTTCAGCTTTCAGCGCGGCAATTTCGTTACCGTCTCCTCGGTTTCGGGGACCTTGTCCCGGGGCGCCTATCTTTCCGGTAAATTCAAGGCAATCTGCGAGAACATGGAAGGCGCCTCCGTAGCTCGGGTTTGTCGAAAATTTTCGCTGCCCTGCCTGGAACTTCGTTGCGTCAGCAATATGGTTGTCGATCGTGAGGATCAGGAGTGGCGGCCCGGCGAAGCGGTCGAGCTCTGCGGCAGAGCCGCCCGGGCCGTGATGGAGGGGCTGCAAGATGACTGAAGCCGGCCCATCCGCTCCCCTGACCCTCGGTTTTTCACCCTGCCCGAATGATACCTTTATTTTCCATGCCCTGGTCCATGGCCTGGCTGGTCGCTCGGGTCTCCATCTGGCGCCGCCCGTCCTGGCCGATGTCGAGACCCTGAACGAATGGGCCATGGAACCGCGCCTTGACCTTACCAAGCTCTCCTTTCACGCCCTGGCCCACGTTCTCGATGATTATGTCCTGCTGAATTCGGGCAGTGCCCTGGGCCGAGGCTGCGGACCCCTGTTAATCGCCCGAAAACCTTTGGATCAAGACGGGCTTGCCGATCTGCGCATCGCCATCCCCGGTCGACTGACCACAGCCGCCATGCTGCTGCAAATGTACGCGCCCGGCTGCCGAAACCTCATCACCATGAGGTTTGACGAGATTATGCCCGCCCTGGCCCGTGGCGAAGTCGATGCCGGGGTTATCATTCACGAGAGTCGTTTCACCTATCGCAAAGAAGGTTTTTCGCTCATCGGAGATTTGGGAGCGTGGTGGGAAGAGACCAGCGGTTGCCCGATTCCCTTGGGCGGGATTGCCGCCCGGCGCTCCTTGGGCAAAGAGTTGATCGGCAGGGTCGACATGGCAATCCGGGAAAGTGTGCGGCATGCCTTTGCCCACCCTCAACTTTCCCGGGAGTATATTCGTTGCCATGCCCAGGAAATTGATGAGCAGGTGATCCGCAGCCACATCGAGCTTTATGTCAACGATTTCTCCGTTGATCTGGGCAGGCAGGGCCGGGGGGCGATTGAATCCTTTCTTGCCCGGGGCCGTGAACTGGAAATAGTACCGACTTCATCTTTATCGGTTTTTTTTGCTGACCAGTAAACATTTCCAGGTTTTTTTTCGGGTCTTCAGGCTTTTTCAAGTTGCGATTTTTCGTCAAAGAAGTAGATTTTAATGTTCACTCAATCAATTGATGCGGATTTATTCATTAAATCTTTATTTTGTCCCGCTGCGATAAAATAGCAAATTATCACTAAAAATCAAAAACAGGATAATTAACATGAAAGTTACAGGCGCTCAGGCTTTAATGAAATGTCTGAAGGAACAGGGCGTTAATGTCGTTTTCGGTTTCCCGGGAGGAGCCGTTATCGATATCTTTGACGAAATAATGAAGAATAAAGACCTGACCCACGTCCTGGTGCGGCACGAGCAGGCCGCCGTTCACGCCGCTGACGCCTATGCCAGGGTGGTGGGCGATGTCGGGGTGGCTCTGGTCACCTCCGGGCCGGGCGCAACCAATACGGTTACCGGAATAGCCTCGGCCTACCTGGATTCAATTCCAATCGTGGTTTTCACCGGACAGGTTCCGACTGCCCTGATCGGCAACGATGCCTTTCAGGAGGTCGATATTGTCGGAATAACCAGGCCTTGCACCAAGCATAATTATCTGGTCACCGATCCCAATGAACTGATCGAAACGATCAGAGAGGCTTTTCATATCGCACGGACCGGCCGCCCCGGCCCGGTTCTGATCGATCTGCCCAAGGATGTGATGGCCGCTATGGTCAACTTCACCGAACCGAAACCGGTTAAAATGAGGACGTATCGTCCCACTTATGAGCCGCATCCGGGCCAGATCGAGAAGGCCTGCAAGTCGATTTTGAAAGCCAAGAAACCGGTGCTCTACATCGGCGGCGGGGTGATCGCTTCCAACGCCCATGAGGAAGTAACGGAATTTGCCAGGAAGATGTCGGTGCCGGTGACCATGACCTTGATGGGACTCGGCGGATTTCCGGGTACCGATCCTCTCTCCATGGGGATGTTGGGGATGCACGGCACCTATTTCGCCAACATGGCGGTCAGCGACTGCGATATGTTGATTGCCGTCGGGGCTCGCTTCGACGACCGGGTCACCGGCAGACTCGATGCCTTCGCGCCCCACGCGAAAATTATCCATATCGATATCGATCCCACTTCGATAAGCAAGAATATCGGCGTCGACATTCCCATTGTCGCCGATTGCAAACATGCGGTTGCGGCCATGAACAGCTGGCTGGACCGGACCAAGGAATTTAATCGTGACGAGATCGCCGTTAAACATGAACCATGGCTTAACAAGATCCGGGAATGGAAGGCCAAGCATCCCTTGGGCTATGTCGAGGAAGCGGATATTATCAAGCCGCAGTTCGTTGTCCAGAAATTGCATGAACTGACCGGCGGCGACGCGATTATTACCACCGAGGTCGGCCAGAATCAGATGTGGGCCGCCCAGTTTTATCATTTCAATCATCCCAGGGCCTTTCTGACCTCGGGCGGACTCGGGGTTATGGGCTATGGATTTCCCGCAGCCATCGGCGCCAAAATGGCGGCACCTGAGAGAACCGTTATCGATATCGCCGGCGACGGCAGCATCCAGATGAATATTCAGGAACTGGCTACGGCCATGCAGTACAAATGTCCGGTCAAAATTGCCATTCTCAACAACAATTATCTGGGCATGGTTCGCCAATGGCAGGAGCTCTTCTACGATAAACGTTACTCCAATACCGGTCTTGAAACCGCACCCGATTTCGTCAAGCTCGCCGAGGCATACGGGGCTGTGGGCCTGAGGGCCACCAGGCCCAGTGAGGTGGAACCGGTAATCAAGGAGGCGCTTGCCACCGATAATACCGTGATTATGGACTTCGTGATTTCCAGGGAAGAGGGGGTTTACCCCATGGTGCCGGCCGGTAAGGCGACTACCGAGATGCTCCTGGTTTAAGGTAACCTTGATTGCAGGGCGCTGAATCCGCCCTGCTGTAAGCCCGCTTATCCGGCAGCGGTAAGCCGCTGCCGGAACCCCCAATCCTTTGGCGGATTGGAAACGGGCCGAACCGGGTGAACTCATCTCGTGCTGATAAGGTTTAAGACCATCAATTTGGATGAAGATAAATATTTTAGGGTAAATCAATGAAACATACAATTTCAGTTTTGCTTCAGAACAAACCCGGGGTGCTTTCCCGGGTGACGGGACTTTTCAGCGGTCGTGGTTATAATATTGAGAGTCTTTGTGTGAACAAGACCCTTGATCCCAATGTATCCTGCCTGACCCTGGTCTCTTACGGGGCCGATCAGATCATTGAGCAGATTACCAAACAGCTCCATAAACTGATCGATGTCATCAAGGTTACCGACATGGCCGAGACCGAATATGTCGAGCGGGAAATGGTCCTGATCAGAATCAAGGCTGAAGCAGGCACCAGAGCGGAAGTCCTGCGGATAATCGACATTTTCCGCGGCAAGGTTGTCGACGTCAGTTCCAAGAGTTACGCTGTCGAGATTACCGGCGACGAGGAAAAAATTCAGGCGGTTATCGATATTTTAAAGCCGATCGGAATTCAGGAGATAGTCAAGACCGGAACCATAGCCATGGCCAGGGCGAGAAAAACCTTGTAGCCCCTTATGGACAAGTAGGCCGGATGGCGCATTGAGAGAGCCGAGTTTAGACTTACCGGTTTTTTTTTTACCCTTAAAAAGAATGTGAGAAATTTACGCGAATGAAAAAACCATCCGTGCCGGTTGCTAAAGAGGGGGTGCCCTTTATCCTCTTCGCTGCTCTGCTTTCTCTGGTTTTGGCCATCCTGCAATATTCAGTGTTGAGTTTTACAGCATTGCTTCTTACCGCCTTCGTGCTTTATTTTTTCCGCGATCCGGAAAGAATTCCCTGCGACGATGATGACGCCTTGGTCTCTCCGGCCGACGGTAAGGTGATTCTGATCGAAAAGGTTTTTGACGAAAGATACGTTAAGGAGCATGTATACAAGATCGGGATCTTCATGAACATTTTCAATGTTCATGTCAATCGGGTGCCCTTTCCCGGCAAGGTGCGGAAAGTTATTTATACCCCGGGAACCTTTTACTCGGCCAATACCGAGAAAAGCACCCTGGGCAATGAGTCGTGCGGGGTGGTGATCGAGACTGCCAGCGGCCGGAAAATGGCTTTTGTGCAGATTGCCGGTCTGGTTGCCAGACGCATTGTCTGCTGGGCGGTGCGCGGCGATCAGCTCAAGAAAGGTCAACGTTTCGGCCTGATCAGATTCGGCTCCAGGGTTGATCTTTACCTGCCCCTGCAAACCCAGCTGGAAATCACCAAGGGCCAGAAAGTCCGGGCTGGTGAGACCATTCTTGGCTACCTCTCCTGAAATTATTCTGAATCCGTGAGCGTTCGAGAACTGTGCAGATGCCAGACGGCAATGATGCTGATAATACTAATGTATATCAACGAGTTGCCAACAGGGAATCCCAAGGGCACTTCTTATAGGTTCTGTTCAATCCTCCCTTGAATTATTCCCGCTCATCCAGAGCCTGTCGAAAAAAAAGTTTCCGTTTTTTTTGACAACGCCGTCAATTGTTCGATTTGTTTGATAAATATAGATAAATAATTTAAATTAAAGACGTAATTTTTTAAGTTGAATTGCCCCAACGATAAGGAAGCCAGGTCATGACTGAAACAAAAAATCATACCAGAAGCAATGGCCCCCGCGGGACCATCTGCCTGCTTCCCAGCATGTTGACGACCATCAGTCTGTTCAGCGGGTTTTATGCGATTATTTCGGCGATTAACGGTTTTTTCTTCCATGCCGCCGTGGCCCTGATCATCTCCGCTGTTTTCGACGGCCTTGATGGCCGGGTGGCCAGGATGACCGGCACCGACAGTCTTTTCGGCAAGGAATACGACTCCCTTTGCGATCTTGTCGCTTTCGGAGTGGCGCCTGCGATTATCGTCTATCTGTGGACCCTGGTCAATTACGGCCGTTACGGATGGCTGGCCGCTTTCCTGTTCGTCGCTACCACGGCCCTGAGGCTCGCGCGTTTTAATGTTCAGGATACCAGCAGCAAAAAGGATTTTATCGGTCTGCCCTGTCCCGCCGCCGCCGGAACCATTGCCACCACCATCCTCTTTTGCACATTTTTGGATATAAGCGCCAAGTCGATGGGGCTTGTCATGCTCGGCCTGGTCTACGCCCTTTCTTATCTGATGGTCAGCTCCGTGCCCTACCTGAGTTTCAAGAAACCGGAAATATCCCGGACCCGTAAATTCCAGGTGCTGGTCGGCATGGTCCTCCTGATCATGGTTATCGCTTCGGAACCGGAGGTTACACTGTTTGTAATCTCTGTTTTATATGTTGTCTCTGGTCCCTCCGTCGTCCTCTATCGGCTAGTGTTGAAAAGTCGTGGGAGAGAGGAGCATTCCGAGCGGAAAAGTTCCGTTTTTCGACATTGATCCGAAATGGCTTATTCGGTCTCACAAATATAATTACTGGCCGGGAGAGATGAAATGTCTGGAAAAGACAGGATAATCATATTCGATACAACCCTGCGTGACGGCGAACAGTCTCCAGGTGCCAGCATGAACATGCAGGAAAAATTCCGCCTGGCCAAGAAGCTGGTTAAACTGAATGTGGATGTGATCGAGGCGGGTTTCCCCGTTGCTTCAAGGGGGGATTTCGAGTGCGTCAAAAATATCGCCGATAACATAAAAGACGTGCAGATTGCCGCTTTGGCCCGCTGCAGCAAGAAAGATATCGATGTCGCCTGGGAGGCGGTTAAGGGCGGTGAGAACCCCCGTCTGCATCTTTTTCTGGCCACCTCAGACATTCATATGAAGCACAAGCTTGATATGAGCAGGGAACAGGTTCTGGCCCTGGCGGCTGAATCGATCAGACACGCCGCATCTTATACTTCCAACATCGAGTTCTCGGCGGAGGATGCTTCCCGCAGTGACATTGCTTTTGTCTGCCGGGTCTTTGAGGCTGCAATCGGGGCCGGCGCCACCACCCTGAATTTTCCCGATACGACCGGCTATATCCTGCCGGAAGAACACGGCGCCCAGATCCGTTATCTGAAAGAAAACATCCCCAATATCGACAAGGCCGTGATCAGCGTCCATTGCCACAACGATCTCGGTCTGGCGGTTGCCAATTCCCTGGCCGCCATCGAAAACGGGGCCCGGCAGGTTGAATGCACCATCAATGGTTTAGGTGAGCGGGCCGGCAATACCGCGATGGAAGAGCTGGTCATGGCCATTCGTACCCGCGGTGACAGGATGTCGGTGGAGACCGGCATCGTAACCGAGCATATCTATCCGGCCAGCCGCCTGGTCAGCACTATCACCGGAATTCCCGTGCAGCCCAACAAGGCTATTGTAGGCGCTAACGCCTTTGCCCACGAATCGGGGATTCATCAGGATGGAATGCTCAAGGAGCGCACCACCTACGAAATCATGAATCCGGCCGATATCGGCTTGTCAAAGGGCAATCTGGTTCTTGGCAAACATTCCGGCCGCCACGCCTTGAAAGATCGGATAGAAGCCATGGGTTACAGCGTATCCGATGAGGAGCTGAACCGGGTATTCGAGCGATTCAAGGAACTGGCCGATGTCAAGAAAGAAATGGTTGATGAGGATCTCGAAGCAATCCTGATGGACGAGGTGCTCCGGATCCCGGAGGCCTACACCCTTAAAACCCTTGGGGTCATGAGCGGCAGCCGGGTGATGCCCACTGCCGGCGTGCGCCTTGAAATCGACGGCAAGGAAGTTGAAATGGCCGCGATCGGCATCGGTCCGATCGATGCCACCTTTAAATCAATTGCCGAACTGATCGGCACCGAGAGCAAGCTGCTGTTCTTTTCGGTCAACTCCATCACCGGCGGTACCGATGCCCAGGGCGAGGTTATGGTCAGAATTGAAGATCAGGGCAGAATCGTGATCGGCCAGGGCGCCGATCCGGACATCATTACCGCCGCCGCCAAAGCCTACCTGAACGCCTTGAACAGGCTGGTTTATTTGAAGAAGGGCGGTTGATTAATTTAATTCAATAAAAAAGCAGGGCCGATTGATGTCCCTGTCCCAAAGAGGAAAGAAATGAGTGTATCCGAACGAAAATTTAATGTAGCCATCGCGGGGGCAACCGGGGCGGTTGGCGGCGCCATGCTTGATGTCCTTGCCAGACGGAACTTTCCCTTGAAAGAGCTTAGACTGCTGGCCTCCGAACGTTCGGTGGGCAAAAAAATAGCATATATGGGCGAAGAGATTCCGGTCCGGCTTCTCGATAAGGATGCGTTTGAGGGGATCGATATCGCTCTTTTTTCCGCCGGTGCCGCACGCTCTCTGGAATTTGCTCCAGCCGCGGTGGCGGCCGGCGCCGTGGTTGTCGATAACTCCAGTGCCTTCCGGATGGATCCCGAGATTCCTCTGGTAGTCCCCGAAGTCAATAGCCACGCCATTGGCCGCTATAAACAACGCGGGATCATCGCCAATCCGAACTGCTCGACCATTCAGATGCTGGTGGCCTTGAAACCTATTTATGACGCGGTGGGGATTAAAAGGATTGTGGTATCGACCTATCAGGCCGTGTCCGGCTCGGGCGCCAAGGCCATTGAGGAGCTCAAGGAACAGGTTGCCGCCATCGTCCGCGGGACCGAGCCGAGTGTTGAGGTATATCCCCACCAGATCGCGTTCAACTGCCTGCCCCATATCGATTCCTTCCTCGAAAACGGTTATACCAAGGAAGAGATGAAGATGGTCAACGAGACCCATAAGATTTTTGAGGACGATTCAATCGGGGTTACGGCCACGACCGTGCGGGTTCCGGTGATCTACGGCCATTCCGAATCGGTAAACGTCGAGACCGGGAAAAAATTGAGCGTTGCCGAGGTCAGGGCTCTTTTACAGGCTGCTCCGGGAGTAAAACTGGTTGACGACCCGGCCGGTTTCTCTTATCCGATGGCCTTGGATTGTGCCGGCAAATTCGAAACCCTGGTCGGCAGGATCAGAGAGGACGAATCGATCCCCAACGGCTTAAACCTCTGGGTGGTCGCCGATAACATTCTGAAAGGTGCCGCTCTCAATGCGGTGCAGATCGCCGAAAAGCTAATCCAGTCCCACCTCTGATCTTTAATCGTCGTCGAAACTTTTGCGAATAATTTCAGGCACAGCCAGGGGTCGCCGGCTCCTTACCCCGGGTAAAACCAGGGGAGTCTCGGCGATACGTCCCACCTCCGATCGGGTCAGGGAGGCGGTGTTCAGTATTTTGGGAGATCGCGTCAAGGGAGCGGAGGTTCTCGACCTTTTTGCCGGCACCGGGGCGCTGGGGTTGGAGGCACTGAGCCGCGGCAGTAAAAGGGCGGTGTTTGTCGATGCCGCTTCCGACGCGCTCCGCTTGATCAAAAAAAACCTCGAACTCTGCACTTTTGCGGACCGGGCCCGGGTGGTGAGACGAGATTTGCTGAAAGGCCTCGCCTTTATGGGCAGGCTAACGCCCTTGAACGGCTTTGAGCTGATCTTCGTGGATCCCCCCTACCGCCGGGAAATCTCAACCAGGATTATTAAAAACCTTGGCAAATCCGCTTTGTTGGGGAAAAATGGTTTATTGATAGTTGAAGAGGGGAGAGACATCGAGTTGCCTGAAACCGTTGCCGGCCTGCGGATGATCGATCGCCGCCACTACGGCGATACCGCCGTTTATCTATATGAAAACTTGTCCGACCGGGAAATTGCATGAGTGATTACGAACCATTTGTTCCCGAGCAAACCGAAAAATCGATTGCCGTCTATCCCGGCACTTTCGATCCCATCACCATGGGACATATCGACATCATCAACCGCGGCCTGACTTTGTTCGATAAGGTGATTATCGCCGTTGCCCAGAACGTCTCGAAGAAACCCCTTTTCAGTATTGACGAACGTCTGGAGATGATCAGGGAAAGCTTTCCTGACCGCGGCGAGCGTATTACAGTCGATACCGTTGACGGCCTCCTGGTTGATTACGCCTATACCAGAGGCGCCAAGGCGATTATCAGGGGTTTGCGGGCGGTGTCCGATTTCGACTATGAGTTTCAGCTCGCCCTGATGAACCGACGGATTGAACGCGAGGTCGAAACCGTATTTCTGATGACCGGATTCCGCTGGATTTTTATCAGTTCGAGTATCATCAAGGATGCGGCCAGACACGGCGGCGACGTAAGCGGGCTGGTGCCCGATCATGTATGCGAAAAACTTCGAGAGAAATTTTTGAAGAACCGCTAGTTTTGATGGCTTCGCAGAAAGGCGTCAAAGATTAAAGTGGCTCTATATGAAAACTCAGCTTTAACTTCTGAATCCCCGCTAAAAACGAGCGGGAATGACGGCCTCGGCCTATTGAATGTCATTCCGGCATGTTGTAAGCCGGAATCCATTACCCATCAACGGAGTAAGGGATAACTCGCCAAAAGTAAAAAACGTAAGGGCCGAGCATATACCCCTTCTTAGTGAAAATACTTAGATATAAGGCGTTGCGAATTTCGAGACATGAAGCGTATTTTTGGACGCCGCAAAGATGAGATGATTTGCCCCAATGCTTATGGGAACCCCTACAGGAAAGAAGACGGACGGCTCGACCGCTCTTGACCGCCGCGCCTTTCTGGCCGTGCTTAAGGGGGCCGGTAAATTCGTGATTTTTTTTGTTCTGCTTTGGCCCTTCGCCCGATTCATAAATTTCAATCCTCCCAAGAAACCCAAACTGGTCACGGTTAACCGAGCGCTGAAGGAAGACGGTTTCATCATCGAAGCTGATTTCATCCTCTTTGATACCGATGCCGGCCCGGTTGCGGTATCCAGAACCTGCACCCATCTTGGCTGTATCCTTAACTATCATGAACTGGAAAAGATGCTGATCTGTCCCTGCCATGCAAGTCGGTTCAGCAAACAAGGGAAAAGGCTGGCCGGGCCGGCCCAACTCGATCTGCCGACTTTTAGGGTGGAGAAAACCGGAGCTGATGAAGTTACCGGTTATATAGTGGCCGTTATTTAAATAAACCTTTTTCAATCTCTCTTTAATTGTTTGATCTCAGTGGGTTAAGTTGCTTTCAGTGCCAGGCGGATAGTTTCTTGATATTGATGGATGCACAAAAAGGCGTCAAGAATTGAAGTGTAATAGAAATTTAATAAATTCATTCTTCAAGTTAACAGGCAAAAGCCGCAACCTTAAAGTTGAATAAAAGCGAGAAAATTGTCCGGATGCGATGGTTTGTTGAGGGAAAATGGGGAGCTAAAAGTCAGGTTGCCCTTTACATCTCGGTTTTATCCGGGATTGTTCTGGCTCTACAGTACGATAGCGCCGAACCTTTGTACTCGACCGGAACTTTGGAAATGGTCATTCCCTTTGGTTCATTCTGGCGTTCCCTCCACTTTTATTCGAGTCAGTTGTTCTTTCTTCTCCTGGTGGTCCATATCGCGGCGGTAGTGGTTGATCGCCGCCTGTTTCAGCCGGCCGGGGGAGGGGACTCAGCTCAAAAGGGACGTAAACCCGGCGAAGACTGGCTTAAACTCGTCCTTTCTTTCCCGGTGGCCGTCCTCCTTCTTTTCACCGGCTATATCCTGCGGGGTGACGCCACCGGCAGTTTTGCCGGACTTATTGCCGAAAACATCGTGGTCACAATACCTGTATTTGGCGGTTGGCTAAATTCAGCTCTGTTTAATATCTCCGCGGCCGCCATGAAGGTTGTCTATGCCAATCATCTGGTCGGGCTGGGGGTGCTCTGGGGTTATCTGGTCTGGCAGCATTTGCGCAAATACCGGGTCACCTGGCTGAGCCACGGCCTGCTGACCGCCGGCGTTCTCGTGGTCAGCCTGGTCCTGGCCGCGCCGATCGAACCCTTTTCCCGGGCGGAATTTTACGTAAGCGGCCCGTGGTTTTTCGTGGGTCTTCAGGAGATGCTCCGGATCTTTCATCCCCTCTTGGCGGGTGTGATTTTTCCGGTTTTCGGGATGATTCTGCTTTATATGATAGTGAAGGGCGGCCCGAAATTCCGGCCTGCCCTTTTGGGGGGGGCTTTGTGGGCATCGATCTATGCGGTCTTCACCCTCATCGGCTTTTTAAGATAGTCCTTAATCCGTGAAGTTTTTATGGGAGGGGGAGCGTGATGCCGAACTCGGTTCTTTCTCCCGCCACGGTTTCAACCGTTATCCCGCCTTTATGACTTTCCACCAGCTGGCTGACGATGGCCAGTCCCAGACCCGTGCCGCTCTCCCTGGTTGTATAGAAAGGTTCGAATATCTTGGGGAGAACCAGCTTGTCAATGCCCGGACCGTTATCGGAAATGATGACGATGACTTCATCCCCTCCGGTCGTAAGATTTCGCCGCACCTCTGCTCCGATTTCAATATCTCCGCCTTTTTTGCCAAAAGCCTGACATGAATTGGTGATCAGGTTCATGATGATTCTTTTAAACTGATTTGGGTCGGCCCATATTTGCAGATCATGCCGGACCCGGTTGTCAATCCTGCATTTTTTATTATCAATCTGGTGGCCCTGGTCAAGAATCAGAATGGTCTCTGCGATTGCGGATTTGCCGGGGAACCATTCCTTGAGCGGTTCGGTCGGTTTGGAAAAAAGCAGGAACTCTCCCACCGTATGGTCCAGTCGGTCGCTCTCCCGGGTAACGATATTAATCAACCGGCGGCTTGCCGGGTCGGTTGTTTGTTCGGACTGGAGAATCTGGGCCGCCCCGGAGATGGCCGCCAGCGGATTTCGAAACTCATGGGCGATGCCGGCCGCCATTTCGCCGATGGTTGCCATTTTTTCGGCCTGTTTGATCTGGTTCTCCATCTCCCTGATTTGACTTAAGTCCTGGATCGTGTAAACCCGGCAGTCGCCATATTCTCCGGGCATGTTGAGTTTAGCCCAGGAAAAACCGATGGGAATCACGGAGCCGTCATTTCTTTTCAGTTCGGTGGTTTGTCGAAACATCCGGTGATCGGTTGTTCGGAAACCGGGGAACAGTTCGTAAAACATCCTGCCGATCACCTCATGGTCCGGATAGCCGCTGATCCGGCCGGCGGCATGATTGAAGGAGGTAATCAGGCCGGCATCGTCAACGGTGATGATCCCGGTGGTAATGTCTTCAAAAATCCGTTGGTAGAGAATTTGCAGGCGGTCGTAGTTAAGGGTGGTCCGGGACAGGGCCGATTCGGTGGAGCGCAGGCGCTCGAACATTATAAAGCTTAAAATCCCCAGGATGAAGAAGATCAGGCCGTGGATCGCGAAAAAATGCATGGCTACCATGACTTCATCCAGACTGCTGCTCTGGTTGATCAAAGGCAGGGGGTCGTAAAGAAGTTCAACCATGAGAATGAAGCCGTAACTCATGGTCGCCACCGAGGCGATCAGTAATCCCCCCAGCCTGAGCAGAAGAAAGGAACCGGCCAGGATCGGCAGGAAATAGAGAATGGTGAAAACCGAGCGACTGCACCCTGTTGCGTAGACGATGATTCCGATCAGCAGGGCGTCGACAACGGTTTGAAAAAGCGCGAAACTTTTATGATTTTTGACAAACCGTAGGGAAAGGGCCGAAATGATCGTGAAAAAGTAGACGCTGGCGATAAAATATCCGGTATAGGCGATCGATGGAATTGACAGATTGTGGGATTTGGTCTGTAGAATCACCCCGATGCCAAACAGGATTGTCAGAATGAGGACCCGGAGAAAGAGAAGCCATCGCAGCTGATTTTTGATGGTTGATGCCGAAATCTGGGGAATATCGCCGAAGAAGGCGCTCTGGAAAGGTGATGGCATTGTCGGTCCAAGTGGAATATTTACTGTTTCTGTTCAAGGTTAAAGCCCCCGCCTTTCAGGCGGGTAGCATTATGCTAGCAGTTTGCTTATACTGCTTCGTATGGAATATCGGCAAGGAAGTCATACGAAGTATAAGATAGAATACCACTTTGTTTGGGC
>JAGXFP010000065.1 GCA_024637225.1 Desulfobacterales bacterium
AGGAGTATCTGGCTCATCACTTTGAGAAAGCTCCAAACGACGGATTTGACGTAGAATAAACCAACCGGCAGCAGCCGGTATTGCTGGACTTTCAGTCCGCGAATTTAAACCCACCGACTTTAGTCGGTGGTTGTTTAGTTCTTCCTTCAGAAAGAAAAGGCCGGAGGCTTTGCGTCCCGCCCTTGCGGGCGGTTTGCCTTTGTCAGACGTCGGCAACTAAGTATGCCAGAAGTATGCCAGGGGAAGGAGGAACTTTGTATCATCCCGAATTAATAGAATAATTTGTTGTCTGGAGCCCGGCTCCACAAGCCGGTGAAATGTATGTTTTTATGGACTGTGCCGAGGATGGTTTCATGCTTAGCTGAAGTATTTGTCTATTGAAAACGGTGGGTTAACCCTCTCCTCGGTAGTGCAGGTTTTTTCATACATTTTATTTAAATTTTGTACTTGGGGATATGGGAGAGGCAAGGCGGGGCGGGGAAAGTCGGGGCGGGGCAGGGGAATACCCCCGGAATATTTCAGGGAGCAGACTTTTGCCGCCGACTTTATTCCGGAGGACTTGCCGATTCCGGATTATCTGCCGGAGGCTAGAGGCGTGAGCGGCGGCTTAAAACAGTTTCGGGGCGGAACGCTGAAGCTGGATGGCTTCGGCCACGTGGCTGAGCCTGATCTCTGGTTGGTTGTCAAGGTCGGCGATGGTGCGGCTGATCTTCAGAACCCGATGGCAGGAGCGGGCCGACATCGCCAGTTTGGTAGCGGCGCGTTCCAGAAGGGTGTTGGTTTCGCTGTCCAGTTTGCAGTATTTTTCGAGATCGGCCGGAGTCATCCGGCTATTGACGCAGTCTGTCTTTCGGCCGGAAAATCTTTTCTCCTGAATTTGCCTGGCCCGGTCCACCCTGGATCTGATCGAGGCCGAGTCTTCGGGTTTTCTGGTGCTGCTGATCTCCTTGTAGGGCACGGCCGGCACTTCCACGTGGATATCGATCCGGTCCAGCAGAGGGGCGGAGAGCCGGCTGTTGTAGCGCTGGACCTGCATGGAATTGCAGATGCATTCGTGACCGGGGTCGCCGAGATAGCCGCAGGGGCAGGGATTCATGGCGGCGACCATCAGAAAGCTGGCGGGAAAATTAAGGGAGACGGCGGCCCTGGCGATGGTAACGTTGGAGTCCTCCATGGGCTGCCGCATCACCTCCAGAACATTCTTGCGAAACTCCGGAAACTCGTCGAGGAAAAGGACGCCGTTGTGGGCCAGGGTGACCTCCCCCGGCTTGGGGATCTGGCCGCCGCCGACCAGGCCGGCATCGGAAATGGTATGATGGGGCGACCGGAAGGGCCGGGAGTCGAGCAGACTTTTGCCCGGCGGCAACAGTCCCATGACGCTGTAAATTCTGGTGGTCTCCAGGGCCTCCTCGAAGGTAAGATTCGGCAGGATGGACGGGATGCGCCGGGCCAGCATGGTTTTTCCAGAACCGGGCGGACCTTTGAGCAGGATATTATGGTTTCCGGCCGCTGCGATTTCCAGGGCGCGCTTGGCTTGTTCCTGGCCCTTGACCTCGGCGAAATCCGTTTCGTAATCGAGCCGCGGGCGTTCCTGGTTCCGGGCAGGCGGCACGGCTGGCGCGATCTGGCGTTTGTCGGCCAGATACTCGACCGTTTCGTAGAGACTCTTGACGCCGATCACCTTGATCCCGGTGACCACGGCGGCTTCCCGTACATTTTGGGCCGGGACGACAACCCCCTCCAGGCCGCCGTCCCGGGCCGCCATCACCATGGGCAGCACGCCGGGGACTTCGCGTACCGAGCCGTCCAGGGAGAGTTCGCCGATCACCGCGTATTTCGTAAGTATATCGCTGGCCAGGATGTCCGAGGCGGTGAGGATGCCGAGCGCAATGGGCAGGTCATAGCCGGAGCCGACTTTCTTGATGTCGGCGGGTGCCAGGTTGACGGTGATCCGCCGGTTCGGGAAACTGTAGCCGGTGTTGCGGATCGCCGATTTGACCCGGTCCTTGGCTTCGCGAACCGCGCCCTCGGCCAGGCCGACGGTGGAAAAGGTTGGCAGGCCGGGCGCGATATCGGTCTCCACCTCGACCAGCAGGCCGTTAACTCCCGATATGGTACCGGTAATAATGGTTGAAAGCATTTTTCCTGCGCGGCTGAGAGGATAAGAAAGTCTGAGGGTTTTACTTGTCTCGGGCAGTCGGGAAAGCGCGGATTCTGGAACGCCACCAGGCTGTCAGGGCATCTCTTCTGTTTTTTTTACCCCTTTCCGGGGAAAAAATACAGATAAAAATAAACCGTCCGCACCGCGAAGAGGATTCAGCCTTGGGGAAGTAAGCGATCACAGGGCATCGAATCTGCACCACTGCTGAACGGTTGCAGTCCGGCGGTTTTTGCCGCTTTCCCGTCTGCGAAAGAGGGAAAGAGGTGATGGCATGGTGGCGTGGGGAGTCCGTTCCCCGGCAAGTTCGATCCCGGTAACCGCGGCGGAGGAAGAGGTCGGCCGGGCTCAGTCGGAGTCGTTTTCCGTGTGCAGATCGGCGGCATCCGTGTTGGCCCAGATGTAATATTCAAGCTGGGCTAATTGCTTGGAGTTGAGTTTGCCGAATTTCACGCCACAGCGCCTGGTCATGGAAAGGCCCCGGTTGATGGCGCAGTCGGAAATGATTCTCAGGGGAACGTCTTCGATGCAGAGATCTTTTTCCCCTAAAAGCATCCCGACATCGAACGTTTCATTGGTCCATTCCTCGCTGTCGCGGTAACTGAAAGCAAATCCGCCCATGCTGATATCGATGATTTCACCCTCGACGGATTCGGATTTAAAGGTGCCTGATTTGGCCTCGAACCTTTTATGCTGCCGGCGCTCCACTTTTGTCTCTTTTTTATCGTTGGTCATTTGGCTGTCCCTGTTATTCTTTTATCCTATTCGTTGATCTGCCCCATCACGATAACAGGCCGCAGCCGGATGATCAACATCCGGGTTAAGGATATGTAGGTTTATTTCGATCTTGGGCCGGCGGCTTCCCGGTCGGAGCATGAAGCCATCATGATCGACGCAGAATGCCTGGTCAGCGCCGTCTGCTTCAGCGATTAAATACCTTGAGGCTGAAACGGTATTTGTCGAAGGAAAAGACGACCCCCTCCTCGGTGATCTCTTCGAGGGTCAGCCCTTGGGCTATGGTGTCGCTTTCCCGCATGATTCGGCCGTTGATGCTGGCCATTCTGGCCGAGGGGGTCTGGGAATAGTAATGGGCGGCAATACTTAAATCCGGCAGGGAGTTTCGTATATTGGCCGGCAGATCGGCATGGGAAACGGTGGGTCGCGCGTCATCTTCGCGGAAGTCGTCAAAAGGCTGCTCGCTGAATTCCCGGTCAAAATCGTCTTCGCTGGTCGGGGCGGCATCGTTTTGGTCAAGGTCGTCCGATCCGGCCGCAATCGTCGGTTCGGCGATTTCCGGGACCTTCGGGGCGTTCATCGGCAAGGTTTTCGCGATCAAGCGGATTTTTTCAGGTTGTTTGGGGGGGACGGCCTGCCCGCCGATCCCGGTTTCGGCGGCATCGCCTACCTCTTCCCCGGCAATCTCCTCCGGGGAGGTGGCCGCGGCGATCGGGTCTGCCGGCGGCGAGGTTTGCCGGAGGATCACCCAGAGATTTATCGCCAGAATCAAGAGTAAAACAGAGCCGATCACTAGGATGCGAACCTTTCGGTTTGACCTTGCCGGGGTGGGATCGCGGAGACTGTTGAGGTCGGGAACTTCACCCTGTTTCCTTTCCTGCTCCGATTTTTTTAAGGCGTCGAGGATATAGGACATCGTCACTCCGCAAGGGTCGGGCCCTGGTGGCCGATACTCGAGTTAAGATGGATAAGGGTTTCCGGCCCGGCGATACCGTCGGCCATTAATCCTTCCCTTCTTTGATAAGCGATGATCAGCCGGGCGGGATCGCCGGCGGGTTCCTGGCGGCCGACCACGGTCCTGACCGCGCCGGTCAGCCACTTCAGCTGGGGGCTGTCTATTCCGGGGGCGATCGGTTTGCGGTAACCCGACGGCGGCTGCCAGAGAAGGGAGTAGGAGCCGAACCACTGTTTTTCAAGGGCGGCGGTACTTAAGGAAACTTCCCGGGAATCCATAAGCAGGGTGGCCCGGTTTTTGGCGAGTTTTAAGAGGGGGGCGTGGAATATCCCGCCCTGTTGGTCGACCAGCTGCAGAACCGCCGGGCGGTCGAGATGGCGCAGGCTGCCCAGACTTCCTTGTCGTTCCAGGCAGGCCAGTCCCTGGGCGGCGGCCTGTTCACAGGGAGACGCCTCAAGTTCGCCACGGTAGGTTATGTTCCAGCTTTTGAATAAGGCGGCAAAGGCCAGGGTGTAGCTCTCGGCGGAGGAAATCCCGGCCGGCCGGGCAAGGAAGGTGGTTTCGTCAATATCTTCCTGGAACGCTTCGCCGGGGGCGGGCGGGGCGGGACCGGCCTTGTTCCTTGACCCATTCAGGCCGCCGCTGAAAAGAGCCGCCAGAATCAGGGAAAGCGCGAAAAGGGCGGGAACCAGCCATTTATAGGTTTTTCTCTCCCCACCTTCACCGAAAACCTCCCGGGCGGCCTTCGTCACGGTGAGATGATCGACTTTTTCGCGTCCTTCTGCGTAGGTGCCGAGCAGGGTCCGGTCGCAGATGATATTGATCAGACGCGGAATGCCGTTGGTCAGCCGGTATATCTTGTTGACCGCTTTGTCGGGAAAAAGTTTTTTGTGATGGCCGGCCACCCCCAAACGATGGTTGATGTACGGCGCTATCTCCCGGCGATCCAGGGGCCCCAGGTGATATCTGGCGGTGATTCTCTGGGCCAGCTGGCGAAGTTCGGGGCGGGCCAGCTGGTCGCGCAGCTCCGGTTGACCGAGCATGACGATCTGTAACAATTTGCGCTGGTTGGTCTCCAGATTGGTGAGCAGCCTGATCTGTTCAAGGACTTCCGGGGCGAGATTCTGGGCTTCGTCGATGATCAGTACCGTTTTCCGGCCCCCGGCATGGGCATCGAGCAGGTAGCGGTTGATATTATCGACCAGGGCCTTGATGCTGGCCGGTGCCGGGGGATAATCTATCTCCAGCTCATCGCAGACCGTGGCCAACAGTTCCGCCGCGGTCAATTTCGGATTAAGGACGAAGGCGACATTCAGCTCTTCCGGCAACTGTTCGAGCAGGCAGCGGCAGACCGTGGTCTTGCCGGTGCCCACCTCGCCGGTCAAGAGCACGAAGCCGCCTTCGGTCTTAAGGCCGTACATCAGATGGGCCAAAGCCTCCTGATGCTTGCTGCTCATGTAGAGGTAGCGGGGATCAGGCGCTATCGAGAAGGGGTTTTCGTTCAGGTTGAAGTGCTTGCTGTACATCTAAGCCTATCCGCTCAAGTTTTAGGTTTACTTTGGAAAGCCAATATAAACTTTTTTCAGCGGTTTGGCCCGATTAATTCCTAAGGGCTTGAAAGGTTGGATGATTCGGCGGATCAAGCCGACGGCGGTCAGCCGACAACCCAGATCGCCACCCGGTCCCCCATCAGGACCACCCGATCCGAGACCCCCTTGAAAATGCCTTTGCGGACCTCCTCGCCGCGGCGGCCGATGACGATGGTGCCGTAATCGTCGATCAGGGCCTGCCGGAGGATCTGGCGACCGGCCTCTATCCCTTTTGAGCTGTGCAGCCACTTGATATTCTCGGCGGGAATGCCGCCTTCGACCAGTAACTGTCTGGGGGCGTGAAAGAGACTGTCCGGGCGGCTCATGTGTTCCTCGCACCACTCCCGGCCCCATTTTGCATAAAAATCACTGGGTTCGATGTTGGTGGCGCTTGCCAGCATGGCCGAGGAGTGGAACAGGGTAACCTGGCAATGGCGGCAGTCCTCGATGATGTGGGCCAGGTGGTCCGCCGCCATCATCGAGCTGAATGAACCGTCGATGGGCACCAGGAAGGTGCGGGAATCGACCCGGCCGTCGATTATCCAGACCGGCACGTCATGGCATTTCTTGAAGATGGTCTCCGAGACGCTGCCGATAATCAATTCCTCGAGTCTGGTGATGCCGCGCCTTCCGATAACCAGGGCATCGAACAGCCCCCTGCGGGCCTCGTCGATTATATCCTCGGCCACCGAACGTCTGGCCAGTTTGATTTCAGTGGTGATCCGTTCCGGATTTATGCCGAGCCTTCCCAGTTTATCGGTGGCGTTTTTCATGTAGGTCTTGGCCGAGCGCAGCCTTTTCCGGGCCTCGGGCGGCAAACTGTTAAGCAACTCCAGCTCTTCCATCCATTCCTTCTCCGGCGGCATGGAGCCGCAGGGGATGATGCTGAGTAGATGCATCCTGACAGCTTCCTGGGGACCGAACAGGGTGCCGAGATAATGAATGGTGTTGTTGCTGTAAGTCGAACCGTCGACAGCGACCAGGATTCTTTTTTCCATTTTTTTCTTGCCTCGTTTGTTCTTTCAGGCCGGATCGAGATATGAACAGGTTTGGCCCAGGTAGTTTCTGAAGGTCCAGGTGGCGCCCTCGCCGCCCCTCGCATTGTCGGGCAGCATGGTAACCTTGCCGTTGCCCCCCGGCAGGTCTATGGCGAATCTGGGGATCGCCAGCCCGGAGGTCCGGCCGATCAGGGTATCCATGATTTCAAGCCCCTCGTTGATCGGGGTGCGGAAGTGGTCGGTTCCCCTGCTCATGTCCCCCTGGAATATATAATACGGTTTTACGCGGATATGTAAAAGCCCGTTCATTAATTTTTTGATGACGGCAGGGTCATTGTTGACCCCCTTGAGGAGGACGGTCTGGCATCCCAGGGGGATGCCGGCATCGGCCAGGCGGTTGCAGGCGGCCGCCGCTTCCGGGGTTAGTTCGTCCGGGTGATTGAAGTGGGTGTTCAGGAAAAGGGGGTGGAATTTTTTAAGCATTTTGGCCAGGCGCCCGGTTACCCGCATGGGCAGGGTGCACGGCACTCGGCTGCCGATCCGGATAATTTCCACCGAAGGGATTTTCCGTAGCTCGGTGAGGATCCATTCGAGCCGGTCGTCGTCCAAAAGCAGCGGATCGCCGCCGGAAAGCAGCACATCCCTTACCGCCGGCGTCCTCTCCAGATAGGCAAAGGCGGCCTGCATGCTTTCATGGCTGATCCGCAGCCGCTCGGTGCCGACTTTTCTCTTTCGGGTGCAGAAGCGGCAGTACATGGCGCAGCTTGAATGGACCAGGAACAGGGCGCGGTCGGGATATTTGTGAACCAGGTTCGGCACCCGGCTCAGCGCCTCCTCGGCCAGGGGATCTTCCGGGCAGACCCGGTTCGTCCGTTCCAGGGGATCGGGAACGGCCTGCCGCCAGATCGGGTCGCCCGGCTGCTTGATCAGGTTAAGATAGTAGGGGTTGATCCGCATCGGATAGGTTGAGGCGACTTCGGCCAGTCGGTCGCGGTCGATCCGGAATGATTTCGGCAGATCGGCGGGATCGGTGATGCTGTCGGCCAATATTTTACGCCATGAAGACATTCGCTCGAAAAATCCTCAAAAAATATTCCGGGTTTGATGTTATCCTGAATCCGTGAGGATTCGGGAGTAGGGTTCTCGATCTTAAGTAATGATCGGTCTGAAAGTCAAACTCTTTCGGGGACGAGCCCTACTTCCGGGGAAAAGTATCGGCCATAAGCGGACAAAGGAGGACGTGGTGTCACATAATTCATACGGTTTACTCTACGATGAATTCGGTGGAACCTCGGGGATTCTGGCGTACAGCCGGGGGACCCGGGTGCTGGCTAACAACTTTATCAACAAGGGCACCGCCTTTACGGAGCCGGAGCGTTTTGAGCTCGGCCTTTCCGGGAGTCTGCCTCCCGCGGTCCGGCCCCTGGAAAAACAGGTGGTTGATTCGGCCCGCAAGGTTGCGGGCAAGGAGAGCGATATTGAAAAATTTATCTATATCCGCGCCCTTTTCGACCGGAATGTCACCCTGGCTCACGCCCTGATCGCCAGCGATATCGAAAAATACATGGGGATCATCTACACGCCGACGGTGGGGTTGGCCTGCCGCAACTATTCGTCGATGTTCAGGACCGCCAACGGCCTCCACTTCCATCCCGGCAATATCGACCGGGCCGAGACCATCCTGCGCCGCTATCTCCACCGGGATATCCGGGTGGCGGTGGTCACCGACAACCAGGGGATTTTAGGGATCGGCGACCAGGGCGCCGGCGGCATCGCCATCTGCCTGGGCAAGTTGATGCTCTACACCCAGGGGTCCGGAATTGCCCCCTGGCACTGCCTGCCGATTTCCCTCGATGTCGGCACCGACAACCAGAATCTGCTCAATGACGATTTTTATCTGGGCTGGCGGCACGAGCGCCTGACCGGGGCGGATTATGTCGATTTCGTCCGGCGCTTCGCCCGGGCCTTCCGCAAGATTTTTCCAAACGCCCTCTGCCAGTGGGAGGATTTTTCCAAGCAGAACGCCTTTGCGATCCGCGACACCTATCTCCACGATCTGATCTCCTTTAACGACGACATTCAGGGCACCGGCGCGGTCGCCCTGGCCGGCATTCTGGCGGCAATGCGGATCAAGGGGGAAAAGCTCGTGGATCAGATCTTTCTGGTTCACGGCGCCGGGGCCGGCGGGGTGGGGATCGCCGAACAGATCATGGTCGGTCTCCGGGAACAGGGTTTGTCGGAAGGTGAGGCCCGGCAGAGGATCTTTACCCTGGACCGCCGGGGCCTGGTGACCGCCGACCGGGAACTAGAGCCCTATAAGGCCGGCTTTGCCCGCGATCCCGGCGAACTGCCATGGTTTAACGGGGAAGCGGACGGCGATCTGCTGAACGTGATTAAACAAGGCGGGGTCACCGTCCTGATCGGCACCTCGGGCCAGGCCGGCTGCTTTAACCGGGAGGTGGTGGAGGCGATGCTTGCCAACAGCGGGCGGCCGGTGATCATGCCCTTAAGCAACCCGACCGCCCAGGCCGAAGCGGTGCCGGCTGATATCCAGGCCTGGACCGGTGGCCGGGCCCTAATCGCAACCGGGAGTCCCTTCCCGCCGGTACAATGGGGCGGGGAAGAGGTGCGGGTCGGCCAGGGCAATAACGTCTTCGTCTTTCCCGGGGTCGGGCTGGGAGTCCTGGCCGCCGGCGCCAGGGAGGTGCTGCCCGAGTTTTTTACCGCCGCCGCCCATGCCGTGGCCGGATCGGTTTCGGACCGGGATCTGCGCAGAGGCATCCTCTTCCCGCCGGTTTCCGAGTTGCGGGAGGTCAGCCTGAAAGTAGCCCGGGCGGTGGGCCGCTCGGCGATCAGCCGGGGAGCGAGCCGGCCCTGCGTCTTCTGCTCTTTCTGGCACGAAAACGACGAGGAGAAACTCGACCTGCTGGTCGAACGGATGCGCTGGCGGCCGGAATATCCCGTATTGTTCTCCCTGTAAAAAAAATGATAATCCCGAATTAGAGACGGTTATCGGTGTTTACCCTTATCAATCCTGATTTCCAAGTTTGCCTGTCCGTTATCGCGGCAAGCAATAGCCGCCGGTCCGATAAGGGCCATATCTTGCCGGGCCGGTAATTCGTTGATATAGCCTCTGATCTATCATCGTTGCCTCCATGTATCCTTGGGTGTAAAGCTTAAGTCGAGCAGTTATCTGTGAAGAAAAACTTATGCCCAGTCACTGCTGTCCGGTTAATGAAATAGATACGGCCTGAATCTTACCTTTTATAGTATAATGCGGTTACCGCTAACCCATTGACATAAAAGGAGATTCAGGCCATGGCCCACAATAACACAGTGCTGTCCCAAATGCTCAAG
>JAGXFP010000066.1 GCA_024637225.1 Desulfobacterales bacterium
AGGAGTATCTGGCTCATCACTTTGAGAAAGCTCCAAACGACGGATTTGACGTAGAATAAACCAACCGGCAGCAGCCGGTATTGCTGGACTTTCAGTCCGCGAATTTAAACCCACCGACTTTAGTCGGTGGTTGTTTAGTTATTAATATTTTTCAGGCAGGTGACCTACGGATGGCAACGGATTTAATTATTAACGCGACCTCTTTCGAGATCAGAACAGCCCTGATCGAATACGGCAATCTCGTGGAGTTTCACATCGAAAGGCCCGCCGAGAAGGGTTTGGTAAGCAATATCTACAAGGGGGTGGTCAAGAGGGTGCTGCCCGGAATGCAGGCGGCCTTTGTCGACATCGGCCTCGAAAGGACCGGCTTTCTCTATGTCGATGATGTGACCGTCAGGCGCAACGGCGGAGATCGTGAGCTCCCCTGCGATCAGGAAGAAAACGAGGGCAGATGCTGCGGCGACTCCGTCGCTCAGGGCGCCATACCCGGCAGCTCCTCCGAGGTTTCCATCGGCGATCTGTTAAAAGAAGGTCAGGAGATCCTGGTCCAGATCTGCAAGGATCCGATCGGAACCAAGGGCGCCCGGCTGACCTGTAATATCACCTTGCCGTGCCGTAATGTGGTCTTTATGCCGATGACCGATCACATCGGCATCTCCCGCAAGATCGAGAATGAAGAGACCCGCCAGGGGCTGAAAAAGATTATTGAGGATCTGCGCCCCGCCGGTACCGGCTTTATTGTCAGGACTGCCGGCGAAAACGCTTCTCAGCACGATCTTGAGGCCGATATGGAGTTTCTGCTTCACCTCTGGGACGAGATCCGGGACATTGCGGTCCAGGCCAAGGTGCCGAGCCTGGTCTATGAGGATCTTGACATCACCTTGCGGACGGTGCGCGATATCTTTTCGGCGGATGTCGACCGGTTGATCGTTGATGACCGGCGGGTATATGAACGCATCCTGAAGTTTGTCGAGACCTTTGCCCCGCACCTTCGGGCAAGGGTCGGCCTCTATGATGAAAAGACTCCGGTTTTCGATGCCTACGGGATCGAGATGGACATCAACCGGGCGCTGGATAAAAAGATCTGGCTCCGCTGCGGCGGCTATATAATCATCGAGACCACCGAAGCGCTTTCGGTGGTCGATGTCAATACCGGCCGTTTTGTCGGGAAAAACGATCTGGAAGACACGATTTTCAAAACCAATATGGAAGCGGTCCGGGAGATCGCTTATCAGTTGCGGCTCAGAAACATCGGCGGCATAATTATCATCGATTTTATCGATATGGAGGAAGAGAGTCATCGCGACGAACTGGTCCGGGCTTTGAAGGAGGCTGTGAAGAAAGACAAGAGCCGCTCCAATATTCTCAAGGTCTCGGAGTTCGGTCTGGTTCAGATGACCAGGAAAAGAAGCTCCGAAAACCTGGCCAGCATTCTCTGCGAACCCTGCCATTATTGCCATGGCGACGGGATCATTAAATCGCGACGCACCGTTTGTTACGAGATTTTGCGCAAGATCATGGTCAAGGCCGGCAAGATGAGCGGCAATAACGTCACGGTCAGCGTCAATCCCCAGGTGGCAGCCATTATGCTCAGGGAGGAGTCCTCGACCGTCCATGAGCTTGAGGATGGGATCGATAAAAGGATCACCGTGGTCCCGAATAGCGATTTGCATATCGAGAAGTATGAGATAGTCTGGGATCAAAAATAGGGAAGCGCACACCGGGCTCTCGGGTCTGCTAAGTTACCGCTCTGTTCGCATGCCGGCCAGGGCTCTTATCCCATTTCGCCGGGAGAACGCTCGGGCCGAAGTCCCGCATCAACGGTGCCTTTGATCAGCTGCCCATAAAGACGGAGTGGAAATCCGTTGGCCGGATGATTAATACCTGAATCCGTGACGGCGTCGTGGTTAACTTTCTTTATCACTTTGTAATTGCATTAGATAATCGGTTTCCCTGGATTGCCAGGGTAACCCTCCCGCCCTGCGAAGCCCCCCGAGAACGGCGCATCTGCTGCGTTGGCAACTCGTTGATATACTATTAGTATTATCAACATCGTTGCCGCCTTGCATCTGCACCGTTCTCGAACGCTCACGGATTCAGGTAATAAAGAAGATTGACTTCATTGTTTTAAGTTGACAAAATGTAGCTTTCTGTTATTAATCACCGTTTCACAATTAGCCCATACGGTTATGGGTGAAGGCATTATTGTCGCGATTAAGACGGTCAGCTGAACTGATCGTAACATAGATATTTGATTGGAATTTATTGATGGTGGAGGATATTATGTACGCTATTGTCCGTACAGGCGGAAAACAGTATCAGGTGGCGCAGGGAGATCAGCTTCGGGTTGAGTCTCTGGCCGGAGAGGTCGGCGAGACCGTGGAGCTTGACGATGTGCTGATGGTTGCCGATGGCGAGAACGTCAAGATCGGTCAACCCAAGGTTGAGGGAGCCAAGGTTTCCGCAACCATCGTGGAGCAGGGTAAGGCCAAGAAGGTGCTTGTTTACAAGAAGAAACGCCGGAAAGGCTATGAAGTCAAGCGCGGCCACCGGCAGCAGTACACCGCATTGCGAATCGAGGGAATCAACTCCTGAGATTGGCGGGCTGTTTTCTTGGTTTATTGAATATTTTTCTTAACAGGGTAGAGGTTCTGATATGGCTCATAAAAAAGCGGGCGGCAGTTCAAGGAACGGCCGCGATAGTGCCGGGCAACGGCGCGGAGTTAAAAGATTTGGCGGGCAGGTGGTCAGGGCCGGTAATATTCTGGTTCGCCAGCTCGGCACCAAGATCCATCCCGGCACCAATGTCGGGCTCGGCCGCGATTACACCCTTTTTGCCAAAGTGGACGGTGTCGTCAAGTACGAGGACTTCGGCCAAAATCGCAAAAGGGTCAGCGTATATCCTGCAGAAGCAGTTTAGGGGCCGTCGAGAAACAACTGTTACATAAATGGCCGCTTGGATACGGCCCCTTATGCCGTTTACAGCCTCCAAATGTGACAGTTATTTTTGAATGACGGCTTAGAAGTTTCTCGTTTACGGTCGCTTCTTTTCAGGAGCGGCTTCCCGAACCGCATGTCCGCAACATACGTTGGTTACTGTTATGGCATTTGTCGATGAAGCCAAGTTCTATGTAAAGGCTGGTGACGGCGGCAATGGTTGTGTGAGTTTCAGACGTGAAAAGTTTGTTCCCAAGGGAGGCCCGGACGGCGGCGACGGCGGTCGCGGCGGCTCGGTCTACCTGGAAGCCTCTTCCGACCTTACCTCCCTTCTGGATTTCAAGTATCGCACCCACTTCAAGGCCGATAACGGCAAGCCCGGCATGGGTCGTCGTAAACATGGCCGCAAGGGCGGAGACCGAACTGTGCCGGTACCGGTCGGGTCCATCATCAAAGATCTCGAGAGCGGTGAAGTCCTGGCCGATCTGGATCACCACGGCGCCAGATTCCTCGCCGCCAAAGGCGGGGCGGGCGGTCGCGGCAACGTCCATTACGCCACCGCCCAGAATCGGGCGCCACGGCAGGCCAGCAAGGGCAAAACGGGTGATGAGTTCTGGTATCGCATCGAGCTGAAACTTGTGGCCGATGTCGGTTTCGTCGGTCTGCCAAATGCCGGCAAGTCCACCCTCCTCTCCCGACTGTCGGCGGCAAATCCCAAAATTGCATCTTATCCGTTTACCACCCTGGAGCCGCAACTGGGAGTACTCCAGTTCAGCTTCCGCGAACCCTGCGTCCTGGCCGATATTCCCGGTCTGATCGAAGGCGCTCACCAGGGTTTCGGATTAGGGCATAAATTTCTGCGGCATATTGAAAGAACCAGAGTCCTCCTCCATGTGATCGACGCCTCGCTGCCTGACGATCAGCCCTTGGAAAATTATCGGATTTTGCAAAATGAACTGAATCAGTATAACGATGAGCTTACCGGACGCCGCTATCTGGTTCTCTTGAACAAGATAGATCTGCTGGCCGACGAAGCGGCGGTCGCCCTCCGGGAAAAATTCAGGACGGCAGGCTGTGAAACCCTGGTTGCTTCGGCTCTGACCGGAGAGGGGATCGAGGAACTAAAAGTCAGGCTGGGCGAAATTCTTGACGAGATCGGGGTATGACTTTTCAGGTGTCTCTGGAAGAAGGCCTGAAGTTGCGGCGCGACTTTCTCGACCGGGCCAAACGGATTGTGATCAAGGTGGGCAGTGCCGTCCTGACCGGCAGGGAAGGTCTTGAGCTCGAGGTTGTCGACAGCCTGGTCCGGCAGCTCGCCTCCCTTCGGCAACAAGGCCGCGAGGTTATTCTGGTCAGTTCCGGAGCGGTGGCGGCGGGGCGGCGCAAACTGCGGCTGACCCGGCCGGTGTCCGGGATCAAGGAAAAGCAGGCGGCGGCGGCGGTCGGCCAATCTAATCTGATGCGCACCTATGAGGATGTTTTCGCCCGTTATGATCAGACGGTCGCCCAGATTCTTCTGACCCATGATGACCTGGCCAATCGCGACAGGTATCTTAATGTCCGCAACACCATCTTTACCCTGCTGGACTGGGGGATCATCCCGATCATCAATGAAAACGATACCGTATCGGTTGAGGAACTGCGCTTCGGGGATAACGATACCCTGGGGGGAATGATCACCAACCTGATCGAGGCTGACATCTTTGTCTGCCTGACCGATGTCGATGGCCTGTTTACCGGCAATCCCACCGTTGATTCGACTGCCGAAAAGGTTCTGACCGTGACCAGGATCAATCGTCAGGTCGAGGAAATGGCCGGCAATGTGTCGAGCGCCTTGGGAACCGGCGGCATGCAGAGTAAGATCAGGGCCGCCAAAATGGTAGCGACCGGCGGCGGTTCTTCTTTTATCGGGCCGGGGCGGTGCTCCGATGTGCTCGATCTCCTGTTCGCCGGGGAACCGATCGGCACCTTTTTTCTGCCCAAAGCGGAGAAGATGCAGAGCCGCAAACACTGGATCGCCTATACCTTGAAACCCAAGGGTGAATTGGTGTTGGACCGCGGGGCCTGCCGTGCTCTGATCGAAAACGGCAAAAGCCTTCTGCCCTCGGGTATTGTCGAGGTTCGCGGCCGTTTCGGAGTCGGGGCGCCGGTGCATTGTCTCGCCGAAAACGGTAAGGCGGTGGCGGTGGGGCTGGTCAATTACAACTCCAGCGATCTCGATAAGCTCAAGGGAGTGCGAACCAGCGAGATAAAAACTATCCTGGGATTTAAGGACAGCGATGAGATTATTCACCGGGATAATCTGGTGATTCTCTAAGCCGTTGGTGCGCCAAGCGCAGCTTGGTGCTTCTTATAGGGTGCCTTGCCCAGTATCAAGGTAGGAAGTCCTTATCGGGCAAAGCTTAACCAGCAGCCCGTACCGAGTGTTGCGCGGCTCGCGGAGTCAGATACTTGATGAAC
>JAGXFP010000067.1 GCA_024637225.1 Desulfobacterales bacterium
GAGATTCTTCAGTGCGGGAAGAGAAGTGGTCGCAAAGTATTGCCGTCGGGAGTGAAGAGTTTGCGCAAAGAACTCAAACAGAACTTGGCGCCCGAGGTCACAAGCGGGATATTGCAGAAAAGGACGATGTGTATGTTCTGCGGGAGATCGAAGAGAGCTATGGGACTGTTTTTGGGGTCAAGAATAAGCCCATAGCATCAGAAAACGCACTTTTGCGGGATGTTATTCCTGTAAAAACAATAAGTTAGCTTGGTCCGACCCCTGCACTCCTCTGCCCCTGCACTCCTGCACTCCCCGGCTGAGTTTACTTCTTTAGATTGACGCCAGGATAAAGCCTTTTGACGCATTCTGGACAGATACCGTGGCTGAAATCGACTTCAGAATGCACCGAGATATAGGCCTCGATCTGCTGCCAGTAACCTTTGTCATCCCTGATTTTTTTACAACCGGCACAGATCGGCAGCATACCGCTCAAGGTTTTCACCTCCGCGAACGCCCGCTTCAGTTCCTCGATCGTATTGGCAAGCTCGGCCTCGGTTTCCTTCCTCGCTTTGATTTCTCTATGCAGTTCCTTGTTGGCCTCGCCAGCTCCCGGAAAATCAGCTGGAACGGTTTTTCTATGCCGGTTTTTATGATGGCCTGATAAATCAGGAAAAAGGAAAATATCTTCAGGTAATGACCGACCATGTTGGAGATGCCGTAATTACTGATATAAACGGTGAAGGCGAGCTCCGATATAATCGTGCAGACCAGCGACCAGAGAAGCAGATTGAAGATAGCCGGTTCGAATTTTTCCCGATTTCGGTAAAGGAGAAAGATATTCACTGCCAGTATGGCGCAGATTATATATTCGCTGATTTTCTTGAAGGGGGTGAGACCCTGATCAGCGATAAAGCAGACCGGGAAGCTTTTCCAGACAAAGATGCTGGCGATCAGGAAGGAGGTAATAATAGTATACAGGGCGAAGGTTTTGTATGGGTCCACCTTTTCGCTGCGATAGAGAAAGACAAAGGCGACCAGCAGAGTCAGGCTCTCCAGGTATCGGGCGCCGATCCATAACTGGTTGGCGTAATAATCATAGTCAGCGAAGATGGGCATGCCCTTATAGGAAAGGGTGTGCAAGAGGTCTATCCCACCGATGAACAGATAGGCTACGCCGATGAAGAGGAGATATGGATTGGCAATATACCGGCGGGAGTGCCAGGTGATGGCGAACAGAGAGAAAGCCACGACGATGCTAAATATTTCAGCCAGGCTATGGAACAGCAGGTAGTTGACATGGCTGGTGAAATAAAGGCCGATCAGTGCTGCCGCCAGGATAACCGAGTTTATTTTCCGTTTGCGGTTCGGCGATAATTCAGTTTCGATATTCATGTCGTTAAAATCTGTCGGTTTATTTCCGCAAATCAGGTTGATGGAAAAACCCGGTCAAACTCACCTAATAAATTAAATTTACCGAAAATCTCCGGATATCACAACACATAAGATTCAACTGCATTATGAGCCACGAGTGGAATCCTTGGGAATCCTTGGGGGCGTTGTTATCTATTTATCTATTGACCACGCTTCGGTTAAAGACTTACTGTTACTTCTCATGGCTGGTGGCAGAATAAAAAAAACCGCGGGATCCGGTGAGTACCGGTCCCGCGGTTTTTGATCGATAGCGAAAGCTTTGTGGTTAATGCTTGAAGGAGCGCTGGCCGGTGAACTTCATGGCGACCTTGGGATCGGCCTCGTTACAGGCCTCGATGGTCTCGAAATCGCGCATTGAACCTCCGGCCTGGAGGATCGCCGAGACTCCCTGCCTGATCCCGACATCGGCCCCGTCCCGGTAGGGGAAGAAGGCGTCGGAGATCATCACCGAACCGGGCAGGCCGGCCCGATCCTTTCTGGTCTGCTCGTCGATGGCATCCTTGTCGCCCTGATCGCGCTTGCCCTGCTCGATCTCCAGGGCCAAATCGGCGTAGGGAATGCCGTAGGTATCGAAGCAGAGGATATCGGCGTACTTGATATAGGCCTTGTGGACCGCGATCTCCGCCACCCCGACCCGATCCTGTTCGCCGGTGCCGATCCCTACCGTGCAGCCGTCCTTGACGTAGATCACCGAGTTCGAGGTCACCCCGTGTTCGACAGCCCAGCCGAAGAGCATGTCGTCGATCTCGCGCGGAGTCGGCTCCCTTTCGCACCGGTACTCCTTATCCTTATAGGTGGTCACCGCCGGTTTCAGGTCGGCGGCAGCACGGATCGAGTTGACCGCCGACTGCTGGACGATGATGCCGCCGTCGATCAGGCTCTTGAAATCGACGTAGCGAAAATTCTCGAAAGCAGCCAGCTGATCGATCCGGCCGATCTTGATGACCCGGAGATTCTTTCTGGCGGCGAGAATTTCCAGGGTGCCCGGCTCAAACTCGGGAGCGCAGACCACTTCAAGATAGTTCTTGCTGAGGGCCTCGGCGGTCGCCTTATCGCAGGAGCGATTCAGGATAACGGCCCCCCCGAAGGCGGCAATCCGGTCGGCCCGGTTGGCCCGGTCGTAGGCGGTGACCAGGGAGTCGGCCACCGCGGCCCCGCAGGGATTGTTATGTTTAAGGATTACCGCGGCCGGTCGATCGACCATGTACTTGATGATATTCAGGCCGTTATCAATATCGGTCAGGTTGATCTTGCCGGGATGCTTGCCGAACTGGAGCATGTCCTCGACGGCTATGCCGCTGACCAGGCCGTGACCGGGCTCGATGAACTTGCAGTCACCGAGGACCAGGTTGCCGTTGACCAGCTCGTAGAGGGCCGCTTCCTGATCGGGATTTTCCCCGTAACGGATTCCCTTTTCATCGACGCTGCCGTCCTCCTGGGGAATGGCCCAGGTTCTTTTCCGGTAAACCAGGGTCTGGTCGCCGAAGGTGATTTTCATGTCCATCGGGAAGTGATCCCCGAGAATCGTCGAATACATTTTTTTAATATCGCTCATCGAAGAAGCCTCCATTCTATATTTACCGGCGAATACGCCAAATCCGAACCTGTTGCCAACTATTCAAAAACTCAAACCACTTCCTGAAAAACCGCATCCCAGTCCTTGCGGACCGGATCGAAGCCCCTGGCTCTGATGTCCCGGCTGACTTCCTCGATGGTGCGCTGGTCGTCGATGGCAAACTGCTCACCCTGCTGGTCCGGATTCGAATATCCCCCCGGGGCGGTACAGGACCCCGCCGAGTAGCGGGTGGGGGCCAGGCCGAGCATTCCGTTTCGAAAACGCGCTTCCTCGCGGGTCGAAAGAAGCAGGCCGACGTCATGATCAAAGATGCGCAGGGCAAACAATAATTGGGCGAGATCGTCCTCCCCGACCCGGACCATCGGTTCGAAATTGCCGGCGGCGGGCCGCAAGCGGGGAAATGACACGGTCAGGGCGGTTTGCCAGTAGTGCGTACGCAGCCAGGCAAGATGCATCCCCAGGGCAATCCCCTCCAGACGCCAATCCGCCAGGCCGAGAAGGGCGCCGAGTCCTACCTCCCGCATTCCGGCCCCGGCGGCCCGGGCCGGGGTGGCCAGTCGATAGGTCATATCGGCCTTGGGACCTGCCTGGTGCACTTTTTGATAAGTGTCCCTGTCGTAGGTTTCCTGATAGACCGCCACCGAGGTTATCCCGGCCCTGAACAGACGGCGATAGTCCTCCTCGCTCAGGGGTTGGATCTCAATGGATATCGAGGCAAACCGACCCCGCAGACGACCGGTCAGCACTTCAAGGTAATCGACACCCATCCTGGCGGGCGCTTCGCCGGCAACCAGCAGGAGATGGCTGAAGCCCCGTTCGGCCAGCAGCAGGGCCTCCCGCTCGGCCTCGTCAAGGCTCAAAACCCGCCGCTCAATTTGATTGCCAACCGCGAAGCCGCAGTAACGGCAATTATTGGTGCAGAAACTTGAGAGATATAACGGCGTATAGAGCTGGATGGCCCGCCCGAACCGCAGAGCGGTGAGCTCGGCCGCCCGGGCGGCCATGGCAGGCAAACGCTGGGCCGCGGCCGGCGAGAGCAGCACGCCCAGGTCGCGGATCGACAAACGGTCTTTTTGCAAAACGTTTTCGACCTGAACCACATCGGAGCCGTAGACCAGTCCGGCGGTCTCCCGGAAATCCGGCGCCGTGAAATCTGTTTGTTTATTAAATTCGATATCTGGCATCTGAAATTTATTCTTGGCTAATCAATCTGATATAGGGAATCAATTGAGAAAGTCGAGTCCCATTTCCGGAGAAGAAGCCTCGGGCCGGGACCGGGAGCCGGCCAGACCTGCTTCAAAAGCAGTGCGCCCCGCCACAACAGCCATGGCAAAGGCTTTCGCCATCATGACCGGATCGGCGGCCACGGCCAGGGCGGTGTTGACCAGAACGGCATCGGCCCCGATCTCCATGGCCTCGGCAACATGGGACGGCGCCCCGAGCCCGGCGTCAACGATCACCGGCACCCTGGCCTGCTCGATGATGATTTCCACCTGGAATCTGGTCAGCAGGCCCTGATTAGTGCCGATCGGTGAACCCAGGGGCATAACCGCCGCCGCCCCGGCATCCTGGAGCTTAAGAGCCAGGATCGGATCGGCATTGATATAGGGCAGGACCTTGAAGCCCTCCCCAACCAGAATCTCGGTGGCCCGCAAGGTCTCGACCGGATCGGGCAGGAGGGTGCGCGGATCGGGGGTGACCTCAAGTTTCAGCCAATCGCCGCCACCGGAGGCCCTGGCCATTCTGGCCAGCCGCACTGCTTCAGCGCTGTCCCGGGCTCCGGAGGTATTGGGGAGAAACAGATAGCGCTCCCGGTCAAGGACGCTCATGATATCGTCGCCGGGATCGTCAAGATCGACCCGCCGCAAAGCCACGGTCACCATCTCGCTGCCGGACGCCTCCAGCGCCTCTTTCATCACCCGGGCGGAAGAAAACTTACCGGTCCCGACCAGCAGACGCGATTTAAAAGTACGTCCCGCTATGGTAAGCATCAGCCTCCCCCCACGAAGCGGATCAGCTCTAAAACCGAGCCCTCGCTCAATTGCCGGTCCGGGTAGTCTGGGCGAAGCACGATAGCACCGTTACATTCAGCTACTACCGTGTCGGGATTCAATTCCAGATCCACGATAAGCTCTTCAATAGTGAGTCCATCCCTTACCTCTTTCTCTTTTCCGTTACAGACTATCTTCATATTTCCATACTAGTTCATATTTAGTTGCTGGGCCAGGACCGCGGGTTCACGGATTAACCAAGCTGATCCGATTTCCATTGCCAGTTCAGGGAACTCCGAGGAGCAACCGCAAGATCTGATTGGCCTGGTGATGAGCGGCAACCCCGACCCGGGGGGCCATCAGACCCCGGCCAGGCCGTGCCGCGGTTTCATTGTCACCGACCAGATAGACCCGCTCGCGGATTTTCATGGTTCTGATCATATTACAATCCTCATAACCGGCGAGTCCGGAAGCGCCGACAAAACCCTTGCCGGCGAGAGGACCAAGCGCGCAGCGCATAGCCGCGGCCTTCATTTCCGCCCCGTCAAAGCATTCGGCCAGGACATCGACTTCGTTAAACAAAAGCGGAATCGACTCTTCCGTTAAAATCCCGTCAATGGTCTCGATAAGGAGATACGGATTAATCCTGGCGAGATTATCTTTCAGGGCATCGATTTTTTTTTCGCCGATCTGGTCGATAAAATACTGCTGCCGGTTGAGATTGCTCGGCTCGACCAGATCAAAGTCGGCCAGGAGCAGATGACCGACCCCGACCCGGGCCAGCGCCACAGCCACCAGCGAACCGAGGCCGCCAAGACCCATAATGCCGACTGAAGCGTTTTTAACCTTCTCGTGAACCCCGGGGGTGTGTCGGGCGTAAAGCAACCTTTCAAGTTCTTCGGCCGACGGTTTTTCTCCTTTCCGGATCAACCAGCAGCTGTCACCGTCTTCAAGGACAAGCGAAGGAGAAACGGGATGGCCGTTGACAATGAACAAGTCGGCATCGGGCTTAATCTCCCCGGCTAGATCGCTAATCTTCAGGCCAGGCTTGAATTGCCGGGGAACCTCGTTGACATGAATCATCCGCAGCCTCGTAGCTTTTCCTTCGAACGGCAGGTGCCGGGATCGACTGAACAGGCATCAAAACCGGGATCAATACCATACCCTGAAAAATGCGGCTATGGTAGATTTTTCGTACCCGTTTACCGGGGCGGTCGCCAAAGTATCCAAAACCGCCGGACTATAACCGTTCAGCTGTGGTGCAAATTTGGACAAGCGGACCAGTGACTTGCTGATCTATAAAAAAAAGGCCGACATAGCAAGCATGTCGGCCTTGGGTATTACTATTTTACCGGCAAATCGGAGGTTAGTTGGCCGACTCTGGAGTAACATCCTCTTCGCTGTAGTTAACCAGTTCCAAAATGGCCATTTCAGCCGCGTCGCCGATCCGGTTTCCGGTGCGAATGATTCTGGTATAACCGCCGTTGCGTTCCATGTACTCATCCCGCAACTGACTGAAGAGCTTCGCAACCACCTTCTTGTCGCGAATAAAGGACAAGGCCTGCCGACGGGCATGCAAGTCGCCGCGTTTGCCCAGGGTGATCATTTTCTCGGCAACCCTTCTCACCTCTTTGGCCTTGGGGGTGGTTGTCACTATGCGCTCATGCTCCAACAGCGAGGTGACCATATTCCGGACCATGGCGAGCCGATGCGGGGTGGTGCGGCCAAGTCGTCTTCCTGCTTTTCTATGCCTCATCTCAACAACCTCTTATTGATTATCCTGTTCTTCCGCCTCGGCGGTAGAATCGGGTTTTTCCCAGCCTTCAATCTTGGCGCCCAGGGACAGATCCATTTCGGCAAGCAACTGCTTAATCTCGTTCAGGGACTTGCGCCCGAAATTCTTGGTCTTGAGCATTTCGTTTTCGGTTTTCTGCACCAGCTCGCCGATATATCTGATATTGGCATTGCGGAGGCAGTTGGCGGAACGGACAGAAAGCTCCAGGTCATCAACCGGCCGCGAAAGATAAGGATTAATCTCTCCTTCAACCGCCTCTTCCTCGGGAACGATCTCCGGCTCGACGAGACTCTCGTCGAAGTTGATAAACACACTCATTTGTTCCTTGAGGATTTTGGCGGCATAGGCCAGGGCATCCTCGGGCTTAACGCTGCCGTCGGTGCTCATCTCAAGGGTCAATTTATCATAGTCGGTCTGCTGCCCGACCCTGGCCTGGCTGACCACTATTTTAACCTTTCGAATCGGGGTGAAGATAGAATCGATGGCGATCACGCCGATCACCTGATCCTCACGCTTATTCCGCTCGGCCGGCATATAACCCTTGCCCCAACGAACCTCGAATTCACCGATAAACTTACCCTCGGTACCCGAAATTGTACAGATATGTTGTTCGGGATTCATTATTTCGACGGTTCCGTCGGAAATAATATCGGCGGCGGTAACCTCGCCCTTGCCCTTTTTCTCAATCCTGACGGTCTGGGGTTCAGCGGAATTAAGCTTGAGCCTTACCTCTTTGAGATTGAGAATTATCTCGGTAGCATCTTCCACAACACCGGGCAATGAAGAAAATTCATGTAAAGCGCCTTCTATATTTACCGAGGTAATTGCCGCCCCCTGAATAGAGGAGAGCAATATCCTCCGGAGGGAATTACCGATGGTGGTGGCATATCCCCGCTCAAGAGGCTGGCAGACGAACTTGCCGTAACTATCCGTAAGAGATTCCCGATCCACCTCAACCCGGTCGGGCATAATCAACTCATGCCAGTTGCGGTAAAGGGGATCCTTCTCAAGTTCTCTATTTTGCTTCTGTTCGTTATCCATTATCAAAAGCTCCGCAATTGATTAATGAAACAAATCTGATCATTTACCAAGCGCTCAGAGATGCAACAAAACATTGCCGAGGAAAAGGGACCTTCCACGGCAACATTGATTCCCGACCGAAATTATTTGGAGTAAAGCTCTACTATCAGCTGCTCCTGGATCGGCATGGTAAGTTCCTGCCGCTCGGGTTCGGATTTCACCTTAGCCAGAAAAGAGGCGCCATCAACTTCGAGCCAGCTGGGGACACCGCGTCTGGCTACCGCCTCAAGGCTGTCGCTGATGACTTCGACCTTCCGGCTCTTTTCGCGCACGGAAATGACATCGCCTACCGAAACATTAAACGAAGGCACGTTAACCCTTTTACCGTTGACCAGAATGTGATCATGTTTGATAATCTGTCTGGCCTGACATCGTGAGTTGGCAAATCCAATCCGATAGGCAACATTATCGAGACGCTTTTCAAGCAAACCAAGAAGATTCTCACCGGTAACGCCTTTCAGGCGGTCGGCTTCCTTGTAATATCGAAGGAACTGCCCTTCCATGATGCCGTACATCCTCCGGACCTTCTGCTTCTCACGAAGCTGAACAGCATAGTCGGAAAATTTACGCATCCTGGCCTGACCATGCTGTCCCGGAGGAAATGCGCGCCGCTCAATGGCACACTTGTCAGTGTAACACCTGTCCCCCTTGAGGAACAACTTCAATCTTTCCCGCCTGCACTGGCGGCAACTTGCCCCGGTATATCTGGCCAATTTGAAACCTCCGTTTCCTGTCGCTAAATTCTCGTCGGATGAAAAATAATAAAAAGGGGAGAAATAATATCAGACCCTTCTCCGTTTAGGAGGCTTACAGCCGTTATGTGGAATGGGCGTAACATCGCTTATCTGATAAACGTCCATTCCGGCCGTCTGTAAGGCCCTGATGGCGGCATCGCGGCCGGGACCGGGTCCGGTGGCTCGAACTTCGACCTTGCGCATGCCGTGTTCGGCCGCTTTTTGCGCCGCCGCTTCCGTGGCGTTCTGAGCCGCGAAAGGAGTGCTTTTCCGGGATCCCTTGAAACCAAGGCAGCCGGCGCTGCACCATGAAATGACATTACCTTCCCGGTCGGCAAAGGTAATTATAGTATTGTTGAAGGTAGAACGTATCGAGACAACACCCTCAGGTATATTCTTCTTAACCTTCTTACGCGTTTTCTGTACTCTCGGCTTAGCCATTTATATCCCCTACTATTCCAGAAAAAAGGATTATCTTATTTACTATTTCTTCTTTACCGCACCACGCCGGGGACCCTTACGGGTTCGGGCATTAGTGCTGGTCCTCTGGCCCCTGCACGGCAGATTTTTCCGATGCCGCAGACCGCGATAGCAACCCAGATCGGTAAGCCGCTTGATGTCCATTGCGACTTCACGGCGGCGATCACCCTCGACCATGTAATTATCGTCGATAACTTTACGGATATCGGTAACGGTCTTTTCATCCAGCTCGTCACTGTTGGTCGAATAGGGCATATTGACCTGATCAAGAATCTTCCTGGCGGTTGAGCGCCCGATTCCGTGAATATAGGTCAAGGCTACATCCATGTGCTTATTTTTTGGTAAATCAATACCTGCTATACGTGCCAAGGCTTACCTCTCTCGCTCTTCGTAGTTAAAAACAAATCACCCCTGACGCTGTTTATGTTTCTTGACCTTGCAGGAAACACGCACAACACCATTGCGTTTGAACACTTTACAGTCACCACACATTTTTTTAACCGACGCTTTCACTTTCATATCAGATCTTCCTAACGTTTATTCTTAGCCCTGAATGTCACCCTGCCTCTGGTTAAATCATAGGGAGACAATTCGACGGTAACGCGATCACCAGGCAAAATTTTGATAAAATGCATTCGCATTTTACCGGAAATGTGGGCCAGCACCTTGTGGCCGTTATCTAATTCAACCCGAAACATGGCGTTCGGCAAGGGTTCAATTATTGTACCCTCTACTTGTATGGCCTCTTCTTTAGGCATAAAAATCTCTAATTTTGATTACCTTTAAACAACAAAAAATAAGAAACGGGGATATTAAACGATTTTTGGCAAATAGCCCGCTTTTTTTTAATTAACCCCGATCAATCATGCCGCCGGCTCAAGACAAGAGGATCGCCATCCGTCACTACCACCGTGTGTTCAAAGTGGGCCGAAGGTTTTCGATCCCGGGTCAATACCGTCCACCCGTCTTTCATCACTTCAACTTCATAAGTGCCGACATTGACCATCGGCTCTATAGCCAGAGCCATACCAGCCATCAATCGCGGGGAGCGCTCATTGCTGCGTTCGTAATTGGGAATCTCCGGAGCTTCGTGCAGCTCGCTGCCAATGCCGTGTCCGACAAATTGGCGGACCACGGAAAAACCGCATTTTTCGACATAGCCCTGGACGGCCCGGGATAAATCATTGATCCGGTTACCGACTCTAACCTGCTCAATCGCAAGCTCCAGTGATTGCCTGGTTACCTCGATCAACTTGAGCTTCTTTGCCGAGACCTTGCCAACCGCCAGGGTAACAGCCGAATCCCCATAAAAGCCCTGATGCTTAACGCCAAAATCGATACTGACGATGTCCCCTTCGTTAAGAACCACTGCATCGGAGGGAATACCGTGGACGACTTGCTCGTTAATCGAAACACATAAACTGCCGGGAAAACCACGATAGCCCTTGAAAGCCGGTACCGCCGCCCGTTTCCGGGCATAATCCTCGGCCCATTTGTCAAGCTGAAGGGTGGTGATGCCCGGTTGAATCTTGTCTTCAAGCATAGCCAGGGTCGCCGCAACGATCTGGTTTGCCGCAAGCATTTTTGCAATCTCGGCGGAGGATTTCAGATTGATCTGTCGTCCCATAAAAAAACCGGTCTACCGACGTCCCCTGACCTTGCCGCCTTTCAGCAGACCATCATAATTGCGCATGATGGTGTGCGACTCAATCTGGGAAATGGTATCGATCGCGACCCCTACGATAATCAGCAGGGCGGTACCGCCAAAATAAAAAGGCACGTTAAGTTCGTTGATCAAAATGGTCGGCAGCACGCAGACCGCGCTGACATAAATCGCGCCGATTACGGTGAGCCGAACCACGATCTTGTCAATGAAATCCGCGGAACGTTTGCCTGGTCTGATCCCGGGAATGAATCCGCCGTTCTTTTTCAGGTTCTCGGCCACATCGACGGGATTGAAGGTGACGGCCGTGTAGAAGAAACAGAAAAAGACGATAAACCCGACATATAGCAGTGTCCAGGAGAGGCTGCCCCACTGGAGATAGGCGGTAACCCGTTGCACCCAGTCCACCTCGACAAAGCCGCCGATGGTGGCCGGAAACATCATAATGGAAGAAGCAAAGATCGGTGGAATAACCCCGGACATATTAATCTTCAGGGGTAGGTGCGACTGCTGGCCGCCATACATCTGCCGACCGACCACTCTCTTGGCGTACTGGATGGGAATCCGGCGCTGGGCGGTTTCGAAGTAAACGATAACCGCGATAACCCCGAACATCATAGCCAGCAGGATCGGCACGAAGATAAAGGACATGTCGC
Organism: Desulfobacterales bacterium; assembly: GCA_024637225.1. Taxonomy (GTDB): domain Bacteria; phylum Desulfobacterota; class Desulfobulbia; order Desulfobulbales; family JAGXFP01; genus JAGXFP01. The sequence continues at coordinate 11,389 of JAGXFP010000067.1, forward strand.
CGGAGGTGACCATTTTGCCGGTCTGGACTACAGCGGCGGGCAACCTGGCGACAATCCCGGCGGTAATAATCAGGGAAATACCGTTGCCGATGCCGCGCTCGGTCATCTGCTCCCCCAGCCACATGATAAAGGCGGTGCCCGAAGTCAGGGTAAGCATGGTCATCAGCCGGAAACTCCAGCCGGGATCGTTGACAATCATCTCACCGCCGCCCGGGGCGGCCATGCTCTCGAGGCCGATACTGATAAACAGCCCCTGGATCAGACTTAAGACCACGGTTGCGTAACGGGTGTACTGGGTAATCTTTTGGCGCCCTGATTCGCCCTCTTTTTTAAGGGCCTCCAGCTGCGGCACCACTACGGTCAGCAGCTGAAATATAATCGAAGCGCTGATATAGGGCATAATGCCGAGGGCGAAAATCGAAAAATTTTCCAGGGCGCCGCCGGAAAACATGTTGAACATGTCAAAAAGGGTAGCGGAACTCTTCTGGAAAAAGGCGGCAAGGGCCTCGCCGTTGATGCCGGGAGTGGGAATCTGCACTCCCATCCGGTAGACGGCGAGCATCAGGAAGGTAAAGGTTATCCTGCGCCGCAGTTCCGGGATATTGGCGGCATTCTGAATTCCAGCCTGCATTTATCAGCCCTCTATGGTCCCGCCGGCAGCTTCGATCTTCTGGCGGGCGGACTCGCTAAGCTTATCGACCACAAAGGTGAAGGCCTTGCCAATCTCCCCATTGCCCAATATCTTTACCGAGTCAAATTTTTTGGCTACCAGACCGGCATCGACCAGCATGGCGCGATCAATCCTGGTTCCGGCTTCGAAAACATCCAGATCGCCCACATTGACCACCGCATATTCCTTCCTGAAGATATTGTTAAACCCGCGCTTGGGAATTCTTCTCTGCAACGGCATCTGACCGCCCTCGAAACCCGGTTTTATACTGCTGCCGGAGCGGGCTTTATAACCTTTGTGACCCCTGGTGGAGGTCTTGCCGTGTCCGGAACCCTGACCGCGACCTACTCTTTTTCGCGTTTTTCTGGAGCCGGGATTTGGCGAAAGATTGCTCAAAGTCAACATGTTAACCCTCCACTTCGATCAGGTGCTCAACTTTTTTGAGCATGCCCCGGATCTCCGGGGTATCCTTGCGGATCACTGTTTTATTAGTCTTCGTCAACCCCAGGCCAATCAGAGTAGCTCTTATTTTCTGATTGCTGCCGATCTTGCTCTTTTTCAATCTAACCTTTATATCACTCATATCTTCCGTTCCGACCTGTCAAGCAATGGCTTGCGTTTTGTTCTTCACCAGACCCGCCCATACCACACAACCGGGCCAGGATCAGGAAGTTATTTCTTCTACTGTCTTGTCACGTCTGGCCGCAATCTGCTCGGCCGATTTGAGCCGCCGCAGACCGTCAATGGTGGCCTTGACCAGATTATGGGGATTGTGGGAGCCAAGACACTTTGTCAGAATATTGTTAACCCCGGCCGCCTCAAGTACCGCGCGGACAGCGCCACCGGCAATAACGCCGGTACCGGCGGAAGCGGGTTTCAGCATAACCTTGCCGGCCCCGAACTTACCGTCTATGGCATGGGGAATACTGGTCGCGGTGATCGAAACCTTGCGCATGTCCTTGCTGGCACTTTCAATGCCCTTCCGAATGGCCTCCGGAACCTGATTCGCCTTTCCGAGTCCCTGCCCGACCTTACCCTGGCCGTCACCGACCACGCAAATCGCGCTGAAACTGAAACGGCGACCGCCCTTAACGACCTTGGCGGTCCGGTTAATAAATACTACTTTTTCTATAAGCTGGTCGCCAGCTTTATCATTCTTGAAGTTTGACAAGGATTACCCCCAATCTTAACTTGGTTAGATTAAAACCTGAACTAATTCAGAAATTAGAAATTCAAGCCGCCCTCGCGGGCGCCATCGGACAATGATTTGACCCGGCCATGGTAAAGATAGCCGCCGCGGTCAAACACAACTTTTTCTACCCCATTTTTTTTAGCCTTCGCCGCCAGCAACAGACCGACCAGACGTGCCTTTTCTATTTTGCCGCCCTTGGTTTCCCCGGCCGAATATTCCTTGTCCTGGGTAGAGGCTGCAACAATCGTATGTCCCGCGACATCATCGATTATCTGCCCGTAAATGTGCTTGGAGCTCTTGAAAACCCTTAATCGGGGACATTCACCGGTACCGCTGATGTTTTTCCTGATCCGCTTGATCCGCTTTTGGCGGGCGGTTACTTTCGGATGCGTCTTCGCCATGACTTTGCCTAAACAATTAAATTTTTTACTCAAATATCCCGACCGAATGGGGCAAATCTAATGAGGCCCGTCACCGTCGAGCGATCCATCAGGATCGTTACGTTATTTGATTATTTACCGGCCGACTTGCCTGCCTTTCTGACAATCTGCTCATCGGCGTATCTGATACCTTTACCTTTATACGGTTCGGGCTTGCGCACGCTGCGAATCTTGGCCGCAGTATGCCCGAGCAATTCCTTGTCGATACAGTCAAGGGTGATATCACCCTTCTCAGCTGTGGCGGTAACCCCTTTCGGCAAACCGAATTCAACTGGATTGGAGTACCCGACGTTAAGAGTCAAGGTGTTGCCCGATACAGAAGCCTTGTAGCCCACGCCCTCAACTATCAGCTTCTTTTGGAAGCCCTGCTCGACTCCGACAACCATGTTGTTAACCAAGCTGCGATATAGACCGGAAAAGGCATTGGTCTTCTTGCTGTCATCTTTGCATTTGACAAGAAGTTCGCCGCCTTCCTCAACCAATTCAACCTCGGACCGGATATCACGCTCCAGCGTCCCCTTGGGACCGGTGACTTTCACGTGAATCCCGTTGATGTCGACCTTAACGCCGCCGGGAATCGGGATAGGTTTACTGCCAATCCTGGACATGAATACTCTCCAATTATAATAGAGTCTTATACAAAATTACCAAACTTCACAGAGCAGTTCACCGCCGACACGCATCTTCCTGGCTTGGCGGTCAGTCATTAACCCCTTGGAAGTCGAAACTATACCGATTCCCAAGCCACTCATAACCTTCGGGATGTTATCCGCATTAACATAGAGGCGCCGACCTGGTTTACTGACCCTGCGCAAACCGATGATAACGTTATCATTCGCCTGGTCGTATTTGAGATCGATCTTCAATACACCTTGAACGCCATCCTTCTGGATGTGATAATCGCTGATGTAACCTTCATCTTTCAAAATCTTGGCCACATTGGCCTTCAATTTGGAAAGAGGCATATTCACACTGTCGAAATTAACCATGCTGGCATTTCTTACCCTGGTAAGCATGTCTGCTAAGGGATCACTCATTGCCATAACTAATACTCCTTAAGTTAGAACTTCTAACAAAAGATCATCACACGTTACCAACTCGATTTGGTAACGCCTGTTATCTCGCCATGGTTAGCCAGAGATCTGAAACATATCCGGCACACACCAAATTTCCTGATAAACGCCCGCGATCTGCCACAGAGAGGACAACGATTGTAAGCTCTAACCGGAAACTTAGCTTTACGCTGACTCTTCGCTATCAAAGATTTTTTAGCCAACCCTCTACCTCCTGTCTATTTTCTGAAAGGCATTCCCAAAGACTTCAACAAGAAACGCCCTTCCTCGTCGCTCTCTGCGGTGGTCCCGATGGAAATGTTAAGTCCCTTGATCTTGTCAATCTTGTCGTAATCAATTTCCGGAAAGATGATATGTTCCTTTATGCCCATGGCATAATTACCTTTGCCGTCAAAAGACTTGGGTGATAACCCCCGAAAATCGCGAACCCGGGGTAAAGCGATGTTTATCAGCTTACTGATAAAATCCCACATCTTTTCGCCTCGCAGGGTAACCCGACAGCCAATAGGCATTCCCTCACGCAGCTTGAAAGTGGCAATTGATTTTTTAGCCTTGGTTACCATAGCTTTCTGGCCGGCAATCAGAGAAAGCTCATTGACGGCGCCTTCGATTATCTTGGGGTTTTGAACCGCTTCACCAAGACCCATGTTAAGAACAATCTTATCGAGCTTAGGCACCTGCATAATGTTGCTGTAGGTGAATTCCTTCATAAGCTGCGGCACGCAGTTCTCTTTGTAAAATTCTTTTATCCCAGCCATTTATATCTCCAAAAACCGTTAAACCTTGATCAGGCCTTGGCTTCAACCGATTCGCCGCATTTCTTGCAAACCCGAACCTTGGCGCCATCGTCCAAAATCTTAAAACCAACCCTCGCCGCCGTGGAACATGCGGGACAGAGCAACATTAAATTAGAGGCATCGATCGTTGCCTCTTTTTCGATGATGCCACCCTGCTGATTGGCCATATTGGGTTTGGTATGCCGCTTGATCATATTGACCTTCTCGACAATGACCTTATCCGTGTCACGGTACGCTCTGATAACCTTGCCGACCATGCCCTTGTCTTTCCCGGCAATAACCTCGACCTGGTCATTTAGTTTTATCTTTTTCATCCTGAAGCCTATTTTTGTATGCCTGTTGCCAAAAACCGCTAGACCGCAACAGGTCAGGCGGATATCTAAAAATCAAAAATGATTGCTGCTTAAAGTACTTCGGGAGCCAGAGAGACGATCTTCATGAAACCCATGGCCCGTAATTCCCTGGCCACCGGTCCGAAGATGCGAGTCCCGATGGGTTCGCCGTTGGCGCCAAGCAGAACCGCCGAATTATCGTCAAACTTGACATAGGTATCATCCATGCGCCGCAACTCCTTGGCAGTCCGCACAACCACTGCCTTAAGCACATCACCCTTGCTGACCTTGGCGTTGGGGATCGCCTCTTTTACGGTAACCACGATAATATCACCAATCCTGGCATAACGACGCTTACTGCCGCCAAGAACCTTAATGCAAAGGACTTCTCTGGCGCCGCTGTTATCCGCAACATTTAAAACTGATTCTGTTTGTATCATATCTCCACCGCCATTATGCAGTATCCCGTTTCCTGATCTTCAATCGGTTGAAAATGCCCGGTTGCAATCAGCAAAAAGATGACAGAGTTTAGCTGGGTAACTATAGAGCGCGCTCTATGATGTTCCGGAGCCGCCACCTTTTGTTCTTACTGAGCGGCCGGCACTCCTCGATTAAAATCTTGTCGCCGACCCTGCAGGTGTTTTCCGGATCGTCGGCCATGTACTTGACATGGCGCCGCATAAACTTGCCGTAAAGTTTGTGCCGGATCAGCTGTTCGATCTGCACCACAACGCTTTTGTCCATGCTGGTGCTTAACACAACCCCGGACAGCGATCTCTTTTTTCTTTTGGTTTCGACTTCTGCCATCTTAGCAATCCTGTAAAATCATGTTTTGTACAGCTGAACCTGGACTAAATATCAGCCAGCTGCTTCCGTTTTCCGTTTCTCGCCGACTACGGTTTTCACTCGGGCAATATGCTTCTTGAGTTGACCCAATTTGGCAGTGTTCTCCAAGGGCCGGATCCCGTGTTGAAATTTCAGTTTGAACAACTCCTCGGCCAGGTCCTTCTCCTTGGCGACAAGATCGGCGACGGTCAGACCGCGCAACTCACTGGCTTTCATATCGTCGTACTCCTGGTAATTATCCTGGTCGCAAAGGGAAGCTTGCCGGCAGCCAATTGCAGGGCCCTGATTGCCAGCGCCTCATCAACTCCGGATAGTTCGTAAAGTATCTTGCCGGGCCTGATATTGGCAACCCAGCCTTCGGGACTGCCTTTTCCCTTACCCATCCTGGTTTCAGCCGGTTTCTTGGTCACCGAAACATCGGGAAAAACCCTGATCCACATCTGCCCGCCACGCTTGATCTTACGGTTAATGGCAATACGTGCCGCTTCAATCTGCCTGGCACTCATTTTACCGCACTCAGACGCTTTAAGGGCATAATCGCCGAAAGATATATCGGAACCACGAATGGCTTTACCCTTCAGGCGACCTTTAAAACGTTTTCTAAACTTTACTTTCTTAGGACTTAACATGTCTGCGCCTCGTCAATTCAGAGGATTGTTACACTATAAATAAGGTTACGAAATTATTGCTCGGTCAACATTTCCGATTCGGAAAGAACCTCGCCCTTGAATATCCATACCTTTACCCCAATTAAGCCATAAGTGGTGTGGGCTTCGGCAAAACCGTAGTCGATATCGGCCCGCAGAGTATGAAGCGGCACACGCCCCTCCCGGGACCATTCGCATCTGGACATCTCGGCTCCGCCCAACCGACCGGAACAAGATACCTTAATACCTTTCGCCCCGAACTTCAAGGCAACATTGACTGCCTTTTTCATAACCCGGCGGAATGCCATCCGCCGTTCAAGTTGCATGGCAATATTTTCCGCGACCAGTTGAGCATCGGCCTCGGGCCGACGTACTTCCTGAATATCTACATGGCACTCGCGTTTGGTGAACTTATCGAGGTCGGCCTTGAGGGTTTCAATTTCGGAACCCTTTTTGCCGATAACGATTCCGGGCCTGGCGGTATGAATCTTAACCCTGACCTTCTCGCCGGTTCTGGCGATTTCAATCTTGGAAATGCCGGCATGATACAACCTTTTTTTGAGGAATTTCCGAATCTTCTGATCTTCGATCAAAAAGGCGGCGTAACCCTTGTCCGCATACCAAGTAGAATTCCAGGTCTTAACTATATTAAGTCTTAACCCTATTGGATTGACTTTCTGGCCCAAAACAAACCCTCCATGAACTTAATTCCGTTATTTTCCAGTGCCGAAGGCGATTCGCCAGAGGCAATATTCTTACTGTTCATCAAGAACAACAGTGATATGGCTCGATCTCTTCAAAATCCTGGTAGCCCGGCCCTGGGCACGAGGCATGATGCGCTTCAGCATGGGACCACCGTCGACGGATATCTTCTTTATATAAAGGGTATCCACGTCAATCGCCTCATTCTGACTGGCATTGGCGAGTGCCGACTCAATGATTTTCCGCAGAATACGAGCACCCTTTTTAGGCATAAAACGCAAGGTATTCAGCGCTGTCTCAACGTTCCTCCCCCGGACTAGGTCCGCGATCAAACGGGCCTTCTGGGGTGAAATCCTAATCTGTTTGGCTAGTGCCTTAGCTTCCATTTTCAATTATCTCCATGCAACGACTTTCAAGAAAAACCGTCCAAACCCTGTTAACCTGAGGAATTGTAAAACGTCAGTCCGTTCTATCTCTTCCTACCGGCGGTATGGCCGTAGTAGGTCCGGGTCGGGGAAAACTCACCAAGCTTGTGTCCGACCATGTTTTCGGAAACAAATACCGGGATGAATTTCTTGCCGTTGTGGACCGCAAAGGTAAGACCGACCATATCGGGAACGATATCCGACCGGCGGGACCAGGTCTTAATGACCTTACGGGCTCCCAATTCCTTCGCACTCAAAACCTTTTTCAGCAGATGACCGTCAATAAACGGTCCTTTTTTAACAGAACGTGCCACTTTTTATCTCCCTGCCTTTTTTAGGACCTTTTGGTAACAATATATTTATCGGATTGCTTACGTTTGCGAGTCTTGTAACCCTTGGTCGGTACGCCCCAAGGAGTACAAGGGTGACGACCACCGGAGCTCTTGCCCTCGCCGCCGCCCATGGGATGATCCACGGGATTCATGGCGACGCCCCTGACTTTGGGCCGTCGTCCCAACCACCGGCTGCGCCCGGCTTTACCGAGCTTTTTGCGCTCATGCTCAATATTGCCGATCTGTCCGATGCTGGCCCGACATCTCCGGTTGAACTTGCGAACCTCCCCGGACGGCAGCTTGATCGAGACATATTCGCCTTCCTTGGCCATCAGCTGTGCAGATACGCCAGCACTGCGAACCAGTTGGCCGCCCTTGTCGATCCGCATCTCGATGTTATGGATCATCGAACCAAGGGGCATATTGCCCATGGGCATGCAGTTTCCCGGTTTAATATCGACCTTCTCCCCGGAAACCACGGAATCACCGACTTTTATGCCGACCGGACAGATTATATAACGTTTTTCACCGTCCAGGTAATTGAGCAGGGCAATATTCGCGGATCGATTGGGATCATACTCGATGGAGGCAACCCGGGCCGGGACGTCGACCTTGTCACGGCGAAAATCGATGGTACGATACTTTCTCTTATGACCGCCACCAATATGTCTGGAAGTAATCCGACCGTTATTGTTACGGCCGCCGCTCTTCTTGAGTGGCTTGACAAGGCTCTTTTCCGGACCCTCCTTCGAAAGGGAGGTGTTAACGACGGAGACCAGCTGCCGTCGGCCCGGTGATGTCGGTTTATAGGTTTTTGTTGGCATTTCAAACCCCGATTTTTATAATTACATCGTGCTTATACCCACAGGGGCATAAGTTTTCGTTTGAGCAGACAAGCTGCTCAACTCAGCTTCATCGAATAGTGTCAAATAAAGAAGTCCGGTGATCTAAAGATCCTCAAGGAAATCTATTTTGTGACCCTCGCCAAGAGAGACGATGGCCTTCTTCCAATCATTGCGTCTGCCCATGTGCTTGCCGACTCTTTTCATCTTGCCGTGCATATTGGCGGTTCGAACCTTTTCGACCTTGACGTTGAACAATCGCTCAACCGCTTCCTTGATCTCGATTTTATTGGCCCGGGGATCAACCTTTACGACGATCTGGTTGTGTTCCTCCTGGAGGGCCATGCCCTTCTCGGTAAGGCACGGCTTTTTAATCACTTCGGTAATATTATTCATGACAGCAACCTCTCTTCCAGCTGGCCAAGGCAATCTTGGAGCAAGATCACCTTTTTATGTAAAAGGATGTCGTATACATTAAGTCCCTTGCTCGACATAACCTTGAAACCATGCACGTTGCGTGAAGACTTTTCGAGATTTTCGTTAAGCGCACCGGTAACAATCAGGGCGTTATCGATCGAAAGGGTATTCATGACCTCTACGAAATTCCTGGTCTTGATCTGTTCAAGCTGAAAAGCGTCAAGGACGACCAGATTGTCTTCGGAAAACCTGGAACTCAGGGCCATGCAAATGCCGCTTTTCCTGACCTTGCGAGGCAGCTTGTAACTGAAATCACGCGGTTTGGGACCAAAGGTGGTGCCACCGCCACGCCAGAGGGGGGACTTTCTGGTTCCGGCCCGGGCGCGCCCGGTTCCCTTCTGACGCCATGGTTTGGCACCGGACCCCCGGACTTCGGCCCGAGTTTTCGTGCATGCATTACCGCTGCGTCGATTGGCGAGCTGCATCCTGACAATGTCGTGGATAATATGCTCTTTAACCTCAACCCCGAAAATGGCTTCGTTGAGCTCAATATCGCCGGCTTTTTTATTCTCTATATTTTTAACTTCCGTAACTGCCATTTTCTGACTACCCCCAACGAGTGTTATAACACTGTATACAGTTGGTTTCTTATCTCCGCAGATCCGCCTATTTGGTGAAAATACGAAGCAGTCCTTGTTTGGCGCCGGGCACACAGCCCTTGACCAACACCACATTATCCTCGGGACGAACATCGACGATAATAACATTCTTTTTAGTCACCAGGTCGTTACCCATCCGGCCGGGCATCTTTTTCCCCTTAACAACTTTACTGGGGGTGGCGCTACAGCCGATGGAACCGGGAGCTCTATGGAACATGGAGCCGTGGGTTTTTTTTCCGCCGCCGAAGCCGTGCCGCTTCATAACGCCCTGAAAACCGCGACCCTTACTGACGCCGCTGACATCAACCAGATCGCCGATTTTGAACATATCGTCAATCCTGATCTCCTGGCCTATTTCATACTGCTCAAGGTCAGCGACCCGGAATTCCTTAATATGGTAAAAGCCGCCTTTGCCGGCCGCTTTGACATGCCCGGCTTCTGGTTTGTTCAGCCGCGCCTCTTTTTTGCCGGCAAAACCCACCTGGATTGCATTATAGCCGTCTTTAGCGACGGATTTTTTTTGGAGAACGACACACGGTCCGGCCTCTATAGCCGTAACCGGGATAGCGGAACCGGTCTCGGAATAGATCCTGGTCATCCCCACTTTCTTCCCCAATATTCCCATTGTCTTAGGCATTTTTCGTAACCAATAGTTTTATTTTACAGCTTAATCTCTACATCAACCCCGGCTGACAACTGCAACTTCATAAGGGCGTCGATGGTCTGCTGAGTCGGTTCAAGTATATCGAGAAGCCGTCGGTGCGTTCTCATTTCAAACTGCTCACGGGACTTCTTGTCAACATGGGGAGAGCGAAGAACACAATACTTATTAATGGAGGTCGGCAGCGGGATCGGCCCGGCAATACTGGCGCCGGTCCTCTTAGCCGTATCGACTATCTCCAGCGTTGATTTATCAAGGAGCTTATGATCATACCCCTTGAGCCTGATTCTAATTTTTTGAGTCGACAGCATGTTATTCCACCCTACTCGATAATCTTATTGATAACGCCGGCGCCGACGGTCCGTCCACCCTCGCGGATGGCGAATCGAAGACCTTCTTCCATGGCAATCGGAGTGATCAGGGAGCCCTCGATGGTGACATTGTCACCGGGCATCACCATCTCTACACCGGCCTCCAGGTTTACGATTCCGGTCACATCGGTGGTCCGGAAGTAAAACTGCGGCCGATAGCCGTTGAAAAACGGGGTATGGCGACCGCCTTCCTCTTTACTCAATATATAGCATTCAGCCTTGAACTTGGTGTGGGGGGTGATGCTGCCC
>JAGXFP010000068.1 GCA_024637225.1 Desulfobacterales bacterium
GATCCAAGGCGCGCGAATTTCGAGGAATGAAACGTACTTCAGTACGCTGCAATGACGAGACAATTTGCAGCAACGCCGGAGCTGGCGATTTTTTGCGACGCCATCAAGGCCTCCCCGACCGGGAGGTTGTAAAGCTTATCAGCCGCAGTCGTCGGCGTCGTTTGGATCGTAGGTGTTGGCCGCATTGCGGAACAGATAATCGTTCAGCTTCTGGAGTTCTTGATCGGATAGATTACCCCACTGCCCGTTTCTGGCACATTGCGGATATTTTTCTAAAAAAACCCGGTTCCAGGCCTTCTTGGTCTTTGATTCGGAATGGAGAAAGGTGGCGCCTTGATCATTGTCGCGGGCATGACAGCTCTTGCAGGACTCGCTGAATATCCTGCTGCCTTCGCTGGCCCAGCCGCTGTTCTGGAAGGTGAGAATCCGGCAAACCTGGGTAGCTTCATCAAGGCGCTTCTTGGGGGAGGCCTGCCCGTCCACTGCCGAACCCAGGATAACCATGGTGAAAATCGCAATTAATGATATTGCCGCTCGCATCTAAAATCCTCCTGAATTACTCCGTTTAACCGATAAGCACTTAACAAATAAGCTACATACTTAACTATATGCCACAACGTGTGATTCGTAAAGGTTGGATTAGTAAATATTATCGATCCGATTTTATAGGCGAAAATTGCCGGATTTCGCGAACGGAGCTGAAAATCCTCCAAGGGCATGCCAGGGCGCTTTACCTTGCCCGTTAAAATTTGCTGTTTACCAATTAACCTAAAACATTTATATAAGGACCCTATCTCAACTTTCCGGGTTGACTTATTATGCTGTAAAAAAGAACTAATTTGTTACTACCTATGTGTTCAATTTCACGTCTCCGTCACCCCGGCATGTTTTTAGCCGGGGTCCAGTATATAGTGGAAGCCTGGATTCCGGCTAAAAACATGCCGGAATGACGAAAGACCTCTGGGTCTGTACGTATATGATGTTGTTATTACATATAAATCTCCAACCCGGAAAGTTGAGACCCTATTTAAATTTAAGCAGCATGTCACTGACGGCATTTGGCAACAAAAGCCGGCCACCCAATCAAAGCTTAATACCCAGGCACTTTGCGGCTTATCTTTTGATAGCATCTGATAGCATCGCAAAAATCATCTTCCAAGGAATGGGGAAAAATGACGGAATCCTCCGACAGCCACATACAGGCCGCCGATAACCACAGCGACATCCATCGTTTGCAGGTCGGTGACAAGGAACTCGTTCTGGTCGGCACCGCTCATATTTCCAAGGAATCCGCCCAGCTGGTTCACCGGATAATCGAAGAGGAAAGACCCGACTGCGTCTGCATCGAGCTGGATCAAAAACGCTACGAATCCCTGGCCCAGCGCCAAAGCTGGTTGAACCTGAATCTGAAGGAGATCATCTACCGCAAACAGCTCAGCACCCTGCTGGCCAATCTGGTTCTCGCCTCCTATCAGAAAAAGCTGGGCGACCAGCTCGGCATCCAGCCCGGGACCGAATTGCTCGAAGCGGCCAGAACCGCCGCCGCTCTCGACATTCCAATCGCCCTCTGCGACCGGGATGTCCGAATCACCATGCGGCGGGCCTGGAAAGCAACCTCGATCTGGAAGAAGGGTTACCTGCTGGCCAGCCTGATGGCCAGTCTTTTCGACAAAACCGAGATCACTGAGGAAAAGCTCAGGGATATGCGGAAAACGGACGTTATTTCCGAACTGATGGATGAGCTGGGCACCGCCCTGCCCGAACTGAAAAGGGTTCTGATCGATGAGCGGGACACCTTCCTGTCCGAAAAGATCAAAGAAGCCGAGGGCCGCCGAATCGTCGCCGTGGTCGGCGCCGGACATGTAGCAGGCATCAAACTGGCGCTGGATGAGGACCGCTCCGGCCTGATGGAAGAGATCGACTCGATTCCGCCGGTTTCGAAGGTCTGGAAAATTCTGGGCTGGGCGATTCCGATGGTAATCATCGCCTCGATCGTTGTTATCGGTTTTCGCAAGGGCGGCGATGTGGCCGGGGACAATATCATCTACTGGATTCTGGCCAACGGCATTCCTTCATCGATCGGGGCCATGCTGGCCCTGGCCAGCCCCTTCACCATCATCGGCGCCTTTATTGCCGCGCCGATAACCAGCCTGACCCCGGTAATCGGGGCAGGTTACGTCACAGCCTTCCTGCAGGTTGTTTTCCGGCCGCCGATGGTGGCCGAGTTCGAATCGGCCATGGAAGACATGGCGACTGTCGGAGGCTGGTGGCGCAACAAATTGCTCAGGGTTTTCCTGGCCTTCATCCTGCCCGGTTTCGGCAGCATGATCGGCACCTATATCGGCGGCTACGAGATAATTTCCAACTTATTTTAAACAGACACCGGCAAAATTCATTGTCATAATATCTTTGATGAATTCACAAAAAATCAAAAATGGGATGGCTAAGCTAAAATCGTCAGATCCAAGGCGCGCGAATTTCGAGGAATGAAGCGTACTTCAGTACGCTGCAATGACGAGACAATTTGCAGCAACGCGGGAGCTGGCGACTTTTTGCGACGCCATTATCTTTGGAGTGTGAACATGGCAGGCAAGATGAGAAAGAAAGTAACCCTGAATCCCAGGCAGCAGCGTTTTCTGCGCGGCCTGGCCCACCACCTGCAGGTCAAGGCGACCGTGGGCAAAGAAGGGATCAACGACCAGGTTTTGAAATCCTTGAACGAGGTGATCGATGCCAACGAACTGGTCAAGATCAAGCTCCAGGAGAATTTCCCCCATGAGCGGAAAGAGGGGGGCACACTACTGGCGACGGCAACCCGGGCCGCCCTGGTCCAGGTTATCGGGCGGATGGTCGTCCTATACCGGGGCAATCCCGACCTGCCCGCCGACAAGCGGGTTGAACTGCCCCAATAAACCATAAGGCCTCATAAATTGTTGATATACCGGTTTACCACCCATCGAAAAGTCCGTCATTCCGGCAGGTTTTAAGCCGGAATCCAGATCATACGCTGGATGCCGGCTGAAAGCATGTCGGCATGACAAAGCTGAAGTTGGGCCGCTTGCCGGCCCAAACGTAACTTATGCCCTTTTGCGGTATAAACGGTACTTCTATAATTTTATAATTTCCCAGGCGGCTTCAACCGCGAAGGTGGCGGCCGCGAAACAGGGAGATGGCTAAACAAAAGGTTCGATAGACCAGGAGTCCTTTTCTACCGAAGATGGCCAGAGACGAGATTTTCAAAAAAGGCGATATGAACCGGGATTTCCAGTTCGACGGCAAGGTCGCCGACGTGTTTGACGACATGCTGAACCGTTCCGTGCCCTGCTACCGGATGGTGATCGAGATGCTCGGCGCCATCCTCGAAAAATTCCTGGGCAAGGGCGACCTGGTTTACGATCTGGGCTGTTCGACCGGCGAGACCCTGGTCGAGCTGGCCCGAAAACTTGAGCGGCTCGATCTTAAGTTCACCGGAGTCGACAACTCCCCGGCCATGCTCGACAAGGCCCGCCACAAGGCGGAAATGTATTCCCTCTCCGACCGGATCGATTTTCGGCAGGCGGACATCATCGACCTGGACTATGCCGGGGCCGGGGCGGTTATCATGAATTACACCCTCCAGTTCATCCGTCCCCTGCACCGGCGGGAATTTCTGGCCGGCATCTATAAAAAGCTGCGGCCCGGCGGCATCCTGATTCTAAGTGAAAAAGTCCTCTGCCACGACCCGCGCCTGAACCGGGTCTATATCGACTTCTATCTCGATTTCAAAAGGCGTAACGGCTACAGCGAAACCGAGATCTCGCGCAAGCGTGAGGCCCTGGAAAACGTCCTGGTCCCCTTTTCCGTCCGGGAAAACCTGGATCTGCTGACCGGGGCGGGCTTCACCTCCTGCGATACTTTTTTCCAGTGGTTTAATTTCGCCTCACTGGTGGCCGTCAAACCGCGGGAAGCCGATGATCATGCGTGATTATCTCTCCGAGCTGCCGACCCCGCACCGGGCCGGGATCACCTCCCTGTTGACCGAATGCGACCGGCTTGAGGCGTCTTCAAAAAAGGGGATCATCCGTTATCGCCACCCCTTTGAATCGATCAAGGAGATCCGGGCCGGACATCTGGACTTCAGCTCCGATACCGTCCAAATCGGCCGCCCGGACGAACTTGCCCCGGGCGACCGGGAAAAGCTCTATAAGGTGCTGCGTGGCTTCATGCCCTGGCGCAAAGGGCCGTACGAGGTGTTCGGCATCGAGATCGACGCCGAGTGGCGCAGCGAGCGCAAATGGCAGCGGCTGCGGGACCATCTGCCCGACCTGGCCGGCAAGACCGTCGCCGATATCGGCAGCAACAACGGCTACTATCTGTTCCGGATGGCGGCCCACCAACCCCGGCTCGCCCTGGGTTTCGAACCGCACCTCCACCATCACTTCACCTTTAAAACCCTGAACAGCCTGGCCGGGCAAAGTAATCTAAAAAGCGAAATGCTCGGAGTCGAGCAGCTCGGTCTGTTCGAAAACTGTTTCGACGTGATCTTCATGATGGGTATCCTCTATCACCGGATTTCACCGATCGAGGTTTTGAAGGAAACCCTGAAAGCCTTGCGGCCGGGGGGAACCCTGATTGTCGAGTCCCAGGCCATTCCAGGCGAGGAGCCCTTTGCCCTGTTCCCGAACAAGACCTATGCCAAGGCGCCGGGGACCTATTTCGTCCCCACCGGGATCTGCCTGGTCAACTGGCTGACCAGAACCGGCTATCTCGATGTGGAGCTTTTCCACAGCCATCCCATGAGCAGCGAAGAACAGCGGCGCACCGCCTGGATGGAGTTCGAATCCTATGAAAACTTCATCGATCCCGCCAACCCGCAACTGACTGTCGAAGGCTACCCCGCACCGCACCGGGTCTTTATCAAGGCCCGCAAGAAAGGTTAACTCCATCCGGATACGACTCGCCGCCTCTCCGCATTCCCCGCATCCAATCAAGCCTTAGGGACTCAGAAATTATTGAGATACCGGGTTTACCACCATCGGAAAGTCCGTCATTCCGGCAGGTTTTAAGCCGGAATCCAGATCATACGCTGGATGCCGGCTAAAAGCATGCCGGCATGACGGCAAAGATATAGCTGAGTTGGGCCGCTTGCCGGCCCAAACGAAACTTATGCCCTTTTGCGGTATATAGCTGAGTTGGGACCGCTTGCCGGCCCAAACGAAATTTATGCCCTTTGCGGTGTAAACGATACTTTTATCTCAACTTTCCGGGTTGATTTATTATGTTGTAAAAACGAACTAATTTGTTGCTACCTATGTGTTCAATTTCACGTCTCCGTCACCCCGGCATGTTTTGAGCCGGGGTCCAGTATATAGTGAAAGCCTGGATTCCGGCTAAAAACATGCCGGAATGACGAA
>JAGXFP010000069.1 GCA_024637225.1 Desulfobacterales bacterium
CCCGACTTTAAAAGAAGCCATTGAAATCCCAAAAAACCGCAGGATTGTTTCGCCTAAAATTAACGCGACACACAGGATGATCATGGTCGATACGGCCACAACCCGACAGGTCCGGTTTCTTTTGCGCTCACCCAGGTCAGACGTGAGATTAATGAAAACAGGGATTATCCCGAACGGATTAACTATCGCCAGAAGAGCGGTAAAAAATTTTGCATAAACCGCCCAGTCTTCAAATAGCATAAATCCCTCCTCCCGGTGTGTTCAGATAAGCCGTCATAAAATGATATTACGACGCGTCACGTATAACATCAAGCGTCATATTTATTCGCCCATAACAAGTCTTGGGCGTACACAAATCACGATATCCGGAAAGCCGGTCAATGTTACTGGTAATGACACAAAGTTTGTGATAACTTTGGCAAACGATTTACTGGTTACTCCTTGGCTTGTGGTTATGGGGACAACCCTGCTTGAAAAACGGGATCGAGACGGGAGAGGGATTCGTGAAACAATTTATTGCCGCCGCTCTGATGCTTGTGAGCTAGGGGTACAGTTTCTTTATTTATCTTACCGACAAAGGCGTGGGGTGAATCTGCCCGTCCGGTTTTTCTTCTTTCACCCATCTATTTTCACCTTCGGCAGTTTCTCCAGTTTGCCAAGCATCTCCACTCCGCGCGAAGGCGTTAATGATCTGGATGCTCACCTTGACCTCCATTTCACTGCGCAGAACAGCCGAAAGCATGGAGACTCCCTGTTCGGTAAAGACACAAGGAAGATACCGTCTTCCACTGTGACTACTTGAGGTCACAGATTGTTAATCTGAATATCCCGCATGGTGAAAAGCGCACCAATGCTTGCTTATCACCCATCACTCCTCCAACCCGTCTGGGTTTTTAATCGCCTTCTTTTCAGCGGATGTCAGGCGGCGCTCCACCTTTTTCACATCTTCAGCGGGCGGCAGGCTTTCCGGGCGGATGCCCCGGTCCAGCAAGGTCTGGCGCACGGCCTGATTATTGGTAACATGCTCTTGCGAAATTTGTGGTTCACGGCTCATCGCCTTTTCACGGGCGTTGTGAATGGTGATTTCGGTGGCGAAATCCTTAGCCTTGAGGATGATGGTGGGTGCGAAGTCCGCCAAAGGGCGATTGTCCGGCACCTGCCAATGTGCTTTCATCGCCTTTGTGCCTCTGCCGAATAATGCCTGGTCACCCTTGCTGCGGATTAGGGCGAAATTCTGATTGCAGCCGGTTTGTTCATAGATAACATCGGACAGCGTTTTCTCGGTGGTAGACAGTTTCTTGCGGGCGGAGACCCGTTCCGCCTCCAGCAGTCGCCGCTCGATGAGCTCCGCCTTGCGGGTCTGCATGGCGAAGTAGGTTTGGGCAAAGGCAATCTCTTGTTTTCTGGAATCACCGTTTTGAGCAATGAGATAGCAGGCGTAACGGGTCAGCATGATATCGCTAATCTCGCGCTGGCTACCAGAGCCGAGTTCAACCATTTTGTTGACATCAACAAAATGGTTGTCAACATCATGCCCTGAGACTTCGCAGGCTGTTTTTGCTTTGGTAATGGTAGCCAAAAAATTGCGCCACTCGCTGTAACCCAGCAGCTGTTGCAAATCTCTCGCTAGCCAATATTCTATGCCGTTTTCGGTCTGTTGGGCGTGGCCCTCGAAACTTTCTGTCAGAGTATGAATCATTTCATTTTGCATGTTGCACCCCTTGCTTTTTATTCATAGGCTGACAGCCCTGAAATCTCGCGCCCTTGCGCCTGCTTTTTCAAATAATAATCTTTGCCAGGTTAACAATCTCTTCTGGTCTTTGCGAATATAAATGAAGATAGGCGAAAAAAAGAGAGGAACAATAACGGAGAGGGAGTTAGCTTTCTGAACCAAACAAGCCAATAAGCTAACTCTAATGCGGAGGGAAATCTTTGGCCTGGGGCACGATCAATTCGAGCAGACGCCGGCATGGTTCTCTTCAGGCCATTAGCCTTTCCGCTCTCAACTCGCCGATTTACTGTCTTTCAGGCTGCCTTTTGGATAGGGATAGACCTGCCGGGCGTTTTCCGCGAAGATCCGGTTTTTCAAGGGTCCGGCAGCCGGGCCCAGGGAGCGGAAACCGAACTTTTTTTTCAGGTCTTCGGGCATTTTCAGACGGCGCAGGGCCTCGATCTGCCACTGGGGGGATCCGTACCAGACCGAGTCGGTGCCCCAAAGGATCCTCTCCTCCCCCATCCCCTTGATGAGAGTGCCCAGAATACCGGCACAGTAACGGGGCGCGCTTACCGCTGAAACCGCAAAGACGGACCCGAGTTCCGCGTAGACATTGTTGACGGCGAATTTCTCCGGGATCCGGGCCAAATCGCTTACCCAGGCAATCTCGCCCTGCTCTTCGAAGGTTTGCAGCGCTTTCCTGGTAGGTATGCCGCCGGTGTGGATCCCGGAGTGGTAGATGAGGAAATTCAGCTGGGGCCAGTCCCTGGCAGCCTGGCCCACGTCGTCGACCTTACCGTGTTGCCAGGTTCCGGGCATCCGTTCCTTGTAATTTGAAGGGAGCAGGCCTTTATGGATACAGACCGTGGTAATTCCCGCCGCCACCATCTTCTCGTAGGCTGGATAAACCAGCTTTTCATCATCGAGACGCCAGGGCCACTTTGATTCGCCGATGGGCTGGCCTACGGTATAGCCCTTCCAGGCATCGGGTTTCAGGGCAATGGCCTTATCCAGCTCTTCCAGCCAGCCGGGCCGGCCCGGCGTGAAAACGGCATGACTGTAAAGCCGCTTCGAGCCGCTCAGTTCCCGCACCCTTTCCCGGGCCCGGGCCAGATCTTCATTATGCAGGAACCAAAGTTTGGGATCGTCATTGGGCGCGCTGCTGAGCACCGCTAAATCGGTTTCGCTCTCCTCAAAAATCTCCCGGTAAAAATTATCGAAGTGGATTTTCTCCGGAGTCTGCTCGCCCTCCAGATCCGGATTCCATCTTTTAGCCAGACGCCGCAATCCGAGAAGACCGCCGGCGGGATAATCGGGATAGACAAAATGGGTCTGGACGTCGAAGATCAACTGCTCCGCGAATTCCAGGCTTCTGGCCGTCGCCCCCTCGGGATCGGCGGCTTCGGCGGGATCTACGGAAAAAAACGAGCCGAATACGGAATTCATGGCCAGAAAAGCGGCAGCCAGACCGCAGCTGCTCCGCAGAAACCGGCGGCGGCTCATCCCCAGCGGTCCCCGGAATTGATCGGAAAGCTCAAGGAGCCGCCTTTCCACTCTCCGCATCTCCCGGGACTGCTGCCCCCCGGCTCTACTTTCTCCTTCCTGATAGATCCTGGTGGGCAAAGGCGTGCACTGTTTTTTCTGATCTGGAAAATCCATTTTTTCTCCCTCCTCGTCAAGTCTCGACCGGACATACACCTCAATAGTCAATAGTATATCACCCCACGACTATTAAATGGCAACAGGGAGCGGCCGCTTATTTCCGATTTCACCCCCGGCAATATCAGCTGACCGACCGGAAACGTCTTGCAATTAGGGTTGCCGTCAAACCATAATTAGTCTGAAATGGTTTCCAAGTTCCAAGACCACATTCCGGGAAAGGGTGGCCGGTTTAAGTTGGCACCCGGTGCAATAATTGGATTTTCTCACATGCTTTCAAAATGACAGCTTTCTTTGACTTTTTGGGAACTCATCACAATTGACTGATTGGGGCCTCCCTGGATTTTCTTACGCCACAGGATTAAGGGAGTCGCGAGTTCTGAGCTGATTTGACTTTTGGCCTGAATATGCCTCGAAGATTCACCAGACTGAAACAACTGCTCGTGCTGATTGGCTATGCCGCTTATGGTCAGGACAAGATCACGGTAGGCAATATAATCGAAGTCATCGGCAGCAGATCGTTCGGACCGTTACTGCTCCTGATCGGCATTATCCTGTTTTCGCCCCTGAGTGGAATCCCGGGCATGCCGACGACTATGGGGGTATTCCTACTGTTGCTCGCCTTGCAGCTGCTTTTCGGCCGGAAGTATTTTTGGCTGCCGGACTGGCTGCTCAAGCGCTCGGTGACTCGAACCAGGTTGGATAAGTCGCTCAAATGGATGCGACCTGTTTCCGGCTTCATCGATCGCTTTTTAGAGCCGCGGCTGACCGTTTTCACCAACGGTCCCGGTATGTACGCCATTGCTCTGATCTGTATGGTCATTGCCGTTTGTTTGCCGATCATGGAACTGATACCCTTTTCCGCCTCTGCCGCTGGTGCCGTTCTGACCTTTTTTGGACTCTCGCTGATTTCCGATGACGGGCTTTTCGCGCTCGTCGCATTTGGGCTCACCGCCTTCACGGCCGGAACAGCCATTTATGCCTTGTTTTAAAATGGTCCGAGCCCCGGGATAAGAACAGATGCGCGGATAATCACCGAGCAGAGCAACATCCGAGACCGAGAAAAAACCTGGACCACATAGAGGGATAGGATGGCAAGTCCGAGCATGTAAATGGATCCGGCGAAAGGGACCCGCTCCGGCACCGGTAATCTTACTGGATACCAGAAAAGTGGTAAGCCATTTCTCTTACGAAAAAAAAAGGCCGCCCCGAAGAGGAGCGGCCGTTTTTATCGGCTGGATTCGATCAGGGCTCGATTGCTACTCGCCTGAATCCTTACCGCGATAGTCACTGAGCTGATCAAAGTTCAGATAGGAGTAGATTTCCCTCTCCTCCCCTTCCAGAACCATGACCTGTTCCCGATACTCCTCGAGGCTCGGCAATCTGCCCAGTTTGGCGGTAATCGCCGCCAGTTCCGCGGAGGAGAGGAAGACGCTGGTGTCGGTGCCCATCCGGTTTGGAAAGTTGCGGGTAGAGGTGGATACTACCGTGGCCCCGTCGGCAACCCGGGCCTGATTACCCATGCAGAGCGAACAGCCGGGCACCTCGGTGCGGGCGCCGGCCTTGCCGAAGATCGAGTAGATGCCTTCCTCAACCAACTGCCGCTCATCCATCCGGGTCGGCGGCGCGATCCAGAGACGGCAGGGCACGAAACCGAATCCGTCCAGGAGCCTGGCGGCGGCCCGGTAATGACCGATATTGGTCATGCAGGAACCGATAAAGACCTCGTCGACCTTGGTCCCCGCCACCTCGGAGAGCAGCTTGACATCGTCCGGATCGTTGGGGCAGGCCAGGATCGGTTCGGTGATCTCGTTCAGGTCGACTTCGATAACCTCGGCGTATTCGGCATCGGGATCGGCCTCCAGGAGCTGCGGATCGGCGAGCCACACCTCCATGGCCTCCATCCGCTTTCTGATCGTATCCGCGTCCTTGTAACCGTCTTCAATCATCCATTTCAGAAGAGCCGCGTTGGAGCGGACGAATTCAATGACCGGCTCCTTGTGGAGACGGACGGTACCGGCCGCGGCCGAACGTTCGGCGGTGGAGTCGGTCAACTCGAAGGCCTGTTCGGCCCGCAGATCCGGCATTCCCTCGATCTCGAGAATACGGCCGGAAAAGACATTTTGCTTGGCCTCCTTGCCGACGGTCAACAGCCCCTTTTGGATGGCGGTATAGGGGATGGCATTGACCAGATCGCGCAGGGTGATGCCGGGCTGCAACTCGCCCTTGAAGCGGACCAGAACGGACTCCGGCATGTCGAGAGGCATGAAGCCCATGGTGGCGGCAAAGGCGACCAGGCCTGAGCCGGCCGGAAAGCTTAAACCGATCGGGAAACGGGTATGGGAGTCACCGCCGGTACCCACCGTATCGGGCAGCACGAAACGATTCAGCCAGGAATGGAAAACCCCGTCCCGGGGCCGCAGCGCCACCCCGTGCCGTTCCTCAAAAAATCCTGGCAGCTCCTTGTGCATCTTGACGTCGACCGGCTTCGGGTAGGCGGCGGTATGGCAGAAACTCTGGAGGACCAGATCGGAGCCGAACTCCAGACAGGCCAGTTCCTTAAGCTCGTCCCGGGTCATCGGACCGGTGGTATCCTGGGAGCCGACCGTGGTCATCTTCGGCTCGCAGTAGGCATTTGGCCGTACCCCCTCTACTCCGCAGGCCCGACCGACAATTTTCTGGGCCAGGGTATAACCCTTGCCGGTATCGGGGGGCTGAATCGGTTGCCGGAAGACCTCGCTTGGCGGCAAGTCCAGTTCTTCCCGAACCAGAGAGGTCAAGGCCCGGCCGATGATCAACGGAATCCGGCCGCCCGCCTTGACCTCGTCCGGCAGAGTCGAGGGCCGGAGAGCAAAGGAGACGAGTTCACGGCCTTGGTCGTCAACAATCCTGCCCTCAAAGGGGAGGATATGGACGACATCGCCCATCTTCAGCCCGGAGACATCGCACTCGATGGGCAGGGCGCCGGAATCCTCGGCGGTATTGAAGAAGATCGGGGCGATCTTGCCCCCCAGAATCACCCCGCCCTGCCGTTTATTCGGGACATAGGGAATGTCGAAACCGATATGCCAGAGGACCGAATTGATCGCCGATTTACGGGATGAGCCGGTGCCGACCACGTCGCCGACAAAGGCCAGGGGATGCCCTTTTGCCTTAAGTTCAATAATTTTATCGAGGGCTCCCGGCATCTTGCCGGCCAGCATGGCCTTGGCATGCAGGGGGATGTCGGGACGGCTCCACGCCTCCGAGGCTGGGGAAAAATCATCGGTATTGGTTTCCCCCTCCACCTTGAAGACCGTAACGGTGATTTTTTCGGCCATCGGCGCCCGGCCGGTGAACCATTCGGCCTCGGCCCATGCCTCAACGACCTTTTTCGCCCAGGGGTTATCAACCGCCTTGGCCAATACATCCTTATATGCCTCATAAACCAGGACAATTTGCGAAAGGGACTCGGCAGACTGAGCGGCGGTGGCCTCATCATCGAGCAGGTCGATCAAATGCTGGATATTATAACCGCCCCGCATGGTACCCAGCAGGAAAGTGGCATGTTTACGGTCGATCCCGGAGACCTGCACTTCGCCCCGGGCCACTTCGCCCAGGAACTCGGCCTTGACCTTGGCCGCGTCGTCAACCCCCGGCGGCACCCGATTGATCAGCAGATCGAGCAGGACTTCCTCCTCGCCGGCCGGGGGAGATTTAAGCAGTTTGATCAGGGCCTTGACCTGTTCCGCGTCAAGGGGCAGCGGCGGCAAACCCTGTTCCTTGCGCGCCAAAACATGGGTCCGATATGCATCAATCATCAAATAACCTCTTTATAAAATTCGTAAACTTTTCGGGGAGACAAGGTGCAAGGGACAAAAAAACCAAAAGTCTCCAAAGACTAATGGAACCCCTTCGGCAAGGTCATTAAGAGCGGCAAATCAACAAATTACTCCGCCACACTAATCCTGTCGATGGGTCTTTTTCGGGCTTTTTGCGAACTTGTCAAATATCAATGCCCTTCAACCCTTCCTCACTCCTCTCCCCTCACTCCTCACTCCTCACTCCTCACTCCTCACTCCTCACTCCTCACTCCACTCAATGCCACCTTAATAGAAAGAAGCCCCAATCTTGTCAAGAGTGGCATGATATTTCATCGGTTCATTAAAGACTGTCATTCCAGGGATATTTATTGTTATAATGTATCGTGCTCACCAGGCAAATTAACTCGACCGATCCTCATTTGCGGCTTTCCCGCGCGGGAGAATATGGTGACAACGCCGCCCGACAAGATACGCAACAAGATAATGCCGCCGGTGGGGATGGCTATCCTCATAATTTGTTTTCTCGGCATCGGCGCTACCTACTTGATCCAGCAGCGCCATTACAATGACGAGTTAAACATGCGGTTTGAGGGCACCTACGAACTGTATAACAAGTTGATGGAGGTTGAAACCGATGTCCTGGAAAGTCTGGCCAGCACCTATGTCGACAAATCATCCCTCAGAAAGGCGTTCTTGAGCGGCGACCGGAAAATTCTCCTGCAGGAATCGGCACCCATCCTTGAAAAGATCAAAGAGCGCTTCAAGATCACCCATTTTTATTTCCACCTGCCCGACCAAACCTGTTTCTTAAGGGTCCACAATCCGCCCCGCCATAGTGACCTGATCACTCGCCAGACCCTAAATTTCGCCTCCCAAAATGACACCCAGGCATATGGTTTGGAACTGGGCCCTTTCGGCACCCTGACCCTGCGGTTTGTGATGCCATGGCACATCGATGGCGAACTTGTCGGTTTTATCGAGCTGGGTAAGGAAATCGACTATATTGCCGAGGAAATGAAAAAAATCCTCGAACTTGAGATTAACTTTATTGTCGAAAAAAAGTTTCTCGATATCGAAGAGTGGCGTGAGGGACAGCGCATATTAGGCAAGAAACAGAGTGATTGGGATTTTCTTTCCGAACATGTGGTTATCTCGACCACCATGCTGCGTATTCCGGTCGAAGCCGACCGGTGTTCCGGCGGGAAGCCGACCGGCATTCCGATTTGATGGCGACCGGCATTCCGGCCGGATGCCG
This sequence comes from Desulfobacterales bacterium, assembly GCA_024637225.1. Taxonomy (GTDB): domain Bacteria; phylum Desulfobacterota; class Desulfobulbia; order Desulfobulbales; family JAGXFP01; genus JAGXFP01. The sequence goes on from JAGXFP010000069.1 coordinate 8,432, forward strand.
ACCGCTTTTCCGGAGCTATCCGACCGTTTATTTGTGATGTAGTCGCGAGG
>JAGXFP010000070.1 GCA_024637225.1 Desulfobacterales bacterium
CAACAGGATTACCGGACGGTGGTGGCCGGCCCAACCACGCTTTCTGCAACATTAAGCAGTCTGCGCATGGGATTCCGGACCCTGGCCATCGAGAAAAGGTCCAGCGAGGTCTGGAAAATCCTGGCCGCCGTCAAAAGCGAATTCGGTAGATTCGGCGAAGTGCTGGGCAAGGTAAAAAGACAGCTTGAATCCGCCTCGAATACCATCGACCAGACCGGGGTCAGGACTCGGGCCATGGAACGCAAACTCAAAGAAGTGGAACTGCTCCCGGTCGGCGCCTCCGAAAAGCTCCTGGGGCTTACCGAGGTTGAACTGGACGAACCGTTATAGCAATGTTGATGGCGTCGCAAAAAGTCTAAAGCTGATCCGTTTCTCCCACATTCCGGATATAGTGCCGAACCTACCGTCAACCCATCAATCTCTGACAAACCCCTCCCCTGGCTGGGAGTTAAAACTGGCAGATCTCCCTCTGATTATTCCTGTAAGAAATCCGAAAAGTCCGGCCGGGCCATTACCGTAAACACTCACAACCTCTCATTTTTACGGGTTTTTCCTACTTGACTTCCGGAAAACTAATTTGTAACAATTGATTCTTGGGATAACTTTTCCCCGGGACAAAAGCCTGCAAATAACTCCCGCTCTAAGTTCGCCGGTCAGCGTTCCTTTATCTGGGTCCGGCCGACACAACAGATAGGCCGTTATCGAAAACCCTGAATGGCGGCGACGCAATCTCTCCTTTGCGGTCACGGAAAGAGTGCTCTAATTACAGATTGATTTAGGCAAACAGCCCAATAACCGTCACCGGTTCAGGATCTTTTTTTGCGAACTCGTCAACTTAATGAAAAAAGTCTCGGTTTTTCCCTTAAAATGAAATTTTCAAAACAATTAATCGCCAAGTTTCTGGGTTTAAATATTGCCCAGAAGATGTATCTCGGTTTTTTGCCGCTGGTGATTTTTCTGGTCCTTTTCTCGACCTTTGCCCTGATCAAGCTGAATCAACTGAAAAATCTGAACGAATCCATTCTGGCGGTCAATATTCCAATCCAGGAAATGACCAGGCAGATGAAGGGCGCGGTCATAGATCAGGAATCAATTCTGCGCCGCTTTTTTATTCTTAAGGACAATGGTTTTCTGTCAATATTCAACACTAACAGCATTGAATTCTCAAAAAGAATCAATCGCTTACAGACTTTGGCCGAAAGACCTAAAAGCCCGGATTTGCCGCTGGCCGAACTGAGAGAGGCCAATAGCGACTACCTGAACACCCTGCTCACTGGCATGGAATCACCTGAAGAGTATGCGGAGCAGAACAACGATTTCGACCGGATTGTCCGGGTAAAGCAAATCGCCTTGCTGGAAATCCTGTCTGAGATCGACGCCGCAAACAAGTCGGATCGGGACCTGAAAGCGGGCGTTTCAGCCTCCATAAGCAGCATCGCCTTTAAGTTCGCCCTGACCTTGTGTGCAATCGGCATTGTCCTTTCGACAATCTGCGCCGCCGGCGTAACCAGAAACATTGTCAACGCGGTTAAAAAACTACATCACGCCACCGAAGAGATCTCACAGGGCAGATTCAATCATCTACCTGACATTAAAAACCGGGACGAACTGGGTGACCTGGCCAAGGCCTTCGTAAGAATGGGCAAACGTCTGAAAAGTTTCGAGGAGAGCTATCTGGATGCCAACCCGTTGACCAGGCTTCCCGGCGGCATCGCCATTGATAACACGCTGAAAAAGAGGATCGACGCCGACGAGCTTTTCGCCTTCTGTCTGTTGGATATCGACAACTTTAAATCCTTTAACGACCGCTACGGCTATACCCAGGGCAACCAGATGATCCAGACCACGGCATCGATCATTGAAAAGATCACCGCCCGGCACGGCACTCCGAATGACTTCATCGGTCATATCGGCGGCGATGATTTCGTAGTCATTTCCACCCCGGACCATTACGAAACTCTCTGCCGGGCAATCATTGAGGAGTTTGACGAAAAAATACCGGCTCTGTACAGTGCCGATGACCGCAAGCTAGGATATATCACCGGTGAAAATCGGCAGGCCGAAAAGGTCAGCTTCCCCCTGGCTACTATTTCCATTGCTGCGGTAACCAACCAGTACAGGATAATCGACACACACATCGAGGTTGGTGAAATCGCGGCGGAGCTCAAGGGGAGATCCAAATCAATAGTCGGCAGTTCAATGGTGACGGACCACCGCCATAGTCTGGACTCAACCGAAAAGGATCAGGGCAAACTGATTAGTTTTCCCAAAAAAATGACATAAGTAAGTAACCACCGGCAAAGCCGGTGGCTTTAAAATTGTGGACCGCTCAAAGCGGTATATTCAAAAGATTTTCTGACCACCATTCGGTGGTCAAGTTGTCTTAAATATCGTCAACTGTTCGATGCGTTGATATTCTTTTTCCTGCTTTTGGATATAAGCTCGAATAATTTCTTCGTCAGTACCAACAGTTGACACAAAATATCCGCGAGCCCAAAAACTCATGCCGGTATAGTTCTTCCGCTGCCCTAAGTAAGTCCGTGCTATGTGGATGGCACTTTTGCCCTTGATATAACCTATAATCTGTGCGATGGAGTATTTCGGTGGTATTGATATCAGCACATGGATATGATCCGGCTGCAAGTGCCCTTCCAGAATCTGGCTCTCTTTCTGCCGAGCGAGTTCATGTAGAACATCTCCCAGATTTTTGCGAAGTTGACCATATAATATTTTCCAGCGGCACTTGGGTATCCAAACAACATGGTACTTGCATTCCCACTTCGTGTGGCTTAAACATTGAGTGTCGTTAATGAAGCCTCCTTTTTCGTGACTTTCAGCGGTCCACGATCAAAGAGGCTTCATTTTTATTCTGGAACTGTCAAACTGTTATTGTCCCCCGGCAAAGCCGGGGGTTTACCATAAGGAAATTATCCCTGAACCCGTAAGCGTCCGAGAACGCGTCGGGCAGTTCTCCGCCACGATCATGGACAGGCAAACAGCTATTTACAGGCAAAAAAGGGCAAATCGCCCAATAAACCGTCAAGGGTAACTGAATATGAACGCTTTAAGAATTTCCGGTACCGCAATTTTGTTGGCAGGCTTTTTTCTGGCCGGTTGTCTTTCCACGATTCAGTCGGAAAGACCCGGAGCCGCCAACCATGATTTTGCCCCGCTAAACTTCAAGGTCTCGGATTTCAGTCAAGAGACCCGAAAGCTACGGAACATAATCGGCTCTGGGGCAGGCAGCGAACAAAAAGCCGAAGCCCACCGCCGCCTGGCCATTCTCTATCTGATGCCCGCCAATCCGGATCGTGATCCGGAAAAAGCGGCGAATGAACTTGGCAAATTCCTGGAGGCGGCGCCTCGCCGTCTGAATCGGGCCGCGGCCGCCGATTGGGTGACGGCACTGAATTCCGAAGCCAGGTTCCGGAAATTGCGGAACGAAAACCGAAAACTGGCCGCCAGGGCCGAACTGGCCGAGAAAGAAAACCGGCAATTAGCCACCGAAAAAGAAGAGTTGGCCGCGATCATTGCCGAGCAGAAAATGACCATCGGCAGGATAAAACAGCTGGATCTTTCCCTGGAACAAAAGAAAAGAACACTTCTCCGCTGATTCTTTAGTACCCCGTAAACCCTAAAGTTTCGCAAGATTGCAAAGGGATTTTTCGTGAAGGTGAGGCGTGGCTGAAGTGCATAGCGCTATTGAAACTGAAGCCGCAACGAAGTCAGAGCGGAAAATAACGAGCAAGATGCAGACAGTTATAGGGTTACAGGGTACTAGATCCTATGCGACAGTGACGCCCTGCTCTTCCAAGATCTTGCTGTAAGGACCGAACAGCGCGTCACTTTCCGCCCTGCCCTTCTTATAGATATTCTTGATATACTCCACATCTTTCTCATTAATTACCATGTTGGCACTGTAACTTAGAGCTTCCAGGGTATATAAGGTACTGAATTCCGGTCCGATCAGTACATAGAAGATGTAACGGCGGGCCGCCATCGGCAGGGTCTTTAAATTTTCGTGTACTTTCGACTGGATAAACGACCCGCCGCAGAACCGGCTGTGCAGGATAACGCTGTCGAACTGGATCGCCCGCATCTGTTCGACGGCTTCGTCGACGCTTTCGACCTTGATCGGCTGAAAGAACAATTCGACCGCGGCCTCGACAACTGCATCCCTGACCGGCCCCGGATCGATCATCACCAGGAGCTTGGGAATCTCCTTGAAAGTTTCGATATCCTCGTATGAGGTTTTGGTCAGCCAGTTGATGTCCGGCGGCTGGGGAGGCTCCGGCATTTTCCCGGCGCTTTTAAGTACGGTTGCCGTGCTCTGCCGCCAATCGGCCAGAGTGCCGTCCGACAGCAGTTCCATCGGCACCTTGCAGTGCGGGCATTTCAGCTTCAGGGTGCCGCTCTGGAGGCCGGCCAGGGCTGATTCGATTTTGGCATGCTGGTTTTCATTGAAATTCAAGGGTTTATTACAGTTCGGGCAATGGGATATCATCTCAAATCTCCAACGTTAAACGATGCTTAAGAATTGAATCTAAACCGTTAGCAACCAATATTCCGAGTTCTCTTGGCATGAGTGGTCGTTTGCTGAACATGTGCTCATCATATCGGTAATGGTTATTTAATGAACCTAAAAACCGGAGCGGTTGTCATCACCCTTACGGTGGTCCATGGCCAACCCCTTAATGGCAGTGGTTGATTCGCCGCGGACGGCCCTTAGCTGATCAAGGCCACGGGCGACAACGCTCCTCTTGGAGCTGTAGGCGATGGCCGTCTCCTCGGTGATCAATCCGCTTTCGCATAATTTGAGAAGGTGCTGATCGAAGGTCATCATGCCGTTCTGGTTGCTGTCACCGATAACATCATAGAAACTCTTCTCCTCGCTTTCCCCGTTAAGGATCAACTCCTTGATCCGCAGACTGGTGCGGAGGATTTCAAGGGCCGCGATCCGACCGCCGCCCACCTTCGGCAGCAGCCGCTGGCAGACGATCCACTTGATCGTATCGGCCAGTCGATTGCGGACCTGGACCTGCTCCTCAAGATCGAACATGCCCACGATCCGGTTGATGGTTTGGCCGGCGTCAACGGTATGCAGGGTGCTCATCACCACGTGGCCGGTTTCGGCGGCGGTCATGCCGATCTCCATGGTTTCCAGATCCCGCATCTCGCCGACCAGAATGATTTTGGGGGCTTGGCGAAGAGCGGCCCTCAAGCCGGCCGCGAAGGTGTCGAAATCGGCGCCCAACTCACGCTGGTTGATGGTAGCCATCTTGTGTTCGTGGGCATATTCGATGGGATCTTCCAGGGTAACCACGTGGACGGGCTGGGAACGGTTGACCTCGTCGACAATCGCCGCCAGGGTCGTCGACTTACCGGTGCCGGTGGCGCCGGTCACCAGAATCAGGCCATTCTTTTCTCTGGAGATGTTGTTGAGAACCTCGGGCAGGGCGAGCTGTTCCACGGTCGGGATCGTGGTTTCCAGCTTTCTAAGCACGGTTGAAATGTTGCGCCGCCCCGAAAAGATATTGACCCGGAAGCGCATATCCTCCCCAAGCCGGTAGGAGAGATCGGCGGAGCCGGACTTGACCAGATCGGTGAGCAACCTCTGATCTTTATTGATCAGGGTCAGGGCAAAAACCTCGGCCTGGAAGGGGCTCAGCCTGTTGACCGCCGGCTTGACCGCCACCGGCTGCATCACCCCGGAAGCCTCCACCTGCAAGGGCTTCCCAGCCGTGATATTGAGATCGGAGACGTGGTCGTACGAGTTAAGCATGGTTCTGACCCAGTAATCTATATCAGGCTGTTTCATGATCTTTTCCCTTTATCTTTGATAAAATCGCAAAAAGTCTCGGGATGGCTAGGCAAAAGGTTGATACAAAAAGAGTGGTGTAATTCCGTGAACGAGGCCCTACATTCGATATACCCAATAACCGTGACTAATGATGGCGAAAATCTTACTGATAGCGGTTCGAATTGACAACTATTTCTTTCCGACCAGAAAATAAAGTTTACCCGGATGCTTCATGATTCCCGCCGTTTTTCGTGCCCGCTCCCCCGCCCCCAGGAAGAGATCAAGCCGTCCGGCGCCCTTGATGGCCGAACCGCTGTCCTGGTTTACCACGAACCTGTGCAACGGCGCCCAACCTACAATATCGTTTTCTCGATTAAAGATCGGTTTCCTGGTCTGGAGAAAACCGAGTCCGCCCGGCGGGAAACATTCTTGATCGAGGGCAACGGAACGGCCGGCGGTCAGGGGTACGCCCAGGCTTCCCAGCGGCCCGTCATCCCGGCTGTTGCCCCAGCGGAAGAAGATGAAAGATTGATTATGCTGCAGGATGCTCTTGGTTTCCAGGGGACGGGCTTTCAGATAATCAACGATGGCCGGCAAAGTGACCGCGTTAAGCTCCATCCTGCCCTGCTCGACCAGCAACCGGCCGACGCTCCGGTACGGCAGACCGTTCTTGGCGGCAAACTGAATGCGGCGGACCGTGCCGTCCCGCAGGCGGATCCGGCCCGAGCCCTGAACGTGGAGGATAAAGGCCTCGATAGGATCATCCAGAAAAACCAGTTCGTTGCCGGCCAGCACCCCATCGTTTTCAATGTCGGCCCGGGACCAGTATTGGACAAAGCCCTCCTCGCTCAAGCGCCCGGGCCGGCCGTCGCGTTTCACTAGGTCAGCGGGTTTAGCGTACAAGGGGTAAATAAAAGGCGGTTCCTGCTTGAGGCTTCCTTCAAGTAACGGCTCGAAATAAGCGGTCACCAGCACCCCGCCCTCTTCTCCGGGTGCGGAGGCCGCGCAGAGCTCGAATCTGTCCCGAAACTCCTTCCCGAACTGGCCGGGCGCGAATTTTTGCCGGGAAAAGGCGAGAAAGTCGGTCAGCCCCGCCGCCAGCTCCGCCGCGGTGTATTCCCGGTCGCAGAAACGGTAAATCCTGGAATCCGGTTGACGTCTGTAATAACCGAGACTGGTGCTGATCGCCTCCGAAAGCCCGGCTCCGTCAAGATCATCCCTGAAGATCCGGGGTTGGTCGCGATCCACGCCGGCGCAGCAGACGGAATCGACCCCGGCATAAACGGGCATTAGCAGGAAAAGCCAGACACCAAGGGTGCTCAAAGTTCTTATTGCACACATTATATTAAATGTCCTTTTCCTGTAGCCGGACAATCTGATTGAAAAATTATCTGCCAGCTGATAGATGTTAATGGAAAGTTCCGCTTTAGCAAGTCCATTATAAAATCGGAGAAGCTAAACCTGATGGCTTATAAGGTCCAGCGCCACTGTGGCTCAAGCCGGTAAGGATTTCCGGAGCAGTATCGTACCCGCCCCGGCCCCGAAACAGGCTCCAGTTTATTACAAAAACATCCTGGAAACCAGATAAAAACCTAGCCCGCCACAGCAACCGGCATCTGAAACGTAAGGAAGGACCAATGGCAACTGCACTGAGCGATAAAATCGACCGCCTGTTGCGGGAGGGCAAGCCTAAACGCCGAATCTGGCAGGAACTCAAGGGTTCCGAAAACCGCGAGGAGCTGCTTTTTCTGGTAAATGACCTGCCGACTCTGCAAAAGCGGCGAACCTTTTTACTGCTCAACCTGCCGCTGGCCGCGATTCTGCTGATCATGACCGGCATCAAGCTTCTGGATGCAATGGCCATCGGAACAGTGAACCTCCATTTCTTTCTCTCCCTGGTCGTGCCGATAATCAATATCTACGTGTTGAAGAAAATTCTGCGTTTCCGCCGCACCGGCTATCTTTATCTTTTCGTGCTTTCCGTCCTGGCCCTGTTCCAGCCGCAAAACCATCGGTTCCTGGAGCTCACTCTGCTGGGGATCATGCTGTTTCTCTCGGGTTTTTTATATCTGCGAATGTTTCCTGAAAAAGAGGCGATCAAAGCGTAACCAAACACGGGATAAGGCACCTGGATCCGGCCATCTCCCATCAAGTAAGCGATTGCAGGGTGAAATGAGCGAAGATGAATAACGACAATCCCAACGCGATCCCCGCCGATGTAGCCCTTGATTTTCTGGCCGAGATCCTGCCCTTCAAGGAGCTTGAGCGCAGCGAACTGCTCAGGCTCTCCAGGAAATGCACCATTGATTTCTATCCGGAAGGCACCCTGATCTTCCGCCAGGGCGAAACCGAGGTCGAGTACTTCCACGTCATCCAGCAGGGCGGGGTAAAGACCTACCGGATCGAGGATAACGACGAGATCTCCCTGAAGGATTACCGGGGCCGGGGGGAATACTTCGGGGCCCTGCCGATCATCCAGGGAACCAGGGCCAACCTGAATGTCGAGGCGGTTGAGGATACCTTCTGTTTTCTCTTTGATAAACAGGCCTTTCTGGACCTGCTTTCCTCAAACCCCATGGTCTCCCAATACTATCTGCGCACCATGTCCGCCAAAATGGCGGAGATGGTCTACTCCCAGTCCCGCCGCCAGAAAATCCTGCCGAGAACCGAGGGCTCTTTCTACCTTTTTTCCGCCCAGGTCGGCCGGGTTGCCAAAGGCGACTTGTTCCACGCCCCGGCCACCACCTCGGTGCGGCAGGCCGCGACGATCATGTCCGAAAAAATGGTCGGCTCCCTCCTGCTGACCGACAGCGGTGGCGAGATCACCGGTATCGTCACCGACAAGGACATCCGCGGCAAGGTGGTGGCCCAGGGCGTCGACTTCGAGACCAGGGTGGAGGAGATCATGTCCTCGCCGGTCCAGACCATTTCCGGGCAGGCCGTCTGTTTCGACGCCCTGCTCAAGATGATCAAAAACCGGATCCATCATCTGGCCATCGAGCAGAACGGCAGGATTGTCAAGATGATCACCACCCACGATATCATGGTGACCCAGGGCACCTCCCCCCTCTACCTCTTTCGGGAGATCCTCGCCCAGCGCAGCATCGAAGGGCTGTATCCCCTGGCCCATAAAATCCCCCAGGTGGTGCGCTCCCTGATCGAGGAGGGCGCCAAGGCCAACAATATCACCCGGATGATCGCGGTGTTGAACGATCATATCCTGGAACGCCTGCTCTCCCTGCAAATCGAGAAATTCGGCAGGGCGCCGCTGCCCTGGGCCTGGATGCTGATGGGCAGCGAGGGCCGGCGGGAGCAGACCTTCAAGACCGATCAGGACAATGCCATCATCCATGCCGACACCGACGACCCGGCCCTGAAGGCCGCGGCGGAACCCTATTTCAAGACCTTTGCCGAAAGCACCATCGACCATCTGGTCAAATGCGGTTACCCGCTCTGCCCGGGCGAAATCATGGCCTCCAACCCCAAATGGCGCCAGCCCTTGTCGATTTGGGTAAGTTATTTCAAAAAATGGTGCCGAACCCCTACCCCGGAAAGCGTTTTGAACTCCCTGATATTTTTCGATTTCAAGGCGGGCTATGGCGATACCGCCCTGGTTGACCGCCTAAGAGGGGAGATAGCCGAGATCGCCAGGAACTCGGATCTTTTCCTGCTCTGGATGGCTAAAAGCACCCTGGCCTCCCGGCCGCCGCTGACCTTCTTCAGAAATTTCATCGTCGAGAAAGATGACGAACACAAAAACAGTTTCGACCTGAAAACCAGGGGCCTGGTCTTCATGGTCGACTTTGCCCGGCTGATGTCCCTCAAGCACGGCATTACCGAGACCAACACCCTGGCCCGGCTGAATCTACTCCTGGAAAACCAATATCTGCCCGCGGCTCTCGGTAATGAGATCATCGAAGCATATGAGTTTCTGATGCACCTGCGTCTGATCCATCAGCTGCATATGCTGGAGGCGGATCAGGCCCCCGATAATTACATAAAGCCGAAAGACCTTACCGATCTTGAGCGCCAGACCCTGAAAGAGGCCTTCCTGGTGATCGGTCGTTTGCAGGACTTCACCCGCAAGGAGTTTCATCTGGCCGATCAGTAAAACACCCACCTCAAAGCCTTTCAGGGGCAGATCCGCTTCGGCGTGATCAGGATGAATATGCTGAAATTATTCAGAAAAAAACAGGTTGAAGTCCATCCCCTGATTGCCCGGAACCATCAGGCCTTTCTGGATTTTGAAAAGAATCTGCCGCTGCACGAATACGAACTGGTGGTCCTCGATACCGAGCTGACCGGGCTTAAGGTGAAAAAAGCCGAAATCGTCGCCATCGGCGCCGTCAAGATTCGCAATCTCCGGATCCAGTGCGCCGAGACCTTTTACGCCCTGGTCCAGCCCGACGATCCATTACACACATCGAGTACCCTGATCCACCGGATCACTCCCGGTGAACTGCAAATGGCGAAAAAGCTCCGGGAAATCCTCCCCGCTTTCCTGGAGTTCTGCGGCGACGCCATCCAGATCGGCCACTACCTGCGCCTTGACCTGGAATTCCTGAACGCGGCTTCGAACAATCTGCTCGGCGGCGTTTTAAAGACCCCCTACCTGGACACCATGCGGCTGGCCATGGCCTATAACGAGGCAAAACACGGCCATTATTACGAGCACAGCAATATTCACGGCGCCTACACCCTTGATGCCCTGAGCAGGGAGTTCAACCTGCCAGAATTTCGCGCCCATAATGCCCTGAATGACTCGTTCCAGGCTGCTTACCTTTTTTTATACCTGACCAAAAAGATGAAGGAATACGGCTTCAGAACCTTGGAAGATTATCTGCGGGCAGGTCGAAAATGGAAAATAATCATGTAATTACGGTTAAGCCGTAAGCTGTAACCCAAGGGTCGCCGACATGGTCCTTAGGAAAAAGGGGAGCGCCCAGAAAACAACATCTCGGCTTATTGACACCATCAAACCTCTATGCTATAAGTCGAAATGGCTCCAATATTGTACCACATTGTGGCACAGACCTTCTTCAGGGCCAGCGGCTGCCCTGAAATGGAGATTTTCAGAGTCTCGCGGCTAAGCCGATCCACTCAAAATTCGCAACTTCGACAAATAAAACATGGACATCGAAGAGATATGCAAGGGATAATTTTCCTCTATACAACAACGTAAACCAAAGCTGTATTAATCTAAAAAAAGGAGATTATTATGAAGAGCGCCAGTGAATACTGGAGACGAAATCTCAGGCTGGTAATAGCCTGCATCATCGTCTGGTTTGTCGTTTCGTTCGGTTTTGGCATTATCCTGGTCGATGTCATGAATAACATCAGTCTCGGCGGCTACAAGCTTGGGTTTTGGTTTGCCCAGCAGGGTTCCATCTACATTTTCGTTGGCCTGATCTTCTTTTATGTCAAGAGAATGAATAAACTTGATCGCGAATTCGACGTTCACGAAGACTAATCAGAGGAGATAATTAAATGGAACTCAAGACACTTACTTTTCTGGTTGTCGGCGCCACCTTCGCTCTCTATATCTGGATCGCGATCAAAGCGCGGGCGATAACCACCTCCGATTTTTATGTCGCCGGCAAAGGCATTCACCCGATCTTAAACGGCATGGCCACCGGCGCCGACTGGATGTCCGCGGCCTCCTTTATCTCCATGGCCGGACTGATCGCCTTCAAGGGCTATGACGCCTCAGTATACCTGATGGGCTGGACCGGCGGTTACGTGCTCCTCGCCATGCTGCTGGCCCCCTACCTCCGGAAATACGGAAAATTCACCGTCCCGGAATTCATCGGCGACCGTTTTTACTCGAACACCGCCCGAATGGTGGCGATTATCTGCCTGATCACCGCTTCGATCACCTATGTTATCGGCCAGATGAAGGGAATCGGGGTCGCCTTCTCCCGCTTCCTCGAAGTCGACTTCGCCACCGGTCTCTTCGCCGGCATGGCGATCGTTTTTATCTATGCCGTTTTCGGCGGCATGAAAGGGATCACCTATACCCAGATCGCCCAGTACTGTGTGCTGATCTTCGCCTACACGGTCCCGGCCATCTTTATCTCCCTGCAACTGACCGGAAACCCCATCCCCCAGCTCGGGCTCGGCAGCACCATGGCCGACGGAAGCGGCATGTATCTCCTCGACAAGCTTGATCTGATCTGTCAGGATCTGGGTTTTGCCCAATTTACGGCCCAAAAGAGCTCAACCCTCAACATTTTCCTTCTGACCATGTCCCTGATGATCGGCACCGCCGGCCTGCCCCACGTTATTACCCGGTTCTTCACGGTTCCCAAGGTCAGGGATGCCCGCTCTTCGGCTGGCTGGGCTCTGGTCTTTATCGCGATTCTCTACACTACCGCCCCGGCGGTCGGCGCCATGGCCCGCCTGAATCTGATGGAAACCATCCAGACCGGCGAGATCGGCGCCCCGGAGGGCAATCTCGCCTACGCCGAGGTACCTAGCTGGTTTACAAACTGGGAAAACACCGGCCTTCTCGAATTTGAAGACAAAAACAACGACGGCAGGATCCAGTATTACGGCCCGGGCATTGCCGACGAAGCCGAGCGTTACGGCTGGCAAGGCAATGAAATGGTCAAGGTTGACCGGGACATCATGGTCCTCGCCAACCCCGAGATTGCCGGCCTGCCCAACTGGGTGATCGCCCTGGTAGCCGCCGGCGGTATCGCCGCCGCCCTCTCGACTGCGGCCGGGCTGCTCCTGGCCATTTCCTCAGCCATCTCCCACGACCTGCTCAAGGGTATATTCATGCCTCAGATCAACGAAAAGCAGGAGTTGCTGGCCAGCCGACTCGCCATGGCCGGCGCCATCGTCGTGGCCGGACTGCTCGGCTTAAACCCGCCGGGTTTCGCGGCCCAGGTGGTGGCCCTGGCCTTCGGTCTTGCCGCATCGTCGATCTTCCCGGCCCTGATGCTCGGCATCTTCGCCAAGTCTGTTAACAATAAAGGCGCCATCAGCGGGATGCTGACCGGACTCGGCACCACTGTGATCTATATCTTCTGGTTCAAAGGCTGGCTGTTCATTCCGGGCACGGCCATGGCCCCGGACAACGCGGCCAACTGGTGGTTCGGCATCTCGCCGGAATCCTTTGGGGCCGTCGGGGCGCTCTTTAACTTCCTGGTGGCCTTGATCGTGTCCGGTTTCACTACTCCACCCCCGGAGCACATTCAACACCTGGTTGAAGATATCCGCGTACCGAGGGGCGCCGATCTTGCGGTCGACCATTAATCAATAAAAACGTTTTTTATCGGAACCTACCAAACGGCGTGTTTGCTTAAAGGCATTCACGCCGTTTTCGTGACAACAGGCTTTTATCGATGGATTTTTATTTTAAGCTGCAATATCCTGTTTAGAGTATTTTGACTGTTTAATATATAGCCGCGCAGAGCAGCGAAGATAGTGAGACTTCAAAAATCCGTGCCCCGTTCAGTGCCGCTAAATTCGACAAGTTCACAAAAAGTCAAAAAGGAATGGCCTAAACATGCAATACCCCTTGCAAGGTGAAAATCTTCAGGTCCAAGGCGCGCGAATTTCGAGGAATGAAGTGTACTTCAGAACGCTGCAATAACGAGACAATTGCAGCAACTCAGGAGCTGGCGACTTTTTGCTTCGCCATCAATTTCATAAGGAGGACACATGGATAGCAACGAAAAAATTACCAGTCTATCAACCGAAGGCCGGGTTTTCCCTCCCCTTGAGAAAGGCCGGGATCAAGCTTTTGTCAAGAGCATGGAAGAATACGAAGCCATCTACAAGCGATCGATGGAAGACCCCGAAGGTTACTGGGGAGAAAGGGCGGAGGAGCTGATCTCGTGGGACAGAAAGTGGGATAAGGTCCTTGAGGCCGACATGGGCAAACCGGAGATCAACTGGTTTGTCAACGGTAAGCTCAACATCTCCGCCAACTGTCTCGATCGCCATTTGACCAACGGCCGGCGCAATAAGGCCGCCATCATCTGGCAGGGGGAACCCGAGGAAGACGTCAAGGTCTTCACCTACCAGATGCTGCACACCGAGGTCTGCCGGGCCGCCAATCTACTCAAAAAGATGGGGGTTAAGAAAGGCGACCGGGTCGCGGTCTATCTGCCGATGATCCCGGAACTGGCCATTACCCTGCTGGCCTGCACCCGGATCGGGGCCAGTCACAGCGTTGTATTCGCCGGTTTTTCCGCCCTTGCTTTACGAAACAGAATCCAGGACTGCGAAGCAAAGGTCCTGATCACCTCGGACGCGGTCCTGCGCGCCGGCAAGACCATACCCTTGAAGCCCAATGCCGACAATGCCCTGACCGAGTGTCCCACCATCGAGAAATGCCTGGTTGTCAAAAGAGCCGGCAACGAAGTTGACATGCAGTCCGGCCGCGACCACTGGTACCATGAAGCGATCAGTGCCCCGGACATCACCAGCCAGTGCGAGCCGGAAAGCATGGATGCCGAGGATATGAGCTTTATCCTCTACACCAGCGGCAGCACCGGCAAGCCCAAAGGTGTGGTCCATACCACCGGCGGCTACCTTACCTATGCCGCCCACACCTGCCAGCTGGTCTTCGACCTGAAAGACGACGATGTCTACTGGTGTACCGCCGATATCGGCTGGATTACCGGTCATACTTACATCCTTTACGGCCCCCTCGCTTTGGGCGGCACCTCCCTGATGTTTGAAGGAGTCCCTTCCTACCCGGATACATCACGATTCTGGCAGATCGTGGAAAAATTCCAGGTTAACACCTTTTATACCGCCCCCACCGTCATTCGGGCCCTGATGCGAGACGGCGTCGGTCCGACCCAGAAACACGATCTTTCCAGTCTGCGGATCCTGGGCTCGGTGGGTGAGCCGATTAACCCCGAGGCGTGGATGTGGTATCACGAGCATATCGGCAAGGGTAAACTGCCTATCGTCGATACCTGGTGGCAGACCGAGACCGGCGGGATCATGATTTCTGCCCTGCCCTATGCCACTCCGACCAAGCCCGGCTCGGCCACCAAGCCGCTGCCCGGCATCGATGCATTAATCGTCAATGACGCAGGGGAACCTGCCGCCGTTAACGAGGGGGGTCGATTGACCATCAGAAAACCGTGGCCCGGCATGTTGCGCGGAGTCTACAAAGATCCGGAGCGTTTCAAGAAGACCTATTTCGAAAAATTCCCCGGCATTTACGACCCTGAAGATGGCGCCCGGGTCGACGCGGACGGTTATTTCTGGGTGATGGGCCGCCTTGATGACGTTATCAACGTCTCCGGCCATCGCTTGGGGACCGCCGAGATCGAATCGGCCCTGGTCGCCCATCACGATGTGGCGGAGGCCGCCGTGGTCGGCGCCCCCCACGAGCTCAAGGGCCAGACCATCTATGCCTACGTCACCCTCAAATCCGGAGTGGAGCCTTCCGAAGAGCTCCGCGCAGCTCTCCGCAAGCATGTCCGAGCCGAAATCGGGCCGATCGCCACCCCGGAAATCATTCAATTCTCCGAGGGGCTCCCGAAAACCAGAAGCGGCAAGATCATGCGGCGCATTCTTCGCAAGATCGCGGCCGGCATGACCGAAGAGCATGATTTCGGCGACACCTCCACCCTGGCCGATCCTTCGGTTGTGGATACCCTGGTGGAAGGGAGCAAGGAATTCGTCAAGTAATTACGCTTTTCCCCGATAATCCTAAAAACAGAGCCGGCCGCCGGGCCGGCTCTCTTTTTTAGTCCTCCTTAATCCGAGACAGCTATTTAACTTCTTGTGAGTTATCATCCTGTAATTAGCTGTCTATCCGGCCGTGGCCTAGGCGGAAACCGAATCAGCCCTCTTTCAGACTATAGAAAACCACCCATCTCCTCGCTCGACAACTCGTTGAGATAGCATTAGTATAATCAACAGCATCGCCTCCTTGCACCTTACCCGTTCAGCGAACACCCAGGAAATCAGGTGCTCCCAACCGGAAATTTTTATCATGCTGATCAACACCTTCATCCATATCCAGGGCATCGGCCCAAAGACCGAGGCGGACCTTTGGCAGACCGGCATCCGCAACTGGCACGATTTGCTGGAAAAGAGTCCCCGGACCTTCTCCGCGGGCAGAGGGGCCTACATCGCCGAAGCCCTGGCCGAGTCATTGGCCAATTCCACCGACCCCAATTATTTTACCCGCCTGCTGCCGGCCTCCCAGCAGTGGCGGCTCTTCCCCGACTTCCGGAAAAGCACGGCCTATCTCGACATCGAAACCACGGGGTTATCCGATTACTGCGAGATCACCACTATCGCCCTCTATGACGGTGCGACAATCAAATACTATGTCCAGGGCGAAAACCTCGATGATTTCCCGGCGGACCTGGCGAAGTACGAGGTCCTGGTCTCTTACAACGGTAAAAGCTTCGATGTCCCGGTTATAGAACGCTATTTCGGTCTGACTATCGACCAGGCCCATCTCGACCTGCGTTATATCCTTTACAATCTGGGATTCAAGGGCGGCCTGAAAGGTTGCGAAAAGCAACTAGGCTTGAACCGGGAGGGGCTGGATGGGGTCAACGGCTATCTGGCCGTACTGTTGTGGAATCTGTACCGACGGACCGGGGAACGGCGCGCCTTGGAAACTTTACTCGCTTACAATATTATGGATACGGTCAATCTGGAGATATTGCTGGTCGAGGCCTACAATCGCAATCTGGCCCTCACTCCGTTCCGGGAAGAACTGGAGCTGCCCCTGCCGGTCCGGCCGCCAATCCCCTTCCAGCCGGATCCCGTCTTGCTCGGCGAATTGATCAATTCCCAGGCCTCCGGCTTTTACTGAGCTTGGAACCTGAATCCTTGACGGCTTAGTGGGAGAATTTGTTTTATGCCCACAGGGTATAAATTTCCTACGAGCAGACAAGTTGCTCAATAGCTTTATTCGTTTGTTGTTACGTAAAATAATCGTTTTTTCACTGGGTCGGCTCGATTCTTCCCGCCGCCCTGCAGGGTGCCCGATAACGGCGCATCTGTGGCGTTGGGAACTCATTGATATACCAAAAGTATTATCAACATCGTTGCCGCCTTACATCTGCACCGTTCTCGAACGCTCACCGATTCAGGTCGGAAGTCAGTGCCTGGAAAAAACCTTGTCAATCGCCAATTCGGCCGGGTAACCGTGATCGAACTTAAAGTGGTGGTAGCGTGATTCAAGTCCCCAATCCTGCTTGCTGTTATCAAGGTGCTCTTTGATTTCAGCAAGCAGTTCCGCGAAGAATCCTTCATCGCATTCGCTATAGATCAGAAAGTCCGAACTTTTCCTGAGCAGCATCACCGTGTTATCGCCATTGCCGCCTTTGCCTTCGAACTCCTCGGCGGTCAGGTGGAGCTTCTGGCCGATCTCGTCCAGAATCTGGTCGGCCTTGATGAATCCTATCTCTTTATTAAACTCCCGAAGCCCGGGGAAATTGGCCACAATCAAATAATAGGGCTGGTCGCTCTTGGCCAGCATTCTCGCGTCATCGAGATAGAGCAGATACCGATAATTATAAAAATCACTGAGCGGCTCCCGGAAATAGGACATCTGCCTGAAAAGCTCAAGATCCTCGCTGTAGTCCGCCTGAAACTCGCTGGTAACCTCTAGTGGACTCCAATTCTCGGTGATCCTTTCAACTATTTCGACGATGTTATGATCAAGCCGCCCCTCCTCGGCCTCATACCAAAGAATGGAAATAGCCTTGTCCCTCGAAACCGGCTTCTTATAGGGCCTCCGGGCAACCAGGGCCTCGAATACATCGGCGGTGGCGACGATCCTCTCCAATTGCCCGATCTCGTCACCTTTGAGGCCGTAAGGATAGCCGGAACCGTCCAGACGTTCGTGATGATGAAGAATAATTTTGCGGATTCGATAATCATGATGATGCTTTGCAAAAAGACTGGCCCCGACCAGGGGATGGACTTTCATGATATTGCGATCCATCCGGTCGAACACCCCGGGTTTCAATAAGATATCGTCGGGAATCGCCACCTTGCCGATATCGTGGACCAGGCAGCCGAGCTGAAGGACCTCCATCTCCTCGAAACCCATCTTCAGTTCTAACGCCACGCGCCGGGATATTTCGGCAACCCGCAAGGCGTGCTCGAAGGTGGAATGGTCGCGATTGGCCAACATCTCATACATGATTTCAAAAAGGTTGACGATCAAATCGTCTTTTTCCTGGTTGGCAAAGGCCAGAGCTTTTTCCGCCTCCCTGCGTTCGACCAGTTCCTGGGCAAGGCTGATGTTGGTGTTTTTCAACTCCGCCGTCCTCTCCTGGATCCTTATCTCCAGTTCATCACGGGAATTCTGCAGCTGTTCCTCGGCCTTCTTCCGCTGGATGACCCCCGCGATCACGCTGGCCGCCGCTTCCAGGGTCTCCTCGGCCAGTTTGTCGCGGATGGCGCCATGTTTAACATAAAGGGTAAATACCCCAACCAGGCGCCGGTTAACCGAGAGGATCGGTACGCAATAATGGCCGTGGGGACCAATTTCTTCATATAGATTGTCATGCTTGTCGTCTATGCAGTTGACAAAGAGAATCTCTTCGGAGATGGCGCACCTGCCGCACAGGCATTTGCCGAAGGGCACCTCCGCGCAAATGGTCAACAGATTTTCATTCAGGCCGCGCTGGGCCTTGAGTTCGAGCACCCCCGGTTTATCTCCGACCAGGAAAATCGCCCCCCGGGGATCCAGTTCCAGCCAGGGGAAGGAAGTGATATGATAGATAAACAACTCCAGGGTCTCGGTCAGGGTCAGGTTTTCCAGGGAGAGGTGCAGGAGTTTATTGAGGACGGTCTGGGTCTGGTAACCACGTTTGATTGCCACCTGATTATGCTTGGCCTCGGTGACATCCCGGATAATCGCCTGGATCAGATCATTCTTGCCGCCGATCAGCCCGGCCCTGACCTCGATATGCATCAGGACCTTTTCTTCATTGATGAAATTCGATTCAAAATAAGCGTTTTCGCCGATCAGCACTTTGGCGATCGCCTTCCGCCATACCTCCTGCCCGGCATCGGCCATAAACTCGTAAATGTCCCTGGCAAGCAGCTGCTCCCGGCTGGTACTCAGCAGTTGGCAGGCCAGGTCATTAACCTGGGTGATCGCCCCCCGCCGGTCGAAAACCATGATAGCGTCGTTGGACTGTTCAAAAAGGGCTCGATAACGGCGTTCATTGTCGCGCAGACTTCGTTCAACGGTCAGCCTGTGCTTGAAATTGTCCCGGAATCGCGCCGAAACGAAAAACATCGCCGCCAGCAGCAAAAAGGTCAGGGGAAAAACCGTCCGGGAAAAGGTAGCAGTCACGCCATCCATTTTTTCGAGCTGACTGGTGATATCGTAGTAGATTTCAAAGGCGCCGATGAATTCGCCGTTATGCATCATCGGAACATAGGCATTCATGACATCGACCTGGAAGACCTGCCCTTCCGGAGAAGCCGTCTCCTTTTCGACGCTATTGGTGAATTTCTGCCCCGCCGCTACCAATTCGTGGAAATAGCTTTGCCGGTTTATTTTGCCGATATCTTCCGGGCTCGTTGAATAAACGACTTCGCCGAGGGGTGAGAAAAGCTTGATTTTAAGCAGGTTGAAATCGCTTTTGGTATCAAGGAAAATCTGCTCGACATTATCCGGCAGGGTCTGGGATGAGATCTTTTCAAGATGAGGAAACATGGAGGCGAGATGAGTGGCGACCCGAACAGCCTGGGCCTCGGTATCTTCGGCCACATATCTTTCAAGTGAGGGGCTCAGATAGAAATAAACATAAAGCGGCAAAAGCAGCGCCGCGGCAACGGCTAAGAAGGCCAGCCATTTTATAAATTTAAAATTTAACATTATTCCTGAATCCGTGACGGCTATTGGGCAGCCTGTTTTCCCTAACACCTGTATTGCGTATTATCTGACCGTGATCACAGAGGGGAATTGCCCCAGCCGCCAAATTTCCAAGACCTCCGACAATAGGGCCATCTCCGGTTGGGCTTAAGTGTTTATATACCATCGGAGATGATCAACATTTCCGCCTCCCCTGCCCCTTTCGGAACGCCATCTTATTCGCCATTGCGCCAGGGTACACAAACCAATGGGTTTTCGGAAAAGCGGAATTACTCTCTCACGAAATCAACCTGATTGTCGGTGGGCGACATGGCCGGATCTCCTCCGATATTAATGACCACCTCGTACTTGGTTTCCATTTCCAGCAACTCCTGACGCTTCTTGTTCTGAAGGTATTCGGCCACAGCGATCGGCAACCGGCACTCCACCTGGCGAACGTGTTTCTTGGTCACCCCGGTCTGGATTCTTCTCAGATAGACCAGGGCCAGGGTTTCAACCGAACGCACCACTCCGCGTCCCTGGCAGTGCTCGCAGATATTATAGCTGCCCCGCTGCACCGGAGAAGCCAGCTTCTGCCGGGAAATCTGCATGAGACCGAATCTCGAGATGCGGCTGATATCGACCTTGGCCTTATCTTCCTTCATGCTTTCCTTGACCTTTTTTTCCACCTCGCGGACATGGGCTGATGAACGCATATCGATAAAATCGACGACAATCAAACCGCCCAGATCGCGGAGTCTGAGCTGTCTGGCCAGTTCCTCGGCCGCTTCCATATTGGCCAGAAAGATCGATTCCTCGAAATTTTTGTCCTTGGAGGTCCGTCCCGAGTTTACGTCGATAGCCACCAGGGCCTCGGTCGGGTTGATAACGATCGAGCCGCCGGAGGGAAGACTGACGGTGGGATGGTAGATCTGCTCGATCTGCTTTTCAACCTGATAATGATTGAATATCGGCCGGGGGCCGCTGTGCAGGCGGGCGGCGGCCTTCTTCTGCCGGGCCGGGATAAGCCCCAGAAATTCCTCGACCTTAGCGAAGGCATCTTCGTTATCGACCATGATCTCGCTGATATCCGAGGTGTAATGATCGCGCAGGAAACGGGCAATGATGTCCTGCTCTTTGTAGATCAGGCCCGGCGCGGGAGTGTTCTGACCGCGGCTTTTGATCTCGGTCCACAGGTTCAGCAGATATTTCAGATCCTGGGAAATGGCGATCTTGGTTATCTCCTTGCTGGCGGTCCTGACTATATAACCGACTCCCTCGGGCAGGGTCAGGCTTTCGACCAGGGTCCGCAGCTTCTTGCGTTCGGCCTCGCTTTCGATCTTCCGCGAGATCCCGTGGCTGTCGCTGCCCGGCATCAGAACCAGATAGCGACCGGGCAAAGAGAGAAATGTGGTCAGATTGGCCCCTTTATTGCCGGTGGCCTCTTTAACCACCTGAACCAGAAGCTGATCTCCTTTGCGAACCAGTTTCTGAACCGGCAGGTCTTTCCAGTGCGTATCCGGATCGACTTTGCCGTGAAAATACTCTGGATGAATCTCGCCGAAGGGCAGAAAGCCGTTCTTGTCGCCACCCATATCGACAAAGGCGGCCTGCAAACTCGGTTCAACCGACACCACTCTTACCTTGTAGATATTACCTTTGGTCTGGGTGTGCAGAAGGGTTTCTACATAAAAGGCCTCGACCCTGCCATCCTCGATCATCGCAATTCTGCATTCCTCGGGCTCATCGGTATTGATCAGCAATTTGCGAATAACATTTTTGCCCTTGGCGGGCGCCTTTTTCCCCTTCTTGGCTGCGGCAGGAGGAGCAGAAGCAGCGCCCTTGCCTGTCGGGGCAGCTTCCTGGTCGGCTTTCGAAGCTTCTCCCTTGCCGGCCGGTGACTTCTGGCGATCGCCCCCCCCGGAGCCCGTCTTTCTGGAACGTCCGGAGCGACTGCGTCCCGCCGGACGTTTCCGGCCGGTGGCCGAGCCCGGCGGCTTGGCTGGTTGGGCTGATTGCGCTGTTTCGGATGTTTTTTCTTCTTCTTTTTTTACTTCCGCTTCACGGGCCGGGGGGGCGGGTTCGCCCTGTTCTTCCTTGGGACCGGCCAGCCACTTACCTATCTTGGCAAGCACCGAACGACCTTCCTTGCCATCCTCAACTACTTTATTGTCGTTTGTCGGTTTATCGTTGTTTTCCGGCTTGGTAGTATTTTCTGCCATCATGCATCGTCTCTCTGATCAGGCTTGCCTCGGCAAGCTCATTAAGTAATCTGTCAACGTCCTCACCCGCCAGTCCGGTGGCTTCACGGATATCTGTCCGGGTACAGGGGCGTCGTTTAAGCATTTCCAGGATTTCTTGCTTTTGCGGGCGCTCCGGGCGGACAGCGGCCCTGCCGCTGTAATCAGCAATAATCTCCACCCGGCAATCCTTAAAGCGGCCGGCGACCTCTTTAATCCTCTCTTCCGAAAGGGGCCGGGCCCAAGATTCGGCCGGGGGCCTGACTACTGTATTTAACTGCACCCGGTCCGGTCTGATTCGTTCGACCGCGGCAACCAGGGCGTCAATATCCTTTTCGCTGTCGTTAACACCGGCGGCCAGTAAAATTTCCAGCCAGATTTCGCCCCCGAACTCTTCAGCGAAAGCGGCCAACCCCTCGACAATCTGCCTGGGATCGGCACATTCGGCGGCGGGCCGGTTTATCGCGGCCAGGGTTTCCGGCCGGGCCGCGTCAAGGGATGGTACCACGATATCGGCGGCCAGAAGATCAAGCCGCACCTGCGGATCGAACAGAAGGGCGCCGTTGGTCAAAACGGCTACCGGGATCTCCAGCTCCTGCTTGACATACCTGATCACATCGCCGATTCCGGTATGCAGCGTGGGTTCCCCGGAAGAAGTCAGGGTGACAAAATCCGGCCACCCCGCCGACTCGCTATCCAGGCCGGCGAAGAATTCTTCTAGTTCCGCGATAATTTCAGCGGTCGGCGTATACTCCCGGCGCTTGACGGTCAGGCCGGTAGTAACCCCTACTTCACAATAAATGCAATTGAAATTGCATATCTTTGCCGGCACCAGATCAACGCCTAGAGACAACCCCAACCGCCTTGAATTAACCGGCCCGAACAAGTGTTTCATAGGGAAGCAAACTTATAGAAAAGAGGTAAGTAAGACCTGACCCGGCCGTTCTGGTTGAGCGCAGGGTTGGTGATCGTAGTTTATAAATATACGTTATTAAAGCCAATCTATAACAATTTCACCGGGTTGGCAAGACATGTTTACGAGAGAAATTATTTGCGAATCCAGCAAGTATTTGACCGGCTCCAATGATTTTACCTTGACACTGCCGGGGGCTGACCGTAATTTTAAATTCATATCCTTAATCCGTGAGCGTTCCAGAGAACAGGCCAGCGGCAAGAAGGCGGCGATACTGATGGTATGGCAACGCATTGCCGACCCGGCAAATGCCCGCCATCGCTTGAAATATAAGGCGGCGGGGCTGACTTATCCACCGTGACCACAGAGTGTTAAAACAGTAACTACAGGTTGCCCGGGCCATATGCCCAGTAGCTGTCACGGATTCAGGAATTGAAAAAAATCAGCAAATTTCTTGCTGAACTAAGCAACCGTCCTGCGGGAGCAGCCGGATCACTCCCGATCGCTTCTGGTTCCGGATCACTCTTGAACAGTTCGGAGTTTGAGAAAAAACTATACCGCCAAAACAGACGAGTTTATCGGAGGCACCACAAGATGCGCAGCGATTTAATGAAAAAAGGGCTGGAAAGAGCGCCGCACCGGTCTCTTTTAAAGGCCATCGGCTACACCGACGAAGAGATCCGCCGCCCCCTGATCGGAGTCGGACACGCCCATAACGAGATCATCCCCGGTCATGTCCATCTGGACAGAATTCTTGAGGCGGTAAAGACCGGAATCAGGATTGCGGGCGGCACCCCGATCGCCTTCGGGACCATCGGGGTCTGCGACGGCATCGCCATGAACCATCCCGGCATGAAATACTCCCTGGCCAGCCGGGAGATTATCGCCGATTCGGTGGAGATCATGGCCCAGGCCCATCCCTTCGACGCCATGGTCCTGATCCCCAACTGCGACAAGGTTACGCCGGGCATGCTGATGGCCATGCTCCGGGTCAACATCCCGGCCCTGATGGTCAGCGGCGGCCCGATGCTGACCGGGCGCTTCCAGGGTAAAGACGTCCATCTGGTCAGTGTTTTTGAAGGGGTGGGCAAGGTCAAGGCCAAAACAATGAGCGAGGAGGAGCTTTGCGAACTGGAAGACGCCGCCTGCCCCGGCTGCGGCTCCTGCGCCGGGATGTTCACCGCCAACTCGATGAACTGCCTGGCCGAGGCGATCGGCCTGGCCCTGCCCGGCAACGGCACGATCCCGGCGGTGGCCGCCGCCCGGATCCGCCTGGCCAAAACAGCAGGCATGGCGGTGATGAATCTCCTCGACAAACAGATCAAACCTCGGGATATTGCCACGGCAGCTGCCTTTGAGAACGCCATGGCCGTGGACATGGCCCTGGGCTGCTCGACCAATACCGTCCTGCATGTCCCGGCCATCGCCAGGGAGGCCGAAGTCGACCTGCCTCTGACCAGATTCAACGAAGTCAGCCTCAAGACCCCCCATATCTGCAGCCTGATCCCCGGCGGCCCCCACAGCCTCCAGCAGCTCGACGAGGCGGGCGGGGTACCGGCAGTCATGCGGGAGCTGATCTCATCGGAAGGCGGCCTCAATCTGGAGGTAATGACCGCGACCGGCAAATCGCTGAAGGAGAATCTGGCCCAGGCAAAGGTTCGGGACAGTGAAGTGATCAGACCGGTTACCAATCCCTATCATAAAGAGGGCGGCATCGCCGTCCTTTACGGCAACCTTGCCCCGGACGGGGGAGTGGTCAAGCAGTCGGCGGTAGTCCCCGAAATGCTGGTCCACAGCGGTCCGGCCCGGGTCTTCGATTCCGAGGAGGAGGCTCAGAACGCCATTCTCGGCGGCAAGATCAACAGCGGCGACGTGGTGGTCATCCGCTATTGCGGACCCAGGGGCGGCCCAGGGATGCCGGAGATGCTCTCCCCCACTTCCGCGATTATCGGCATGGGTCTCGGGGGTAGCGTGGCCCTGATCACCGACGGCCGGTTCAGCGGCGGCACCCAGGGGGCCTGTATCGGTCACGTTTCACCGGAAGCCGCAAATGGAGGCCCGATTGGTCTTGTCGAGGAAGGCGATACCATCGCCATCGACATAGGCAAACGCGCGATAAGCCTTGGAGTTAATGATAACGAACTGGCTCGAAGGCGGGCCGCCTGGCAGCCCCCGGCCCCCAAGATAACCAGGGGTTACGTGGCAAGATACGCCCAACAGGTAACTTCCGGCAGCACCGGCGCGGTCTTGAAAGATTAAGAACGTCCTTCCCGGCGCGGCGGCCCGTTAGTGTAAATTCCGGGCCGCCGCCGTCAACCAACACTCCGGATCATCAGCTTTTGCAACCATCTTATCCGCCATACCGCCTTTTCAGGAAAACGGGCGCCCCGGGCTTTTTTATACCCACAGGGCATAAGTTTCGTTTGAGCAGGCAAGCTGCTCAACTCAGCTTTATCTTTCTGGCACTTGCCATCTGTGCGTTCGGGCGGGCCAATGCCCAGGAAGGGCCCACCGAACCATGGACCCTCGAAGCCGACCGGATAACCTACCGGAACAATCCCCAGGAGGTCAGCGCCGAGGGCGATGTGGTCATGCGCCGCCGGGAAAAAAATTCCGACATCCCCCTCTTGCTGGAAGCGGACGCCGTAACCTACCGGGTCGAACGTTCCCAGGTCGAGGCGACCGGGAACGTAACCCTCAAGGAAAAAAGCGGCACTATTTCAGCCGCCGACGTGCACCTGAATTTACGGGAGCACACCGGAAGATTGTCCGCCACCACCGTGACCCTGGCCGACCAGGAGATCATGTTCAGCGGCAAACTTGCCGAAAAGACCGGAGAGGCGAGATATATATTTCACGACGGCCTGGTAACCTCCTGCCGAACCACGGGGGACGAGGCTCCGGACTGGTCGATCAACTGGAAAAAAGCGGATATTACCGTTGACGGCCTGGCCTTCCTCAAGCATGCCACCTTCAAGATTAAAAAGGTTCCGCTGCTCTACATTCCATATCTGATCCTGCCGGCCAAGACCACGCGCCAGACCGGCTTCCTGTTTCCCGAAATCTCCCACTCCAGCCGGGACGGGGGCGGCTTGATCGCCCCCCTCTTCATAAACCTGTCGCCCAGCAGCGATCTGACCTTTTATCCGGGTTATTACGAAAAACGCGGGGGGTTCAGCGGCCTGGAATTCCGTCACCTGTTTGGCGAAAACTCCAGAGCGACCTTGGCCGCCAACTACCAGCACGACCGCACCGAGGACCAGGGGCCGGCGGGCGGCGACGATGATTACCGCCAGGACGGTTTTCTGCGGACCGAGCACGACCGGTACTGGCTGCGAGGCAAGGCCGACCACCATTTTTCCCGCGACACGGTGCTCCATCTCGATATCGATACGGTTTCGGATCAGGACTACCTCCACGAATACCGGGACGGCATAACCGGCTTTACCGAGAGCAACCTGGACTTCCTCGAAGACTTCAACCGGGGCCTCCAGGAAGCCACCCTGAATTTCCGGGAATCCATCCTCCAGATTGCCGGTCAGGGCGAGATGAGCGGCGGCGGCCTCGAAGTTCGCTATACGGACAACCCCTTGAGCGATTATACCGGCGACGAAGCGCTCCATACCCTGCCCAGAATCCTTTTCGACAGCCGGCAGCCATTCGCGGACCTCCCTGTGAGTTTCGGCTGGGACTCCGAGTATGTCCATTATCGGCCGGAGGAAGGAATCGGTTACCAGCGCCTTGACCTGGAGCCCAGCCTGATTATGCCCATCCCGTTCGGCTCCCTGGTGGAGGGTTCCGTCATCGGCCGCTTCCGGGAAACGCTCTACAACATTGAAACCGTCAACTCAGCGGACGCCTGGGACTCGGCGGAGACCCAGAACCGTAATTCCATAAATTTCACCACCAACGTCGCCACCCTTCTGGCCCGGGACTTCCCTGTCCATGGCGACCGGGTGCTCAACCACGCCTTCCGCCCCAATCTGCGCTATAACTTTCTGGAAAACAGCGACCAGAGCGACCTTCCCGACCTGGACAATGTCGACCGGCTCGAAGATGACAATAGTCTTACCATGGAGCTGCACAACTACTTCCGGACCAGCGCCTCCGGTCCGGAAGGCTTCAGCGCCCGGCAGATCGGCTTTCTTAAATTGAGTCAATCCTACGATCTTACCGAAGCAAGACGCCGGCCGGCCGATCCCGCCGACAGTCGACACCCTTTTTCCGATATCGCCCTTGATCTTGAGATATCGCCGCTAAACCGCCTTTATTTCCGTTATCAGACCGCCTTAAACGTTTACGGAGAAGGGGTGAGCCGCTACAATCTCCAGGGCCGATACAGCAACAGCCGCAAAGACAGCCTGATCGTCGACTACGATTACAGCAAGGGCGAGGCCAGAAACCTGAGTCTTTCATCGCGATTCAAGCTGACCTCCTATCTGGCGGCGGGCTACAGCACGACCAGATCTCTGCTCCTCGATCACACCACCGACGAAACCATAAGCCTGATCTTCACCGCCCAGTGCTGGCAAATGGAGCTGGCCAGCACCAGGGATTCCGAAGACCGGCGGGTTATGCTGACCTTCTCCCTGACCGGGATCGGCAAGGCCTTTGAGGTACGTAAAGCCGGAGTCTAACCGGCAGGGAGCATCGGGATCGCGGGACCAGGCGGGGAGAGCTTCCCCGAAACAATACGACAAGGAGTGAGATGAGCGATCAAGCCGCCAACACATACATAGACGTCTTCAACGGCGACGCCGACGGTCTCTGCGCCCTGCACCAACTCAGAATGGCGGAACCCCGCCCCGACGCCGCGCTGGTTACCGGGGTGAAACGCGACACCCGCCTGCTCGAGCGCTTGACCGGCACCGAAAATGCGCTGATCACCGTTTTGGACCTTTCCCTGGACAGCAACCGCCCCGCCCTGGAAAAACTTCTCGGCGCCAACCGGGTCCTCTACATCGACCACCATTACGCGGGAGAACTGCCGAATTCACCCAACCTGGAGGCCCACATCGATCCCTCGCCGGAAACCTGCACCTCACTGATCGTGGACCGTCTGCTGAACGGCCGCTTCCGCGAATGGGCGATCATCGGCGCCTACGGCGACAATCTCCACCAGGCCGCGCAACAAGCGGCCGCCGGAACCGCTTTGACCGCAAAGGAAACCGCCATGCTCCGGGAACTGGGCGAACTCCTCAATTACAACGGTTACGGCAGATCAATCGAGGACCTCCACTTTCATCCGGGCGAACTCTACAATTCTCTAAAAAATTTCCGGAATCCGTTCGATTTCTGGCATTCTTCGCCGGAATTGAATAAACTGCGGCAGGGTTTCGAAAACGATATGAAAAAGGCCAGACAATACGAACCCGAACTGGAAGACGAGGTCGGCAGGATATTCCGCTTCCCCGATTCGGCGTGGTGCCGCAGGGTGGCCGGGGTCTTTATTAACGAGAAGGCCAGAGAGCGCGAAAATCTTGCCCATGCCATCTTGATAGACAACGGCGATGCCACCAGCCTGGCCAGCATCCGCGCCCCCCTGGCCAACCGGATCGGCGCGGACGAACTGTGCCGCTCTTTTCCTACCGGCGGCGGGCGGCCCGCCGCCGCGGGGATCAACCGGCTGCCGGACGAGATGCTGCAGCGCTTTTTTAACGAATTCAACGAGGTTTTTGGATGAAAGAAATAAATACCACAAACAGCGTAACCAATCACGGGATAAGGCGCCACGGTTCGGCTCATCTCCCACCCAGTAAGCGATTACAGGGTGCCGGAGATGCAAGGCATCGGCCTGCGATTTGTACTGGTGTACATGAGCAGGCCGATAACACAGCAGATTCGGTGCCCTGTGATCGCTTACCAAACAGCATCTACCAACTAGTAATCATTATAGCGGTTACCGTGCTGGCCTTACCTTTTATGGCCGGCACCCCGGTTGCGGCGGCGGAAAGCTCGAAACCTCTGGCCGCCGATCTGGTCGAGGACGGCCAGGCCATTGATCTCGATAGTTCGCGATATCGGAAACTTTTCAGCGAACTGCAGGAAGAACACGGCTTCGAAGCCGTGGAACTGAATAAAATGTTCGCCGGGGTCTCGATCTTGAAACGCCCGCTGGAATTAATGGACCGGCAATGGGAAGCGCGGCCCTGGCACGAATATCATCCCCGCTTTATTACCGCCAAGGTTATCGCCGAGGGCCGCAAAAAACTGGTCAAACACAAAGACCTGCTGGACCGCATCGAAAAAGAGCTGGGAGTCGAACGGGAGATCATCGTGGCGATCTGGGGGATCGAGAGCCGATACGGTACGCATGAAGGATCGTTCAATATGTTCAGGACCCTGAACACCATGTTCGACGCCTATCCGCGCCGGAGCTCCTTCTACCGCACCCAACTGATCAACTACCTCCTGCTGTGCCGGGAGAACGGTATCGACCCCCACGGCGTCAACGGCTCCTATGGCGGCGCCTTCGGTCAGACCCAGTTCATCCCCTCAAGCTTCAGGGAGTACGCGGTCGACTTCGACAAAGACAACCGTAGGGATGTCTGGGCTTCGATTCCCGACATTCTCGCCAGTATCGCCAACTATCTGCACCGTTATAAATGGACTTTCGGGGCGCCGATTTATCAGGATATCGGCAAGGAGTTAAAGGGCGAACAACTTGAGCAAGCCCACAAAAAAGGGCGGAAAGGCCTGCTGCCCTGGCGTGAGGTCATGACCATTCAGAAGGTGCCGATGATTCCTCCGCCCAATGATAGCGAAGTGACTATCGTGGGGCTGGAAGATCAGGACGGCTCCATGCGCTATCTGGCCGGTTATCCCAATTTCCAGGCCATAACCAAGTGGAACAACTCGAACATGTACGCCATGGCGGTTGCCGAACTGGCCGACCGGTTCAAGGATTAACCAGGCCCGGAACAGCCCGCGGGGCTCGCCTTCCTCTCCACCCTTCTCCCCCGGCAATGACCGGGAAAGTAGTTAGGGAGCGAGGCGGGCCCCGCCCGGTAACGGTAATGCCTATAAATTATCCAGAATCCTCCGGACCATGTTGCCGTCGGCCGCGCCGCCGAAATGGGTCATGATCGGCTTCATGGCCTGCATCTTATTGGCATATTCATTTAAGTCGAGATTAGCGGCGATCCACTCTCTGATCTCGGCCTCGGTGGGCTGTTTGGGCAGATAGCTTTCCAGCGCCGCCAGGTAGGCGGTATCGGTAGTCCCGCTCGCGGCGGTCATTTCATTTTCCGATTTGACCAGCTTGCGAATCACCCCCTGCACTTCCTGATCGGTTAGCTCCTTATTGGGCTGTCGGGCGAATTCTCCCAGAATGATTCGCAGAGCTGAGATCCGGGCATGATCCTTGGCCAGCATGGCTTCCTTCAAATCAGCTTTGATTTTTTCCTGTAAAGTCATAATTAATCCTCTTTTATTAAAAATCGGTCATGCAGTGCGGGTCCACGGCGATGAGAAAGTAATCAATGAAGTCATTCCCGAGCAGTTATCAAATGGGAATTGAGAATTCAGGGGTCGGAAGCCTGGGAAACCCCGGGGGGATAAATTTAATTAACGCCCTCTACAGATCGGCCTGTTTCTGGCAAAGCGATCCTACCAGCCCTCGGGGTCGATGATTTGATTTTTGACGGCAAAACGAAAAAGATCCATCGGGGTACGGGATTTGGACTTCTCCATGATATTGGCCCGGTGTTTCTCAATCGTTTTGGGACTGAGGCAGAGCAGATCGGCGATTTTCCTGTTGGTAGAACCGTCAAGAACCAACTGCAGAACTTGAAACTCCCTGGTGCTCAAGCCGGCGGGCAGGGGAGTCGGTCCCGATTTGTCTTTAATCCTGGCCGGATCGTAATCACGGCCCAGAAAACCCTTTATGCCCGACTGGTTAACCTCGGGGCCCAAATAATATTTGCCCTTCCGAGCCTGCTTGACGGCTTCGACCAGACAATCCACCCGGGACGACTTCAGGACGTAACCGATGGCGCCGCTGCCGAGGGCTCGATGAATGCAAGAAACCTCCTCGTGCATCGTGAAAAAAATTATTTTCACTTCCGGTAAAATATCGAGAAACAGCGGACACAGATCAAGCCCGTTGATATCTGGCAAAGAAATATCCAGAATAATCACATCGGGCCGCAGCTCTCTGATCTTATCCACGGCCGCTTTGCCGGAATGAGCCTCGCCGACTACCGACATGCTGTCTTTTTCACCAAAAAGGTGCTTAACTGCTTTAAGCACCAGCGGATGGTCTTCAACGATTACAATACGTGTCATTCTTCAGCCTGCCTTCGTCATTGACCGGATACAAGATCAGATTAATATCATTCCACAAGTGCCCCCTGCTATAGTTGAAGATTCGTCATTTGAGATATCATTTAAGACTTGGTGAAAACGCGACCTCACCAATAGGAGGGGTTTCAGCCGCTTCATCATCGCACCTGGGAATCCATTCCCCCTGAGCCTGTCGAACGGTTTTCCGACTTCTTGAGAACTTACCAGGATTAACCGTTTATCAGTCGGCTCACTGCTGTAATTTACCGCAAAAGGTCGTCAAAAGAGCAATTTCTCTTTCAATGGCCCGAATACCTTTGGCGCCTTCCACCAAATCCCCTGATTTGGCCCCCTCTTCAAGCAGCTCGGCAGCGGTCTTCAGGGGGGTCGCGGCAAGTACCGCCGCTGCTCCCTTCATGGAATGCGCTTCTCGGCGGAGCGCCTCGCAATCGGCAACGGCAAGAGCACCGGCGAGGAGTTTAAGGCGGCTGTCGACGTTCTTCAAAAAGTCATGGAGAAGTTTCAAAGCAGCCCCTCTGTCGCCCCCGAAAATATTTACGCATCTTTCGAAGTCAAGCGGCGCAGGGAGATCTTCTTTGCCACGACGAGAAAATGGTGCCGAATCGCTCAATTTGCCAGTCATTCCCTGCCCGGTCTGCCAGATGTTTTGAGAGGCGAATAGCCAGCGCTTAAGGACTTCGCGCCAGCCGAGAAGAATAAATCCGGAATATAACCTCTCTAAGTAATTCAGCAAGCAGAAACTGTATTAATTCCGTATAGTACCGGGCGGCCGCAAACCTTGCCCGCCCTGATCAATATTATCTTTTATATAATCAAGTTGTATGATTAATTAAATACCTGAATTAATGCCAGTGTAACACATTAAATTAACTGGCTACGGGCATTTTCAAAACAAACCGCAAAGGCAATCCCTTGAAAATATTTTTCCGCTTCAATCCAAAGACAGAGACCAGAAACCCACCTGCATTCCTCGCCCATCTGATAACCATTATCATTTACGCCATACTTCTGCTTTGGGGCCCGAATCCGGTAAACGCCGGAAAGCCGCTGTCCATCCAGCAAAGCCGGGAATCGTATCCCCTTGGAAAACATCTGGAGATTCTGGAAGATCCGGGTGGCACTTTGACCTTCGGGCAGGTCAGCCGGGAGCCTTATGCCTCGAGATTCACGGCCAATAAAGAGAAAAGCCCCAATTTTGGTTTCACCGATTCGGTCTACTGGGTCAGGTTCGCCCTGCGGAAGCAATCCCCAACTGCTGAAAAGTGGCTGCTGGAAGTGGCCTATCCGCTTTTCGATCATATCAGCATTTTTCTACCGACCGGGAAGGAGGGCTACCGCGAAAAAACCGCCGGGGATCTCCTGCCCTTCAATGAGAGGGAAATTCTCAATCGCTATTTTGTCTTCCCCATTCCGCCGGCCGCTTTAAACGGTCGCTCGATCTATCTCCGCTTCGAGACGGAGAGCACCATGAACATTCCTTTGACCCTGATGAGCGAGAAAGCCTTTGTCCAAAAGGATCACGATGCCCAGTTCGGGCTCGGCCTTTATTACGGTTCAATCCTGCTGATGATCATTTACAGCCTGCTGATGTGGATCATCATCCGCGATAAAAACTACCTGTACTATGTATTTTTCATAACCAATTTCGGTCTCTTTCAGATGACGATGAACGGGTCCGCCTATGAATATCTCTGGCCCGATTTGGTCTGGTGGAACAACTATTCAGTACCGATTTTCGTGTCGCTTTCGGCCTTGGGAGTCGGCATGTTTACCAGGTCTTTCCTGACCACCAATAAATACCTGCCTAGATTTGATAAGGTAATTGTCCTGCTGAATATTCTCTGTCTGGTTCCGGTAGGCGCCGCTCTGGCCGGTCATTATTCCCTGGCGATACAAACCGGCTCCCTCCTTGCCCTGATCCTGATGCTAGCCAGTGTGGCGAGCGGCATCTTCCGCCTGATCGATAAATACCAGCCGGCCCGATATTTCATGCTGGCCTGGTCGATGTTTTTCGCCGGAGTTATCATCAGCGCCCTCCGGGCCTTCGGGGTACTGCCGGCCAACTTTTTCTCTCTCTACGGCCCCCAATACGGCTCATCGCTCACCATGCTGCTCCTGGCCCTGGCCCTGGCCGATCGGGTAAATCTGATGAAGGCCCAGACCGCCGAAGCCGAGAGAAAATACCAGACCATTTTCGAAAATGCCAATGAAGGCATCTTCCGGACAACCCCGCAGGGCGAACTGACCATGGCCAACCAGGCCCTGGCCGATATCTTCGGTTATGCCTCCCGGGATGAAATGTTCAAGGAAAATCCGGATATCAACCATTACTATGCGGATCTATCCCGAAGAAAGGAACTGCTGCGAAAGCTGGCGACCCACGGCTCGGTGGCGAATTTTGAGGCCCGGATGCATAAAAAAGATCTCCAGGCCGTGGTGGATATTTCAATAAATGCCCGCGCCACCCTGGGCGACAAGGGCGAACTGCTCTACATGGACGGCATGCTGACCGATATCACCGCCAGGAAGCGGGCGGAGGAGCTGCGGATCGCCCGGGATGTTGCCGAATCAGCCAATCGGGCCAAAAGCAACTTTCTGGCCAACATGAGCCACGAGATCCGCACCCCGATGAACGGGGTCATCGGCATGACCAGCCTGCTCCTGGACACAGACCTCAAACCGAAACAACGGGAGTTCGCGCGGATCATCAAAACCAGCGCCGATGCCCTGCTGTCGATCATCAATGACATTCTCGACTTTTCGAAGATCGAGGCCGGCAGGCTCGATCTGGAGGAGATCAATTTTGATCTGCGGCACACCATGGAAGACATTAATGACATTCTGGCTCCGCGGGCGCGGCAAAAAGGCCTGGAGCTCGCCTGCCGGATCGAATCGCTGGTGCCTTATCTGCTGGTCGGCGACCCCGGTCGGCTGCGCCAGATAATTATCAACCTGGCCGGAAATGCGGTTAAATTCACCGAAGAAGGCGAAATATCGATCAAAGTCGCCGTTCGGGAGGAGCGAGGTTCCGAGATCAAACTGCTCTTCACGGTCAGCGACACCGGCGTCGGTATTCCTCCCCAACTGCGGGATTCCCTGTTCACCCCTTTCCTCCAGGCAGACTCCTCCACCACCAGAAAATATGGCGGCACCGGCCTTGGCCTGTCCATCTCCAAACAACTCACCGAAATGATGGGTGGGGAAATAGGGATGGAAAGCTCTGTCGAAAAGGGGTCCATTTTCTGGTTTACCGTGGGATTCCGGAAACAATTATTCACCGGCGGGAAGCGGGAGGCAATTAATCGAAAATCAGCGGATCTTGAACACTGCCGCCTGCTGATCGTCGACGACAACCCAGCAGGCCACAACCCTGACCTGAAGAATATCCTTGAAACCTGGGGCTGTCAAAACCTCGCGGCAGCCTCAAACGGAAAAGCCGCCTTGGAAATGCTGGGGGATGCCGCCCGGGCCGGCAAGCCCTTCGATCTGGTCATCCTCGATATGCAGCTACCGGAAATGGACGGAGAATCGCTGGGAGCCGCCATCAAAGAAGAGTCCCTGGTCAGCACCAGCAAGCTCATCATGATGACCTCGAAAGGGAAGCGCGGCGACGCCGCCCGGCTGACGGCCAAGGGCTTTTCCGCCTACCTGACCAAGCCTGTTACGGATTCCCTTCTGAAAAAATGCCTGGACCGGGTTCTGCTTGACCGCCCGTCGACGCTATTCGAGGATAAAAACCTGATCACCCGCCATTCACTTGCCGAAGCAGAAGGGCTTGAAGGTGAATTCCGGATCCTGGTCGCCGAGGATAACGTCATCAACCAGAAGGTATCCCTGGCTATTCTCGAAAAACTAGGCTGCCGGGCCGCAATAGCGAGCAACGGCCGCGAGGTTCTCGAATCCCTGAAGGCCGAATCTTTCGATCTGATCATCATGGATTGCGAGATGCCGGAAATGGACGGTTATGAAGCAAGCAGGCAAATCAGGGAATGGAAAAACTCGAATGACGAATTGTGCAGGGATAAAAGCAGGGTGCCGATCATCGCCATGACCGCCCATGCCCTTGTAGGCGAACGTGAAAAATGTATTGCGGCGGGGATGAATGACTTTATTTCCAAGCCGGCAGACCCGAAGATCCTGACCGGAATGATCAAAAAATGGCTGGCCCGGACGGAGGGGACTGACTGAGAGATGAATCCTTGCACGTTCGAGAACGGTGCAGATGCAAGGCGGCAAGCATCAGAATAGTACTATTGATATATCAACAAGTTGCATAGCGAAAGCTGCGCCGTTACCGGGCGCTCCGCAGGTCGGCAGGGTGAATCGAGGCGAATCAGGGGGGAAAGATTATTCTACCTAACTACAAACGGATAAAGCTGAGTTAAGCAGCTGTTCTGCTTGTACGAAATATACCTTGTGGGTTTGAGCAGCTGGGCTGCGCGTTCGAAACTTATGCATCTGTGGGTATAAAATAAAATCTCCCTGGAAGCCGTCACCGGTTCAGGCAAGACACCTAAGCCTCTCTTGCAACCCTATTCGTGGAGTATATCAACAATCTCCCGGCTTTTCTGCATAACCCTAAAAACCTTGTCCTCGATCCTGATGGTAATGATTCCGAGAGGATCCAGCGGTGCGATAATAGCACCCCTGAGCAGAATATCCCGTTGCATGACATCGCCCTTGGATAATTTCTTATGCCAGCCCGGCGGCAGGGGTTTGCCGCGTTCCAATTTTTTTTGCAAACCCGGGGGCACCCCGCCGGCTTTGTCTTGCTTGGCATGAGCAGGCGAAAAAACGAGCCCGAAACCTATCAGCAACAGCAGCATTAATCTGAATTTCATTGGCACTCTCTTATTTAATTTGTCGGTAGCCGATACAATTGATGAGTTCGCAAAAAACTGTTTGCCACGTCATTGCAAGGAGTGAAGCGACCAAGCAATCCAGTATTTTAGCTAGCCATATGTTTCTGGATTGGACTTGATTT
The DNA here is from genome assembly GCA_024637225.1 of Desulfobacterales bacterium. Classification (GTDB taxonomy): domain Bacteria; phylum Desulfobacterota; class Desulfobulbia; order Desulfobulbales; family JAGXFP01; genus JAGXFP01. Next base: position 36,052 of record JAGXFP010000070.1, read on the forward strand.
TGACTTATCGCAACGCCATCACAATTTAAGCGATCCTAAAATTTAGCTCAAGCTTTGTCAACTTTTTCCTCTGGGCGACGAACATCACTGCCCGGCCCCAATACAATCAAACCAGTCAGCAGGAGCCGACCAGTGCCGCATTAAAGAGATGGCCGACCCTGTAGCCCCGCTTCACATTCTCTGGGGTCGGGGTATCCTCCATCACTTTCCATACAACCCAGAGGCCGGTTGCCGAGACGAAATCCACCCCATTGCCTTCGGAAGTGATCACGAAATCAGCCAATTCGTAAAACGGTTGGGGAGCCCTCTCATCCCATTGACCCAAGCGCTCTTTCACGGCCGCGGTCAGTTCCCGGAGTTCGCCGTCCCTGCGACACGCCCCCTGCCCTTCCAAGGCCAGAAAGGCACAGGCGATAGTCGCAAAAAGGGGCCAGTTTCCCAAATCCCCCTGGTTGGCAAGCAGCCAGTTGCCAACGGAAGTTTCACCTTCAACCACAAGACCGGGCACAGCCTCCGCCGCCCATTTAGCCCTTTCTACTATTTCGGTCGAGACCTTTTCCTTGTTGCAGGACATATTCCCCTCTCTTTTCTTTCTATGCCGGGATTGAAATTTACTAACAAGGGTGGCTCCGGCAAGGGACCTCCATGAAATAATATTTTCTCTCTCCACGTAAAAGGGTTACACAATATCATTGAAATGGCAAGATCTGTCCCCATGCCTATCCCTGCAATCGGCAACTCCCATGAAATATCACCCAGTGCCCACTATAATAGATCCGGAATTTCCTTAACCCTGATTCCGCAAGTGCTCGAAAACTGGTCAGATCCAAGGAGGCGACAAACTTGAGTTGAGGATACATCACCGTTACCGCGCACGCACTGAAAGGGGAGATTTCTCAACCTCGTTCACGGCTTAGCCATTCCCTTTTCTTACTTTTTGCGAACCATCAGGCTTGGTTTGCCCCTCTCTTTAAGTCAGAATCACTTTCAATAACTTCCGTCGAGGAATGCAGCGTACTTCAGTACGCTGCAATGACGAGACAATTTGCAGCAACGCGGGAGCTGGCGATTTTTTTTGCGACGCCATCAAGCCTGATGCCGCTCACAGATAGGGTTTTATCGCCTTGTGGAAATGCCCGGCCATTACTTCATAGCCCCGGCCGTTTGGATGAATCCGATCACTCATCAAATTCGGCCTGCCGAATATATCGCCCAGGACGTTCGGGACCAGCACCGCCCCGGTTTCCCGAGCCAACTCCCGATAGGCATCACCGAAGCCTCTGCCCCAGAAGGGAAGATCGAGTCCGCCGATGATAACCAAGGCGCCTTCTTCCTGAAGGCGTTGAACAATCTCGGCAAGGTTGTCGAAGGCCAGCTCACGGCTCACCCCTTTTTTTAGATCATTGCCGCCCAGGGTTATCATAACAATTCTTGGATCTAATTCGATTAGCTGATCAATCCGGGCAAGTGCCCGGGCCGTGGTATCACCGGGAACTCCCGCATTGACGATCTCCTCGCCGATCAAGCGGGCCAGCTGGGCGGGATAATCTCGGCCGGCGCCGGCGCCGGTCCCGGCTGTCAGGCTGTCGCCGAAAGCGACAATCAACTCGCCCCGCGGCTCATCATTCTTGATCCGAGGAGCATCCTGCAACAACCAGTAAGTGACGAGAGCCGGCAACAGACCAATCAATAAAATCTTTATAAAAAAATTCATAACTTATAAAATCTCCTCCGGCCTAAGCTTTTTCCATTCCCGCCCGCATTTCTCAGGAATCCGGTTTGCAACTGGCATTTATTGCGGCTTCGTGGTGAACCGGCTGACGACCGTTGCGTCCGGACCATTCCGCCGATTTGTTCTATCCGATCAGAACTTTCAAGGTTTCATTACGAATCGTTCTGATAGATGCCGGTTTTAACAGAAAACGCAGCCGATTCTCTTTGAAAAACTCTAAGCGCTCCCGGGAATGATCGCCGGTAATAAAAATAAAGCGATCCTTGATGCCCGGAAACATCTCCACGGCTCTGCCGTAAAATGAGACACCGTCCATTATCGGCATATCAACATCGGAAACCACCAGCTTATAATATTTGTCCTTGATTTTGCGAATCGCCTCTTCTCCGTTACCGGCGATATCGATATCACCTTCCCGGTGCAAAACAGCCGCCAGCAACTGCGCAACCTGAGAATCGTCTTCGACAATCAGGATGTTCTCCCTCCAGACCATCGGCACATCCCTGATTTTTTACAGCAAGCCCCGGCCATATTCGGTATTTTCAAGATAATGCTCGATGAAGCGCAGGTGGGCCTGGATCTCGGCAACCGCATACTTCAATTCGTGATCCTGTTCTTTGAGGTAGGAGACGACATAGATAAAGATATCGTTCCACTTGGAAAACTCGGCGGTCGTGATTTTATCGAGAATAATTGGTTCGGTAAGTGAGCCGGCAACGAGTTGCTCCCGGATATCCAACAATGTTTTTTCAATTTCATTCCTGGTTTCAAGGTCGACCGATATGACCTGAGGGGGATAAGGCATGGTCTGGGAAAGATCAGCGACCCTGGCCATGATGTGATGGTGCAAGGCTTCATCCTCCGCCGAGCTGACCAGAAATTTGCGCAATTCCCGATTATTCTCAAAATAAACCGCTGCCTGGGAATATATATCGTTGGCCAGATGCTCTATCTTCATCAGCCACTGTATGAGATTTTCCATTTGGTCCCCAGCCTGAAATCAAGTGATTATCTTGCGGTGAATTAAAGGCATTATTCCCCTCCGTCATCTGCCCAAAACTACCGGCCCGGAGTCTCCTGCGATTGGTGGGGAAAAGCGATCCGGCCACCGCTTTTTCCACCTTACAGAGATAACAAATAACAACTTCGCCTTCTATTGACAATGATTACCAATAGCCCCCCAAAAAAAACCCCTGCCCTTCCACCCTTCAAATAACTGGTGATCTTTTATCTGGAGAAAATTGGCAGGATCGCGAAAAAAGATATTACCGGTTGATAAGGGCACCCCTCCCCGAGCCGTACATCAGGAATTCAAGATATATTCAAATAAGTTTCAACTCCTGCTCATTAAACCTATCAAATCAGGCCTGAAACTTTATCGCAAGCTTTGGTGCAGCAGGGCTACCGGAAAACGGGACAGGATATCCCGAACCGGCAGCAGTCGCTCCGGCTTCAGGCTTTCACCGGTAAAAACGTTGGTAAACGGCCTCTCCCTGGGCAGGGAAGCCAGATCAAGGAGGGTATCTTCCCAGACCTCGGCTACAGGGGGTCTTTTGCCGCCTCCGGTCAACAGGGCACAGAATCTCGGCACGACCACCAGGACCAGGCTGTCGTCCAGGACCCGCGCAAAACCGCAGAGATGTTCATTGAAAATGCCCCCGAAGGCCAGGGGCAGGTAAGCGCCATTCCGGAACAGATCACCGAAACGTTGCCGGAATTGCAGACATTGCCAGGTTACATATAATTTAATCCGGCCGTCATAGGGATTTTCCAGGAGCTGATCCGTTTTGGCGGCCAATCCGGCTTCTCCGGAAAACTCCCGTTCGAAATCGGCAAGAATCCTGCTTCTCCTAGTGAAATCGAGCGGGCGCCGGTTGTCGGGATCGACCAGACTGAAATTCCACAGTTCATTGCCCTGGTAGATATCGGGCACCCCCGGCGAAGTCAGTTTCAAGACAACCTGCGACAGGCTGTTGAAAAGCCCGAAATAGGCAATCCGCTCCTGAAACGGCAAAAAGTTGTCCAGAAAATCGTGCCCGCTCACCGGATCCATGATTTTCTCGAGAAAACGGGCCGCGGCCCGTTCATACTCCTCATTGGGATTGAGCCAGGAAGTTCGTCCCTTGCTCTCCCTGATCGCCTTCTCGAAATAAGCCGCCATCCGTTCGCCGAAAATCGTGAATTCTCCTTCCCCGGGCGGTTTAAGAGGCCAGGCGCCGACCAGATTCTGATAGAGCATATACTCGTCGTTACGGGCCGGCGCCTGCCTGCCGTCCACCCGGCTTTTCCAGCGCCGATTCAGACTGCCCCAGTGCAAGACCCGGGTCCGCCACTCCTCGGCCAGTTCGGTAAGAACGTTGATCCTGGCCCGCACATCCTCGCTGCGCTTGGTGTCGTGGGTCGAGGTGGACAGCATCGCCCGGGGCCAATGCTGACGCCGCTGCCGGTTTAAATGATGAAAGCCGGCGAGGGGAATGCCGAAATTACGGGGATCTCCGCCGACCTCGTTCAGGGAAACCAGGCGGTTGTAGCGATAGAAGGCGGTGTCCTCCATCGATTTGGCCATGGCCGGGGAGGTATATTGCTGAAGTTTCTTGGCGAAACTTCGCTTCAATTCGGCGTGATGGGGCTCCCCCGATCCCTCCTCCGCCCCGATAATCACTTCCCGAAGGAAATCATAAATCGACACCTCCGTCTCCGGATTCCACTTCTTCGCCTGGGAAATCGCCCAGTTGACATATTGTTTGTCGGCCTGGGACACTCCGCCGTCGACGTAGGTGCGATATACCGGAAAACAGGCGACCAGCTCGATCAGGGCCGCCCGCAGCCCGTTCAGGGTGAAATCCCTGGTATGGGGATCGATCTCGGAAATCCGGTTGACCTGATTGGCCAGCACGGTCAACTCACTGGAGAGTTGCTTGGTGATGATCAGCTTTTTGGCCCGGTAAAGCACTTCGTCAAAATCCAGACGGCGGCCGACAAAGCTGGAGTAGGTGGTACTCATTTTCTTCTTGGCGGCCTTGTGGACAAAGAGGCCGTTTAGCTGGTTCAGAAAATCGTAACCGGTGGTGCCCGCTACCGGCCAGGTCTCCGGCAGATTTTCGAAAGGGGCGAGAATCTTCTCGACCACCACGTAGAAAGGATCCTGTCCCTTTATCTCCTGCTCGCCCGGGGGACCTGGGACCAGCGCTGGGTCGATCATCTTTTGCAGCCGTTCCAGATAGGCAAGGGGATCGTACAAACCATCTGGATGATCGATGCGCAGACCCTCTACCTCGCCCTTGCGGATCAAATCGAAGACCAGGCGGTGCACATCGTCAAAGACCTCCGGCTCCTCGACCCGCAATCCCGCCAGGCTGTTGATATTGAAAAAGCGGCGGTAGTTGATTTCCTCCGAGGCTACCCGCCAGTAGGCCAGGCGGTAGGCCTGGTTGTCGAGAAGTTCATGGAGAGTCCCTTCGCCACCCGGGGCGGCCGCGCTGCTGTTTATCGCCGCCAGCTTGCGGCCGATCAGGGTTTCGACTTCGGGTCGATCCCGGCAGAGGACGCCTAATTCCTTCTTGAGTTCGTGACCAGCGTCGTGCCGCCGCCGGCGCTCCCCCGGGGCGGAAACGGTGCGGGGCGGCAGAGCGCCGAAACTATCGGCCAGCCTATTCAAAGCTTCGGGGATCTCCCCTTCATCCGCCGCCGGCAGCCGGTGGCGGATGATCCGCGGGTAGGTGGCGGGGTCGACCGGAAAACAGTGTTCATAGTAATCGATCGTAAAACCGCCTCGCTCCCGGTCGAAAGAGAGCTGCAGCTCGCCCCGGTCGAGAATCAGACCGTAGTGGTCGCCGAGGACCGGCAGCAGCACCTTGTTCCGCAGCTCCTGCTTGGCTGGCTGCCAGTCGATATCGAAATAAGAGGCGTAGAGAGAAGCCCGGCCATGCTCCAGGACATCCAGCCACCAGATATTATCGCAACCGCCCACCCCCATGTGGTTCGGGACGAAATCGAGAATCAGCCCCATGCCCTTGTCATGGAGGAGGGAGACCAGGTTGGCGAAGGAATTGTCATCGCCGATCTCTGGATTGAAGCTGTTGTGGTCGACGATGTCATAACCGTGGGAACTGCCGGGCCTTGCTTTCAGAAACGGGGAAGAGTAAAGATGGCTGACGCCGAGGTCGTGAAGATATGAAACCAGCCCGGCGGCCTCGGCAAAGGTAAAGTCCTTGTTGAACTGCAACCGGTAAGCGGTATCGGGTATGGCGCGCCGTTCCATCATCCCTCCTTAGCGGATGGGAGATGAGTTGAATCCGGGTGATTGCTTTCCCTGCCGGGTGCCGGGGTGCTGTAAAAAGCCACTGCCCAGGGCGCCATCTCCCCCCTGCGGTCTGGTATCTCGTAAGCATCGCTGCTCCCGAAAACAAGCCGGCCGGGGAGTTGCTCGAAACCGAAAGATTTCCGCTCCCCCAGATTGGCGAGCATACTCAAAAGAGCGCCGGATTCATGGCGCCACCGGACAAGTAAGCCTTGCGATCCGATCAGTTCAAACTCGCCGCTGCCGCCGGCGATCCCCGGCAGATGGGGCACAATCTCCCGGCGCCGGACCTCAAGCAGGTTCTGATGGAGGGCCAGCCACTGACGATTAAGCATGGTATGGTCCTTCCAATCCATTTTGGCAGCGGCGAAAACCTCGTCCCGGTTCGGATCGGGGATCGTTTCGGCCGCCCCCTCCCGGAATTCCGGGAAGGCGGCAAACTCCCTCATCCGGCCTTCATAAACCTTGGCGGCCAGCTCCTCCTCGAAATCGCAGAAAAAGGGAAACGGCTGCCGGGCCCCCCACTCCTGGCCCATAAACAGGAGGGGGGGCTGCGGGCTCAGGAGAAGGATGATGGTGGCGGCCCGGAGGGCTTCGAACGAGGCCAGTTCGGCAAGGCGTTCGCCGAAAGCGCGATTGCCGATCTGATCGTGATTCTGCAGAAAATCGACAAAGGCCGCGGCCGGAAGATCAGCGCTGGGTTCGCCCCGTTTTTGCCGGTTCCGGTAAGCGGAAATTTCGCCCTGGTAGGCAAAGCCCTCGGCCAGGCAGCGGCCTAGGTGATAAAGGGGTTTATCCCGGTAATCCGCATAATATCCGCCGGTTTCGCCGGTCAAAAGGACATGGCAGGCATGATGGAAATCGTCGTTCCACTGGGCCTCATAGAGCAGAGTCCGCCCCCCCTTGCTGCGCTTCAGGTAATGCGCTTCGTTCCGGTCGTTTTCGAGGACCAGATGGATATGCCGCTCCGCCGGGAAGCAGGCGCGAACCTCGGCGGCGATCTCTTCGAGGATATCGGGCTCGCTTGAGTCGTAGATGGAATGGACCGCGTCGAAGCGCAGGCCGTCGAAGCGGAACTCCGCCAGCCAGTAGAGGGCGTTTTCGATAAAGAACCTCCGCACCGGCCCGCTGCCCCTGTCGCTGAGATGCAACCAATCACAGGATGAAGCACCCGGGTTCGACCCTTCTCCCATCTGCAAGCGATTACAGGGTGGTGCAGGTTGCGACAAGCGGAACGGCGATGCGTACTTTTGTACGTGAGCCGGGTCGATCGCCGCAAGATGCGGCACCCTGTGATCGCTTACGCTGAAATTGATTGCGCTGCCCCATGGAGTCTTGAAGCGGTCGGTAAAGAATTGCGGGGCGTAGTGGTGGAGGTAGTTGCCCTCCGGGCCGAAATGGTTGTACACCACATCGAGAAAGATCATTAAATTGCGACGATGGGCCTCGTCGACCAGCATTTTCAGTTCGGCCGGCGTCCCGTAGGAACGGTCCGGGGCGAAGGGCAGTACCCCGTCATAGCCCCAGTTCCTCCGGCCCGGGAAAGCGCTTACCGGCATGAGTTCGATGGCGGTGACCCCGAGATCGGCCAGGTAATCGAGCTTGTCGATAACCCCGGCAAAGGTTCCCGCCGGTGAAAAAGCGCCGACATGCAGTTCGTAGATTACCGCCTCCGGCCAGGGCCTGCCGTGCCAATCCGTATCTTGCCACGACCAGGCGGCGGAATCGACGACCTGGCTGGGACCGTGGACCCCTTCCGGCTGGAAACGCGAAGCGGGATCGGGGACCAGGAGCTCCCCGTCGATCCGGTAACGGTAAAGGGAACCCGGCCCGGCCCGGCCGGTGCTCAGGCGGCGCCAGCCCGCTTCGTCTTTCTCCATCGACAGAAAGAGCGGCCCGCCGGGCTCCTCCAGACACAGGTCGACCCGCTCCGCCGCCGGCGACCAGAGCCGGAAACAGACCTCGCCAGAATCCCGCAGCTCCGGACCGAATTCCATTTCATACTCACAGGGCATAAGTTTCGTACGAGCAGACGAGCTGCCCAACTCAGCTTTATGGGCCGTTGTCATTGCCGCCTTCCTCGCACGTTTCCCGGTTCTTTCCGGCGCTGAAGAGCAGCATACTGTTGCCCTCCAGCACCACGGACCTGCCTGCCTCGACGAATCGCCGGCCGCCGGCCTCGGCCGGCTCGATCCAGGTGTCCAGGTGGAGCCGCCATCTTTCGTTGTTACCAAGGTGGGGGATGAAAAAATCGACCGCTTCCCGGCCTGCATTGAACAGCATAAGGAAATCTTCATCGACCAGGGGGCGGCCCTTCCCGTCCTGCTCCGGGATGGCGCGCCCCGCCATGAAGACCCCGAGATATCGGGCCGAGGATGAATGCCATTCATGTCCGGCCATCTCGTTACCGTCGCGGTCAAGCCAGACGATATCCTTGACTCCGGAGCCTCCTTCGGCCCGGCCTTCAAAGAAACTCCGGCGCCGGAACATCGCATGTTTCCTCCGGAAGCGCATAAGTTTCCGAACATATTCGAACAACTGCAGCTGTTCCGGATCAAGCTCCCAGTCGAGCCAGCTGAGCGGATTGTCCTGGCAATAGGTGTTGTTGTTGCCTCCCTGGCCGCGGCCCAGTTCATCCCCGGCCAGCAGCATCGGCACTCCCTGGGAGAGAAACAGGGTGGCGAGGAAATTCCTGACCTGGCGCCTGCGGAGCTTATTCACCGCCGGATCGTCGCTTGGCCCCTCCGCCCCGCAGTTCCAGCTCAGATTATGGGACTCGCCGTCACCGTTGTCTTCAAGATTGGCCTCGTTATGTTTTTCGTTGTAGGAAACCAGGTCGCGGAGGGTGAAACCGTCATGGCAGGTAATGAAATTGATGCTGGCCACGGGACTGCGGCCCCCGTGCTCATAAAGATCGCTCGAACCGGTCAGCCTGGTAGCCAACCGGCCGAGATTGCCGCTATCCCCCCGCCAGTAGGCCCGGATCGCATCGCGGTATTTGCCATTCCATTCGGTCCAGCCGGGCGGGAAGTTGCCGACCTGATAGCCCCCCTCGCCCAGATCCCACGGTTCGGCAATCAACTTCACTTGTGAGATAATGGGATCCTGGTGGATGATGTCGAAGAAGGCGCCGAGCCGGTCGACCTCGTGCAGTTCCCGGGCCAGGGCCGAAGCCAGATCGAAGCGGAAACCGTCGACGTGCATCTCGGTGATCCAGTAGCGCAGACTGTCCATGATCAGCTGGAGGACCCGGGGATGGCGCATGTTCAAGGTGTTGCCGCACCCGGTGTAATCCTTGTAGTAGCGCTTGCCCTCCGGTTGCAGACGATAGTAAGCGAGATTGTCGATCCCCCGGAAGGATAGGGTCGGACCGAGGTGATTGCCCTCGGCGGTATGGTTGTAAACCACGTCGATGATCACCTCGATCCCGGCGGAATGGAGAGTCTTGACCATGGTCTTGAACTCGGAGATGTTACCGGAGGCGGAGTAGCGCAAGTCCGGGGCGAAAAACCCGATCGAGTTATATCCCCAGTAGTTGCGAAACCCCTTCTCGACCAGATTCCTTTCGTCGATAAAGGCATGGACCGGCATAAGCTCGACGGCGGTAACCCCCAGTCGCTTGAGGTATTCGATGACCTCCATCGTCGCCAGTGCGGCATAGGTGCCCCGAAGCGCTTCGGGAACCTGGGGGTGCTGTTGGGTGAAGCCCTTGACATGCAGTTCATAGATCACCGTGTCATGCCAGGGAGTCCCGGGCCGCCGGTCATCAGCCCAGGTGAAGGCCGGATCGATCACCTGGCATTTGGGCATCAATGTGGCGCTGTTGCGGCGATCATAAGAAAGATCCTCTCTGGGGTTACCGAGCCGATAGCCGAACAGCGAATCATGCCAGCGCAGCGAGCCGTGCAGGGCCTTGGCATAGGGGTCGAGCAGCAGTTTCTTGTCGTTGAAGCGCAACCCCTTCTCCGGCTTATAGGGGCCATGGACCCGATATCCATAAAGAAGGCCGGGCCGGGCCTCGGGCAGATAACAGTGCCAGACCTGGTCGGTCTGGTGTTTCAGCTCGATCCGCTCCTGTTCCCGGCCGCGCAGCCTGTCGAAAACGCATAATTCAACCCGATTCGCGTGCTCGGAAAAAAGGGAGAAGTTGACTCCCTCGCCGTCCCAGGTGGCCCCGAGGGGATAAGGTCTTCCCGGCCAGACTGTCATCCGCCGTGCCGTCATCGCAGCTCCTTTTCTTCATGCCCCCGTGTGACAGATCACGGGATGAAGCGCCCTGGCTCGGCCCTTCTCCCATGCTTTAAGCGATTACAGGGTGCCGCAGGTTGCGGCAAACGGGACGGCAATGCGTACTTTGATACGTGAGCCGGGCCGATTACCTCAAGATGTGGTGGTGCCCTGTAATCGCTTATCTCAAACCAGCTTGATCCGGTATTCGGCCCCGAACTGAATGCCGACCAGCAGGGTCAGGTATTCCTGGATATGTCGGGTAAGCAGGAAGTTCTCCCGGACATAATTTCGCGCCTTGGCGCCCATCTCCTCCATCATCTTCCGGTTCTGCATCAGATAGCGGATCCTGAGCGCGGCCCCTTCGGGAGTATGGACCAGGAAGCCGGTATGATAGTTAATGACCTGCAACTGGATGCCGCCGGTATCGCCGCCGATCACCGGTTTGCCCTTCCACATTCCTTCGGTGACAGTCAGGCCGAATCCCTCCTTGGTCGATTTCTGCAGGACGATATCGGCCGCCCTCTGCAGGGCATTAATGATGCGGTGCGCATCCGGCGGCAACAAGAGGACATGGATATCGGGATCGTTTCCGGCCGCCGCCTTAACCTCATCGAGAACCAGAGCCCCTTCCGGATCGTCGGTTGCCTCCCCGCCGGCCAGGACCAGTTGCAGACCAGGTACAAACTTTTTGGCCAGCCGGTAGGCGAGGATCACCCCGACCGGATCCTTAAAGCGGTCATAACGCGAGATTTGCACGATAAGGGGCCGGGTGGGGTCCAGCCCGTAGGCGGCATAAATGGCGGCTGCCTCTTCCTCCGGCAATTCAACGTTCTTATCGCTTAAAGGATCGATGCTCGGAGGAATGATGTACTGGGGATGCTCCAGGGGATGGGCGAAGGCCGGCAGCGAAAAGATGCTGGCGTCATAAGGGGTAACGATATTGCGGATGTATTTCCAGACCGAACGATAGGGCCGGCTGGCATCAATATGGCAGCGCCAGATCCACTGGCCGCGGCGCTTTGGGCAGTGTTGCATCATGGCGGCCGGCTGGGGGTCGTGGATAAAGACAAAATCCGCTTCCTCCAGAACCGGGCGCAGCTTTTCGGCGTTCAGGAAATTGGTTTCCTCGTATACCCCGAGGAGGCGGCGGGAAATGTCCTGCCGGGTACCCTGCAGCCCGTTATGCATCCCCTTGGTACATTCATAGAAATCATCATCGCCACTGATCACCTCCCAACTGGTATTAATGCCCAGATCATTGGTCAACGGTACCAGTTTTTCCAAAATCTCGGCCACCCCGCCGCCAACCCGGGTAGAGTTGACATGGACGATACTCATTCCAGCCAGCGGCCTGGCCAGTTGCCGGAGTCGTTCAATAACATCGGTACCCACCATGGCCGCATAAGATTCAAGCAAATAGCTCATCGGCTGCCTCCGGTGAAATATCGATGAAAAAGACGGGCCAGACCTTTCCTGGTCTGACTCAGACTGGAGAAAAAGGGATCAAAGGCAGCCAGTTCCACTTGCAGCTCCTGATATTCCTCGCCGAAAGCGTTCAGCCAGTAACTGAAATCATCGCAACATATATTAAGGCGCCGCCGGGAATCGATGAAGTGATAGAATATGGAACTGGTCGACATCTTTTCGACAACCTCGGGCAGTTCCTCCGGTCTGGCGATCTCTAAAAAAGTATCGAAAACCACTAGCCGCGAGCGCAGGAATTCGAACTGCCGTCGAGCTCTGAGCCAGCGGCAGCTTTCACTCTCATCCAGGCGTTCCTCAATGATATCGACCAGCTCATGGCGTAACTCTTCGAGGTTGGCAAAGCTGCCGGGGTCGATTACGGCCAGACGCTCCGACAGCACCGGCTCCTGAAGACTATGCCGCACCCAGCCGGCAAAATCGTTGTTGAATTCCCTTACCTCGAAACGGGGGGATAACAGCCCGCCCCAGAAGTGATGATAGATACTGTCGGTATTGATCCGCTGCAGGTTATCCAACAGACCGGTCAAGCCTGTTGCCTTGCGCCCGGTGGCGATAGCGATCAGGGCGCAATCCTTAACCGCAAATGCTTCTCCGCTTGCCATTCCAGCCTCCTCTGGTTGACGATTTGTCCTAGTAAGATTCTCGGTCCCGCCATCATCACCTGTCAAGGGATTTATCGGAACAACGGTTAAGAAGGAGGGAGAAAAATGAAAGAGCTGAGTGCGGAAGAGACAAGAAAACAAGAAGGAGAGATGAATTGAGGGAGGGCTCATCGAACCGTTATACAGGTAGGTCGATAATGAACCGAACGTTTAGGAGGAGGGCAAGGTCACCAGTTTTTCGCGGGGGCCGTCGGCGACCACCTTGCCGCCGTCCAGGGCGATAATCCGCTGCACCGTTTTGAGCATGACCGGGCTGTGACTTGTCATGATCAGCACCGAGGAACTGTCAAGAAGCTTCGGCAGACGCTCGGCCAGCAACCGCTCGCTTTCGGGATCGAGTCCCAGGGTGGGCTCGTCGAGCAGCATTATCCGGGCGGGCTGGGCGAAAACCCGGGCCAAAGCGACCTTCTGGCGCTGACCGCCGGAAAGATTGGTGCCGCGTTCCTCCAGCTGCATCCCCAGTGACATCCGACCGCTGGTGAATTCAATTTCAAGACCGGCGGCCCAGATCGCCTCGCTGAACCGCTGCGCATCCTTACAGCCGGAAATCCGCAGATTTTCCTCCAGGGTTCCGGCAAAAACCGCCGGATCCTGCCCTTTAAAGGCCAGCCATTTGACCCGATCAAAACGGGAAATATCATCGAGGGCCAGACCGTCGATCAGAATCTTCCCGCTATCAGGCCGGCAGAGCCCGCCAAGACACCGCAACAGAGTCGATTTGCCGGCCCCGGGTCGGCCCAGCAGTCCGATGCGCTCGCCGGGCGCGATCCTGAACGAGACGTCCACCAGGGCCGGCGGTCGCTCCTCATAGTGTTTACCGATCCCGATCACGGAAAGGTTGCCCACAATAGTCGGTCGGGGGGTGCATTCGCGTTCCTCGACCTCTTCGAGGCTTTCCTCCAACCTCTCGGCGGAACGCATGAAATCCCGCCACTTCCCGGTCACCGCGAATAAGGACCCCACCAGCGCCATGGATCGCCCCGCCAGGATGTTGCAGGCGATGAGCTTGCCGATACTCAACAACTGGGCATAAATCAGATAGACACCCGCGGTCAGGATAACCACGGTGGTTACGGTCTGCATGATTGTCGAAAACATGGTCAATTGCTGCGCCGCCAACCGTCTTCTGGTATCGAAATCCGTCGACTGTTTCGCCAGTTGACGCCAGCCCCGCAGGAAAACGCCCGCGCCCGGCGTGGTCCGCACTACGTCCAGGCAACCCAGGGTTTCGCCCATAAACGACATCTTGAGGGTGTTCTTCTGCTCGGCTTCCTTGGAAAGTCCGGTCAGCCTGGTCTGCAGCACCAGTCCGATCGCCGCGTACAGCAGGACGAGGATCACGGCGGCAATCATCAAGGGCCAGGAGATGAAGCCGATCACGCCAAGATAGAGGAAAAGAAAAGGGATATCCGCAATCGACAGCAGATAAGTGGAAGAGACAAAGTCACGGGAGAGGGTCAGATCGCGATAATTGGAGAGAAAGCGGGAAAAACCGCCGGGAGGATGATCAACCTGGGCGACCATTTTCGACCAGAGCCGTTCATCGCTGCGCAGGGTCTGGTCCACGCTGATCCGTTCCGTGGTCCAGCTCCGCACCAGGCGCATTCCGGCATCGGTGGCAAGATAGAGTCCCATCCCGAAGACCAGCGCCCACAGGGTCTCGAACATCCCGTTCAGGGCGATCTTGTCATAGATCAGCAGGGCGAAGATCGGCAGCAAAAGCTGGCCGGAGTTGATAAAGAGGCTGGCAATCCCGATCTCCGCCCAGGCCGCTCGCAATTCCGGCCACAAGGCGGCAAGAGAGGCGAAGCCGCCGGATTTATCCGCGCCCCGCGGCATCTCCAGCACCACGGCCTCGATCTCGGCCCCGCCTTCGACATTGACTTCTTCAGGCAAAGGCATGCCGTCTTCACCCAGATAGTGCCACCGCTGCTCCATGCGGTAAACGAGAGAGAAATAGCCTTCCCCGTTTTTCAGCAGGACAAGCTCGCCGGGCAGATGAAAAACATCCCGTAGCGGCCCCCTGAAATGCTTGCCGGAAAGATCCATCCCCTCAAGCCGACCGATTGCAGCCGCCCAGTCGTCTGCGGTTACCAGGTGCTTGAAGCCCTTTTGCAGCTGGCCCGCGACCGCAGGATCGGAGCCGCACAGCGCGGTGACGGCTGTCAGTACAGTCTGGCGGTCAAGTTTGCCGACAGAGTCGTTCAGGGAGGAGGGCTGGGGAATATCGATCATCAAGAGAATCTCTTCACGGCGGAAGGTTGGTGGAAAAGCCGGATCGGCCCATGCAGGTTTCATCTCATGGGCCGCAATAACTCCGCTGGGCTTTTAAACGAAATCCCAATGGATCACGGCTACCGGCGAGCCCCCCCCATCGCTAATTGTGTAAGTGTGGTCAGCACCGGTGTCAAAGGTAGCAGGGCTCATGGTCTCCCCGGTATCGAGAGCAATAACAAGCGAATCGCCGCTATCTGCCATGATGGTCAATTCCGAAGCATTACCGTCATTAACCATATTCTGGATATCCTGACTGGTTATAGTAATTGACGTTTCAACACTATCGTTGCTGATATCCAAGGTCTCGATGTTGCTCGTAACAGTGGTGAGGTCTGTGAGATCGTAAGCAGCACCCAGATCCTGCAGCACCAAGGTATCGCCGACGCCGCCGAGATCGGCGCCACCATCAACCGAGATTGGCGGATTACTGGCAGAAACATGGATGGTATCGTCGTAAGAGGAGCCGATCAGGCTTTCGATATTGGAATAGGTATCGGTGTCGGCGCCGACGGTGCCTGAACCGGAACCGGCAACCAGGGTGGCGTCGAGGGCCCCGCCGGCATCAGCGTAACTGACCGTGTCGTTGCCGGCCCCGCCATCCAAGGAGTCATTGCCGGTACCACCAATGAGAACATCATCACCGCCGTAGCCTTTCAGGGTATCATTACCGCCACCGCCGCTCAAGGTATTGGCATTATCGTCACCGAACAGGGTATCGGCATAATCCGAGCCGCTAAGATTTTCGATCCCGTAAAATTCGTCGCCGGCGGCATCTCCACTCTGAAAGAACCACATGTCCGGATTGAGCAGAGCGGTGACCCCGGCGTCGGCATTGGCGTAGCTGGCGGTGTCACTGCCACCGCCACCTGTCAAAAGATCTCCGCCCCCCCCGCCGGTCAGAATATTATCTAAACCATCACCGGTAAGAATATCGGCATTAGCGGATCCAATCAGATTTTCTATACCGTAGAAGTTGTCGGTGACGCCAGCTACGGTACCTTGGCCAGTGACCAACGAAGCATCAACGTTGCTGCTAGCATTAGCGTAGCTGACGGTATCGATGCCGGTATCGGTGCTTTCGTCCCCGCCATATATCGTGTCTACGCCGTCACCACCACTTAAGATGTCATCGCCATCACCACCTTTTAGAGTGTTGGCATTTTCATCACCAGTCAGGATGTCGTCAAAAGCGGATCCGATCAGGTTTTCTACCTCGGTATAAATATCGCCGTTGGCATCGCCTAAAGTGCCTCCGGCGACCAGTGATGCATTAATGGCAGATCCCGCGTTGGCGTAGCTGACGGTATCTCCTATGGCGGAGTTGGCGCCACCATCCAACTCATCGGCGCCACCACCACCGATGAGGAGGTCATCGCCATCACCGCCCTCAAGGATGTTGTCATTCACATCCCCGGTCAATTCGTCGTCATAATCAGATCCGGTCAGATTTTCTATACCGTAAAGGAGATCTGTTTCGGAGCCGCCAACGGTGCCGGTACCATCGCCATCAGTCAGTATGGCAACAACGGGACCGCCAGCGCCAGCATAGCTGACAGTGTCACCATTGACGGAGTTGGTTCCACCATCGAGTTCGTCATTACCTTCACCTCCGATAAGAATATCGTCACCGGCACCGCCCTTGAGGATGTTGTCATTCACATCCCCGGTCAATTCGTCGTCATAATCAGATCCGGTCAGATTTTCTATATCGTAGAAGTAGTCAGTTACCCCGGCAACGGTACCTGTACCATCATAATCAGCCAGTATGGCAACAACGGAACTACCTGCATCAGCGTAGCTGACGGTGTCGATGCCATTGTCAGTGCCAATGACGATGTCTGCGTCACCGCCATATATTGTGTCGCCACCACCACCACCGATGAGGAGATCATCTCCATCACCACCCTTAAGAATATTAGCATTCACATCACCGGCCAGTTCGTCGTTATTACTTGATCCGGTCAGGTTTTCTATATCGTAAAGGGTATCGGTGACACCGGCAACTGTACCCGTACCGTCGCCATCGACCAATGCGGCAACAACAGCACCGGAGCCGGAGTAGCTGACGGTATCAGAGTCAACGTTGTCGGCACCACCATCCATTGTGTCAGCACCATCGCCACCGTAGAAGGTATCATCACCGGAACCGCCATAGAGAAAATCATCCCCTTCACCGCCGTAAAGTAGGTCTGTACCGCCATCGCCATAAAGGGTGTCGTTGCCAGCCAATCCTTCAAGGGTATCGTCGCCAATATCGCCGGCAATAATGTCGGCATTGCCATCATGGCCCTGATGGTTCTCTCCGGAGTCTGAACCATAAGTGAAATCGAACTGCGTACTGCTGCTGACATTGCCGGCAAGGTCGGTTTGCCGTACATAGACAGTGTTGGAGCCCGGATCAAAAGTGGGGGCAATTATATTCCAACTACCGGGCAGACCGGTAGGGCTAAACTCAATTGTAGCGCCGGTTTCTGTACCAGTCACATCGAAATCGTCAGAGATGACGTTCTCGTTACTGTCGAGCTTAAGGGCCACGGTCGGGTTTGCAACTGTGATATCGTAGCCATAACTGGTTGTAGACTGCACAGCAGGGTTGCCTGCAACATCGGAGACATCAGCCGTGATATTCACCGTGCCTTCATCTAGAGCCTGCAAGGCAGCAGATGGCACTGTTACGGTAAAACTGTTACCGGTCACCGTGGTGGTATAGTCCGTACCACCCACATTGACCGTGATGGTCTGACCATCTTCAACATCAGTAGTAGTCCCGGCAATGCTCAGGTCTGAGTCATCTTCTAAAGCGTTGATGTAACCGTCAGAAATAGGCGTTGTGATCGTAACGGTCGGTGCCAGCATATCGACGGCCTGGACACTCTGTATCGCGGCACTATTAGGGTTGGCTGCCAAATCAGTTGCAACGCCGGCATTAACATCAACAGTGATATTACCTTCAAATCCAGGGGGCGGGGTGACGACCAGGGTGTACTCACTGGCGGTGACCTGGGTAAAAGTCCCTTTGGTGCCTTTGACGACATCGATGTCAGCAGCAGTGAACCCGGTCATGTCCTCAGAGAAGGCAAAGGTGTAGGTGATGTCAGCACCGGAGATATTACCGGTACCGGCCTCGTCATCAGTGATCACAACGGTGGGTGCCGTGACATCATAGCCGAAACTGGCTGTCGCCTGAACGGCAGAGTTGCCTACAACATCGGAGACATCAGCCGTGATATTCACCATGCCTTCACTAAGAGCCAGTAGGTCAGCAGATGGCACCGTCACCGTAAAGGCATTACCGGTCACCGTGGTGGTATAGTCCGTACCTCCCACATTAACAGTGACGGTCTGGCCATCTTCCACATCGGTGGTGGTTCCGGAAATGATCAAGTCAGAGTCATCTTCAACAGCGTTAATGTAACCGTCAGAAATAGGCGTGGTGATCGCAACGGTGGGCGCCAACATATCAACGGCCTGGACACTCTGGATCGCGGCACTGTTGGGGTTGGCTGCTGCATCAATGGCGACGCCGGCATTGACATCAACGGTGATATTGCCTTCAAAACCGGCGGTTGGGGTAATGACCAGGGTGTACTGCTTGGCGGTGATCTGGGTAAAGGTCCCTTTCGTGCCGTTGACGA
Organism: Desulfobacterales bacterium; assembly: GCA_024637225.1. Lineage (GTDB taxonomy): Bacteria > Desulfobacterota > Desulfobulbia > Desulfobulbales > JAGXFP01 > JAGXFP01. Next base: position 54,373 of record JAGXFP010000070.1, read on the forward strand.
CATCGATGTCAGCGGCGGTGAAGCTGGTCACGTCTTCAGAGAATGTAAAGGTGTAGGTGATGTCGCCGCCGGCGATATTGCCGGTCCCGGCCTCGTCGTTGGTGATCACAACCGTTGGCGCCAGCATATCAACGGCCTGGACACTCTGGGTCGCGGCATTGTTCGGTATCAATGCCCTGTCAATGGCGACGCCGGCATTGACATCAACGGTGATATTGCCTTCAAAGCCAGAGGTTGGAGTGACGAGCAGGGTGTATTCACTGGCGGTGACCTGAGTAAAAGTTCCTTTCGTGCCGTTAACGACATCGATGTCAGCGGCAGTGAACCCTGTTACATCTTCGGAGAAAGTAAAGGTATAGGTGATATCACCACCGGCGATATTGCCGGTACCGGCCTCGTCGTCGGTGATCACGACGGTCGGAGTCGAGATGTCATAGACGTAACTGGCCGTTGCCTGAATGGCAGGGTTGCCTTCAACATCAGAGACATCAGCCGTGATGTTCACCGTGCCTTCATCTAGAGCCTGCAAGGCAGCAGATGGCACCGTGATCGTAAAGGCATTGCCGGTCACGGTGGCGGTATAGTCCGTACCCCCGACATTGACTGTGACTGTCTGGCCATCTTCAACATCAGTAGTGGTTCCGGAAATGTCCAAGTCTGAGTCATCTTCAACAGCGTTAATGTAACCGTCGGAAATAGGCGTTGTGATCGCAACGGTTGGTGCCAGCATATCAACGGCCTGGACACTCTGGATTGCAGCACTGTTCGGGTTGTCAGATGTGTCAAAGGCGACATCGGCATTAACATCAACCGTAACGTTACCTTCAAAATCTGCAGTCGGAGTTACGAGCAGGGTGTATTCACTGGCGGTGATCTGAGTAAAAGTTCCTTTTGTGCCGTTAACTACGTTGATGTCATCTGAGGTGAACCCGGTTACGTCCTCGGAGAAGGTAAATGTATAGGTAATATCGCCACCGGCAATATTACCTATACCAGCCTCGTCGTCGGTAATAGTAACCGTGGTTGCCTGCATATCAACGGGTTGGACACTCTGGGTTGCGGCCTCATTCGGGTTGGCTGCCAAATCGGTTGCGACACCACTATTAACATCAACAGTAACGTTACCCTCAAAACCGGTTGTTGGGGTAACGTTCAGGGTGTACTCACTGGCGGAGACCTGAGTAAAAGTTCCTTTTGCGCCGTTAACGACATCGATATCGGCAGCAGTAAACCCGGTTACGTCCTCAGAGAATGTAAAGGTGTAGATGATATCGCCACCGGCGATGTTGCCGATACCGGGCTCGTCGTCTGTGATTGTAACTGTTGGTGGGGTGATATCATATACGTAACTTGCAGATGCCTGAACGGCGGGGTTGCCTACAACATCGGAGACATTGGCTGTGATGTTCACCGTCCCCTCACTCAGAACTTGAAGCGCGGCAGATGGTACCGTTACCGTAAAGGCGTTGCCGGTGACTGAGGCGGTATAGTCCGTACCTCCCACATTAACAGTGACGGTCTGGCCATCTTCCACATCGGTGGTGGTTCCGGAAATGCTCAAGTCAGAGTCATCTTCAACAGCGTTAATGTAACCGTCAGAAATAGGCGTGTTGATCGCAACGGTCGGCGCCAGCATATCAACAGTCTGGACACTCTGGGTTGCAGCACTGTTCGGGTTGGTTGCCAGATCGGTTGCGACATTACTATTAACATCAACGGTAACGTTACCTTCAAAATCTGCAGTCGGGGTAACGATCAGAGTATACTCACTGGCGGTAACCTGAGTAAAAGTTCCTTTGGTACCGTTGACAACGTCAATGTCAGCGGCAGTGAAGCCGGTCATGTCCTCAGAAAATGTAAAGGTATAGGTAATATCGCCACCGGCTATATTACCTGTACCAGCCTCGTCATCTGTGATTGCAACGGTCGGAGCCAACATATCAACGGGCTGCACACTTTGGATTGCGGCACTGTTCGGGTTGGCTGCTGTATCAATAGCGATACTACTATTGACATCAACGGTGATATTGCCTTCAAAGTCAGCGGTCGGGGTGACGACCAGGGTGTACTCACTGGCGCTGATCTGAGTAAAAGTTCCTTTGGTACCGTTGACAAGGTTGATATCAGCGGCAGAGAACCCGGTTACGTCTTCGGAGAATGTAAAGATGTAGGTAATATCGCCACCGGCAATATTACCGGTGCCGGCATGGTCATCGGTAATCGCAACTGTCGGTGGGGTAATATCATAGACGTAACTTGCTGTGGCCTGAACGGCAGGGTTACCCGCAACATCGGCAACATCAGCCGTGATATTCACCGTGCCTTCACCCAGAGCTTGTAGCGCGGCAGATGGTACCGTCACCGTAAAAGCGTTTCCGGTTACCGTGGCAGTAAGGTCCGTACCTCCCACATTTACAGTGACGGTCTGGCCATCTTCCACATCAGTGGTGGTTCCAGAAATGCTCAAGTCAGAATCATCTTCAACAGCGTTAATGTACCCGTCTGAAATAGGTGTGGTGATCGCGATGGTCGGTGCCAGCATATCAACGGGCTGCACATTCTGGATCGCGGCATCGTTCGGGTTGCCCGCCAGATCGGTTGCAACGTCGGCATTGACGTCAACGGTGACACTACCTTCAAAACCGGCGGTCGGGGTTACGACCAGGGTATACTCGCTGGCGGAGACTTCCGTAAAAGTACCTTTCGTGCCGTTGACGACGTCAATATCGGCGGCGCTGAAGCCGGTCACATCATCGGAGAAGGTAAAGGTATAGGTGATCTCGCCTCCGGCGATGTTGCCGGTCCCGGCTTCATCGTCGGTGATCGTAACCGTCGGCGCTGTGATGTCATAGTCGTAACTGGCTGCAGACTGAACGGCGGGGTTGCCGGCAACATCGGCAACATCGGCCGTGACGTTTACGGTCCCTTCGCCAAGGGCCTGCAG
>JAGXFP010000071.1 GCA_024637225.1 Desulfobacterales bacterium
ATCCAACGATTACTGCAGTTAAATCTATTTAAAAGACAAAATATATGGGAGTTGTTTGATCCTCCACCTGTAAAACACGAAAAGGCAAGTCCTTATAAATTGATGTTTGATTTCAACTAGTTATAACCGGACAGTAGTGATAACTTGTAAAAACCTGGATAAAGTTTCCCTGGTCTTCCGAAGATAGCCGGCCTGCTTATCAAAATTGTAATTGATTGTCTGTCTTTTTAGATGATTGCCCTTTTCCAGAAATCTGAACCCCTCGGCGAAATTTTCGGTCGACTCAAATATGTGATATAAAGCAAAGGAAAGATATATTTGGTCTTCAATGGAAATTCTTTGAGCTGTTACTGTGGCACTGATGTTCTCAATTAGCTTCTTGCTGAAAAAATCTCTATCAATAATCGACAATATATAAAGAGATTTTGCATATAATGGATCTGTTTGCAAAGATTTTTTGGCATAATTCTCGGCTTTATTAATATCTCCTATCGCTTGGTATGTAGAGGCAAGAAGGTAGTATGCCAAGGCATTCTGGTCGTTTATCCTGATGGCCATTTTTAGTTTATCTATAGCTGCCAAGGGGTTTCCGGAGTTATTGTAGGCTATTGCGGTATTTATCAGGAGAGGATCCAGGCCGGGGCCTTTGTTCTTGCTGGATAGGGCTATCTCTATTTCATAGTGGATTATTGCTTCCCGATACTGGCCATTACGCGACAACAAATCTGCTAAATAACCTCGGCAGACAGAATTCTGCCTGTTTTGGTCTACGGTTCTTTTCAGTATCTGAATCGCAATACCCGTTCGGCCTGTTTGAATTGCTATGTCGGCCAGCAATTTGTACGACGCCAAGTGGTTTGGGGCCTTGGCAATGATTTCCCCGAGAGTTTTTTGGGCTTGGGCGGACAATCCTGTTTGGTGATAGTGAACCGCCGTGTTGAACTGTTCTTGAATTTCGGAAGCGATTCCCGGTCGATTTTTATTCCGTTTAAGTTTTTTAATTTTTTTACTCATTCTAATAAACCTGTTCGTAAACAACCATAAGGTTAATCTTCCCCGTCGCTGGTTACATATCTATTATAATTGGAGATGTAAATATCCGACATGGTCAGGAAGACGGTTATGATCAGCGGACCGTAGATGATACCCAGAAAACCGAAAAGCTGCAGCCCTCCGAGGATGGCCAGAAAAACCAGAAGGGTGTGCATCTTGACCTTCTGGCCGACCAGTTTCGGCTTGAGTCCGTACTCTACCGAAAAGGAGAGAGTCGCGTAGAATATCAGCATGATGAAACCCTGTCCTATATTGCCTTGCAGCATTAAAATCAGCCCGGCGGGGACCAGCACCAGGCCGATGCCGAAAATCGGTAAAAAGGCGAGGATCAGCATTATGCCGCCCCATAAAATCGGCGAACCCAGGCCGAACAGGGCGAACGCTAATCCGCCCAGAACACCCTGGATAACCCCGCATATGGCGTTATTGATCAGGACGGCGTCCGAGATCTCCTTGAACTTCTGGATAATCTGTTTTTCCTGATCATCGGGCATCGGAGAAATCTTGAGCAGGAAGTTGATCAACCTGTCGTTGTCGATCAATAGGAAGTAAATGGTAATGACCATCAGGGTGAAGTCGAAGATGATCAAGATGATATTGGCGGCCCAGGTCCTGGCCTGGTTGAATAGAAAGAGCCCGGATTTACCGGAAAACTCGGTGAGGGTCGCCGCGAGCTTTTCCGGTTCGAGAATAATCCCGTAATCATGTTCCAGAAGCTGTTGGATTCTTATCATCAGGCTGCTTTCAAAGAGCAGCTGTTTGACTTTGAGATTTACATCGGTGCCTTTGCTTAGATGGTAGAGGTCGAGAGCCTCCGAGGAGAGGGCGGCGACAAAGAACATTAGTGGGATGAAGACCAGCAGGATGATCAGGGCGCAGGTCAGAAGCGAGGCAATTCTTTCGGAGATCCGCTTGGTCAGGGAGCTGTAAATCGGCTGGAACAGGCCGGCGAGGAGAAAGGAAATGACCAGGATTGACAGAAAAGGCCACAGCAGGCGGCCAACCATCAGGGTTGAAAGCAAAAAGAGCAACAGGAAATACTGGAGGACCATCTTTGATGGCTTTGGAGATGTCATGCAGCCTCGAACTTTTTGCTTAGCCATCCCTGACTTTTTGCGGGTTTGTCAAACTTGCAGTGGAGGAAATTATAAAGATTATAGCTAATTTATTGTTCCATATGAACCATTAATTAGCTATTATGTCATCATTTTTCATCAGAGGCCGAGGTCTGCTGTCTTCTGAACCCTGCAAGCCCAAGTGGGCGTGGCTCCCGATTTTTAAACGGAGTGGTTTCAAGCTGTCAGCACCTGTTACAGGGTAACCGATCACGGGATAAATCGCCCATGATTGGCCAATCTCCCAGCTGGTAAGCGATTACCGGGTGCTGGAGATGCAAGGCGTCGACCTGCGACGTACTGATTGTACATGAACAGGCTGAACACAGCAGATTCGGTGCTCTGTAATCGCTTACGTTACAGGGGCAATCGATTACCGGGTGAGGCAGCCACGGAGTGCCTATCTACAGGAGAGCATCATGAGCGTCAGAATCGAAAAGATAGCGGCAGGCGAACTGAAGGCCAAGCCGGCTGGGGAAAATTTAGGCTTCGGGGTGCATTTCACCGATTATATGCTGGTAATGTCCTACCGGGCGGAGACGGGCTGGGCTGAACCGGTGATCAAAAAATATGGTGATTTCTCCCTGGACCCGGCCGCGATGGCTCTCCATTATGGACAGGCGATTTTCGAAGGGCTCAAGGCTTATCGCGGCAAGGATGGCCGCATCTACCTTTTCCGGCCGACCGACAATTTGCGCCGGATGAATGACTCGGCGGCCCGCATGTGCATGCCCCCCATGCCGGCCGATGAGGTTCTCGCCGCGATGAAACAGCTTGTCGCCCTGGAGCGGGACTGGGTCCCCGGCATCGATGGCGCCTCCCTCTATATCCGTCCCACGATGATTGCCACCGAAGCCGCCCTGGGCGTGCGGCCCGCCCGGGAGTATCTGTTTTTCGTCATCCTCAGTCCGGTCGGCGCTTATTATCCGGAAGGATTCAATCCGGTCAAGATCTACGTCACCGATAATTACGTTCGGGCCGTCAAGGGCGGGGTCGGCAATGTCAAGACCGCCGGCAACTACGCGGCCAGCATCATGGCGGCCCTGGAGGCCCAGGGCAAAGGCTATACCCAGGTCCTGTGGCTGGACGCGATCGAGCGGCGCTATGTCGAGGAGATCGGCACCTCGAATATCTTTTTTCTGATCAATGGCGAACTGGTTACTCCGGCTCTGTCCGGCAGCATCCTGCCCGGCATAACCCGCGATTCGGTAATCAAGCTGGCCCGGGCGTGGGGCATCAAGGTTATCGAACGGCCCATTGCCATTGACGAGGTTATCGCCGCGCTGGAGGGGGGCGCTCTCCAGGAGATCTTCGCCAGCGGCACCGCGGCGGTAATCTCACCGGTGGGAGCCCTGAATTACAAGGACCGGGAATATCCGGTCAACGGCGAGATGACCGGCCCCCTGGCCCAGCGTCTCTTCGATGAACTTCAGGGAATCCAGTACGGCGAGGGGCAGGACGATTTCGGCTGGCGAGTCCCCATCGAGTAAGGGGCGAAAATAATTGATGCCGGATCATATTGCTCATGATCTCCCGGCCCTGCATTGCCGGTCCGGCTTTGCAGGGCCGGCCTGGTTTTACCCAACAGCCTTTCCCGAATGGCGGCGCGACAACTGTAAAGCCGAGTTGAGCAGCTTGTCGCTCACGAAACTTATGCCCTGTGGGTATAAAATCTAGAAATACGCGATTAGTTGAATAAACTGGATTGCTTCGTAACTCAGCTCCTCGCAAAGACCCCAATAAATCATTTTTTGCGGATTGCAGCGTCTCGTATCCTACCATTTCATTCCACACTCAGTGTTTGTCTGCTTCGCAACCTGTCGGGAAACCAGATGGCAGTTCATGGGGAAGCGGCGCTGGTCTCCCCGCCCTGTCGCCGGAGGTGGGCTTGCATTCCCAGGTCCGCTCACACGGTGAGACCCGCGCCGGTTTTTTCAAGGAGTGCCAGCGTCCGATTTATCCGGAACGTCCATCCGGCCTCTTTGGCCAAGCTGAAGAAATTTTTTTTGGCCTGCTTGATTTTTGGAATATCGTCACTATAGTCTCGCTCATCCCGTATAAGGCGGGTGCCTGTAATTCCTGTATTAGATGCCGTTAGCGGATTTTTTACGGGAATTGTTTTTTGAATGGACTTAACAGGCATAAATGATGGAGAATATGATTCTGTTTGGTTGGCAGGATAAATATCAAAATTAAAATCTGAAATTAATCAAAGACAAACACTAGGAGGGTTTAAAATGAAGATTCGTCCACTCAATGACCGGGTGCTGGTTAAAAGGCTTGAAGGGGAAGAAGTTACCAAAGGCGGGATTATTATTCCGGATAGCGCCAAGGAAAAACCGATCGAAGGCGAGATTGTTGCCACGGGTTCCGGCAAGTTGAACGATAAAGGCGAGAGGGTGGCCATTGATTTGAAGGTCGGCGACAAGGTTCTCTTCAGCAAATATGGCGGTACCGAGGTCAAGCTCGACGGGGAAGATTTCCTGATCATGCGCGAGGACGATATCCTCGGAGTTATCGAATAATCCCTCCCATGGGAAAGGGCAAGTCCTGCCCGACCGGTTTTAGAAATTATATCAAAGAATTTATAAACAAAGGAGAAGAAGAGTCATGGCTGGTAAACAAATTAAATATGGCGTTAAAGCACGGGAAGCCATCCTGAAAGGCGTAAATACTCTGGCGGATGCGGTTAAGGTAACTCTTGGTCCCAAGGGCCGTAATGTCCTGATCGAGAGATCCTTCGGGGCGCCGACCATCACCAAGGACGGGGTCACGGTTGCCAAGGAGATTGAGCTCACCGATAGATTCGAGAATATGGGCGCCCAGATGGTCAAGGAAGTCGCTTCCAAGACCAGCGACGTGGCCGGCGACGGCACCACCACCGCAACCGTCCTGGCCCAGGCCATCTTCACCGAAGGCTCAAAGCTTGTTGCCGCCGGCAACAATCCGATGGAGATCAAGCGCGGCATCGAGCAGAGCGTCGCGGCCGTTGTCGCGGAGCTTGCCAAGGTTGCCAAGCCTACCAAGGAGCAGAAAGAGATCGCCCAGGTCGGCACCATCTCCGCCAACAATGACGAAACTATCGGCAATATTATTGCCGAGGCCATGGACAAGGTCGGCAAGGAAGGCGTAATCACCGTCGAGGAAGCCAAGAGCATGGAAACCACCCTTGACGTCGTCGAGGGCATGCAGTTCGACCGCGGTTACCTTTCGCCTTATTTCGTTACCGATGCCGACAAGATGGAGGTGAATCTGGAAGATCCCTACATCCTGATCAACGAGAAAAAGATCAGCAACATGAAGGATATGCTGCCGATCCTTGAGCAGATCGCCAAGATGGGTCGACCGCTTTTCATCATCGCCGAAGATGTCGACGGCGAGGCCCTGGCCACCCTGGTGGTCAATAAACTGCGCGGCACCCTGAATGTCGCCGCCGTTAAGGCGCCGGGCTTCGGTGATCGCCGCAAGGCAATGCTCGAGGATATCGCCGTTCTGACCGGCGGCCAGGTGATCACCGAGGATCTCGGCATCAAGCTCGAGAATATCACCATTGACGATCTCGGTAATGCCAAGCGGATTGTGGTTGATAAAGACAACACCACGATCATTGACGGCGCGGGCGCCAAGGACAAGCTGGCCTCCAGGGTTAAGCAGATCAGGACCCAGGCCGAGGATTCCACTTCCGATTATGACCGCGAAAAACTTCAGGAGCGTTTGGCCAAGTTGATCGGCGGAGTTGCGGTAATCAATGTCGGCGCCGCCACCGAAGTTGAAATGAAAGAGAAAAAGGCCAGGGTGGAAGATGCCCTGAACGCTACCCGCGCCGCGGTTGAAGAAGGGATCGTTCCCGGCGGCGGAGTCGCTTATCTGCGATGCCTGCCGGCTTTGGAGAAATTGAAACTGGAAGGCGAAGCTGCTCTTGGTAGAAATATCATCATGCGGGCCCTTGAAGAGCCGGTCCGCCAGATCGCCAACAACGCCGGCCGCGAAGGCTCGGTTATTGTTGATCACGTCAAGGGTCTTAAGGGCGCTAACGGTTTCAATGCCTATACGGAAGTATACGAGGACCTTATCAAGGCCGGAGTCATCGACCCCGCCAAGGTTACCCGTTTTGCCCTGCAGAACGCGGCCAGTGTCGCCGGTCTGTTGTTGACCACCGAATGCATGGTCGCCGATGAGCCGGAGAAGGAAGGCGCCGGCGGCGGCATGCCTCCGATGGGCGGCATGGGCGGCATGGGCGGTATGGGCGGCATGGGCGGCATGATGTAAAAAGCCCGTTTTTATTCGCTTTACCGAAAGGGCCTTTCTCGCAAAGGCCCTTTTTTTATTGACAACCGTGGCAAAATTTTACATATAGTACCCCTTCCCCTTTAGGCGATGTAGCTCAGCTGGTTAGAGCATACGGCTCATATCCGTAGTGTCCGGGGTTCAAGTCCCTGCATCGCCACCATACAGTAATCCGGCACAGTCCGGTTGAATCCTGTAACCCCGTTTCCCGCAAAAGGAATCGGGGTTTTTCTTTTCCAGCGTCGATAGCGGAGCTGGAATTGGGGATAATGGCGGTTTGACCGTCCGGAATTCTTGAGCCGGAAGGATAATTCGCGGTCATTTCAGATCTTCTCCGCAGGCAATGTCCTCCCCGCAGGTGCAGGCCCGCCCCTTGAAGCTGAAGAAAAACTTCAGACCTTTTTTTATCGGTCCGGAAAAAATCTTCGGCGCGAACACCGAACCCACTACCTTCTTGTTGATCTCGCCCAGGGTCGGGTAGGGGTGGATGGCCGAAGCGATTTTGGCAAGTCCCACCCCGCCGTTCATGATCGCCACCCACTCGCTTAACAGATTGCCGGCTTGCGGCCCGAGGATCTGAATCCCGAGAGGTTTCTCCCGGCTGTCCAGCAGCAGCTTGATCCGGCCGACGCTTTCCCCTTCGGCCAGGGCCCGGTCGTTGCCCTCGAACTCTTCGCTGAAGACCGAATACGCGATCCCGGCCTGTTTGGCGCGTTTCTCGGTCATGCCGATGCCGGCCAGTTCCGGATGGGTATAGGTGCACCAGGGCACATGGGTGTAATTGGCTTTTTTCGGCAGATGAAAGACGGCGTTGCTTAGCACCACTCCGCCCTCATAACCGGCCACGTGGGTGAACTGATAGCCGCCGGTGACGTCGCCCGCCGCATAGATATGACGGTGGCGGGTCCGGAGACGGTTATCCACCTTGATTCCTTGATGATCGAAAGGGATGTCGATTTTTTCGAGACCGAGCCCGGCCACGTTGGGCGAGCGGCCCAGGGCGACCAGCAGGGCTTCGGCCCTGAGAGTTTCGACTTCGCCGGTCGCATTTTTGATCACCACCTCCCGCGCCTCTCCCAGATCGCCGACCCTGACCACTGCGGCGTTCATCCGGAAAGTAACCCCTTCCTTCTCAAGCTCCCGCTGGACGATATCCGCCATGTCCGGGTCTTCCCTGCTCAGGATCTGGCCGCTGCGCTGAATCACCGTTACTTTGCTGCCGAGCCGGCAGAAGGCCTGGGCCATTTCCACGGCGATGGGTCCGGCGCCGAGGATGATCAGCGAATCGGGCAGCCGGTCGAGAGAGAAGATCTCGCGATTGGTCAGGTAGGGGGTTTTATCGAGTCCTTCGATTGGCGGCACCGCCGCGGAGGAGCCGGTGGCGATCACCCAGCTGCGGGCGGAAATGGATTTGCCGAGCAAAGAGACGGCATGCTCGTCAATGAATTCAGGCTGTCCGAACTTAACCTTTGCCCCGAGCTTGCAGAACCGCTCCACCGAGTCGTGTTTCTGAATCGCCCCGATCACCGAGCGAATCCGGTCGGCAACCTGCCGGAAATCCACCGGTGACGGAGTCAGGGCCGGGAGTCCGAATTGCACCCCGTTTTTCATCAAGTGATAGACTTGGGCGGTCTTGATCAGGGTCTTGCTAGGCACGCAGCCGTAATGGAGACAATCGCCGCCCAGCGCCTCCCCCTTCTCGATCAGCAGGGTCTTGGCGCCAAGCTGGGCCGCCCCTGAGGCCACGGTAAGCCCTGCCGCGCCTCCGCCGATAATGCCGATGTCATAATCATAGTCAGCCATGCTGCCTCTCCTGGTCTGGTTATGAGCCGTGGGTAACCGTTCAGCAGCACCGCATCTTCGGACGATCGGCCCTGCTTAACGTACACGAGGTACGCGGCGCCGGTCCGCTTGTCCAAATCTGCACCACTGCTGAACGGTTACAGTCCGGCGGTTTTTGATACTTTGGCGACCGCCCCGGTGAACGGTTACAGTCGTGGATGCCGGTTTACACCGGAACCGGTTTCATTTTATAGAGGGCCGGAAGCTGCGGCATGTTTTACCCTTGCCTGAGTTGTTGCTGGCCATGGAAAGCGGAACCCCAGAGACCGCTGTCCTGATCGGCGATGAGGAAAACCGGGATTTTAGCCAGGAGATGTCCCATGGTCGGTGAATCGAGGAATTCGCTTTTGAAATTCGCATGGGTGAGGATATCGGGATTTCCGGCCGCCACACCCCCGGCGATGTACAGACCGCCGAGGGTCAGCATCTCCAGGGCGTAATCCCGGCAGACCCGGCCATAGAAGCCGGCGAACCAGGCCAGGGTTTCGGATTTATCCCATTCGGCAGATCCTGTAACCTCTTGCGGTTTCAGCTCCTCACCGGAGAGAAACCAGTGGAGGTAACGCAGGCCGCGGCCGGAAACCACCAGATTGCCGGTGATGTGCGGTCGGCCGCTTTTTTTCCGGAAGAACTCCTGAAAAGCAAATTCCCTTTCTGAAACAAAGGGGAAATAGGCATGACCTCCTTCGGAAGGCAGGGCTTGAAACGTGCTGTCGGGGAGCGGGATCAGACTGGCTTTGCCAAGGGCGGTGCCGGCGCCAAGGACGCCGATGGTCCCCTCCGCTACGATTTCCCCGGCCAGGATCTGGCGGGCCGATCTGCCCAGCGGCGAGCGGCAGGCATAGGCTTGGGCGACGAAATCGTTGATCAGATGGGCCTGTTGTAAGGAATTCCGCTCTTCATCCCTGGCAAGGTCGATATCCCAGGAGATATAGGGCGGATCGCAGTAAGTTCCCCGTTCCACCGGGCCGGCCACGGCGATGACCGCAAGGTCGGCCTCTTCAGGCGGCAGGCTGAAATCACCGGCGCCTAACTGTTCGAGCAGCCGGGTAAAAGATTCGGCCTCGCTGGTCGGCAGCCATTTCGTGGCGATCAGGGCAAGAGTGCCGTCCCGCTCAAGGCGGAAATGGCCAAATCGGCTGTTGGTGCCGCCGATGTCCGCCGCCAGAATTGATTTCATCAATCTTCCCTCCAGTGCAGATACTTTTCATCAGGCTCAGGATGAGCGGAATAATTTTATTATTTACGTTCAATTAATATATGCCGCCGTGGCCGGTCCAGTCGGTATGGAAGAATTCTCCCCGGGGTTTGTCGATTCGCTCGTAGGTGTGGGCGCCGAAGTAGTCCCGCTGGGCCTGGATCAGGTTGGCGGGCAGGCGGCCGCTGCGATAGCCGTCATAGTAGGCAAGGCCGGAGGCAATGGCCGGCATGGGGATGCCGAGTTCGACACCCTTGGCCGCCACCTTGCGCCAACCTGCCTGGGCGTTATGAATGGCATCGCGGAAAAAATCATCGAGGAGCAGATTTTCGAGGAGCGGATTCTTCGCGAAGGCCTCTTTGATATTGTCGAGAAAAGCGCTGCGGATAATACAGCCGCCGCGCCACATCAGGGCAATGCCGCCGTAGTTCAGTTGCCAGCCGTACTCCTTCGCCGCCTGGCCCATGAGCATGTAGCCCTGGGCGTAGGAGATAATCTTCGCCGCGTAGAGCGCGTCGCGCATCGCGTCCACCCACTCCCCTGGATCGCCGGAAAAAACCGCTTCGGGGCCGGCCAGAAAGGCCGCGGCCTTGAGCCGCTCCTCCTTCATCGCCGACAGGCAGCGGGCGAACACCGCCTCACCGATCAGGGTCAGCGGCACCCCGAGCTCAAGGGCGTTGATCACGGTCCATTTGCCGGTGCCCTTCTGGCCGGCGGCGTCGAGGATCTTGTCGACCAGGGGGGCGCCGTCCGCGTCTTTGTGGCCGAGGATAGCGGCGGAGATTTCCATGAGATAGGAATCGAGCCGCCAGCTGTTCCATTTCGCGAAGACACCGCCCACCGCCGCCGCCTCCAGGCCGAGCCCCCGGCTGAGAAAGTCATAGGCTTCGCAGATCAGCTGCATGTCGCCATATTCGATGCCGTTATGGACCATCTTGACAAAATGGCCGGCCCCATCTTCCCCGATCCAGTCGCAGCAGGGTTGGCCATCAACCTTTGCGGCAATCGCCTGAAAGATCTCCTTAACCAGCGGCCAGGCCTCGGGGTTGCCGCCCGGCATGATCGACGGCCCCGTCCGGGCGCCACTCTCGCCGCCGGAGATGCCGGCGCCGACAAAGAGGATACCCTTCCCGGCCAGGGCGCGGTTCCGGCGGTTTGTATCGGTATAGAGTGAGTTGCCGCCGTCAATGATGATGTCGCCGGAGTCGAGGTGGGGCACGAGCTGTTCGATAAAGGAATCGACCACCGCACCGGCCTTGACCATCAGCATCACCCGGCGCGGCTTCTTCAAGCTGTCGAGCAGATCCGCAATGGTATGGGCGCCGATGATCCCGGTGCCCTTGGCCGCTCCGGCCAGGAATGCATCGACCTTCGCGGTGGTGCGGTTGAAAACCGCTACCGTATACCCGTGATCGTTCATGTTCAGCACCAGGTTCTGACCCATTACGGCGAGGCCGATCAGACCGATATCCGCTTTAGGCATGGTTTTTCTCCTGTTTGAATTCCGGATAGCGCCTATTCCCAGATCTGAACATAACATCCCGGTCCCGCAAGAGTACAGGCCGAGGCAGGCCGCCAACATCGGCCAGGCGGCAAAAAACAGGATGTCGGTGGTTCAATAAATTATTTAAACATAATAATGATAAATTATAAAATTGATTATCCACGCCATTTAAGGGCTGATATGTCGTTCACTCCAGTTTATTGAGACTATAAGTTCAAGTCCCCGGAAACCAAAAAGCGCTCCCTGATCGGTTCAGGGGGCGCTTTTTGAAATCTCGTCGGAAATAAATTCTGCTATCTATTATATTTCATCTTCTTCATCTTCTTCCTCATCCTCATCGGGGTCAACATCCTCCAGGTCATCTTCCGAAGTGATATCCTCCTCTTCTGTCTCATCGGAATCGCTACCGCTGTCCGGATCGTCGTCATCGTCAGCTTCTTTATCTTTACGGACCGTCTTGGCGGTTTTGACGGGCGGCAAGACGATTTCGGCTATCCGTTTAACTTCGATCTCGGCCAGGGGATCGCCCATGCAGACTATGCAGTCCTCCACATGATTCCGCATGAAATCAACCATCCTCGCCGGCGCCATTGATTCATCCTGGACCTGGACATACCAGTTTCTGACAAGCCTTTTTAGTCGTTCGCATTCCATAACGTTACAAGAACTCCTTGTTGAATTATCAACTTCCGGTAAGCAGCGTGCAGGTAGTCGATAGTAAATTGTTGATAATTGGATTTGACGATCTTTTCACCCCGCCAGGGTAAGCCATCCCATTTCATCAAATTTGACAAGTTCGCTCGGAAAATCCTTTTCCGACAGGCGCAAGTGAGCGGAACAACCTGTTGTGTTCACGTGCTGCCGGGCTTGTCGAAGTGCGTTCGATTAATCCGTGGCGACTTTTGCGATGCCGGTAAATTTTCCGACCGCCATTTATTCCGGTTTCCCAGAAAAGGGTTGTCACGCTTAATTCAGCCAATTACTATACTAACTGGATGCGGAAGTGGAAGGGGCTCTGGTGGCTCTCCCGGACTTCAAATCCGGTGTACCGGGTTAACAGCCTGGTAGGTGGGTTCGATTCCCATGCACTTCCGCCATTTTTTATTGTTTTTTCGTTGTTTTTCCCTTTAAATTTATGGCTACGAACTG
Source organism: Desulfobacterales bacterium (assembly GCA_024637225.1). Lineage (GTDB taxonomy): Bacteria > Desulfobacterota > Desulfobulbia > Desulfobulbales > JAGXFP01 > JAGXFP01. The sequence goes on from JAGXFP010000071.1 coordinate 12,149, forward strand.
GCTACAATTTCAGGTGCCGCAATTTAGTCAATGATAACCGTTACCGTCAACTCTTTTTCGCTGGTTTGAAGGGTAATATGTTGTCGCCCATCTTTCCGGCCCATAATTCGCGCTTCCTCGTTGTTTCCGTCTGTGCATAATGTCTGACTGATTCCAATCGGGCATGATCTGTCAAAACCTGTAACTCCGTCAAAGATAATCCCTTTTCATTTATATACTGGCAACAGCTCGAATGCTTGAGGCCGGCATATAAAGAGATATTCTCCCCGGTGGCCACACAGGCCGCTTTCCAGATTTTCTGTAAAATTCTATCGGTATATGGTTGGCCAGGTATTCTGGAACTCTTGCAGGTGAAGAAAAAGGGGCTTTCTTTGTCATGTCTCATTTTTTTTAATAACGGCAGAAAATCGGGGTTTGTCGGGATAGTATGTTCTTTTCTGGTTTTCGTGTAGTTCACCAACTTGCGGTCTGACATGCCACGGCAGATCGTGAAGACATCATTAATCTGATCGTAATCGGACATATGGAGTGCCATTGCTTCTCCAGGACGGCGAAGATGGTATTTAAGCCACCAGAAAATAGGCTGATGTTCTTCGGGAATTGCATTGATAGTCATTCTCTGGCGATCCTCTGACAACCATTCTATTTTCTTTTCGACCATTCCATACCGCTTTTTCTCTGGGAAGGCAGGCATTGAAGGTACGCGGCCAGATCGCCAAGCATAGGTCAAACATGAGTGCAGGCAGTTCATAACGTTGTATTTGCCTTTGGGTGCCCGATTTATGCTGTTGAGGAGTTCGATTAGAACATCGTACTGAATTTCGTGGAGAAGATATTTGTGTTCCTTGAAAAAGGGTATTAAGTGGTTCCTAATGCTGTTTGAATAATCTTTGAAGGTGGAAGGGGCGAGAGTGTCTTTCGTGGCTGTGAGCCATTTTTCAAGGTACTCAGAAGGGGCTGACCAGCTTACCTTGGTATATTTCTCGATCCTGAAGGCGCCGTTTTCAGAATCACCTTGCATTTGCGACAGCAAACGTTCGGCCATTTGGCGGTCATACATCTTGAGGCCACGGTACTGATAAATCTTATATGCCTTGCCGTGTGGCCTGTGATACCACTGGACATACCAACATTTTCTCGCCTTGAGATAATGAATTGACCCTTTCATACATAACCCTCCTGTTTGGGCGATGATATGATTAGAGCGCGGATATGTCAAACGAAGATCGGGCATGCAAATCCTATTTTGTGTCGCCAGCGTCACCCTCGGGCGGGTCAACTGTGCCTTACAGGGCAAGCCAAGTATTGGAATCAAACAAGTCTGGAGTGCCCCGAAAGTAAGAAGATATAAATTTAATCCGCCTTTTTCTTTGAAGACAAAAAAATGGAGGCTTCGAGGCAGTGGCAGCAAGCTGCTTTTCTTCGAGTTGCTTTCGAGTAAAAATCTCCAATCAGAAAAAAGGAATAAACAATCTTGTTAATTTGTCATGAGTGGGGCTAGTCACTGCGTGGCTAGCGCCCACTCAAGGCAAAACTTAATTTATTGCTACCATTGTTGGTTTTCCAAAATAGAAAGGAGATATGGACTCCAGATCTCCAAAAGGTAAGCCTGTTGCAAGGCAAATGAATTTCTGGATTAGTTCGTGTTGCGTAAGGATGAAAAATGAAAAGACTGATTTGAGGCGAACTGAATATTTACGAGAAGAACCAGAAAGGCTTTTAAGCCATCTTCGAACAAGCCTTTTTACTTTGAGAAATTCATTTTCGTTTAAATCAATAATTATGTAGGAAACAGGAGGTAATTTCTTCCGACCCAAAACGCCCCAAAATCTTCCAGGGTGTTCCCATTCTTCGTAAGCATAGCCGGTTTCTGCCTTGCCAACATACTTGCAGACATAGGCCCGCATTTTGCCGACTGAATCATCGATAAAATCCACTTGGACACCAGCATGAAGATGTTTTAAGTCGCCAGTTCCGCAAGTTCGATACCATAGCTCGCTTACATATCTACGCAGTAAATGGACATTGATTTCAACATCGAGATTGCCGATAAGGTGATAATGTGGAGCGCCTCTTTTTTGGGGTTCTAGCTTCCAGAAGAACCAAGTGTCAGGGAACTTTCTGGAAAAAGATCGGAAAAAATTATCTAAATGGCGTTTCCATTCTTTGCAGTCGGCAGGGTAGTGTTTTGGATAAGTGAGGGTGATGAAAACAGAAGGGTAGGTAGATAGGGAAAGAACCTTTTTTAAAAAATTCTTACGAGAGCGGGGGGTGAATTCAGTAATTGCTTTTCGGGCACCGCCACCAGAGCCATTATTGTATGGTTTTACCCGAGAATCTTTAAACTCTGAAAAACCGGGAAAGATTTTAACTTGAAACTGTCCACGCTTTCTTTCAGGTGGATTGACAAAAGAGGGACTTCCGCTGTAAGGTAGGGACATAGGTAACTCCTTTGTTGGGGTTATTCTTGCGGCCTACTGGTTGGGACATTCTTCGCGGGATCGAACCAACCATGTAGGCTTTTTTTATTTCATGCTTTTAATTGTCTCGGACCATTTTTTCATAAATTTCTCATGCTCTTTTTGCATTTCCTTAAGTTTGTTTTCATGCAAATTTTGACGTTCTGATTCAGACATTTCACACTCAGTTTCAATGAATCTTTCATATTTTTCCTTTTCCTCAATTTGCCTTTCAATGTTTCTTTCGATTTGGATATTCTCCCATTCCTCAGGTGAATATCTATATTTTTCAACCAATGGGGCAATGGCTTCATCAAAAAGTCTTGAAATTGGCTTACCTTCAATTTTGCTCAATGTTTTGGCAAGACTATAAAGATCTCGATCAACATGAAGGGTGACACGAATTCTATCTTTATTGGCAGATGGCATTTTAAACCTCGGTTACATAACTATTCTGGGTTGGTTGCATAATTTGTTTATACAGGTTGCATAACTTATTTGCAATAGGAAAATTTCAATAATAATTAATATCTTTATAAGTTTTGAAGTATTTGAGGTTTAACAAGGATTCTAAAATGGAATATCTCGGTTGAGTTAGTACGAATACTGACAAGGAAGGGCCTGCGGTCCAATATGGGAAGAAGGGAAGATATAGAAGATAAGAGCCTGCCGAGATTTGAGTCTTTAACAAGCCCAGGGCAACCAACCAAATATTTTGAGTAGGCTAAATATTATAAATTAGGAAGGGGTAATGCGTTTATTTCCAAACGTTACTTGATAGGTTTTTCAACAGTTTTTTGTTATTAAAGGAAAATTTGCTTGACTGATACACTACATATAGATCAAAATTCGCGGAGTACCACAACAGGTGGGATAAAAAAAAGAGCCGACTAGTTCGCACCTAGCCAGCTCTCTTGGGTGTGATAAACCGAAATAGGCCGGTTTACCACGGGACCAGACTAAAGATTCGTCGGTCGGGTAATGTTATAATCAATAACATTTTTTACACGATTCATTTCTGATGTCAAGCCCTTTTCAGCCCTAACACATGGAGGTTTAACGCTCTAAAATTTACGGCAAGGGCCTGTATCCGACCGGTAGGCTCCTTTTTTGAAAAGAGAAAAGAAAAGGAGTAACGAATGCATAACAATCTTTTTGTATCTTACGATCTTAACTCTCCCGGGCAAGATTATTCTAGTGTTATTGATGAAATAAAGTCTCTAGGTAGCTGGGCGAAAGTTCAAAAATCTTTCTGGTATGTTAGTAGTAATTTATCTGCTAAACAAGCTGCGGAGAGAGTATGGGCAAAGATGGATAGGAACGATTCTCTTATTGTTGTAGATGCGAGTAATGAAAATAGTTACTGGTACAACTTATCTGATACTGTTTCTAAACAAATTCAAGATAACTGGGTCAAATAATCGTAAAGGTGACAAGAAAGGCGGATGAGACAATTATCTCATCCGCCTTTTTACTTCTTGAGGATATATAAAAACTGAAAACCAACAAGGGGAAACAATGGGCAGTAATCTTTACATTTTTTTGGATGAAGGTGGGAATCTCGATTTCTCACCTTCAGGCACCAAACATTTTACATTGACAAGTGTTTGCAAATTTCGTCCTTTCACCATATCCCACATGCTTGGAAAGTTAAAATTTGACCTAATAGATTATGGCCTAGATTTTGAGTACTTTCACTGCACAAAAAACAACAGGTATGTACGTGATAAAGTATTCAAAATGATTAATGACAATATTGCTACGTTACGTATTGATGCCCTTATTGTGGAGAAAAGAAAAACTGGTCCAGCGTTACAAACACACGAAGAATTTTATCCAAGGATGATAGGATATTTATTGCGATATGTTGTCAGAAAAGCCAAGATGACAAAAATAGATGAAGTAATTGTAATTACAGACACTATACCTGTACGAAGAAAACGGGATGTAGTTGAAAAAACTATAAAAACAACCTTGAAATCAATGTTGCCTTCAACATGTAAGTTTAGAATACTCCACCATGCATCAAGGTCAAACGTAGGTTTACAAATTGCTGATTTTTGTAATTGGGGGATATACAGAAAATGGGAAGCAGGCGACGACAAATATTATAATCAAATCAAGGGTGGGATAAAAAGCGAGTTTGAAATATTCAAAAAAGGGGCAACTCATTATTACTAACAAGTTGCCCCTAACTACATGACCCCCCCAACTACCCTCCGGAGAGACCCTTGGTCTCTTATCATCGGGGGGGAACCTTTCAAATTGATATATATAATTATATAACCGATGCAGATCGGAAAGCAAGTTTTTTATTTGTTGTGGTTACAGAATGACTACAGAAGGAAACATGAAGGGCAATAGTAACGTTAAATTAGGAGGATGAAGAGGCGGTATAACTCTTCGATTCCCATGCACTTCCGCCATATTTTTCTATCCGTTGTTCTTGATTAACGGATGCCCCATCTCTTCCCTCTGTTCGGTATATTTAACCGCCACCTTCCTCGCAATGTTTCTGATTCTGCCGATAAATCTGGTGCGCTCCGCGACGCTGATCGCCTTGCGGGCATCGAGCAGGTTGAAGGTGTGCGAGCATTTCAGACAGTAGTCGTAGGCCGGCAGGACCAGGTTCTTGTCGAGCAGCTTCATGGCCTCGCCCTCGCAGGAGTCGAACAGCGAGAACAGGAAGTCGACATTGGCCTCCTCGTAATTGAAGGTCGAGAATTCCACCTCGGCCCGGTGAAAGATGTCGCCGTAGCTGATTTCCTTGTTCCAGGCGATTTGGTAGACACTGTCAACCTTCTGCAGGTACATGGCGATTCTTTCCAGGCCGTAGGTGACCTCGACGGTAACCGGATGCAGTTCGAGACTGCCGGCGTGCTGGAAGTAGGTGAACTGGGTGATCTCCATGCCGTCCAGCCAGACCTCCCAGCCCAGTCCGGAAGCCCCGAGGGTCGGCGATTCCCAGTCGTCCTCGACGAAGCGCACGTCATGGTCGAGCATGTCCAGCCCGAATCTTTTCAGGCTTTCCAGATAGAGCTCCTGGATATCGGCCGGGGACGGCTTGATGATCACCTGATATTGATAGTAGTGCTGGAGGCGGTTGGGGTTTTCGCCGTAGCGGCCGTCGGTGGGCCTGCGGGACGGCTGGACGTAGGCGGCTTTCCACGGTTCCGGCCCCAGGGAGCGCAGCAGGGTGGCGGGGTGAAAGGTTCCGGCGCCGACCTCCATGTCGTAGGGCTGTTGAATAACGCAGCCCTGTTCCGCCCAGAACCGGTTCAGCTCCATAATGATGTCCTGAAAATACATGCTCACTCCTTATATTGGCCGATCGCAGCACTGCCTCCCGGATTTCTTAACGACAGTACTATTTACTAATAGCCTTACAGCGCCGCAACAGTTTTCTGATGAGAAGGTTATGAAATTACGCCAAAATTGCCGGCGTCGCGGAATATCAAACTCGGCCAACCAGGCCAACGATAGATCAATGAGTTGAGTGAGCACTGCTGTCCGTCTCGCGGTTTTTACGAGACCGCCAAGATTGCCTGCGTCGTAAAAGTCAAAAAAACCCTTCACCAGGCTTAAGGGTGAGCGGAACAAATTATCGATTTATTTTCGTGCCGGGCTTGTTGAAGGACGCTGGATAATTTAATCCCGGCGACTTTGTGCGCCGCCATTAAAAAATGTCTGGAGGTTAAAAATTTATATTGACATATCGTAATAGTTAGATATAAACAGATATCAACCTATGTTAATAACGGCTTTGCCGACGTGACCGGTATGCGGAAATATTCGAAGATAATATGGAAAAAGAAACCGAACTATTGGGCAGGGAAGCTCTTGAAAAGGCGGCAGAATGCCTGCGGACCATCGCGCACCCTTGTCGGTTGCGGATTATCGAGATCCTGCTCAGGGAGGAGCGATCGGTCGGGGAATTGGCCGAGGCGTGCGAAATTCCCAGCAACATGGCCTCCGAGCATCTCCGTCTTCTGAAAGATCGGGGTCTCTTGAACAGCCGCCGGGATGGCCGGAAGATCTTCTATTGGGTCGCCGAACCGGCCCTGGAGATGATCATGAACTGTGTCGGCAAGAAGTTTATCTGCAAGGATTAAAGGTTTGGCAGTCGGGAAGGGCTGCTGATTTACACGGGTTTGGTTTTGGCCGCCTGGCGGTCGATAAAAGGCTCTTAAAAAAAAGCAAGGAGAACACACCATGATTAAGAGATTATCAACGCTGGTTGTGGCCGGTCTGCTGGCACTGCCGTCGGCCGCCCTGGCCCAGGACGATCTGGAAGACAGGATCGCGGCCCTGGAGGAAAAACAGGAGAGCTGGGACCTGGCTTCCCGGATTCAGTGGAACGGTGATTTTCGGTTCCGGATGGATTACGTAACCGCCGATGCTCCGGCCCAGTATTCCGCTTTCGGTGTTGCAACTGCAATGGCGCCTATTGCCGGAGGTTTCGGAATAACAAATTCGCAGCAACTGGTAGCGATGCTGCCGACGTTGTTCTCCATGCCGGGTTTCGATACTGCCGCCGGCCGGCAGGGCGCTTTAGGCACCGCCGATGTCCCTGCCACCGATTATGAGAACGACACCGTTTACACCAACAGGTTTCGCCTGAACATGCGTGCTCAGGCCATGGAAAACCTGGAATTCAAGGCTCGTCTGGCCATGTACAAGGTCTGGGGCATGCAGAGCGGAGTCAATGATTTCGGCGGCCCCTATACCCTGAGCTCACTGGCCTTTGACGGCAGCTCTACCAGGCAGCCCGAGGACAATGTTCTGCGGGTCGACCGGGCCTTCATGAACTGGAACAATATCGGCGGGGCGCCGGTCTGGTTCTCCATCGGCCGGCGGCCGGTAACCGACGGCCCTCCCGCCCATATCCGCATGGGTCTCGACAAGAAGATGGCCACTCCGGTTGCTTATATGGATTATCCCTTTGACGGACTTTCTTTGGGCTATGCCTACTGGAACCTGTTCGGGATCAAGGACATGCCCGGTCGGATCCGTCTCTGTTACGGCCGTGGTTTCGAGGCCGGGGTTAATCCGAAAGACACCGGCTTGAACGATGTCGATTTCGGCGGGATCAGCTGGGATGTCTTCAAGAAGGGCGACCGCTTCCTGAACTTTCAGTCCTTTGCCGCCTTGAACATGTTTAATGTTCCCGGTGATATTCAATTCCCCAATGTTCTTGAAATAGCATTCGGCGACGGCGACGGCATGCTGGAAAGGAAAAATCTGGGTAACATCTATCATACCTCCGCGGTTTACATGAGCAAGGTCCAGAATCTCAATTACTTCGTTACCTTGGGATGGAGCCGTACCGAGGCCCGGGGCATGGACGAGATGGGTAACAGCCTGCTCGGCTCCTGGGGAGCGGAACCCGAAAATCAGGATGGTTACTCCACCCTGGTCGGGGTGCGCTACGATATGGACGATATCGGTCTGAAGCTGGGCGCCGAGTATAACTGGGGTTCCGAGTATTGGATCTCTTTCACCCCCGGGCATGACGATCTCTACGCCTCCAAGCTGGCCGCTCGCGGCAGCGTCTTTGAGGTTTACGGCGTATACGATATCCCGGCCGGCGATAAAATCTCCAAGTTTTCCGACGCCTTTTTCCGCCTCGGTTATCAGCATTACGAGTATGACTATACCGGTTCAGGATATTGGTTGGGTGCTCCCGCCGATATTGACGAGCTGGCCAGTGACCCGCTCAACGCCCAGTTGTACCCCGCAGTCGAATCGCAGGATCAGGTATACCTGACCATGGAGGCCTGGTTCTAAGAGGCAGTACAAAGCAGCAAGAAGTAGCTTTCCTTCATCCTTGGGAGGGGGCAGCCTGTTCAGGGCTGCCCCCTCTTTTTTTGGTTTTGGCGATTTGGCGGACCGCAGGAAAACTTGCGGTGGCGGTTGGAGGATTTCTTGTCGATTGGTTTATGCCTCCTTGCTGTCCCCGTCGCTTTGTGGCATACTTTACTGGATCAATTCCTACATTGTTTTCAGCGGGAATCCAAAAACGGCAAAGTCAAACCGGATTCTTCCGAAAGCATTCGGAAATGACCTCTTTTTGCAAAGCGTCTGCGAAAATCATGGGCAAGTCCTTACTCGGATTTAACTGAATTTTAGGCGTAATCTCTCAATAAAAGGTGGAGAAAATGATTAAAAAACTGACTTTGTGCAGTGCATTTCTGTTGATGTCCGCAAGCGTCGTCCAGGCCGCCGAACTGGCGATCAGCTTCAGCGATCAAAGCGCCCAGCTCGCTTTAAGCCAGCAGGTCGGCGATTATTACGAGGGGCGCACCCTTTTCGGGATTCGCGGTCTTTATAATGACCGAAAGGATACCGAACTGCTTTCGGGCTCGTTCGATGTTCTGGGACCGGTTGGCAGAACCGGCCTGGAGATCGGGGCCGGAGTGGGGCTCTACTTCGTTAATTCCACTCCCGGAGTCAGGGATGACGAAATCGCCGCCGGCGGCATTGGCGCCTTGGTCAGTTTTGTGCCACCGGATCTGCCCAGACTCGGGTTCAGCGTCAGTGTCTATTACTGTCCGGAAATATTCAACTTTATGGATGGCGAAGGTCTCTGGGATGCGGAAGTCGAGGCCTCCTATGAAATAGCGACAGGGGCCAGGGCCTTTGCCACTTATACCGAGATCGAGGCGGAATTTGAAAATTTTCCGGGTGATCGCACCCTAGATAAAACCCTGCGGGCCGGAATTGCCCTTTCTTTCTGATTTAAGGACTGAATTGGTTGAGTCGGACCGTCATAGCTCCTCCGCCGCCCAGGGCGGAGGGATCAGCCGGGGGGCCGCTCCCCTCCACCCTTTTCGGATTGACTCATTCCGGCGGAAAGGCATAATCCACGGCTTCTTCAATCGCCATGGCGGGGTCAGTGCCGCTCCCTTCGATACCCTTAATGTCAGTTTCGGGGTTGGCGACCATGAGGCCGCGGTCCGGCAAAACCGGGCCAGGCTGAAAGGGTCCCTCGGTCTCGACACCCTGGTCTCAGCCCGGCAGGTTCACGGCAACAGGGTGCTGGTGGTGGACAGCGCGCCCCCGGCCGATTTTGAAGCTGACGAATATGACGCCCTGGTCAGCGACCGCCAAGGGGGTCTGATGATCCAGCAGGCCGATTGCCAGGCCGTTATTTTCCACGATCCGCTCGGGCCGGCAATCGGGGCCGCCCATGTCGGCTGGCGCGGCAGCGTGGCCGGAATAATCGGCGCGACCGTTCAGGCGATGGTCGAGAGTTTCGGCACCGACCCGGCCGCTCTCCAGGCGGCGATCAGCCCTTCCCTTGGTCCGTGCTGTGCCGAGTTTACCAACTATCGCCGGGAACTGCCGGAATGGATGCACGCCTTCCAGGTTCATCCCGGTTATTTTGATTTCTGGGCCATCAGCGCAAAGCAGCTCAGGGATTCCGGTCTTTCACCCGGTAATATCAGGATCGCCGGAGTCTGCACCCGTTGCAATTCCGACTTTTTTTCTTTCCGCCGGGAAAAGATAACCGGCCGCTGCGCCACGGTTATCGGGATTAACCCGGAGCGGTCACCGGGCGCTTCCTCTGACCACTAAAAATAACGAGCTGATATATTGAATAAAAATGAAAATGCCCGGGTGCGCGCCCTCTATATTCTGGAGGAGTGGCGCCGCCAGGGGATCTCCCTCGATCTCCTGGTTGAAAGGGAGATGCAGCCCCCTTTTGCCGACCGCCGAGATAATCAACTCTGCCGCGCCCTGGTTTTCGGGGTTGTCCGCTGGCTCGGTTATGTTGATGCGGTGCTGGCTCGATATTCGAAACATCCGCTGGCCAAGATGAAGCCGCTGACCCATCAGGCCCTGCGCCTCGGACTGTTCCAGTTGCTGTTTATGGACCGGGTCCCCGCTTCAGCCGCCATCAACGAATCGATCAAGATCCTGAAAGGTAAAGGGCAGCCCCGCTGGCTGACCGGCTTCGTCAACGGCCTGTTGCGAAAGGTCAGCCGGGAAATCGCGACTCTGCCGAAACCGGGAACAGAGGGCGCCCCGGGCTTTGCGCCCCATGAGTTGCTGAGTCATCCCCAGTGGCTTTACGATCGGTGGCGAGAGCGCTACGGGGTTTCGAGGACCGCAGCCTTATGTGCGGCCAATAATCGGGAGGCCGCCCTTAGTCTCCGCCTGTTCGGCCATTCCCCGGCCGAATTTATCTCGAAACTGGCCGAGCTCGACCTTGTCGCCGAGCAGAGCCGATTTGCCCCGCAGGCGGTTATTCTGCCCGGATACAAGGGCGCGGTCGCCGATCTGCCGGGCTACGGAGAGGGGCATTTTCAGGTCCAGGATGAGGCGGCCCAGCTGGCGGCCGGTCTGCTGGGAGACCGGCTGGCCGGAGGTCGTTATCTCGATGCCTGCGCGGGACTGGGCGGCAAAGCCGGTCAATTGGCAACGGTACTGGCTGAAGATGCCTCCCTGCTCGCGGTCGAGCCCGATCAACGCCGCCATGAACTCCTTGGAATTAACCTGGCTCGCCTGGGACTTGCGGGCAAAGTGGCAACATTCAGGGGGCGGCTTGAGGATATCGCCGTGGAACAGGGCTCCGGTTTTAAAGGTATTCTGGTGGATGCGCCATGTTCCGGGCTGGGGGCGATCCGCCGCCATCCCGATATCCGTTGGAACCGGAAGCCCGACGATCTGGAACGTTATCAGGGCCTGCAGCTTGCCTTGCTGGCGGAGGCGGCCGGATTACTGGACCCTTCCGGAGTGCTGGTCTATCTGACCTGCAGTACCGAGCCTGAGGAGAATGAGCAGGTAATCGAAAAATTTCTGGCCGATCACCCTGATTTCAAAGTCGAGGATTGCCGCGCTTACCTGCCCGAGCCCGCTGCGGAACTGGTCGATGAACGGGGCTTCTTCCATCCCTTGCCGGACCAGGGATTGGATGGCTTTTTCGGCGCCCGCCTGGTTAAAGGATGAGGACAGGTTTTAAGGTTCAAGGGATAAGGGGCTAAGGGGCAAGGGCAGGTTCCGGGTTTTATTCCGCGCCTGTGCTTTGTTTTTTGCTGCCTCATTCCTGCCTGCCCTTATTATTGATTAACTCGTAATAGGCCGGGAAAAAGCTGTCATTTCGAACGAATGTGAGAAATCTTGTTCTTTATGCCTTTTGATACTATTAAGATTTCTCCCTACGGTCGAAATGACATTTTGGTGATCTCGAGTTCTTGCGAACTTATGATTATTGATGGCGTCTAAAAAGTCGCCGGGGATTAAAAGCGCACTTCGGCAAGCTCGGGACGAAGCTTAAATCAATTAATTGCCTTGTCCCCTCTGAGTCTTGCTTTGACCTTTCCTGAAATACCACTGTATAATTTTGTAAAATCAAGCGCTGATTCAAAAGGTCTTAATGTCGCAGGAAGCGAATGAATCCCGGAATATCAATTGGTTAAAAATACAGTTTATTTTTTCGCTTCGCCCGTCGCAATAGCTTCATTTAACTCTTCATTCTTTCGTGCAGGATAAATGGAACCGCAATATATCAAGATCCGGGGCGCCCGGATGCATAATCTTAAGAATATCGATGTCGACCTGCCCCGGAACCGGCTGGTGGTCTTCACCGGGCTGAGCGGTTCCGGCAAATCGACCCTCGCCTTCGACACCCTTTACGCCGAGGGGCAGCGGCGCTATGTCGAGTCCCTCTCCACCTATGCCCGCCAGTTTCTGGGCCAGATGGAAAAACCCGATGTCGACTCCCTGGAGGGATTGTCACCGGCGGTTTCCATCGAGCAGCGCACCACCAGCCGCAATCCTCGCTCGACGGTGGGCACCACCACCGAGATCTACGACCATCTGCGCCTGCTCTTCGCCCGGCTCGGTCATCCCCATTGTCCCGATTGCGGCGAGGAGATTCGCCCTCAATCGATCCAGGACATGGTCGAAACCCTGTTGCGGGAAGCGGAATCGACCAAGGTGATTCTGCTGGCCCCCCTGGTGGACGGCCGCAAGGGTGAGCATCGCGAAATCCTCCAGCGCTTGAAAAAGGAAGGTTTTGTCCGGGTGCGGATTGACGGCGAGATCCGTTCCCTCGACGAGGAGGTTGAGCTTGACCGCAAGAAGCGGCATCATATCGAGGCGGTGGTCGATCGCCTGGTGATCAAGGATACGGTTGAACGACGCCTTTATGACTCGGTGACCACCGCGGTAGGTCTGGCCGACGGCTTCCTGCTGGTTAACTTTCCCGACCGAAACCGCGATCAGATGTTCAGCGAGCGGGCGGCGTGCATCAAGTGCGGACGCAGTATGCCGGAACTGACGCCCCGGCTTTTTTCCTTTAACAATCCCCATGGCGCCTGTCCCGAGTGCAGCGGTCTCGGGGTCAAACAGTTCTTCGACCAGCAGCTCGTCGTGCCCGACGGCTCCAAGAGCATCCGGCAGGGGGCCATCGCGCCTTGGGGCGATCCCTGGCGGGTTGGCGGAGGCCGGCGCCGTTTCAGGCGCGCCGGTGCGGGCGACACCTCGGTTTACGGGCAGCAGCTGGAAGCGCTTGCCGCCCATTATCGTTTTTCACTTGATAAACCCTTTGCCCGCCTATCCCCGAAGGTTCGCCGGATAATCCTCTTCGGTTCCGGCGATGAAGAGATCGGCTTCCAATACCGGCGCGGGGAACGCCTGACCACCAGCCGGCTGCCCTTCGAGGGGGTGATCCCCACTCTGGCCCGCCGCTATATGGAGACCGCTTCCACTGCCGTCCGCGAGTGGCTGGCCAACTATATGAACGAGCAGGCCTGTCCGGTCTGCCACGGGGCGAGGCTGAAACCGGAGGCGCTGGCGGTCCGGGTCGGGGGCTGGGCGATTAATCAACTGACCGCCCTGTCGATCGGCAACTTGCAGCAGGCCCTGCAGGAAATGGATTTCAGCGCCCAGGAACAGTTTGTCGCCGAGCGGGTTATTAAAGAGATCGGCGACCGACTGACCTTCCTGATCAACGTCGGCTTGAGCTACCTCTCCCTGGAGAGGAGGGCGTCGACCCTGTCCGGCGGCGAGGCCCAACGCATTCGCCTTGCTTCGCAGATCGGTTCAAGACTGGCCGGGGTGCTTTATATTCTCGATGAACCGAGTATCGGCCTGCATCAGCGCGACAACCAGCGGCTCATCAACACCCTGACCCGCCTGCGCGATCTCGGCAACACCGTGCTGGTGGTGGAGCACGATTCGGATACGATCCTGGCGGCCGATTATGTCCTGGATATGGGGCCGGGGGCCGGGGTGCACGGCGGCGAAGTGGTCTTCAGCGGCACCGTCAAGAAGCTGCTCCAGTCGAAAAAATCCCAGACCGGCGGCTATCTGGCGGGGCGTCTTGAAATCGGAGTACCCGCTAAAAGGCGGCGTCTGCCGGAGAAGAGCAGGTGGCTTTACCTCAAAGGGGCGACCGTCAATAACCTCAAAAATATCACCGCGGGCTTCCCTCTGGGAGTTATGACCTGCGTAACCGGGGTTTCCGGTTCGGGGAAGAGTTCGCTGGTCATTGAAACCCTCTACAAACAGGTGCTCAACCGATTGAATGAGGGACGGGAGATGGCCGGCCCCTGCAAGGCGATTAAAGGGCTGGAACTGGTCGACAAGATTATCGACATCGATCAGAGCGCGATCGGCCGAACGCCGAGATCGAATCCCGCCACCTACACCGGGGTCCTTACCCCGATCCGGGAACTCCTGAGTAATCTGCCTGAATCCCGGGCCCGGGGCTATAAACCCGGCCGCTTCAGTTTTAACATGAAGGGGGGGCGCTGCCAGGCCTGTGAAGGGGAGGGGGTGATCAGAATCGCCATGCACTTCCTGCCCGATATCTATGTGACCTGCGAGACCTGCAAGGGCAAGCGGTACAATCGCGAGACCCTGGAGATCCGCTATCGCGATAAAAATATTGCCGATATCCTGGCGATGAATGTCGAGGAGGCCCTGGAATTCTTCAGCAAAATCCCCCCGGTACGAACCCGCCTGCAGACCTTGTTCGACGTGGGCTTGTCCTATATTGCCCTGGGCCAGTCATCGGTCACCCTCTCCGGCGGCGAGGCTCAGCGGATCAAACTGGCCCGGGAGCTGAGCAAGCGCGGCACCGGCCGGACCCTCTATATCCTCGATGAACCGACCACCGGCCTCCATCCCGCCGATATCAAGAACCTGCTCAAGGTCCTGAACCGCCTGGTCGACCAAGGCAATACCGTGGTGATTATCGAACACAACCTTGATGTTATCAAAACGATGGATTACGTTGTCGATCTTGGCCCCGAGGGCGGCGACGGCGGCGGCGAAATCGTGGCCGCGGGTACGCCGGAGCAGATCTGCCGGGTTGAAAATTCTTATACCGGGCAATTTTTGAAGAATATTTTACAGTCATGAGGGGCTTTCAGGATGGGAAGATACCGGTGCAAGGGTCAAGGAAATAGGAGGTTTGAGGAGGAGAACAGCGACGAATCAACACAGTATTCCAGCCAGGTAGATATATCCCTGCCTTGCTTCGCTTCGCTCGCCGCGACATAACTTTTTTAGTTCTGTAAGACCATTACCCTTGACTGGAAACCGGGTTTTTGACAAAGTGGAGCCTTGGCGAAACTTTCAGCGTAAATAAACTTTTTTAGAAAAGTTAACAATTTAAAAGGAAAAAAATTATGGCGGATGAAAATAAAGAGAACAACGAGACCCAAAATCAGGAAGTACCCGTATTTAAACTGCAGAAGATGTTTATCAAGGACCTCTCCTTCGAAAGCCCCAACGCCCCGCAGATTTTCATGGAGAGCGGCCAGAATCCCAAGGTGGATATCAATCTTCATGTGAAGAATAACAAGCTGGACGAGGCGAACTGGGAGGTGGCCCTTTCTGTCACCGCTTCATTCAAAGCACCGGAAGACAAGACGATTTTCATTATTGAAATCGAGCATGCCGGCATCTTTCTGCTGAAGAATATCCCCGAGGAACATATGCCGGCAGTGCTGGCGGTGGACTGCCCGACCCTGCTTTTCCCGTTCACCAGGCAGATCATGAGCCAGCTCGCCGTGGACGGCGGTTTCATGCCCTTCCTGATGGATCCGGTCAACTTTATGGGATTGTATCAGAATGCCCGGAAGCAACAGGAAGAGAAGCAAGGGGAGAAGACCCAGTAGTAAGGACTGTTTGCAATCGATCTTGTACGATTTGGAAAACCACCCGATAAAAAACCCGGCTTAGAAGGCCGGGTTTTTTTATCGGGATTTTATGACTTGTTCTTGCTTACGGGATGGTAAGGGTCACCTCAGCTGAGGCATCTCCCGCACTAAATGTAATGGTTGCCGCATCGCCAGAATCGTCACCGCCAACGACGGTAATGGTTGAGACGAATACGCCGTTAATGTCGGTCGAGCCGGTAGTTGCCGTAACAGCTAAGGCGGTGTTCGTATTTGCAGTAACACTTATCGACGCGCTGATCGGGACAAGCGGGAGCAGAATTTGATCTCCGCCATCCTTCAAGGTAAGGGTAACCGAAGTGGTTCCGGTAATAGCACTAGGTAAAGGGGTCAAGGTCCAGCCGGCGATGGAGGAAAAACAGAAAGTGTCATCATCGATCATGGTCGCAGTGCCACCGCCTGCTGTGGCCACAGTGTAGACGCGGGCGGAATTCAGCGGTAAATGACGGTCATCAATTAAAGGCAGGGAGCCGCAGCCAACATGGATGGTCTCTGGTTTAGCCGGGTAAGTCACCCTGACATCCGCCATTCCGTTTTTAGTGGTGGCGCGATCTGCTGTCCACTCGTCTGTCTCCGCGATTTTACCCTGAATCGAGATCCCCAGTAGGGAGGCGCCCACCACGTAGCTCAGTCCGCTTTTTGTTCCGAGAAAAGGGGTTTGCACAGGCAGAATGGTGCTTTGGATGGTAGCATTTCCTATGTTGCGAACCTTATCTTCAGCATCAAGGAGGAGGCCGGTGATCATCAGCCAATCATCTTGTTCAATAGAACGTTGAGTATAGTTCCTGGGGATCCATGCCTCACTGAATCCAGTCGGTATTCCGTTCGAGAGGCGTGGGGAGGCGTCGACAAGGGTGGCATCGGCTGCAATTTCACCAGTGCTTCCTTCGGCTATAACGGAGTCAATAATTCCCAAATCAATTTCGGTGCCGTCCTCAACGTTGCCGAACTTATCCGTAACAATCAAGGTGCCCCGGCGGCGATAAACACCTCCTCCCAGGTTTTCTACCGCATCCAGGTACGGCGCAGTCAAAACAATGGTAACGTTGGGGCCGGATGAACCGATGGTGTTCGTTGTATCGGTTGTGTCGGTAGTATCGGTTGTATCTGTTGTCGCGTTTGTCCCGGGTATATCGCCTGGCGGAGGCGCATCGCCCCCTGAGCAGGCGGGAATTGCTGCCACTAACATTATAATCAGGAATAAGGCTAATGGCCGGGCCCGGTTTTCGGACTTAGAGTGCTCTTTTGCCGGCGTTGCAGGGTTATGTTTATAAAAAATCATATCGTATCCTGGGGTTGATTTAGATATGTCCCGAAAGTGAAAAACATACTTTGATACCGAAACCAAGTTGCAAGATGGATAGCCTTTGCTATTTGAACTATAAAGCAGTCTTGGCTGATTCAACAAAGTCTTCAGTCAGTGCAGCTACCGCTTGCGAGACGGCGGTGTCGAACAGTTCGTCTTTGCGGTTTTCGGCGAAGACGCTCTGTGGGGTGACCATGACCTTGGCGCTGTTGGTCCAGACTACCTCGCCGCTATCCGGATCCTGAACCCAGAGGCGGAGCTGGACAGCCACCCGGTTGGTATGCCCGCCTTTACTGGACATATAACCCAGGGCGGCGCCGCCCAGCCCCCAGATCATGGAGTTGTGCCGGCCCGGATTAATCTTTTCGGTTGCATCATAGGGGCTGGAGACACCATCGCCGATTGCGGCGCCGGCGGCGGCGCCGATCAGCACGGAACCCAGGGTATCGTAGGTTTCGGAATTGGTTACTCCGAACAGGGCCCGGTTGGTGCCGCCGAAAACTACCGGAAAAACCCCGCGCTTCAGGGGCGACCAGGTATTTTCCTCACCGAATTCATATTTGAGAAGCTGCCCCCTCATTACCAGATCGGCATTGAATTGACCTGCGACTTTAGCCAGGGTTTTCGAGTCCAGCGCGTAATTGTTAAGCCGGTTATCATCGGTACCGTCGCTATCTTTCACGGCAATTTTAGCCATCTCCGCCTTCATATCGACGGACCAGCTGGGATCGTGTGCAATTGCATCCTGAATATAACCGGGCATCTCGGTGCCCATGTCCGTATCCTTGCCCATTGTGACGATCTTGTGATCCGCCAGATATTTCAACAGATCCTCCTGGATCGGCAGGCGGAAACCTCTGCCGATCAGGTTGGCGGTAAGGCCTTCCATTATTTTAATGTGGCGCTGGAAGGCCCGTTCGGCGTCCTCCGTGTAGGTATAATCGGCAAACGGCAGGATAATCATCTTCTTGCTGGTACATTTTTCCTGGGATGAGCTGCCGGACATCGCCAGTTTTTCAGAAACCAATTGGCCGCAACCGGAAGTCAGCAGTAGTACCATTCCTATAGTGATTAATCGTAAAGCGGACATTATTTTGTCTCCTTTCCTTGCTTTGCTTGGCAATATCATGAAATAATTTCTGGTTTAAGCAGAATGACCAGTTCTCTTCTGATCTTCACCTTTGAGTCAAGACTGAAAAATTTGCCTAAAAGAGGTAATTTGCTGAGCATTGGTACACTCGCTTCGGAACCGTCATCGGTTGAGTCGATCAATCCGCCGACCACCAGCATTTCCCCTTTTTTAATGCGAACCATGGTGGACATCTCCCGGACGTTCGTAACCGGCAGGCCCACGGTTGAATCGCCGAAATCCCGGTATTCAATGGGCTCCTCCAGCTGAGAGGTGACCGGGGTCAGACTGAGGATGATTTCATTGTTCTCGAGAATAATCGGCACAATTGACATTACGATACCGGAGGTCCGGTTGTCGGTGGTGACATCGGTTTTTACCACCCCCTCCTCGACCGTGGTGGTTACCTTGTCGATATAGGTTACGTTTTTACCGACGTTGATCAGGGCGGGCTGGCCGTTCATCACGCTGATCCGAGGGTTGGCCAGAACCTTGGTTTTGCCTTGTTTTTCGATGGCGCTGACCAGGGTAGTGAAACTTTTAGCGTTCAGGGTAAAGGAGCGGCTGTCGCTGGGGCCAAGGGGCTGATGGATGTTAATGGGGCCGAATTCCATATTGAAGGTAAAGGGGCTGCTGTTGAGCAGTGAATCCCAGTCGATCCCGACTTCATGCTCGTTGTTGACCGTCACCTCAAGGATTTTGGCCTCGATTGAAATCTGCTTGTAGAGATCTTCCCTGAGACTGGTGAGATAGTCGTCGACTTTTTGGATTATTCGGCGCGGGGCGGTGACCGTGATCAGGCCGACCGGTTTGTCGATCGTGTAATATCCTTTGGCGGACTGGGGTCCTGACACCTGGACCACCGCGCTTCCTTCACCCTCTGTGCCATCTGATCCGGAGGCGTCTGGAGGTGGACCGGAGGCGGATTCTTCCCAGATATTCATGACCTCATCGAGGTTTTTGCGGATATTATCCCAAATATCAAATTGATTGTCAGTGGTTTTGAGACTGGTTTGCGAAGTATCGGAGACATTGGCGCCGACGGAGGACGCATAACTCGATTTGGTGAAGGGCATGGCCAGACGAAACTTCCTGGTCTCCTTGTATTTGACCACAATGGTATTGCCTTCCACTTCATGGAAATAATCGCGTTGCCTGAGGAGATGGTCGATGGCCTTGAAAAAATCATCATTTGAGCGGATATCGACATCGACATAGGAGTATTGATCGACATCGCTGGCCCAGCTGATGTTCATGTTTTTGAGGACGGCAAGTTGTTTGAGGATTTCACGCAGCATCACCGGTCCCCTGGAGGTGATATCGGCACCGACCTTGACAATGAAATCCTCGTCGACTCCGAAGGTGTCGACGGCTTCCGCGCTCTCCGCCAGGGTATAGGAGGGTGCTTGAAAACGAACCGGCAGGGTGGTAGGCTGTGATCCGGTTGGCATCCGGAAGTCCGTGCCGGGCTGTGGCGAATCCCCGACCGACGCCTTGATTTGCTCGGTCTCCTGATGCGCCGTGTCCCGTTCTGCAGGCGCATGCTTGGAAGGGGCGCAGGCGAAAAGGATAGTCAGCAGAAAAACCGTCATACCCAGTACGTATCCGGAACTGTTAGTTTTCATTTTAAATCTCTCTCTCTCTTGCTTAAAGTGATTCTGCGAGCTCTTGGGCCGCGATAAAGTTTCATGGTTCGTAACCGTTCAGCAGCACCAAATCTTCGGACGATCGGCCCGGCTTACGTACACGAGTACGCGGCGCCGGTCCGCTTGTCCAAATCTGCATCACTGTTGAACGCATACAGTCCGGTGGTTTTGGACACTTTGGCGACCGCCCCGGTGATCGGTTACGTTGGTTCAACGTCACCTGCTTCCAGCCCCTTGCCGGCGCTGTTGATTATTGATCTCCCAGGGAAGCTCTTCCCTTGATATAACGGGCCAGATCATCGGGGACCTCGTAGCCGGAAAGCAGGATGGTTCGGTACTCGGCTGCCGCCAGTTCACGGTGACCTTGCTTGTCGTGAATTCGGGCCTTGGTGATCATCGTATCCAGGGAATCGCCGTAAAGCTCCTCATGTCTCTTCAGGAGGGCCAGCGCTTTATCGAATTGTTGGTGTTCCTCATTGAAAGCAGCATAACTGGACAGGGCGGCTGTCGATGGCTGCGAACCGCTGATCGCTTTCTCGAAATAATCCACGGCCTCCTCGTTTTTCTTCATTCTGGCCAAGCCGATGGCGGCCTGCAGGGCGGAATCGTAATCAGTCGGATCGGCCTTCAAGGCCATTTTAGCGTAGTGGACAGCCTTGGCGTTCTGACCAAGGCGGACCAGGCATAGCGCTGCTATCCTTTTGGCGATAATCGTGTTTTCCGGCCATTTATTGAAGGCTTCTTCGTAAAGTTCAAGGGCTCCGGTGTAATTGGAAAGTCTCTCCAGGTTTTGGGCCTGATGGATAAGATTTTTGGCTTCGACCACCGTTTCGGAAACTTCCTGGCGCTTACTGATCTGAATATTGTCGGTATCCTGCTGTTGTATGTCCAGAGACTGGTCGGCTTTGAATTCAACGGATTCGAGGGTTCTTTCCGGCCATTTAAACTCCTTGCTCTTGGGTGAGATGACAATGGTGTTGTAACGCTCTTCCTTCTGGAGATCCTTGAGATTCAGAATAATGTCCAGGGCAAAATCCCAGGGCACATCGTTCAAGGCAAGGGTTAAAGAACCTCCCACTGCCTCGTCGACCACTATATTGAGATTGCTGATCTCGCCGAAAAGGCGAAAAACATTGTGGAGATCGATTTTGTAAAAATCAACGGTGATCCGCTGTTTGTTGTAACCGGCAAAAGCCAAGGATTCGCCGGCGGTTTCTCGACTTGCGGGTTTTCGCATTTCCCGGGTAGCGGATAAGTCCGTTTGGGATGGAGTTTCATCGCTCTGCTCAGCCCCGTTGTTTTCAATAATTTCAGGTTCCGGAGCGGTTGCGGGGGATGCAATGGAATCGTCCCGGTCCATCAGATCGGCAATGACGGTTGCGGCCGGAGATGGTTCGCTGATTGTGATCAGCAGACCGTCCGGTTGTTCGCTAACCCGGTAGTCGAATAATTCATCGAGGTTCGAATCGAACACTACTCTGAAGCCGTCCGAACGGGGGCCGGTCCTCACCTGATCCAGGGCGGTGCCGACCACTTTAGGCTGAATGGGTCCGGCCGGTTTTACATCTTTAACGTCGATGTACATCCGATCCGGCCGGCCGGCCTTAATGTTTTTTGCTAATTTCACTGTCTTGTAATCCGTGATCGGGCCGTCGGATTTTAAAAACACCCTGGTTTCGTCGGCGGCGTGCTCCACCTCGATATCAAATAGGACCGATGCATTTTCCCTGTCCATAGCTTGCCGGGCAGGGGGCGATGCATTTGCCGAAGCTGAATCATCCAGGGCGGTCTCTTCGATCTCCTCCATGGCAGCAGGAGGGGGCGGTGACTTGCTCAGGTCCCCGTCTGTCTCGGAGGACGCGGGCGGGGAGGATGCTTGGGCCCCGCCGCTCTCCTTGGCAAACTGGACGATGATATCATTGTTGCTTCGATCGACGGTATAACTGTTGTCTTCTTCAAGGAATAGTTCGATTCTGGTGATGAAAGGCTCTTTATCTTCAAGCATCTGGCTGTTGATCCGGGAAACCGGTCCGCGGGGGGCCTCGGTTGACATATCCACCGAGGGGTTAACGGAAGCGTCGGCGATATCTATAATCAACCTTAAGGGATTGAAAAGTTCATACATGGTATAAGTCGGCTGCGAATCCCCCTGGATCAACAAAACGTAATTGTCGGCGGTTTCGGTCCATTCCAGACCGTTTATCCGGTAAGAGCCCGGGTTTTCTTCATCAGCCTTGCCGGGTCTGGC
Organism: Desulfobacterales bacterium; assembly: GCA_024637225.1. GTDB lineage: Bacteria > Desulfobacterota > Desulfobulbia > Desulfobulbales > JAGXFP01 > JAGXFP01. The sequence continues at coordinate 34,130 of JAGXFP010000071.1, forward strand.
AATCAATAAGGCGGATATCAGTAGAATCGCCCCGAAAACTATAACTGGTTTTTTCGTAAGGGTAGCCACTACTTTTCTCCCTCTTTTCTTAAGGTCATTTCGACGGTATTGTATTTTCTTTCTCGGCTCATTGAGTACGATAGCTGCTTAATAATCACTTGATTCGGCTGAATGTCTGAAATTACCCCAGATCTACCTATTTTGGTCCCTTCCCTGACGATGTAGCCCTTGTGGGATGAATCCTCGACCATGGCCAGGGGATTGTCTTCGGCATATATAATCGCAACCAGGGTCAATTGGCCCGGTTCGAACTGACGCATGCCGGTCAATTGTTCCGGGGTCACTTCCACGGCTTCCCGAACCTCTCTTTTCGAAATAAAAGGCTTGAAAGGATCGGGCCTGCCCTCCGCCTGGTAAGTGAACGTGTCGATATCCATCGAGTCAAGGAGCTCTTTGAGTGCTTCAGCGACTTCGGTTGATTCCGCTAAGGCCGCCGGGTCCGGGACTTTGCTCTCCGGCGCCAACTGGGTCCAGCCGTAGGAGGGCAGGAGCAATATGAGCAGGGCCAGCAGTGACGTCACCGCTCTTCTATAGCAACCCATTAATTTTAAATATTTTTGTTTATCCATAATCTTGTCGGTTATTGCGGGGCGTTGACAAACCTGTAGGTAACGAGCTCGAGGCTGGCGGTCAGCAACATTTCATTGCCGGACGCCTTTGCGCCACCCAAAGATATATTATTGACGGTTACTATGCGGTTCAACTTACTGATCCTGTCCAGGAAGGTGCCGATTTGGTGGTAGGAACCATTGATTTGTATCGCTATGGGGATGACAGCGTAAAACTGTTCGGGACGTTCCGGCCTGGGGGTAAAGGAGAGAAATTCAAGACCTGAACTTGTTCCCTGTTCGGTGATGTCGGTAAGCAGGTTGGGAATCTCCTTTTCCTTGGGTAACAGCAGGGAAGCCGCCTTCAACTGCAGTTCCACCTCTTGTTTTTCGGCCCGATGCTCATCGATTCTGTTGGCGATTGCTTCAACTTTCTGAATCTCTCCTTTCAGGGATTGGATATCCTTTTCCAGCTTGTCGATATCCTTGCTTTTGGGAGAGTAAATCAGAAAAAAGAACAGCAAAAGCGGCACCAGGATACTGCCGGCCAGGATGCCGATTTTCTGCTGTTTGCTCAGGCGGGTCAGCTTGTTGTCCAGAAAAGAGCCGTAGGCCTGTTTTATTTTAGTGATTTGTTCCTTCATCTGTCCTTTTACCGTTTTCTCTTCATTGTGAGGCTCAGCTTATGCTGATCCTCAGAGAAAATGATTTAAGTTTCGCGCCGGATACCACCGTCTGGGAAGAGCTCGCAAGTTCCGAGCCCGAAAAGTAATCAGAGGCGGAGATGTTGTTCATGAATTGGGCGATAGTGGCGTTATCCAGGGCTACCCCGGAAACATTCAGGCTTTTGCCAGACTGGGTAAGACTATTGAGCCACAACCTTCTGGCGGGAACCAGGTTCGCTACTTCGTCCAATACCCAGACTGTGACCTGGGAGTTTTCTTTCAAATTTTTGATGACATTAATCTTGGTCTGCTGGGTTTCCTTGTCTTTCTTGAGCTGGTTGATTTCATTGAGGATCGGCTGGTAAGAGGCCTTTTTTGCAGTCAAGGTTTTACTTAGTCCTTCCATCTCCTTAACCGTTGAAATCATGTTCAGGCTGGCCATGCTCACGAATATCAATACCAATGCGATAAGTGCCAGGAAGACAGCGACTTCGTTACGTGTTTTCAGGCGGGCGCGAATTTGCCTGACGGGCAATAAGTTGATTTGTATCATCGGTTAATATGCCATGCCTAGATGTTGGTTGACCGTATCGCGAGGCCTGTGGACAGAGCCATTTCCGGGCCGACGTTTTTCAGGTAATCCGGATCTATCTTGTCCGGGTCGGCATTGGTTTTGAAAAACGGATTGAATATTTCGCTTTTGATCCCCGTTTCTTCGGCGAAGAGTTTTGCCAATCCCTTGACCTTTGCACCACCGCCGCTTAAGACTATTTTGTCAATGGCTTCATCCGGATAATTCGAGTAATAGAAATCCAAAGCTCTTTTCGCTTCGGTTATCCACTGGTTGCAGGTGTTCACGAAGATATCCTCGAGTTCCCGGATCTTGTCACCCGGTTCGAGTTGACCGATCTTCAAATCTTCGGCCTCTTCGGGACTGATGTCGAAATGGTTTTGAATCGTTTCGGTTAATATCCTGCTGCCCATCACCACGTCTCTGACCAGAACGGAAGCGCCCTTGGCCACGACATTAATGTTTATTTTAGAGGCGCCGATATCGATCAGCGCGACGTTCTCGTCCTCGCCGCCGAAATTTGTACCGTATGCGTTCTCCAGTGCAAAAGCGTCGACATCGACGATCACCGTATCAAGGCCGGCGGCGGATAACATTTCAATGTATCCGTTAACCACGTCTTTTTTGGCCGCCACCAGAATGACATCGGTCCTTTCGTCATCCTCGGTGTTGGTCTTCAGATCCTGAAAGTCGATGAAGACCTCATCGACATCAAAGGGGATGTACTGTTCGGCCTCGGTCTGGATATGGTTGGCCAACTCGCTTTCGTCCATGGCCATCAGGCTGATCTTCTTGACGATCACCGAATAACCCGAAATGGAAATGGCGACCTTGTTGCCCTTCAGTTTTAGGTTTTTCAACAGAGTGCTGATGACCTGGCCGACGCTTTCCGGGTCCTGCATCACCCCGTCCTCGACGCAGTTAGGCGGCAGTTTGGCGCTTCCCAGGCTGGTCAGTTTGTATTGGTCGCCGAAGGGGGTGAGTTGACAGGCCTTAACGGCGTGGGAGCCGATATCAAGGCCAATAGTCAATTTCTGGCCGCCCATGAAGGGAATGTTGAGTTTTGGGATCGCTAAACCACCCATGCCGCAATGACCTTGTTAAAAGCTGTTAATGAGAACGATCGCTTATCTTCTTTGAACTTAACCAGTCCAGGAGGTTTCGCCCATGTCTGGTAAGTTCAATAATTACAGCCTGTTAGACTTTTATCCCTGATGCAGTGGGGATGGTAATATAGAAAAAAAGTAAGTCAAATCAGTATGTTTTGCTCATGTAACTGCAATTATATTGCAATCTATTACTGCAATAAGAGACATAAAAGCAAGGCCCTGTCAAGAATTAAATAGACGTTACTTTGTGAAATAGTTAAAAAAAACTATTCAGGACCCCTTATTTACAGAAAAATAACCCAACATGAAGTTCGTAGTTGAAGGGTTGGAATTTGTTGATTCTAGCGATCATACAGTAAGACAACTTATTTTATCATTGACGGCCTGAATCGTCCAAAAGATGGTGACCCCGGTATATAGCCATGAAACATTAGAAAGCAACGTCTCATTGTTGGAGGTTTGCTGGTTCCTCATTCGGGCCAAGTATACTAAATTATTTCGGATTGTCCTTAGAAAAATATTTGTTCCGGGGTAAGGACTCGCAAATTTGAATGTCTGCTTTTAAGCCGCTCCAAGTCAGTTGCATGTCCGGAGGCTCATCGGCTGGGGAAGGGGTTCTTTTAAAAAAAAATCGCAGCCGGAATAATTGCAAATCCAAAGGAATTACAATCCGGAGTTGTTCGATTTTCTGTCCAGAAAGCTGACATTCATACCGCTTTTTAAATACTACTGATGAAATATTTCGTAGAACAATGGATTGACCTTGACTTTTAAGTAAATTGGTTCCGTGGATTTAAAGATCAGCTGGCTTGGCACCGGATGAGATGGTGCCCTGTATGGGATAAACGATCTTGTAAATAGCTTTGTTTTGGAGTATGAGTATCGCAGTTATCACCCCACCCTAGGAAAGAGGAGCCCTTTTGCTAGATATCAAGAAAATATCCCGGAAGAAAAAAACATTATTCAGGGAATATGCCGAAGCAATCATTATTGCGCTGCTGCTGGCTTTGTTTATCCGCGCTTTTGTTGTTCAGGCCTTTAAAATCCCTTCAGGTTCGATGATTCCGACCCTGCTGATCGGCGATCACATTCTGGTCAGCAAATTTATTTACGGTTTACGGAATCCCTTTACCGGGACGGTAGTGATTCCGGTTAAGGAGCCTGAGCGCCTCGATGTCCTGGTTTTCAAGTTCCCCCTCAATCCCTCCCAGGATTTTATAAAAAGAGTGATAGGTCTGCCGGGAGATACGGTGGAGATAATTGATAAAAAGGTATATATCAACGGGGTTCAGCTTAAGAACGATCCAGGTGTCATTGAGAGTGATCATGTGATCCCGGCGGGCAAGAGCCCCCGGGACAATTTCGGACCAGTAACCGTTCCTGCCGCATCTGTGTTCGTAATGGGCGACAACCGCGACAACAGCCACGACAGCAGGTTCTGGGGGTTCGTCGATTTTCAGGATCTGAAGGGCAAGGCTTACGTGTTATACTGGTCCTGGGACCGGGATGATTTTAACGTGCGCTGGCAGCGTTTAGGCAAGGTAATCCACTGAGTCGAGGGGTAAGAAATCCAGTTGTTTTCCCTTGAATCTTGAAAGCCCGCTGACTTATCTCGACTTTTCCCTCACCCCTGCCGGCATAAATGGCAGACTGCTTGCTTTTCCTGCCGGCAAAGTTATATGATATATCAATTTGATTATGGAAACGGGACATTTTTTCAATCATAAGCATCTTACGAGCCTGGCGGACCTGTCCGTCGAGGATTTTGAGCTTGTCCTGTTGACGGCCAGATCATTCAAGGAAATATCCTCCCGATCGATCAAGAAAGTTCCCACCCTGCGCGGCCGGACCGTGATCAATCTGTTTTTCGAGCCCAGTACCAGGACCAGGCTTTCCTTTGAGATTGCCGCAAAACGGATGAGCGCCGATACCTTCAATATATCGGCATCTTCAAGCAGCGCCGCCAAGGGTGAAACCCTGGTCGATACGGCCCTTAACCTGCAAGCTATGAATCCGGACATGGTGATCATCCGCCATTCCTCGTCGGGTGCCGCCAACCTGCTGAAGCGCCATCTCCAAACCTCGGTGATCAACGCCGGTGACGGCACCCACGAGCATCCCAGCCAGGGTTTGCTTGATATGATGACCGTGATCGAGCACAAGGGCGATCTCACCGGCCTCAAGATTGCAATTATCGGCGATATTGCTCATAGCCGGGTCGCCCATTCGGATATAATCGGCTTTACCAGGATGGGTGCCACGGTGTCGGTCAGCGGCCCCGCGACCATGGTGCCGCTTGAAGTAGAGAGTTTGGGGGCCAAGGTTTGCCTGGACCCCCGGGACGCCGTTGCCGACGCGGATGTGGTGATGGCTTTAAGGATCCAGCGCGAAAGGCTGCTGGACCCGCTGATTCCTTCCCTGCGTGAATACGCCGCCTTTTTCGGGGTCAATGAATCGTTGTTGCGACTGGCCAGGCCGGACGCGCTGATCATGCATCCCGGGCCGATTAACCGCGGGGTGGAGATCGATCCGGCGATTGTCGATGGCCCCCGCTCGGTAATTCTTGACCAGGTTACCAACGGGGTGGCGGTTCGGATGGCCCTGCTTTATCTGTTGATGGGAGGAGAATGAAAATGTCCCCGGCTGGCGGCAACTACATAAACCAGAGCCATGGCCCGCTATTTCTGCAAAACGGCAGGGTGATCGATCCCTTGAACAACATGGACCGGCAGGCCGATGTTCTGATCGTTGACGGCCGGATTGCCCAATTTGTCGAACCCGGGGGAAAAATAGAAACTCCCGCCGGTTGCGAGCGCATCGACCTTGCCGGCAAGTGGCTGTTGCCGGGCTTGATCGATATGCATGTCCATTTAAGGGAGCCTGGGCAAGAGTATAAGGAAACCATCGAATCCGGAGCCCGGGCGGCGGCAGCGGGCGGCTTCACCGCCGTGGCCTGCATGCCGAATACCTTTCCGGTTAATGATTCCCAGGGAGTTACCGCCCTTATCATGGCCAAGGCGGCCGGAGTCGCCTGCCGGGTTTATCCGGTTGGCTCGATCAGTAGTGGAGCCAGGGGTGAAGAGCTGGCCGATTTCGGCGAGATGAAGCGGGCCGGAGTGGTGGCGATCTCCGACGACGGCTTGCCGGTGAGTAACGGTCAGTTGTTCAGGCGAGCCTTGGAGTATTCCGCTAACCACGGCTTGCTGGTCATTTCTCATTCGGAGGAGGTTTCCCTGAGCAGGGGCGGGGCGATGAACGAGGGCGAGACCTCGATCCGCCTCGGGCTCCCCGGGATACCGAATGTCGCTGAAAGCATTTCGGTTTATCGAGATCTGGCCTTGGCGAAGTATACCGGCCAACCCGTCCATATCGCCCATGTCAGTACGGTTGAGGCGGTTGAGCTGATTCGCCGGGCCAAGGCCATGGGATGCAAGGTGAGCGCCGAAACCGCGCCCCATTATTTTACCCTGACCGAAAGTGATGTCGGGGATTACAACACCAATGCCAAGATGAACCCGCCGCTTCGCTCCGAGGCGGACCGCCAGGCGATAATCGCCGGCCTGGCCGACGGTACCATCGATGTCATCGCCACTGATCACGCTCCCCATAGCCGGCTTGAAAAGGAGCTGGAATTCGATCAAGCCGCCAACGGCATTATCGGCCTGGAAACCTCCCTTCCCCTGACCATGGAATTGGTCCGGCAAGGGTTGCTTTCGGCCGCCGGCATGGTTGAGCTGATGTCCGTCAATCCGGCCCGGATTCTGGGGGTGGAGGGAGGCGATTTGGGAATCGGCCGCCGGGCCGATCTTACGGTGGTCGACCCGCAAAAGGTTTTTATCTACCGTGAAGAAACAATTGTCTCCAAGAGCAAAAATTCACCGTTCATCGACAGGGAGTTGACCGGCAAGGCGGTCCTGACCATCATGGGCGGAGTGATAACCCATCGGGAACTGTAAGGTAAGCGCTTACCGCTGGGGAGATTGGCCAATCCAGGTGGCTTATCCCTTGATTGGTATTTGAAAGGGTAAGCGATCCCCGCGCTCCGAATCGTTACCGTTCAGCAGCAAGCACCACATCTTCGGACGATCGTCCCAGAATACGTACACGAGGTATCCAGGAACAGGTCTGCTTGTCCATATCCGCGGCACCGCTGAACGGTTACAGTCCGGCGGTTTTGGGATCCTTTGGCGGCCACCCGGTGAACGGTAACTCCGAATCCGCGGTTGCCGTCCGCTCGCCTGCCCAAGCCCACACCTCCCGGACCGGAACCCCGCAGCGCCGACAGCCTCCATTCGCTTCCCCCTTGCAATGCCCGGCGGGGTTGCCTGAATCTTAGCCTTCGTCCTCTAGCGATTCACTGTACTTGCAGGATTTTTCGGGGCAACGCAGTTGCCGGCCCTCTTTTTTGCTGGTTTTTTCGACAAGATAGGGAGAGCCGCAGAGGGGGCAGGCTTTATTGACAGGCTTGTCCCAGATGGCGAAGGTGCATTTCGGGTAACGGTTGCAGCTGTAAAAGACCTTGCCTCGTTTTGAAACTTTCTGGACAATTTCGCCGTCGCAGCCTTCCTCGGGGCATGGTACGCCGGTGGTTTGCGCCTTGATGTGCTTGCAGGCCGGATAGCCGGAACAGGCCAGAAACTTTCCGAAGCGGCCATGTTTATAAACCATCGGCAGTCCGCACTTCTCGCATTTTTCGCCGGATTCTTCCGGGGCGTCCCGCTCGATGGGGACGATCTTGCCGTCGGCGTCCTTGCGGAAATCCTGGGTATGTTTACAGGTCGGGTAGTTTTCGCAGGCCAGGAATTCTCCGTTTCTTCCCCAGCGGATGACCATCTTGCCGTCGCATTCTGGACATGGGATGTCGGTGGGGGTGGTGGCGCTTTTGACTGACTCCATCTCCTTGCGGGCCTTCTCCAGGGTTTCCTTGAAGGGCCCGTAAAAATCTTTCAGCAGTTGCAGCCATTCCCGGGAGCCCTCCTCGACCTGATCGAGCTGCTCTTCCATGTTGGCGGTGAATTCAACATCCATGATTTTAGGAAAATGTTTGACCAGAAGTTCGTTAACCAGTTTGCCGAGATCGGTGGGATGGAAGCGGCGCTTGTCCAGGACGACATATTCTTTGTCCTGGATGGTCGAGATGATCGCGGCATAGGTGCTGGGCCGGCCGACGCCGTTTTCCTCCAAGGCCTTGACCAGGGTGGCTTCCGTATAATGGGGTGGGGGCTGGGTGAAATGCTGGGCCGGCTCGATGCCCTTGAGGGTGAGCTTTTCCCCCTCCTTCAGATCGGGCAGATTTAGTTCCGAATCGGAGGCTGACGATTTGTCGGCTGCCTGGTCATCCGTCGATTCTACATAGAGCTTCATGAAGCCGTGAAAACGCATGATCGAGCCGGTCGCTTTCAGATCGTATTTCCCGGCGGTTACTGTGATGGCGGTCTGATCGAAGATGGCCGGCGTCATCTGACAGGCGACGAAACGTTTCCAGATCAGGGAATATAAGGCCAGCATATCCTTGTCGAGGAGCCCCGCCATTTTTTCGGGAGTATTGAAGGTGTCGGTGGGGCGGACCGCCTCATGGGCATCCTGGGCCGATTTTTTGGTGCGGTAGACATTGGCCTTGGCGGGCAGGAATTTGTCCCCGAAAGTGGTGTTGATATAGTCCCGGGCCGAGTTGACCGCGTCTTCGCTGAGCCTGGTGGAGTCGGTTCGCATGTAGGTTATGAGACCGGTGGGGCCTTCTTCGCCCAGTTCAATGCCCTCGTAGAGTTTTTGGGCCAGGGTCATGGTTTTCTTCGCCGAAAAGCGCAGTTTGCGGTTTGCCTCCATCTGCATGGAGCTGGTGATAAACGGCGGGGCGGGGTTTCGTTTTTTTTGTTTTTTGGTCACCTTGGCGACGGTGAATTCCGAATCCTTCAATTCCGCGCAAATCCGGTCGGCGGTTGCCTGGTTGTCGATCAGACTCTTCTTGGTGCCGATTTTTTTGCCGGCGATTTTTTCAAGCGCGGCCATTAAAAGCGGCGGAGTGCCGCCCTCCAGAGTCGTAATAATGCTCCAGTACTCCTCCGCCTTGAATTCGTGGATGGCCTGGTCTCTCTCGCAGATCATCCGCACCGCCACCGACTGCACCCGGCCGGCGCTAAGGCCCCGGCGGACCTTTTCCCAGAGCAGGGGGGATATCTGATAGCCGACCAGCCGGTCGAGGATGCGCCGGGCCTGTTGCGCCTCGAAAAGCTTATGGTTCAGGTCGGTTGAATCCTCGATGGCCTTCAGAATCGCCTTTTTGGTGAGTTCGTGAAACAAGGCGCGGTGAATCGGCTTCTTGATGCTTTTGAGGGATTCGGCGATGTGAAAGGCGATGGCTTCCCCTTCCCGGTCGGGATCAGGTGCCAGGTAGATCTCGTCGGCCTGTTTGGCGGCCGCTTTCAGATCGCTGATAATTTTGTTTTTACCCCGGATCGTCACATAGTTGGGAGAAAAATCATTTTCGATATCTACGCCTAAACTGCTTACCGGCAGGTCGCGGATATGACCGACCGAGGCCTTGACGGAAAAGGATTTTCCCAGATAACGCTGCAGGGTCCGGGCTTTGGCTGGTGACTCGACTATGATCAGGGATTTGGACATTTATTGTTTCCGTGTATCTGTAAGCGATTGCGGGCCCCGAAGCAGCTTCGTTATCGGCCTGTTGGCGCCTCCGGGCCCGATGTCTCGCATCTTCAGCACCCGGTAAACGCCTGCAGGCATGGTTCCAGCCCTAAATGAGCCGGTCGGGGCCTGTGATCGGTTACGTTTTTTTATTGTTTGATCTGATATTGTCGCCCAGGCAGGACCTCGCACAGACCCTTCAGCTCCAGAATAAGCAGGAGCTCGCTAACTCTTTCAGCCGCTAGATTGGTGGCGACAATAACATCATCGACACTTTTTGGATAGACTTCAAGCTGAGCCAGTATTTTTTTTTCTTCAGGGTTCAGCTCCTCCGCCGGCGGCATGGTGCTCTTGATCGCCGGTTTCTTTGCTTTATCGGTAACTCCAAGATGGATAAGTTCGCTGGTGATATCGTTTATATTGAGGACCAGTTTGGCGCCGGCCTGCAGCAGGCGGTGGGTCCCGGTGCTTTTGAAGGAGTCGGCCCGGCCGGGAACGGCGAAAACCTCCCGACCCTGGTCGAGGGCGTGGGCGGCGGTAATCAACGAGCCGGACCGCTGGGCGGCTTCGACAACCACCACACCCAAGCTCAGGCCGCTGATGATCCTGTTCCGGGCTGGAAAACGGAAGCTGTCCGGTCTGGTGCCCAGCGGATATTCGGAGACAATGGCTCCGTGGTCGGGGATTACCTCGAAAAGTTTGCGGTTTGCGGTGGGATAGATCACGTCCAGCCCGCATCCCAGGACGGCGACGGTGCTGCCCTTTGCCCTAAGGGCGCCCCTGTGGGCGGCGGCATCGATCCCGAGGGCCAGGCCGCTGATCACGGTAAGCCCCTGGCGGACCAGCTGACTGCCCAGGTCTTCCGCCATCTTCAAGCCATAGGAGCTGGCGGCCCGCGAACCGACGATGCCGATGCCTGGGCTCTTCAGGGTGGCGGTCCGACCCTTGACGTAAAGGATCAGCGGCGGATCGGGGATATTCAGCAGCCATTCGGGAAAATCGTCATCGTCCCGGCAGATAATCTCGATCCCCGCCGCCGCGGCCGCTTCGAGTTCTTTTTGGGCGGCAATTCTGCTCTCCGGCCGATTGATCGCCGCGCAGCCATTTTTGTTGATCCGGCCCGGAGCTCTCAGTAAGTCCTGGCGGGAAGCCTGCATTACCGCGGCCGGACTCCCGAAGTGGTCCACCAGATTCCTGCATCCGGCCCCACCCAGACCTGGAGTAAGATAAAGGGTCAACCACCCTTCCAGGTTTTCCATAGAAACGATCCCCATCGATAAAGGAGGGGCAACCAGCCGATCACCGGGCACGACAGCTGTTTCGAGACCCGCATTGATTGCTTGCCTGCTATCAATGCGGGTTTTCGTGGTGATGATGCCGGCGCAAAAAATCCGCTCTGCCGCGGCGTATATCGAACTTTCTCTGCCCAAAGCCAACTTGAGGCTTTGGCAAGACCTCAAATTAATGTTCCGCGGCGCGCATCCGGTCGAGCTGGGAATCCCTCATCCCTGCGATTTTTGCGAATTGCTTCACAGTCGGGATGCAAGCCCGAGTTAGTCGCATAGCCCCGGCTCGCCTAACGAGGCCGGGGCGATATGCAGGGCCTGGAGTTCGGTGGAAATTTGTTAAAAAGCCGGAGTGGAGGGGTGGTTTGCTCGCGGGCTTAAGTTAATTGTCATCATCATTGAAGCTGGCCAGATAACTCTTGCGATTGGGGTGTTTCATCTTTTTAATGGCCTTGGCCTCAATCTGCCGGATCCGTTCCCGGGTCACCGAGAAGTTCTTGCCCACCTCCTCCAGGGTCAGGTCCACTTCGGTATCGAGGCCGAAACGCATGCGCAGTACACTTTCTTCACGGGGGGTCAGGGTGGCGAGAACGTTGCTTAAGCTTCGCTGCAGGCTGGTTTGAATGCTGACATCCTGGGGGGAGGGGGTGTCTTCGTCTTCGATGAAATCGGTCAGGAAACTGTCTTCGCTGCTGCCGATCGGGGCATCCAGGGAAATCGGTTCCTTGGAGATCTTCAAGATGTTCTTGACCTTTGCTTCGTCAATTTCAAGCGCCAGGGCGAGCTCGGCGGTGCCGGGTTCGATGCCGGTCTCGCGCTGCAGCTGTTTCGAGCATTTGATCAGGCGGTTGATGGTGTCGATCATGTGAACGGGAATTCTGATGGTCCGCCCCTGATCGGCGATGGCCCGGGTGATCCCCTGCCTGATCCACCAGGTCGCGTAAGTGCTGAACTTGAAGCCCCGGCGGTATTCAAATTTTTCAACCGCTTTCATCAGGCCTATATTGCCTTCCTGGACCAGGTCGAGAAGTTGCAGGCCGCGATTGGCGTATTTTTTGGCGACGCTGACCACAAGCCTTAGATTGGCTTGGACAAGATAGTTTTTGGCCTGGCGGGCGGAGTCCTGACCGAGATGGACTTTTTCCAGCACTTTTTGAAGGGATTCGTAATCAATGCCGTGTTTGTTTTCGATCATCTGGAGCCGGGTTTCGTCGGAATCGGCCTTGGCCTTTGAGGGAGTGGAACGGAAGTTGTCATTCTCGGTGCCGATCCGATCATGGGCTTCTTCCATGACCTTGGTGAGTCGTTCGATTTTTTCGAGAATCTTGGCGATGAATTTATTGTGCAGTCGCTCATTTTGAAAAAGGCGGGCGATGGTGTTTTCGTTACGTTCAATTCGAATTAAAGTCCGGCTGAAGGTAGATTTGTCAATGTCGGGGCGGTTCAGGTCCTTGCGCAGGGCGATTATTTCACGATGGAGGCGGGCTGCTTCATTTAGTTGCCAGACAAAACGATCTCTGATCTCGGCCAGCGCCTCCGGTTCGGTCTCCTCGATGCCGCGCAAAACCGCGGTGATCGCCAGGCTGCCGTTCTGGAGTTCAGAGGCTATCTCCTTTAAGCGGACCAAGGCGATATGGGTGGGGATAACGGCGCTCTGCACGAGTTTTTCACCCTTTTCGATCTGCTTGGCCAGTTCAACTTCCTGCTTGGCTGAAAGCAGGGAGACGGCGCCCATTTCCCGCAGGTAGACCTTGACCGGATCGATGCTGTCAATCTGGGCAAACTCGTTGTCACTTTCGGGTCCGCTCATTGAGACCCGTCCGTCGATTGCGGTTGCATCGTCGCCGAGAATGGCGGTCAATTCGTCGATGGAATCTTCTTCATCGGAGTTATCGTCAAATTCAGGATCCTTGCTGTCGGCCCAAAAATCGTCGACCTGTTTGACCTCAAGACCTTTTTTCCGGCTGCCTGATTTGCTGCTTCTCATTTTAAACCTTCTCCATTTATAAGTAGGTTCCAGTCGTCAATCAATTTATCAGCCCGTTATTTTGTCCAATTCATTTTTCCGGGAGATCAGTTCCATGCAAAGCCCGACGTCGCCCGCTTGCTGGGCCGCCTTGATCTGGCCGGTCAACCCTTCCTCCAGATAGCGCCGCCGGTTTTTTTCAAGCCAGCTTGTTTTTTCGGCGGCGATCTGTTCCCGATCTTCATCGGAAAAGGATGGGGAGTTAACAAGAAGTCTTGATATGAATGATTTTTCGGGACCTTCGGCCAGTTCTAAAAGCCGATCGAGACTGCCGTTCTCTCCTCCGGCAAGTTCTTGTAAATGCCTTAAAATATTTCTCCCAACCTCATTGACCACTACTTGTTCAATGCCAGCTTCGAGAAATTTTTGCAAGTATTCCGGAAAAATAATTAAGAATTCAAGCAACTGCCTTTGTTTGAAGGGGAGGTTCTCCGGGTCACCCGGTTCGTCGTCGGATGAAGTCCGGATCTTGTTCTTTGAAAAATCGATTTTCGGTGCGGTTTTAAGCTTATCAAGGGGGGTTCCGAGCTTCTGGCTGAAGTGGGCAATAAAGATGTCCTTTTGCAGGTGATTGTCACCCAGTTCACTGGCCAGAGTCTGCAACTCCTCGGCGATCTTCCCCTTGCCTTCCAAGCCGAGCCCGTATTTCGCGCTAAGTTGCTCAAAAACGAACTCCGGCAGCGAAACGGCTTCCCGCAGTTTTGTCTCGAGGCTTTCCAGGCCGTATTCGCCGAGGAAGGTGTCCGGATCATGGCCCTGGGGCAGAGTGCAGACTTTGGCCGCCACCTGTTCGGAAAGAAAAAGGGGAACGCTGCGCATCGCCGCTTTCAGCCCCGCCGCATCGCCGTCGAACAGAATGATCACCTCTCCGGCGTAGCCTTTGAGAGCTCTGACCTGGGCTCTGGTCAGGGCGGTGCCCAGGGGGGCCGCTCCGTAATCGAGGCCGCCGGCGGCCAGGGCGAGCAGATCGAAATTACCCTCCACCAGCAGACAGAGCCCGCCTTTACGGATCGCTTCCCGGTTCTGGAAAAGACCGAAGAGCAACCGTCCCTTGTCGAAGACCGGATTTTCGGGAGAATTCATGTACTTGGGTTGGCCGTCCGCGAGGATGCGGCCGCTGAAACCGGCGATCTGGCCGGTCATATCGGTAATCGGGCAGAGCAGCCGGTCCCGAAAGCGGTCGTAAAAGCCGCCCCGGTCCTTTTTGACGATCAGGCCGGCCTCGGCGGCCATTTGCCGCTGGCCGGGATCGGATATTTTGTCGGTCAGAAAATTCCAGCTGTCCGGCGCATAGCCGAGCCTGAATTTGCGGATAATTTCATCCGGGATATTTCTGCTCGCCAGATATTTTCTGGCCGCGGCCCCGCGTGGATCCCGGAGCAGAATCTCATGGAAAACCGCCCCGCTCCTTTCCAGCACCTCGAAGAGTCCCGATCTCAGCTTGGCCCGGGCCTGATCGGCGTGGGAAAGCGGTTTTTCCGGCAGGGCCACCCCATAGCGGCCGGCGAGACTCTTCAGCGCCTCCGGAAAAGTCGCATTGTGATACAACATGTAAAAGGAGAAGATATCGCCACCCTCGTTGCAGCCGAAGCAGTGGAATGACCCCCGGGCCTGGTTGACCATGAACGAAGGGGTTTTTTCACTGTGGAAGGGGCAGCACCCCTTGTAGTTGGCCCCGGTTTTTTTGAGGTTGACATGCTCGCCGATTATCTCGACAATGTCGGCGGCTTCCTTGACCAGCCGCACTGACTCGTCTTTATCTTTGAATGGGGTCATTAATCACGTTATTTCATAGAGATTATCGCCCGGCGCCAGCCGGAGTAATTGCATTGTAGGTCCTAAAAAGGGTACAGTGTCAAGGAAAAAGAAAAACGGTTGCGCCGCGGCACAGGGAGTCGGCCTTTTTTCTGATCGTAAGTCTAGATTATAACATTAAACTCCGGATAAAACAGCTATGGATATCGATATCTCCAAGGTGATGACCCATGAGATCAGAAAGGAGATGGCGGAACGCTACTTCGGATTCCGCAAGCTGATCGAAGAGGATAAAGAGGCCTTGGACCAGGCTATTCGCCGGCAATCCCTCACCATCGAACAGAGGGTTGGTATCGACCTGACCAGGATCTACATGATTCTCAGGGATAGACGGCTGATCGACCGCTTTCTGGAGATTAGCGGCTTGGAAGAGGCGCTCTTCTATGACGATTACGTGATTGATTCCCCGACTATTCGGGCCAGGATATTTGCCGGAATCAAGAGCAGGGGGTTGACCAGATCGGGGCGCTTCACCAAGCTCTTTCTGGGCTGTTACGAGTTGCTGGTCGAACATGTCGGGCAGTACAGGGAAAAATTCGGTGAGCTCCTGGAGGAGCGGGAGTTGATTAACGAAGAGATCGAAGTCTTTTACCGGAAAAACGATATTAACACGATTCTCGCTTTCATGCGCAGTCTGGACAGGCAGGGTGGGGAGGTCCTGGCCGCGCCGGTGCAGACCGGGGGCGCCGAGCTTCTGAAGAGTAAAATGGAGGTCCGGCCCCCGGGGCCGGTGGAGCAACACCTGTCGGCCCTGCCGCCCCTGGTGCCGATGCCCAGGATAAGGGGTGAGCTGAAAAAGCTTGCGCAACAGGCCCTGAAAGGGCATCCTGATGGTTTTTTGGTGAGCTGAACCGAATTCCGGGGAAGCAACCTGCCATTGAACTGTTCAAGGCAGGAAATGCCGACAGGATTACACAATTCGGCAAGTTGAGTTTTGAAGAGAGTTTGAAAGGTTATCGAAAGGGGCCCGCGAGCGCGGCGCCCTTTCGGGGTTGAATTTGATGAACGTGGATCCGAATTTTGCAAACCTGACCTTATCCATGCTGGCTCTGGCCGCCGGGCTGGTCTTGCTGGTGGTTGGCGGCGAGAGCCTGGTCTCCGGGGCATCCAAATTCGCCTTGCGGCACGGGATGCGGCCGATGGTGGTCGGCCTGACCATCGTCGCCTTCGGGACCTCCACCCCAGAGCTCTTCGTCAGCATCAATGCCGCCCTCCAGGACCATGTCGATATCATGATCGGCAATGTGGTCGGCAGCAATATCGCCAATATCGGGCTGGTCCTGGCCGTCTGCGCCCTGTTCCGGGGGCTGCCGGTAAGGTTCGAGGCCATTCGCCGGGAACTTTTCCTGGCTCTGCTGGTCAGCGTTCTGGTCTTCCTGATAGCCTGGCACGGCGTCTTTTACCGGATCCTGGGCGCGCTCTTTGTCCTCGGGCTGATCTGGTATACGATCAGCGCCTGCCGGCAAAATAACGGGGGCACGGGGGATGACCCTCTCGCCGATGAGAAAGTTAAAAACGAGTCGCAGATCAAGATCTTCGCTCTGCAGATCGGTGGTCTGCTGCTCCTGGCCTATGGTTCCGGTCTCTTTATCGACGGCGCCGTGGATGTGGCCAGGCATCTCAAGGTCTCGGAACTGGTGGTCGGGCTTACCGTGGCCGCGATCGGCACCTCCCTGCCGGAGCTTGCTTCATCCTTGTCGGCGGTCAGGCGGAGGGAGAGCGATATCCTGGTCGGCAACATAGTCGGCAGCAACATGTTCAACCTGATGATGGTCATGGGCGGCACGGCGATGATCAACCCCTTCCGGATGGGCGGCGAGCTGTTGAGCAGGGATCTGCCGGTAATGATCCTTTTTGCCGCGGTCCTGGTGCCGGCCCTCTATTTCCGCCACCGCATCGATCGCCTAACCGGGTTGGCCATGCTGCTTGCCTATATCGGTTATGTTTATTGGCTGATCTAGTGTCATGTCAACTCCGATCCGCCGCATCTTTCAGCCCTTTTTCGTGCCTGCTGCGTTACGGATTGAGTTCCCCCTGCATCTGCACCGTTCTCGAACGCTCACGGATTCAGGTTAATCAAAGAAGAGAAGGAGTTCCAACAAGATGGAAAACCGTTACGATCACAGCGAGGCCCAGCGCTATATCGAAAAATATTCGGAGTATCCGGCCGATCTGGCCTTGCGGGTCTATACCTCAAGATTGATCGGGGCGGAAGCGGATCTCGTCCTCCACGGCGGCGGCAACACCTCGGTCAAAACCGCGATGACCGACATCCTTGGCGATGAACTGGGGGTGATCTGCGTCAAGGGCAGCGGCTGGGACCTCGGTGATATCGAACCGCCGGGCCTGCCTGCCCTTGATCTTGCCTATCTGAAAAAACTTCGGGCCTTACAGGATCTCGGCGATGAAGAGATGGTCAACCAGTTCCGGACCCATCTCCTCGAGGCCTCGGCGCCGACCCCGTCCATCGAGACCCTGGTCCACGCCTTTCTGCCCCCGAAATTTATTGACCACACCCATGCCGATGCCATCGTCACCCTGACCAATCAGCCCGATGCGGAGCGGCTTCTGGGCGAGGCCCTGGGCGAGCGGATCGCCGTCCTGCCCTTCATCATGCCGGGCTTTCCCCTCGCTCTGGCCATGGCCGAGCTTTATGAAAAAAACCCGGCAGTCGAGGCGATCATCCTGATGAATCACGGTATCTTTACCTTCGGGGATGAGGCCGGGACCGCCTATGGGCGGATGATCGATTATGTGAGCCGGGCCGAGGCGTATATCGCCGCAAGGGTTATGCCGGTCGAGGCGGAATCCGTTTCTGCCCCCGACGGAAGCGTGGTCTTGCCGTTGTTGCGCGGCGCCCTGAGCCGGATCGACGGCGGCCCAACTCCGAGGCATTGCCTTTTCGACCTGCGCGAGGAGGCCGGGCTGCTGGCCGCCCTGGCCCGGCCCGATGCCGAAGAGCTTCTGGTCACCGGGGTGTTGACGCCCGATCACGTGATCCGCACCAAGAACTATCCCCTCTTTCTCGACTTCGGCGCTCTTGCTGATGAGGCAGGGATCGGGGCTTTGATTAACACCGCTGTGGATGATTACCACCAACGCTATGTCAGCTATTTCGAAACCCAGGTGGCGGCCAAAGGGGCCGACAAGATCCGGCTCGACGGGATGCCGCGGGTGATTCTGATCCGCGGCCTTGGAGTCATCGGGGTTGGCGCCACTCCGAAGGCGGCCGGGATCGCCGCCGATATCGCCGAACACACGGTCCGGGCCAAGGTCCGGGCCGCCGCGGTCGGCACATTTCGGGAGCTTGCGGAATCGTCAATTTTCGATATGGAATACTGGAGCCTCGAGCAGGTCAAGCTCGGCAAGGGCTCTCCTCCCTCCCTCCAGGGCAGAACGGCACTGGTTACCGGCGGCGGCGGGGCCATCGCCATGGGGATCGGCCGGCAGCTCCTGAAAGCCGGGGCAGTGGTCTATCTCAGCGATATCAGCGAGGAACGCCTCAAGGTCGCCTGCGCCAAACTGGCCGAGCAGTTTGGCGGTCAGATGGTCCGGCCCCTGGTGATGGATGTTTGCGATGGCGTCTCGGTCGGCGCCGGCCTAGACTTAATCGTCAAGGAGAGCGGCGGTCTCGATATTCTGGTGCCGAATGCCGGGGTAGCCCATGTGGCCCGGCTTGAAGATCTGGCCGAGGAAAAGTTCGATCAGGTTATCGAGGTCAATCTCAAGGGCGTCTTTCAGGTGATCAAGGCGGCGACCCCGATCTTTCGCCGGCAGGGCATGGGCGGCAACATCGTCATCAACAGCTCCAAGAATGTCTTTGATCCCGGCGCGGCCTTCGGCGCCTACAGCTCCTCCAAGGCGGCGCCCATTAGCTTGGCAAGATTGCCGCCCTTGAACTGGCCGAAATCGGGGTCCGGGTCAATATGATTAACGCCGATGCCATTTTTGACGACGAGGGCGTATCGTCGGGGCTCTGGGATGTGGTGGGCCCGGAGCGGATGAAGTCGCGCAACCTCGATCCCGAAGGCCTCAAGGAATATTACCGGCAGCGCAACCTGCTGAAGGCCGCGGTCAGCGCCGACGATGTCGGCCGGGCGGTGCTCTTTTTCGCCTCCGGACAGACCCCGACCACCGGCGCCACTTTGCCGGTGGACGGCGGGATTCCGGCGGCCTTTCCCCGCTGAGCTTAAACGAAGCCGCCTGCTTCAACCGGTCCAGGAAACGGCCTTGCCGTTATTTTTTGCTGAAGAAGATCGGGGAGAATCAGGTATTCTGTTTATGGAAGTTTTTATGTTAAAAAATCAAAATTGACGAGTTTGCCAAAGTCGAAAATCGAGTCATTGCGCGCGTAGCGAAGCAATCCAGATAGATGTAACTAGCTGAGAATACTGGATTGTTTCGCCGCTTTGTTCTTCGCAATGACTTGGCAAATCATTTTTTACGAGTTTGTCAAAAAAAAAAGACCGATTCGACTAACGCAAATCAATGAGTTGAATGCCCCTGTCGGTTTCGCGGCTTGTCGAAGTCTCCTCGCCTTCGCTTACCTTCGGGAACGGCAAAATGAAAAGTTTTAAAACCTACGGGAACGATTATGGCTGAGATCAGGAGTACCATGGAAATGGTGATGGAAAGGGCGGCCCGGCTGGAGGCTGAGCAGAGTGGCTCCGACCTGCAGGGCGAGGATGAGGTCAAGGAAGGGATGCGGGCTGCGGCCGCCTTTATGCGGGAAGAAGAGAGCGACCTGGCTGCCGCCTTAGAGAGGTGCCGACCCGAGGCGCGAAGCAATTTCATCAAGGGGGTGGCCGAAGGATTGCTGCGAAATATCATCCTGCCCCGGGAAGAGGACCAGCTCGACGATGCCGGGCAGGCCATGAACGGCCTGGTCCAGGTGGGTCGCAACCATCCGGATCTGCTGGCGATCTTCGGAGATCTGACCAAGATTCTCGATCAGTACCGCCAGCATCGCCAGCAGCTCAAGGAGCAGCTTGACGCCAATTTCGCTCAGCAGATGCCGCAGTTGGAGGCGGCCATGGCCCAGAAGACCGGGAGGATGATGAAACTGGAGCCCTCCCAGCATCCTAAATACCAGGAAGAGTGGCAGCGGGTTATGGATGACCTGAACGGTCAATACGGCAAGGCGGTCGAACAGCACAAGCAGATGGTCGTCAAGATCCTGACCTCGCTGGTTTAATGCGCCTCGAAATTCTCCTGGAACCGCCCGGTGACGAGGCTGAAAAGATCATGCGGGAATGGCTTGACACCTTTTCCCTGACCCAGGGGACGGATAACCGGGTCGAGGCCGGCCCGGACGACACTTTCGAGCTGTTGGCCGAACTGCACAAGCGCTGTTACGAACGGGGGATGACCATCAATGTCAAATTTTACGGTAAAGGTGATTGACTTTATGGATCGTCTCGGCCGCTTAAAAAAAAATTTGCGCACCCGCGGACTTGACGCCCTCCTGGTCACCCAGCCCCAGAACCGCCATTATCTGAGCGGCTTTAGGGCTGGGGACATGAATATCAACGAAAGTTCCGGCGCCCTGCTGATCCCCAGGCGCGGTCGGCCGCTACTGATGACCGATTTCCGCTATCAGCTGGAGGCCGAGGCGGAGGCGGCCGGTTTTGAGGTTCTGGTTTACAAGCGTGGGCTGCTCGATCTTCTGGAAAAAATCCTGGCCGGAAAGGGCATCAAAAGGCTGGCCTTCGAAAGTCATTATTTTTTACATCAGACCGCCGCCAAGCTGGTAAATCTGGCCAAAAAACTCGAAATCGAACCGGTGCCCGCCACCGGGCTGGTCGAAAGGCTGCGGCTCTGCAAGAGTCCGGCCGAGATTGAAAAGATCAGGGCGGCGGTTCTCTTGAACGAGCAGGTCTTTCAGGAGGTCTTCCAGACCCTGCGGGCCGGGATGAGCGAGCGGCAGGTGGCGATCCGGATCGAAACCCTGATGCGAGAGAAGGGCGCCGATGCTCCCGCTTTCGAAACCATCGTCGCTGGCGGCCCCAACGGCGCCAAGCCCCATGCCGTTCCCTCCGAACGGCTTCTGGGTAAAGGCGAGCCGATCGTGATGGATATGGGTCTGGTCCTCGATGGATATTGTTCGGACATGACCCGGACCGTGGTGCTTGGCGAAATGGACGAAACCAGCAGAGATATCTTCCGTCTGGTCCGCGCTGCCCAGCTGGCCGGGATCAAAATGATCCGGCCCGGAGTGACCGGGGCTGAGGTCGACCGGGCGGCCCGGCGGATTATCGCCGGGGCCGGTTATGGGAAAAGATTTGGGCACGGGCTTGGCCACGGGGTAGGACTGGCGGTTCACGAGGGGCCGGGCCTGAGCCCTCGCTATAAAAGAAAATTAAAAGCCGGAATGGTGGTGACGGTCGAACCGGGCATCTATCTCCCAGGCTGGGGCGGGGTCCGGCTGGAGAATATGGTGGCGGTCACCGAGGGGGGCTGCGAGGTATTGAATACCGACACCACTTTTCTCGAACTGTAACCGCCTTGGATGATCCTGATAGCGCCTGCCGCTTTGAATAAGACAGAAATATTTGCTTTTTGCCCAATCATTTCGCCTCTTTTCTCCTCTCTGATCATATCTGTTGAACGTTCCCCTTCAAATGTTCTAGAATAAATAAATTATTTTTTTGCCGGAGCATTGCCTGGACAGCTGTTTATCCGGAGGAGCTCCAGCCGGAAGAAAAAATCGCCGGGAGTTTGCAGATGGAATTCTTGCCCGATTGTGCAAAAGATGACTGAGAATACACCTTCCCGGCATAACAGCAGGGAAATGTATGACGGAAAAATTCTTTCCGGACCTTATAGCTCCGGGCTCAAAGAAAGTCTTCTCTCCTCCATCGCCCACTTTAAGGCCCTTGAAGGGGCCGGCTCTCCGATAATCCCTTATATTGCCGCCTGGCTTCCGGAGGGAGGTGATATCTGGTATGAATACGCCGGGACCAGGTTGCGCGAATTGCTCGGATTCCGGACCACCGAAGTGGCGGGGGCGCTGCGGGACAATATCCTCAGCCGTTGTCTGTACCGGATCCAGGAAAAACCTCCCGGAATCGACAAAATCATTCGGGATAAGGAACAGATCACCCGATTGCGTAAAGTGATGCGGCGCGTGGCTGAGCGCGGCGGCGGCATTGACGCGGTTTATAAGTTCTCCGCGAACGGCCGCCCCTTGTGGCTCAAGGATCTGGCCAGAATCGAAATCCACGACCGGGACCGGATCGTGCTTTCTTACGGGACCCTGATCGACGTCACCAAGGAGATGCAGTTGGAGGAGACTCTTTTCGAGGTTCAGCACGAACTGGAATTCCACAAGGTAAATCTGGAATCATTGGTGGAGGAACGGTCCAGGGAGCTGAGCAGGGCCCATCTGGATGTCCTGGCCCGCCTCACCCAGGCGACAGCCTTCCGGGACGGCAGCACCGGCGCCCACATAAAAAGGTTAAGTCGGTATTGCGCGGTCCTCGGCGACTCATTCGGTTTGAGCAAAAGAGCCCTGGAAATCATCTTCCATGCCGTGCCCATGCACGATGTCGGCAAGATAGGAATAGCTGATGCGATTCTGCAGAAACAGGGGCCGCTTTCCCATGATGAATTCGAGATCATAAAAACCCATTGTCGGGTGGGCTCGGATCTGCTTAGCAAAGGCAAATCCACCCTTTTAAAGGTGGCCCAGTCCATTGCCCTTAACCATCATGAAAGGTGGGATGGCTCCGGCTATCCGCAAGGGCTGGCGAGCCGGCAGATACCGCTGGCCAGCCGGATTACCTCGATATGCGATGTCTTTGATGCCCTGGCTTCGGAACGGCCGTACAAAAAGGCCTGGTCCTTCGAAGAGGCGGTGGAGGAAGTCTGGGATCTGCGGGGAAAATATTTTGATCCGGATCTGGTCGACCTTTTTATGAAAAATATCCCGCGGATAAGAAGGATCTACCGGGAAACCCCTGCGGGTTAGGCCACCAGTGTCTCTGAAAGCTCGGGGGGAGCGCGTTCTACCGAGCTTAAGGGCTGGGATTGAAATGCTTTGTGTTTCGGTTACAGCCCTCGAAATTTGCGCACTTTGCTCTGACGATTTCCAACCTGAAATGACTTGGAACATCCTGAAATGACTTGGAAAATCAGTTTTGGCGAATTTAGTGGCTAGCCCTAGTTTTTCATGAGTTTGTAATTAAAAAGTCCCGGCGGACAAATCCGGCATGGTGTTTCTGGCCGATAACGGATACCGGCCGGGGCTTTTGATCTTTGATTGCCCGTTTTTTTCACGGGTGGTTGCCCGTCGGCAGATCTTTTCGCCGTTAAGCCCCCTTTCGGGTTTGGCTTTTTCCTTGAGGGCGAGTACAATCCTCCAATTTTGAAATACTTTATAAATCATACCTGAATTCGTTCTCGGGCGCCCTTAGAGCCGAGTGAAATTTCCCACGGAGCCATTACGGATTCAGGTCATAGTCAACGGAGAATTACCATTGCGAAGCAATAATCGGACGGATAACGAAATCCGGCCCCTGTCGGTTGAATATAATTTCCAGCATCAGGCCGACGGTTCGGTGCTGATCCGGATGGGCAATACCCACGTTCTCTGCGCGGTCAGCGTCGAGGAGAAGGTGCCGCCGTTTCTGGTTGGCCGCGGCCAGGGCTGGATCACTGCCGAGTACGGCATGCTGCCAGGGTCCACCAATACCAGGGCGCGGCGGGAGACCAACGGCTGCTCGGGGCGGAGCATGGAAATCCAGCGCTTGATCGGTCGTTCCCTGCGGATGATGGTCGATTTAAAGGAGATCGGCGAGCGCACCCTGCGGGTCGACTGCGACGTCCTGAACGCCGACGGCGGCACCCGGACCGCCTCGATTACCGGGGCGGCCCTGGCCGTCCGGGCCGCCCTGCGGGGGTTGGTCGAGAAGGGGTTGCTGACCGCCATGCCGGAGTTGACACCGGTGGCGGCGATCAGTGTCGGTATGGTCGGCGGCCATTGCCTGCTCGATCTTGATTACCGGGAGGATTCCGGCGCCGAGGTCGATGCCAATTTCGTGATGACCGGCGACGGCCGCCTGATCGAGGTGCAGGGCAGCGCCGAGGGAGCGCCTTTCGCCCGGGAGAAGTTCGAGCAGATGCTCGATCTGGCCGAACTGGGTATCGCCAATCTCCTGAAATTGTGGGAGCGCGGCCAGGATGACTGATTCGCCCTTTACCCTGCACAGCCGTTCCAGCCAGTGCGCGGCCCGACGCGGCGAGGTCCGGACTGCCCACGGGGCGATCCAGACCCCGGTCTTCATGCCGGTCGGCACCCAGGCCACGGTCAAGGGGATCACCCCGGAAAACCTCAAGGAACTCGGCGCCCGGATTATTCTCGGCAACACCTACCATCTCTTCATCCGGCCCGGCCACGAACTGATCCGGAATCTCGGCGGCCTGCACAAGTTCATGAACTGGGACGGCCCGATCCTTACCGACAGCGGCGGCTTCCAGATCTTCAGCCTGAGCGATCTGGCCAGAATCACCGAGGAGGGGGCGGCCTTCAAATCCCACCTTGACGGCTCGGACCTTTTTTTAAGTCCCGAGGACGCGGTGGCGGTCCAGGAGGCCCTGGGCTCGGACATCATGATGTGCCTCGATACCTGCATCCCCTATCCGGCCAGCCGCGAGGAGACCGTCAAGGGTACCGAGTTGACCGGGCGCTGGGCCAGGCGTTGCCGGGCG
This sequence comes from Desulfobacterales bacterium, assembly GCA_024637225.1. Lineage (GTDB taxonomy): Bacteria > Desulfobacterota > Desulfobulbia > Desulfobulbales > JAGXFP01 > JAGXFP01. Next base: position 58,563 of record JAGXFP010000071.1, read on the forward strand.
GCCCATACCAACCGGGAGCAGTTGCTGTTCGGCATCGTCCAGGGTGGCATGTACGAGAACTTGCGGGGACGGGCGATCGACGAGCTGGTCGGGATCGGTTTCGACGGCTATGCCCTGGGCGGCCTGAGCGTCGGCGAGCCCCATGAATTGATGATGGATATCACCGAGCATACCGCCGCCCTGATGCCCCAGAATTATCCGATCTACCTGATGGGGGTCGGCACCCCCGAGGATCTGATTGAGGCGGTCTGGCGCGGGGTCGATATGTTCGACTGCGTGATGCCGACCCGCAACGCCCGGAACGGAATGCTCTTTACATCGGAGGGCAGGCTTGTTATAAAAAACGCAAGATTCCGGGATGATCCGCGGCCGATCGACGAGAGCTGCGACTGTTACGTCTGCCGGCATTATTCGCGGGCCTATCTCCGGCATCTCTACATGGCCAGGGAGATTCTCTCTTCCCACCTGAACACCATCCACAACCTGCATTATTTCGTCAATCTGATGGCGGGGATGCGGAAGGCCATCGAGGAAGACCGTTTTGCCGAGTTTCGCCGCGATTTTTATGGACGGCGACCGGGGCGGCAAGATAAAATAGCTTAAAAATAATCTGGAGGAATAAAAATGACTAGTCTCGCCTGGGCGGCCGATGCGGCGCCCGCAACCGGTCCCGGAGGAATAGCTTCCTTTCTGCCGCTGATCCTTATTTTCGTGATTTTCTACTTTCTGCTGATCAGGCCCCAGCAGAAGAAGGTCAAGGAGCATCAGGCTTTTGTGGCCGCCCTGAAAAAGGGTGACAAGGTCGTCACCAACGGCGGCATCCACGGCGAGATCACCGGGATTACCGATACGGTGGTTACCCTGGAGATTGCCGATAACGTCAGAATCAAGGTTTCCCGCGCTCATATCGCCGGCGCCCAGGGTTCGACCATGGCCGTTGAAGGCGGCGGCGAGTCCTCCCAGGGCGGAGGTTGAGCGATCAATAAATAATTTCCATAGGTTATGGAATGCTGCGATGAAAAAGCCTGGGGCGGAAGCCCCCGGCTTTTTTAATTGGCGATGAAGTTGCGGAAAGGTAAAAAACCTTCCTGCGACAGGCTCAGCACGAAGGTTAAATCAGGTAAGTTATTCCGCTCACCCTGAGCCTTTCTAAGGCTTTTCTGGCTTGTTGCGAACGCATCAATTTTGATAAAATTCGCAAAAAGTCGAGATCGTCTTAAGTTATTTTGCCAACGTGGAAAAATCCAATAGGTTAAAGCTGAGCTGGCACGAAACTTATCCCCTGTGGGTGTAAGAACAAGATTTCTCACATGCGCTCGAAATGACAGATGTTTTTCCCGAGGGCTAAATGGGTTCCCGGACTTTTTGCGACGCCATCAATCTGCGGCTTGCTGAACTCCCTTGCGCAAAAGGGCGCCGGCCAGCCAGTTGTCTGGCCGCGGTTCGGTGATCAGATGGACCAGGTTGCCGGGGTTGGCTTTTTCGAGGCGGAGCCCTTCCGAATCGATGATCTCGATGACCCGGTGGGAGCTGCCCGCCAGGCGCCGGCCGAGATATTCGACGGTCTGCCCCGGCAGGAGGGGATTTCTGATATCGATCAAAGGACTGTCGCCGCCTTCGACGACAATGCCGGCCGGATGATGGGTCGGGGCCAGATGTGATTCGTCGTATAGCATGTCCTTGCGCTCGGGCGGGTCGCTCAGGAAATTTTCGGTATAGCCCCGGGAGCCCACTTTTTTCAGTTCGGCCATGAATTTCCCGTCGAGGACCGGCAGGCCGGTTTCGGGCCAGTTGTCGAAGAGATCATCGATGGCGGCCCGGTAGACCCTGGTCACCGCGCCGGTATAGTAGATGGTCTTCATCCTGCCCTCGATCTTCAGGCAGTCGACCCCGGCGCTGATCAGCTCCGGCAGCCGGTTCAGCAGGCAGAGGTCGCGGGAGTTGAAGATGTAGGTGCCCCGCTGGTCTTCCTCGACCGGAAAATACTGGCCGGGCCGTTTCTCTTCGATCAGCTTGTAGTTGTAGCGGCAAGGATGGGCGCAGTCACCCCGGTTGGCGCTGCGGCCGGTCAGGTAGCAGCTCAACAGGCAGCGGCCCGAATAGGAGATGCAGAGGGCGCCGTGGGCGAAGACCTCGATCTCGAGATCGGTACCGTTTTTGATCTCGGTGATCTCGGCCAGGGAAAGCTCGCGGGCGGCGTTGATCCTCTTTACCCCCTGCTCCTGCCAGAAGCGGGCGCTCTCCAGATTGGTGACGTTGGCCTGGGTGGAGAGGTGAATCGGCAGGCCGGGTAAGGTGTTCCGGGCCAGCCGCATGATGCCGGGATCGGAGACGATCAGGCCGTCGACCTGCGCTGTGCCGAGGCTTTCCAGGTAAGCCGGCAGCTCGGCGAAATCGCGGTTATGGGCGAAGATATTGACGGTTACGTATATCTTGACGCCGCGTTCATGGGCATAGTCGGCGGCCCGGGCGATCTCGTTTTCCGAAAAATTGGCGGCATGGGCCCGGAGGCTGAATTTCTGGCCGCCCAGATAGACGGCGTCGGCGCCGTAATGGATCGCGGCCCGCATCTTGGCGAAGCTGCCGGCCGGGGCGAGTAGTTCGGGTTTTTTCAGCATGTTATTCCATGGTCGATTAAGTTGCGATGGCGTCGCAAAAAGTCGCCAGCTCCTGCGTTGCTGCAAATTGTCTCGTCATTGCAGCGTACTGGAGTACGCTTCATTCCTCGAAATTTGCGCGCCTTGGATCTGACGATTTTTGCTTAGCCATCCTCTTTTTTGATTTTTTGCGGGCTTAATTTTTTTCTACCCGCCAGGGGGTAAGGCAAGCTATGGTCCTGAATCCGTGAGCGTTCGAGAGCGGTGCAGATGCAAGGCGGCGACGATGTTGATAATACTAATGGTATTTCACAAGTTGCCTACACGGCACTCCAAGGGCACTTCCTGCGGGGCGCAGATGCGCCGTTATCGGGCGCCTCGCTGGGTGGCGGGGTGAACCATGGCAACCTAAGGGAAAAACGATTATCAAATGCAATTACAAACGAATAAAGTAAAATTTACCACGAAGCCGTCACGGATTCAGGATGGTGTTAAGCCGGGATCCGTGACAAGGGTGCTATCTTACTCTTATCCCGAGGTTTATTGCAATCTTTCCTTTGCCGGAGTTTTCAGCGTAAATGACAGGTAAAAAAGCGGCGGTGGCCATGAGCGGCGGGGTGGACAGTTCGGTGACCGCCGCCCTTCTCAAAAAAGAGGGCTATGAGGTCCGGGGGGTTTTCATGGCCCTGGCCCAGTCCGATCTCGACGAGCAGGTGGCCCGGGTCCGGGCGATGGCCGACCGGCTGGGGGTCGAGCTTACCGTGATCGATCTGCGGGCCGATTTTGAAAGAGCGGTTCTTGACTATTTTCGGGACAGCTATTTTCGGGGCCTGACCCCCAATCCCTGCGTGATCTGCAATCGGCAGATCAAGTTCGGCCTCTTTCTGGAAAAGGCCCTGGCTTCAGGCGCCGACTTTCTGGCCACCGGCCATTATGTCAGGCGGCAGAAGGGGGAGGACGGCCGGTACCATCTGCTCAAAGGCGTCGATCCGGCCAAGGACCAGTCCTACTTCCTCTGCCTTCTTGAGCAGGAACAGCTGGCCAGGAGCCGTTTTCCTCTAGGCGGCTACCATAAGGACCAGGTCTATGAACTGGCCGGCGAACTGGGCCTTGAGTTCGAGCGTAGCGAAGAAAGCCAGGATGTCTGCTTCCTCAAAGGGCGGGAGATCGGCGCTTATCTCGATAACAGCGGCGCGGTCCGGGACGGGAGCGGACCGGTGGTGACGGTCGACGGCAGGGAGGTGGGGCGCCATTCGGGAATTCATCACTTTACCGTGGGTCAGCGGCGCGGCCTGGGCATCCCCGATGCCACCCCCTGGTATGTGGTGGGGCTTGAGCCGGAAGGCAACCGGGTGGTGGTCGGCAAGCAGGAGGATTTGTATCGTTCCCGGCTGCGGGTGGCGGAACTGAACTGGCTGGCCGGCCGGCCTCCCGGGTTGCCGGGTGAATTCGAGGTCCGGATCCGCTACCGTCAGCAGCCGGTGCCGGCCCGGGTCGAGCCGGTTGGGGAGGGCGGTTTCGATATTTTTTTTACCGCGCCCCAGCGGGCGGTTTCGCCGGGCCAGTTCGCCGCCCTCTACCGGGGAGAGGAGTTGTTGGGCGGCGGGCCGATTGTTCGTTAAGCCTTATAAAAAATCCCGGCGGCCATCCCGCTTGACTAATTCGGGTAAACATATATAAATGATGGCGTCGCAAAAACTCCGATCTACTGTGTCGCACCTTGGGGCACTTCCTTCGGCTGGATATTGGGATTTTTTGCCTAGTCATTTCCTGGTTTTTGCGAAATTATCGTAAACGGCGGCGGCGCAAGAAGGCACCGGCTCTCAGCGTTGCGGTGATTGTCTGGTTTGTTGCGTGGATATGAGTCCGCGCGCTTGGCTGGAATTTGAGATGATTTTACCCCGCAAGGGGATATTTATGGAAGATGCGTTTTCCCCCTTTCTAATTTAAAGTTCTTACCCATGAGCGATTCTTCGACAAAAAAGCGGGTGGCGCTGGCCACCCTGGGCTGCAAGGTGAACCAGTTCGAGTCCGCCGCTTTTCTCTCATCGCTGGCGGAACGCGGAGTTGAGGTAGTGCCTTTTTCTCAGGAGGCCGACGTCTATATCGTCAATACCTGCGCGGTTACAGCAAAGGCCGGGGCCCAGTCCCGGCAGATGATCAGGCGGGCGCTGCGGAAGAATCCCGCCGCCCGGCTGGTGGTGACCGGCTGCTATGCCCAGGTCGCATCCCAGGATATCCTGGAGATCGTCGAGCAACCCCTCTGCGTCGTCGGCAACGGCTTCAAACAGAAGCTGGTTGAGGTCGCCCTCTCCGATGGACATTGCGATCTGGAGATGCAGATGGGCGATATCAGCCGGAGCAGGGAGATCAGTCCTCTTACGGTCAAGAGTTTCGGCGAGCGGACCCGCGCCTATCTGCGCATCCAGGACGGCTGCAACAGTTTCTGTACGTACTGTATCGTGCCCTTTTCCAGGGGACGGAGCCGCAGCCAATTGCCGGACCGGGCGGTTGAGCAGGCCCGGATTTTTGCCGACGGGGGCTACCGGGAACTGGTGGTGACCGGCATCCATACCGGCACCTACGGCCATGATCTCGATCCGGCCACCGATCTGGTCAGCCTGCTGCGCCGCCTCCTCGAGGAATGCCCGCTACGTTACCGGATCAGCTCTCTTGACCCGGGTGAGATCAGCGATGAGCTGCTCGAATTGATCGCGGCCGAGAAAAACCTGCTGCCCCATCTTCACATCCCGCTGCAGAGCGGCGACGACGGGATTCTCACCAAGATGCACCGGCATTACCGGGGCGAGGATTTTGCCGAATTGATCGGCCGGATCAGAAAAATTCTGCCGGCGGCGGCGATCGGGGTCGATGTGATGGCCGGTTTCCCTGGTGAGGACGAGCGGGCCTTTCAGAATACCTACGATCTGCTGGCCCGGCTGCCGGTCACCTATCTTCATGTTTTCCCTTATTCGAAGCGGCCGGGAACGGTCGCGGCCTCCATGGTCGGCCAGGTTTTGAAACAGGTCAAGGATGAACGGGTCGCCGCCCTTCGGGAACTGGGCGAGCGAAAAAGGCAGGAGTTTTATGAGGCCCATCTCGGCGAGACCAGGGAGGTGCTGGTCGAAGGCGGCGGCTGCCGGAAGCCCGGCGGGCTGAAGGGTTTTACCGACAACTATATCCCGGTCAGCTTCAGGGGAGCACCCGGCTTGATTAATCGGCTGGTCAAGGTTAGACTCGAGGGTTTGGAGACCGCGGGAGTGGTTGGCACCATGGTGGAGGAGGAAAGATGAACGGTGAAATAATCGCCATCGGCGACGAACTTACCTCCGGTCGAATTCTTAATACGACCAGCTATTTTGCCGCCGGCCAGTTATTCGCCGCCGGGCACGAGGTAACCGCGATGACCACCATCGGCGATGATCCGAAGCTGATCGGCAAAACCCTGCTCGACGCCCTGGCCCGGGCCGATTTCGTCATCGTTACCGGCGGCCTGGGGGCAACCAGCGACGATCTGACCAGTGAGGCGGTGGCCGATGCCCTGGAGCGGCCTTCGACCTTCTATCCCGAGGTTCTCCGCCAGATCAGGGCGACGAACAAAGCTGCCCCGGCGGAACCACACCCCTCCCTGGAAAAGCTGGCCTGGCTGCCGGCCGGGGCCCATGCCCTCAAAAACGAAACCAGCGCGGCCGGCTATTTTCTGGTTCATGATAACAAGCCGATCTTCTTTCTGCCGGGGGTACCCTATGAAATGGAGGAGCTTCTGGTCGAAACGGTGATCAGCCGTCTGGCGGTTTGGGAAGGCGAGGAAGTGCGTCAGGTCAGACAACGGCTTTACCGGGTGGCCGGGCTGCCCGAAACCGGGATCAACCAGCGGCTGGCCCCCCTGACCGAAGGTCAAGGGCGAATCCGGATCGGTTACTATCCGGTCTTTCCCGAGGTCCATGTCAGCTTGACCGTGGTCGGATCCGAAGAAAGGGATACGGATCATCTTTTCGGCGAGGTTGATGCCCGGATTCGCGGCTTGTTGGAAGAAAATCTTTACGGGACCGAGGAAGAAACCCTTGAAGCCGTGGTCGGTCGCTTGCTGGTCGATAACGGCATGGTCCTGGCTCTGGCCGAGTCCTGCACCGGCGGTCTGATCTCCTATCGGATCACCAGGGTGCCCGGCAGCTCCGAATATTTTCTGGGCGGGGCGGTGACCTACAGCAATGAATTAAAGGAACAGATGCTCGGAGTCGACGGAGAGCTCCTTGCCGAGTACGGCGCGGTGAGTCCTGAGACGGCCCGGGCGATGGCCGAGGGGATCCGCCGGAAGACCGGCGCCGATATCGCCCTGGCGGTGACCGGTATTGCCGGACCCTCGGGAGGTACCGCGGCCAAACCGGTGGGCACTGTCTGTTACGGCCTGGCGACCTCGGCGGGTACCGAGGATTGCAAGTCCAGTTTTAACGGAGAGCGCTGGCAGGTCCAGGAAGCGGCCTGTCATAAGGGTTTGGACATATTAAGACTGGCCATGCTCAGGCATGATTATGCGAAGAATCAATCCTGTCAGCGTTTATAATTAAAACCTCTTTAGGGGGAAATGTACCGATGACTTCAGCCACAGATAAAAGCAAAACGATAGACTCGGCGATAAACCAGATCCAGAAACAGTTCGGCAAGGGCTCGATCATGCGGCTCGGCACCGATACGGCCGAAGCGGTACCGGCGATTCCCACCGGCGCCTTGAGCCTGGACATCGCCACCGGGGTCGGCGGCATTCCACGGGGCCGGATCACCGAGATCTACGGGCCGGAATCCTCCGGCAAGACCACCCTGGCTCTCCATGTTATCGCCGAGGCCCAGAAGAGGGGCGGCACCGCCGCCTTTATCGACGCCGAACACGCTCTGGATACCACCTATGCCGAGCAGCTCGGGGTCAATGTCGACGACCTCCTGGTCTCCCAGCCCGATTACGGCGAGCAGGCCCTGGAGATCGCCGAGATTTTGGTGCGCAGCGGCGCGATCGACGTAATCGTTATCGATTCGGTCGCCGCTCTGGTCCCGAAAGCCGAGATTGACGGCAATGTCGGCGATTCCCATGTCGGTCTCCAGGCCCGGCTGATGTCCCAGTCGATGCGGAAGATGACCGGCATCTTGAACCGCTCCAAGACCGCGCTGATCTTCATCAACCAGATCAGAATCAAGATCGGGGTCATGTACGGCAATCCGGAAACCACCACCGGCGGCAACGCCCTGAAATTCTACAGCTCGCTGCGGATGGATATCCGCAAAATGACCGCCATCAAGGACGGCACCGAGGTGATCGGCAACCGCACCAAGGTCAAGTTCGTCAAGAACAAGGTGGCGCCGCCCTTCAAGATCGTTGAGTTCGATATTATCTACGGGGAGGGGATCTCCAAGGTCGGTGATCTGCTCGATCTGGCCGCCGAACAGGATATCGTCGAAAAAAGCGGGGCCTGGTACTCCTTTAACGGCGAACGGATCGGGCAGGGCCGGGAGAATGCCAAGGCCTTCCTGAAGGACCATCCGGATGTCTGCGCCGATATAGAGCATAAGGTGAAGCTTGGTTATGGTATCGCGGTCGAGGGCGACGAAAAAAAGGCTAAAGCCTGAGAGATTCGGGCCGCCCGCGGCTGCCGGACCACGATTTGCCGCAAAACCTCAAAAACCGCCGGAGCGGCTTGATTCGCTCCGCTCGCGGTTTTTTGCGAGACCGCTAATTTTGATAAACTCGCATAAAATCGAAAATAGAGATGGCTAAGCAAAAATCGTCAGATCCAAGGCGCGCGAATTTTGAGGAATGAAGCGTACTTCAGTACGTTGCAATGACGAGACAATTTGCAGCAACGCAGGAGCTGGCGACTTTTTGCGACGCCATCAATCCTGGTTCATTTTAATGATATTAAACCTGTGTGAGAGAAGTTTTAAAAGATGACTGGAAATGAGATAAGAGCTCGTTTTTTAAAGTATTTTGGCGACCGCGATCATGAAATTGTGGCTGGTTCCCCCCTGGTTCCCCACGACGATCCCACCCTGCTTTTTACCAATGCCGGAATGGTGCAGTTCAAGCGGGTGTTCATGGGCGAGGAAAAAAGAGACTATGTCCGGGCCGCCACCTCCCAGCGCTGTCTTCGGGCGGGCGGCAAGCATAACGATCTTGAAAACGTCGGCTACACGGCGCGTCACCATACCTTTTTCGAGATGCTCGGCAACTTCTCCTTCGGCGATTATTTCAAGGAAGAGGCGATTCGCTACGCCTGGGAATTTCTGACCGAGGAACTGGGCCTCGAGCGGAGCAGGTTGTGGATCTCGGTTTTTGACGACGACGACGAGGCCTTCGCGCTCTGGGAAAAGGTGGAAGGTGTTACCCCGGAGCGGATCGTCAGGATGGGTGAAGAGGAAAACTTCTGGTCCATGGGCGACACCGGCCCCTGCGGCCCCTGTTCCGAGATTCATTACGATCAGGGGGAGGAGATGGCCTGCGGACCGGACTGCCGATTGGGCTGCGACTGCGACCGCTACCTGGAGATCTGGAATCTGGTCTTTATGCAGTTCAACCGGGCCGCGGACGGCGCCATGACCCCCCTGCCCAAGCCGAGCATCGACACCGGCATGGGGTTGGAGCGGATCACCGCGGTTATGCAGGGCAAGCGGACCAATTACGACTCGGATCTCTTCACCGGCATCTTCGCGCGGATCGCCGAGGTAACCGGCCGGGAGTACGGCAGGGAAGACAAGATCGATACCGCCATGCGGGTTATCGCCGATCACAGCCGGGCCACCACCTTTCTGGTGGCCGACGGGGTGCTGCCCTCGAACGAAGGCCGAGGTTATGTCCTGCGGCGCATCATGCGGCGGGCCATCCGCTTCGGCCGCTTTCTGGGGATGAAAACACCTTTCCTGGCCAGTATCACGGCGGCGGTTGCCGAGCAGATGGGGGAGGCCTATCCCCATCTCCTGGAGAGCCGGGAGCTTTTGGAAAAAGTGGTCGATAATGAGGAGGAGCGCTTTCTGGAGACCATCGACCACGGCCTGGTGATGCTCAACCAGGAACTTTCCCGCCTCAAGAAGGCCGGCGAAAAAGTGGTGGCCGGAGATTTTATCTTCAAGCTCTACGATACGTACGGTTTCCCGGTGGATATTGTCCGCGATATCGCGATCGAGAAGGGCCTCTCCGCCGATGAAGCGGGTTTTAACCAGGCCATGGCGGCCCAGCGCCAGCAGTCCAGGAAATCCTGGAGGGGCGCGACTCTCGCCGAACTGGGCCGGGGGGTGAAGACCCTGCTGGAGAAAGGAACGCGGAGCAAATTTCTCGGTTACGAAACCTTGCGGTGCGAGACGGAAATTGCCGCCCTTCTTGACGAACAGGGTGAACTGATTTCCGGGGCTACGAACGGGGAGAAGGTCTCGATAGTCTGTTCCGAAACCCCTTTCTATGCCGAGGCTGGCGGGCAGAGTGGCGACCAGGGCGAAATCATGGGTCCGAACGGCACGGCCGTGGTACTTGACACGATCAGTGCGGGTGAGGGATTGATTATCCACCGAGCCGAAGTCAGGGCAGGTGCCCTCGCTGAAAATGACAAAGTGACCATGGAAGTTGATCGGGAGCTGCGGCAGCGCACCGCCGATAACCACACCGCCACCCATCTGTTGCAGGCCGCCCTTAAAAAAGTACTGGGCGAGCACGTCAAACAGGCCGGCTCCCAGGTCGATCCGGAGCGGATGCGCTTCGATTTCACCAATTTTTCGGCCCTTAACCCGGATCAAATCGAGCAGGTCGAGAATCTGATTAACCGGGAGATCAGGCGCAACAGCCGGGTCGATACCGCGGTCCTCGCCCGCGAGGAGGCGATCAGGGCGGGGGCCACGGCTCTTTTCGGTGAAAAATACGCGGACGAGGTCCGGGTGGTGAGCGTAGCTAAATATAGCAAGGAACTGTGCGGCGGCACCCATGTCGGCGCCACCGGCGAAATCGGCCTGTTCAAGATTGTCAGCGAGACCGGTATCGCCGCCGGGGTTCGCCGGATCGAGGCGGTGACCGGTCCCGGCGCCCTCCATCGTTTTCAGCAGGATGAGCGCCAGCTCGCCGCAATTGCCGAACAACTTAAAAGCACCCCGGAAGAAATTTCGGCCCGGATCGGCAGAATCCAGGCTCGACAGAAAGAACTTGAGAGAGAGCTTGCCCGTCTTGCGGCCCGGCAATCGGTCAGCGATCTCGACAGCATCATCGATGGGGCTCGGCTGGTCGGCGGGACCAGGGTGATTGCCGCCAGGATCTCGGTTGATTCGCCGAAGACCATGCGGGAGGTTGGTGACCGGCTGCGCGACAAGCTCGGTTCAGGCGTGGCGGTGATCGGGGCGGTTTTTGATGATAAAGTCAGCCTGCTGGCCATTGTCAGCAAGGATCTGACCAAGACATTCCATGCCGGCAAGCTGGTCAAGGAAGTGGCGGTAATTGTCGGCGGCAGCGGCGGCGGGCGCCCGGACATGGCCCAGGCCGGCGGCACTATGCCGGACCGGCTTGACGAGGCCCTGGCGGCGGTACCTGCTGCGGTCGAGAAGCAGAAGGGGTGAAATACACCTCTGTCTTTTTGTGCGGACCCGACTCATTTCCCCGTTTTCACGGTTTGCATGGGCGCTCGTCCGATGTTCAGGAAAAATATTGACAGCGCTTTTCTAATGGGTTAGAAATCCGTATTTTAAATGAACGGCTATTCATTTGCTGCTTGGGTGATAAACCCCGTGAGATGAGGCGATAGCAGTCAATCTCCTCTAAAAATTTGAATTATAAAGCAGGTATCAGGGAGCGGATAATGATAACCATTGATTTGACAATGCCTATCCAGATCATCAACATTCTGATCCTCATCGTGATCATGAATATTGTTCTGTACAGGCCGATTCGGACCATTCTCGCCGAAAGAGAGAAACGGGTAAGGGGCCTCGAAAAGGATGTTGAGGAATTCACCAAGAACGCCAGGCTGCGTCTTGAGGAATTCGATGCCAAGCTTAATGACGCCCGAAGCCGGGCCAAGGCCGAACTCGATCAGGCCCGGGGCGAAGCGCAGGCCGCCGGCGCCGAGAAATTGGCCGGAATCCGCAAGGAGGTCGATAACCGCAAGGCCGAAAGCCTCGCCCAGATCCAGGAGCAGATCACCAAGGCTGGTGAAGAGCTTAAGACTCAGGTGGAGGGCTTTGCCTCCGAGATGGCCGCCAAGGTTTTGGGGAGGGCAGTTTAATGAAAAAAATCAACGCAAAAATAATTCCGCTTCTCGTGGTCGCGGCTCTGGTTTTATGCACAACTCTGGCCCAGGCCGCGAGTGGTGAGACCGGAATTCCCAAGGAGAAGTGGATGGATCTGCTCTGGCGGACCCTTAACTTCGCCGCCTTGTTGATCATTCTGGTTTGGGCCCTCAAGAGACCGCTCGCCAACGCCTTGAACAGCAGGCGCCAGGGAATTATCGAAAAATTCGAGGATTTGGAGGCCCAGAAAAGCGAGGCTGAAAGGATCTATAAGGAGTATGAGGATAGACTGACCAAGATTGACCAAGAGGTTCAGTCCATCATTGGAAGCGCCGTCCAGCAGGGCGAGGCCGAAAAGGCCAGGATAATCGAGGAGGCCGGCCGGGCCGCTGAGGATATTCAGCGGCAGGCCGAAATGGCGGTTCAGCACGAACTTGCCGAAGCCAAATTGAGATTGCGCGCCGAGATAGCCGAACAGGCGGTGCAGATGGCCGAGAATCTCCTCAAGCAAAATCTTAAGGAAGCCGACCAGACCAAGATGGTTGAAGATTACCTTGAAAAGGTGGGAGCGCTACAGTGAATAATACGGTTCTAGCGAAGAGATATGCCAAGGCCCTGTTCCAGGTCGGCAAGGAAGAGAACGCCCTGGACGATTTCAATAAAGCGTTGGCTGAAATGGCGAAACTCCATGCGGAGGTTCCCGAAGTCGGCGACGTCCTGACCAACCCGCTTTATCCCCAGGATGTCCGTGAGAAAGTGATGACCCATCTGGTTGAGGCCCTGCAGGCTCCGACCCTGATGGCTAATTTTTTTAACCTTCTGGTGCAGAAACGGCGGGCCGATGTCCTGCCGGACATCGCCCAGGTCTTTCGGGTCCTGGTCGACGAAGAGAGGAATATGTGCCGGGGCACGGTGATTTCGGCCGCCGCAATATCCAGCGACCTCAACGACAAGATCAAATCGACCCTGGAAAAGATTACCGGCAAGCAGGTTGTGGTTGCCAACGAGGTTGACCCGGCCATCATCGGCGGCATTATCGCCCGGGTCGGCGATCTGGTTCTGGACGGCAGTATCAAGACGCAATTAAAAGGTTTAGAAGAATCCATAAAAGGGAGTGAGTAGCCAATGCAGATCAAAGCTGAAGAGATCAGTCAGATAATCAAGGGACAGATCAAAAATTACGAAAGTAAAGTTGATCTGAGTGAGACCGGGGCCGTTATTTCGGTTGGTGACGGGATCGCGCGGGTTCATGGCGTTGAAAACTGTATGGCCATGGAGCTTCTTGAGTTTCCCGGCGGTGTTCGCGGGGTTGCCTTGAACCTTGAGGAGGATAACGTCGGTTGCGCTGTTCTTGGCAGCGTCGTGGGGATCAAGGAGGGTGATCTGGTCAAGCGGACCGGGAGGATTGCCGAGGTTCCGGTCGGTCCCGCCATGGAAGGCAGGGTTGTCGACGGCGTCGGCAAGCCGATCGACGGCCAGGGCCCCCTGAAAGCGACCGAATCCCGCAAGATCGAGGTTCTCGCTCCCGGTGTTATCGCCAGAAAGGGTGTGCACGAACCCTGTTATACCGGCAGCAAAGCGGTCGACGCCATGACCCCGGTCGGCAAGGGCCAGCGCGAACTGGTTATCGGTGACCGGCAGATCGGCAAGACCGCCCTTTGTGTCGATGCGATTATCGCCCAGAAGAATACCGATGTCCATTGCATCTACGTAGCCATCGGTCAGAAAAAGTCCACCGTGGCCCTGGTTGTCGAAAACCTGCGTAAGCACGGCGCCATGGAATACACCACCGTTGTTGCCGCCTGTGCTTCCGATCCCGCTCCGATGCAGTATCTCGCCCCGTTCGGCGGATGTTCGATGGGAGAGTATTTCCGGGATAACGGTCAGCACGCCCTGATTATCTATGACGATCTTTCCAAGCAGGCGGTTGCCTATCGCGAGCTTTCCCTGCTTCTGCGGCGTCCGCCCGGCCGCGAGGCTTTCCCCGGTGATATCTTTTTCAACCACTCCCGCCTTCTGGAGCGCGCCTCCAAACTCAGTGACGAGCTGGGCGCCGGTTCCCTGACTGCCCTGCCCATTATTGAAACCCAGGCCGGTGACGTTTCCGCCTACATTCCGACTAACGTTATCTCCATTACCGACGGCCAGGTCTATCTGGAGCCGAACCTGTTCTTCTCCGGGGTTCGCCCGGCGATCAACGTCGGCCTCTCCGTCTCCAGGGTCGGCGGCGCCGCCCAGGTCAAGGCGATGAAACAGGTAGCCGGTACCTTGCGGCTCGATCTCGCCCAGTATCGCGAACTCGCCGCCTTCGCCGGTTTCGGCTCCGATCTCGATGCCGCCACCCAGGCCCAGCTGACCCGCGGCGAGCGCCTGGTCGAGATCCTCAAGCAGCCCCAGTACCAGCCCCTGTCCATGGAAAAGCAGGTGACCATCCTTTTTGCCGGAACTCGTGGTTTTCTCGATACGCTGCCGATCGATTCCCTGGCGGATTTCGAGCAGGAGCTTTATGCCCACATTGAGCAGAACGATCCGGCCATTTTCGATACCTTGAAGGAAAAAGAACAAATCGATGATGGGCTGGAAGAGAAGATGAAAAACACGATCTCTGCCTTTGTTGAGTCGTTCAAGGGTGCAAGAGGACTCAAATAGCAGGAGGGTGAGCTCTGATGGCCAGTCTTAAAGATGTTCAGATGAAGATCCAGGGGGTGAAGAAGACCTCCCAGATCACCAAGGCGATGAATATGGTCGCCGCGGCCAAGCTGCGGGGAGCCCAGCAGCGGATGGAGGATTTCCGTCCCTATGCCGATCAGTTCAACGATGCGATGACCAGCATGTCCGGAAGCATGGAGACCTCGCTTTTCCCGTTAATGGAGGTGAGGGAAGTTAACTCCGTGGAACTTATTGTCGTTACTTCTGACCGGGGATTGTGCGGCAGCTTCAACGCCCATATCCTCAAAACCGCCGAACGGCAAATGGCCCGGCTTGAGGAGGAAGGGAAGACGGTTTCCCTGGTCTGTGTTGGCAAGAAGGGCAACGCTTATTTCAAAAAGTTCGGGAAGGTCAGAAAGTCCTATCCCGATCTTATGGGCACCTTTCAGATGTTTAATGCCCGGGAGATAGTCCAGGATGCCGCTGCTAACTTTCTGGCCGGTGAGACCGACGAAGTGCGGCTCGTTTTTGGCGAGTATATCAGTGTCGCCGCGCAGCGTCCGGCCGTAAAGGCGCTGTTGCCGATTCAGCCCCTGGCAGGCGACGAAGCGGCAGCCGAGGTCGCCGAAGGCGGGGACTTTATCTACGAGCCAAGCCCCACCGAGATTATGGACGTGCTTCTTCCCCTTTATCTCAATGTCATGCTTTATCGGGTCATGCTGGAAGTCTCGGCCAGTGAGCACGCCGCCAGGATGAGCGCGATGGATAATGCAACCAATGCCTGTGCCGATATAATCAGCAGCCTTACCCTGATTTACAACAAGGCCAGGCAGGCCGGGATTACGGCCGAGTTGATGGATATTGTCGGCGGAGCGGAGGCCCTTAAGGGATGACGAATTCCCCAAATTCGGGATGAGTCAAGCAGAATAATTTTCAGGTGCCGGCCGCTTGCAGGTGAACCTGGATCAGCAAATAAAGCTTAGGAGGCTTGAGGTCATATGAGTGAGCAAAGAGTAGGGAAAATAGTTCAGGTCATTGGGCCGGTATGCGACGTGGAGTTTCAGTCCGGTCAGCTGCCGAATATTATGAATGCCTTGCTGGTTACTAATCCCGGCATCGATGACAAGGAAGACAATCTGGTTGTCGAGGTTGCGCAGCATCTTGGCGATAACCTGGTGCGCTGCATTGCCATGGATCAGACCGACGGTTTGCGTCGCGGTCAGGACGTCACGGACACCGGTAGGCCGATCGAGATTCCCTGCGGCGAAAAGGCCCTGGGACGTATCATGAATGTGGTTGGTCGTCCGGTGGACGGACTTGGCGAGATCTCTTCCGATAAAATGCGCCCCATCCATAAACCGGCTCCGGCTTTTACCGATCAGGATACCGAAGTTAACGTGCTCGAAACCGGCATTAAGGTTATCGATCTTCTGGTCCCCTTTCCCCGGGGCGGGAAAATGGGGCTGTTCGGCGGCGCCGGCTGCGGCAAGACCGTCATCATGATGGAAATGGTCAACAATATCGCCATGCAGCACGGCGGTATTTCCGTTTTTTGCGGGGTCGGCGAGCGAACCCGGGAGGGCAATGATCTTTACCACGAGATGAAGGAGTCCGGCGTACTGCCCAAGGCGGCCCTGGTTTACGGGCAGATGACCGAGCCTCCGGGTGCCCGGGCCCGGGTAGCCCTTACCGGTCTCTCCGCCGCCGAATATTTCCGTGACGAAGAAGGCCAGGACGTGCTTTTCTTCGTTGACAATATTTTCCGTTTCACCCAGGCCGGCTCCGAAGTATCGGCCCTGCTCGGTCGGATTCCCTCGGCGGTTGGTTATCAGCCCACCCTGGCCACCGATCTCGGCGCTTTACAGGAGCGGATCACTTCGACCAACAAAGGTTCGATTACCTCCGTGCAGTGCGTTTACGTACCGGCGGACGACTTGACCGATCCGGCCCCGGCCACTACCTTCGCCCATCTGGACGGCACCGTGGTCCTCTCCCGGCAGATTGCCGAGCTCGGCATCTATCCCGCCGTCGACCCTCTCGACTCCACCTCCCGCATCCTCGACCCCAACGTGGTCGGGGAGGAGCACTATGAGGTGGCCCGCGGCGCCCAGATCACTCTCCAGAAGTACAAAAACCTCCAGGACATCATCGCCATCCTCGGCATGGATGAGCTTTCCGAAGAGGATCAGGTTGTCGTCGGCCGGGCCCGGAAAATTCAGCGTTTTCTTTCCCAGCCCTTTACAGTGGCCGAGGTCTTTACCGGCATGAAAGGCGCCTATGTCAAGGTTGAGGATACCATCAAGGGCTTCAAGGAGATCCTTGAGGGCAAGCACGACGAGTTGTCGGAAAACGCCTTCTATATGGTCGGCACGATCGAAGAGGCGCTTGAAAAGGCCGCTAAGGAAAAAGCGGCCTGATCCGGCAATAAACCGTATCCGGTAGTCCGCCCCGCATCCGGCGGCGGACGGCCGGCGTAAATATCCAGTGAAGAGGCTGATTGATGGCTGAGACCATAAAACTTGAAGTTGTAACTCCCCGTGGAGCCGTGTTGAGTGAGAATGTCGATATTGTGACCGCTCCCGGTTATGGCGGCGAGTTTGGCGTTCTAGCAAATCACGCGCCCCTCTTGAGTACGATCAAGATCGGGGTAATGTCCTACAAGAAAAGCGGCAAAGACCAGCAGCTGATGATCAGCGGCGGCTTCTGCAAGGTGGCCGATAACCGGATCACTTTTCTGGTCGAGTCCGCCGAATTCGGGGGCGATATCGATGTCGATCGGGCCATGCGTGCCAAAGAGCGGGCCGAGAAAAGACTTGCCGAGGCCCTACGCAAGGCCGAGCACCTCAATCAGGCCAGGGCCGAAGCCGCCCTGCAACGCTCCCTTGCTCGTCTTAGGGCGGCCGGGCACGAACCGTCCTAGAATTTTCAGTATAGTTTTTATCGAAAAGCCGCACTTTATGTGCGGCTTTTTTTTGCTTGCTTTTCGCTGGGCTCGGCCGGGTCTCGCGAAGGCGGCGAAATAGCGGGTTGAAAAAACCCGTTAAGGTATTAATATTAGGTGAATAAGTATCGTTTGCCGCCATCCGGGAATTTGGCAATTTTCAAAACCGGACGATGGACGACCACGGTTTTGAGGCAAGAGGGCGACAATGTGTTGATCATCCCGAAGGCAGGTCAACCGGGCGGCCGTCTCGACGGATTCGCTCCCGTTAGCTGTCAAGATTTCAGGAATATATTTACTGGTCTTTAACCCTAGTTAATCCCATACGAATTCAACTGATTCAGATCAGTTATTTTTTTCTGTTTATTTCAATTATTTGATCGGAGGCTAAGCCAGATGGACGCAAAAGAACGGATGTCGATTCCCAGACAGAAGGTGTGGGAACTTGCACCTGAGGAACGGGTGACTAATTTCAGCGAGGTGGTCTTCGGTTTCGACGAAGAGACCGCGATCCGCGAGGCCGAACGCTGCCTGCAATGCAAGAAGCCGAAATGCCGGGAAGGCTGCCCGATTCACAATGATATTCCGCGGTTTATCAGGCTGCTTCGCGAAGGCAGGATCGAAGAAGGTTACTGGGCCGATCGCGAAACCAATTCCCTGCCGGCAATCTGCTCCCGGGTCTGTCCCCATGAGTTTCAGTGTGAAGGTTTTTGTATCAGGGGCAAGAAGGGCGAGCCGGTCGCGATCGGTATGCTGGAGCGCTATCTGGTTGACTGGATGGTGGCTAACGGCAAGAATCTGGTCAAGCCCTGCGCCATGCCCAAGGAGGAAAAGGTGGCCATCGTCGGTTCCGGTCCGGCCGGAATGACCGTGGCCAATCTCATGGCCCATGCCGGCTATCGTTGCACGATTTTCGAGAGTCTGCCGGTAGTGGGCGGGATGCTCGGGGTCGGCATTCCCGCTTATCGCCTGCCCAGAGCGATAATCGCCGCCGAATTCGACTCCCTGAAAAGCTGCGGGGTTGATGTGGTGACCAATCTGACGATCGGCAGTGACAAGACCCTCTCCCAGCTCCGCGCCGAGGGTTATGATGCCGTGTTCGTCGGGGTCGGCGCCCATGCCAGCCGCAAGCTCGGCGTCGAGGGCGAAGAGCTGGAAGGGGTCGTGCACGGGGTCGATTACCTCAGGAGAATCAATCTCGGCGAAGAGATGAACCTCGGCCGCAATGTCGTAGTGGTGGGCGGCGGCAACGTGGCCATCGACTGCGCCAGGACAGCCCTGCGGACCGGATCCGATAAGGTGTTCATCCTATATCGCCGCGGCAAGGGAGAGATGCCGGCCTCCAGGGCCGAGATCCATCATCTCGAAGAGGAGGGCGTCAAGGTCGAGACCCTGGCGGCGCCGGTCAAGATCCACGGTGATAACTGCAGGCTTAATAAAATAGAATGTATCCGGATGGAGCTTGGCGAATGCGATGCCTCCGGGCGCTGCCGGCCGGTGCCGATCGAGGGTTCGAACTTCATGATCGAGGCCGATGCGATCGTGCCGGCGATCAGCCAGTCCGTCGATCTCGGCGCTATCGACGGGGTAGAGCTGAAGCTGTCGCGCTGGAACACCATTGAGGTCGATGAGCTGACCATGCAGAGTTCGGTTGACTGGCTGTTTGCCGGTGGCGACGCGGTGCTTGGTCCCGAAACGGCCGCCAAGGCGATTTATCAGGCCAAGGAGGCGGCGGAATCGATGATCAGAATGTTCGAGGACCGGGATCTTAAGGAGGGCCGGGAGCCGGAGAGCTTTTAAGGAAAGAGGAGATCTTCAGATCTTAAAAAAAAGCCGGTTCCCCATTGCGGGGCCGGCTTTTTTTTACCTGAATTCGGGGCACCTTTGAGAATGTTCGGATGCCTCAAGGAAGTATCCCCCGCTTTATAAAGGCAAACCGCCCAATCGCCGCTCCCGGTTCAGTGTTTACCTGATATCCATGGAGGCTAGATTCATTTCATTGACGTAGCTGGAGATCCCGCCGACCATCTGCTCCGCAACCCCGCTGATGTAATCATCCGATTGCAGCCAGCGCGCTTCGGTGGGGTTGCTGATAAAGGCGATCTCGGTGAGGATCGCCGGCATCTGGGCTCCGACCAGAACGATGAACGGGGCCTGTTTGACTCCGAGATTCCGGGCGGGATAGCGGGGGAAGAGGCCGTTGACCATGTTGTCCTGGACATATTCCGCCAGTTTGATCGATTCGCTTTTCTTGCTGTTCTGGATGAGGTCCAGGAGGATATTCTGCAGATCGCTGATCCGGCTGGTCGAGGTGGAGTTCTCCCGGGCGGCGAGTTCCATGGCTTTCTGGTTGCGGGCCAGATCGAGGATATAGGTCTCGACTCCTCTGGCCTGGGGGGTGGGAGCCGCGTTGACGTGGATGGAGATAAATAGATCGGCTTCCCTGCTGTTGGCAATGGCGGTACGTTCTTCCAGGGGGACGAAAATGTCGCGGTCCCGGGTCAGGATTACTTCGCAACCCAGCTCTTTTTCCAATTTACGGGCAAGTTGCAGGGCGATTTTCAAGACAATATCCTTTTCCATAAGACCGTTTTTGCCGCAGGCGCCCGGATCCTTGCCGCCGTGACCCGGGTCGAGGACAATCCGCTTAATGCCGAGGCCGAGTTGCCGGGCCAGAGAAGGCGGGTAGCTGACTTTAGTAGAGGCAGGGCCGTCTATCGCAATTTTTGCGCTGGCCAGGAGCGGCGCCGCCTGGTCCGGGTCTTTGTCGTCTTTTTGCTGGCCTTTGAGATCAATGACGATCCGGAAAGGGTCTTCCAGATTAAATATCTTGTAATCGGACAGGGTTTGGGTGTCGAGAACCACCCTGGTCGTATTAGGCAGGTGCTGGCCGCTCCTTACCCGTTTGAGCAGGCCGTCGTTAATCGGAATCGGCGCCTGCAGTTCCGGGGCGATCCGGCAGTTTTCCAGATCGATATAGAGCCGGCGGGGCTTGTCCCCAATTTTTTTAAGGAGATTTTCCTGGTACTTGACCGGCGTGGTGGTCTCGATCACCACCCTGGTATAGTTGTCGTTTGACCAGTGGCGCAAGGGCATCAGGAAGGCTGTCTGCCCGGTGCTCTTTCCCTCCTCCGCTTGTGATTCGATCGAATTTTTCTTGACCCCGGTCAGGAGAACCGTTCCGGCCGGGGTGTTGCCGGCGGAGATTTTTTGCAGGGCGGTGGTGGCGGCCGGCACCATGTCGCCGTCCGGATAGATTCTCAATAACCTTTGCAGATATCTGGCACTCTTTTCAGGATCTTGCCTTTCCTTGAGATAGATATCGGCAATGGCCAGCAGAGCATCGTCGCCCAAGCGGTTTTTCGGGTAGAGGGAGACAATGTCCTCGTAGTAGGCGATCGATTCGTTCAAATCCATCGAATTATTGAAGCGGCCGTACATCTCGCGATAGAGACGGGCCATCAGGAAAAGAGAAGAGGGGGCCAGGCGGTGGGCCTGATTGGTCCGGTAGATCTCCCGGAATTTCCTGACCGCGGTGAACCAGTTGCCTTTATCGGAGGCCATGCCGGGGTCGCTGCTCAGTTTCCGGCTGTACTCCTTGGCCTGGGCGTAACGGGCGGCCGGATCGGCCTGGTTGGCGGCGGCCTGGCCCGACAGGGGCGCCAGTAACAGGCTGAGTGCGAGCAGGCCGGCAAATATGACTGTCAGAGAATATATATTGTTTTGGCGAACAAAACTCATCATTACCTTACCTTTCTTTCAGCCGGTATAGCCGATCAATCGCTTTCGTTCAACTCTTTTAACTCATAAAGGGCGGCCAGGGCATCGCGCGGGCTCAGGCTGTCCGGCTGCAATCGATCAAGGTGGCGCCGCACGGGGTGAGGCTCTGGGTTGAACAGGCCGAGCTGGTTGGGCTGGGGAAGTTCGATCGAGCCCTTGCCGGCGATGCGCGGTTCGCCGCGTTGATTAAGCTCGCCCTTTTCAATATTGCGGAGGATATCCTTGGCCCTGGCTACCACCTGGGGGGGCACCCCGGCCAGGGCCGCTACCTGGATGCCGTAGCTGCGGTTGGTGCCGCCGGGCAGCAGCTTGTGGAGGAAGACAATGGAATCGTTCCATTCCCGCACGGCGATATTGAAATTGTTGATTCGCGGATTGGTCAAGGCGAGATCGGTGAGCTCGTGGTAATGGGTGGCGAAAATGGTCTTGACCCCCTTGCCGTTTTTGTTGACCAGATCCTCGGTTACCGCCCAGGCGATGGCGAGGCCGTCGAAGGTGCTGGTGCCGCGGCCGATTTCGTCGAGGATCACCAGGCTGTGCTCAGTGGCGTTGTTGAGAATATTGGCGGTCTCGTTCATCTCGACCATGAAGGTCGACTGGGCCTTGCGCAGGTCGTCCATGGCTCCGACCCGGGTGAAAATCCGGTCGACCACTCCGATCCGGGCCTCGGCGGCGGGTACCATCCCGCCCATCTGGGCCATCAGGACGATCAGGGCGGTCTGCCGGAGCACCGTCGATTTGCCGGCCATGTTCGGCCCGGTGATGATCAGAACCTCGTTGGCGGTCTGGTCGAGTTTGATGTCGTTCGGCACGAAACGGCCGGCCGGCAGGGCCTGCTCGATTACGGGGTGGCGCCCTTCGATTATCTCGATCTCATCCGAGTCATCGACCGTGGGCCGGACATAATGATGCCGGCGGGCCACCTCGGCGAGGCAGCAGAAAAAATCAAGTTCCGCCACGAAAGAGGCGGCCCGGAGGATTCTGGAGCTTTGCCCGGCAACCTCGGCCCGGATCGCGGTGAACAGCCGGTATTCGAGATCGAGGCGTTTGTCCTGGGCGGTGAGCACTTTCTCCTCGAATTCCTTGAGCTCCGGGGTGATGAAGCGTTCGGCGTTGACCAGGGTCTGTTTGCGGATGTAGTAGTCCGGAACCTCGGCCTGTCTCGCCTTGCTTACTTCGAGATAGTAGCCGAACACCTTGTTGAAGCCGATCTTCAGCTTGGCGATTCCGGTTTTCTCCTTTTCCCGGCTTTCCAGGGCGAGGATAAGTTCCTTGCCCCGGGTCAGGATGGTGATCAGCTCGTCCAGTTCGCTGTTGTAGCCTTCTTTGATCAAGCCGCCTTCCCGGAGGGTTACCGGGGTGTCTTCCCTGATCCCTTTATCAAGCAGAGCCCGGATATCGGCGAGCTCATCGAGTTCGACGCATTTTTCCGGAATAATTCCGGCGGTTTCGGCGGTTTTTCGCAAAGCGGGCAGCTGGTGCAGGGAATGCTTGAGGGCATTAAGGTCGCGGCCGTTGCCGCTGCCGAGGACGATCCTGCTGTTCAAGCGCTCCAGATCATAGACCTTTGCCAGCAGTTCGCGCAGTTCTTCGCAGTAACCGGGGTTGCGGAGCAGTTGCTCGATGGTGTCGAGCCGCCGGTTGATGATAGCAACGTTTCGCAGGGGAAAAAGGAGATTGCGCCTTAACAGACGGGCGCCCATCGGGGTGCGGGTCCGGTCCAGACAGTGGAGCAGGGAACCCTCCCGGTCGGCGCCGATCAGGGTCTGGGTCAGCTCCAGGTTGCGCCGGGACGAGTCGTCGATCATCAGTACATCATCGATAAAGAGCGGCGCCAGCCGTTCAATATGGTCGAGTCCGGTTTTCTGGGTTTCGATCAGGTACTGGAGCAGCCCCCCCGCCGCGGTCAGTCCGGCGGTCATCTGGTCGCAGCCGAAACCGGCCAGATTGGCGGTTTGGAAATGTTCAAGCAATATTTCCCGGCAAGTCTCGGTCTGGAAAAAACCTTCCGGCCGCCGGGTTATGCAGATGGAGGGGAACAGAGCCAGGCTGTCGGGCAGTTCGGCCTGGTCAACCGGTTCGAGCAGGAGCTCGGAGGGCATCATCCGGTTGAGTTCGTCGATCAGCTCCTCGCCTTCTTCCCGCTCGGTAACCAGAAATTCGCCGGTCGACAGATCCAGAAAGCTTGCCCCCCATACCTTGCGGACCCGGCAGACGGCGGCAAGGTAGCGGTTGCTCTTGTCGTCCAGAACCTGTTCTTCGGTGACCAGACCGGGGGTGACCACCCGCACCACCTCCCGTTTGACCACGCCGCTGGCCTGCTTCGGGTCTTCGACTTGTTCACAGATGGCCACCCGATGTCCGGCCTCGACCAGCCTGGCCAGATAGGAGGCGGCGGCATGGTAAGGCACGCCGCACAAAGGAATCCGCTCTTCCTCCTTGTCCTTGTTGTTGCGGGAAGTGAGAGTGATGCCCAGCACCTTCGAGGCGATCCTGGCGTCTTCGAAAAACATTTCGTAGAAGTCGCCCAGCCGGTAGAAGAGGATGGCGTCCTGGTGTTCCGCCTTGATGGCCAGATACTGCTTGAGCATCGGAGTTATTTTTTTGGGCGATTCGGTCATGGTCGGCAGGCGCTTGACGGTTCGGGTTCGGTCAGAACCTGGAAGTCGTCGAGCAAGCGGCAAAAGGTATGGTCAAGCTCTTCGGGGATCAGACGAATCCCGGCGACGGTGGTCATGAAATTGTGATCGCCGTCCCATCTGGGGACGATGTGAAAGTGCAGATGGTCGGCCAAGCCGGCTCCGGCGGTTTCGCCCTGGTTGAGGCCGATATTGAAACCGTCCGGTTTAAGGTGTTTTTTAAGGATCGCGGTGCTTTTTCTGAGCATGTCCATCAGCCGGTGGGCCTCGATGTCGTTGAGTTCGGCCAGACCGGCGAGATGGCGGGCCGGGGCCACCAGCAGATGGCCGTTGGCGTAGGGGAAACGGTTGAGCAGCACCAGGGAGTGCTGGTCCCGGTACAGAATCAGTTTTTCCCGGTCGAACAAGCAGTTGCCGGTTATGTCGAAAATGCAGGCCGGCTCCCGGGCTTCATGGCCGAGAATATACGACATCCGCCACGGCGTCCAGAGGTTCTTCATCGGACCTCCGGAATCGGCATGATCCGGCCGCTCAGTTGGTCGCCGGTTTCGAGAATCGCGTAGGTGCCCGGGCTTCCGAAGCGGCCGGTCGACCTGAAACTGCCTGGGTTGATGAAAAGGACATGGCCGAGCCGATGGCAGACCGCCTTATGGGTGTGGCCGTAGACGATGCAGTCGGCCTCGGCGAACTGGCTGAATAAACGGTCTTCAAGGTCGTGATAACCGAAGTTGTGGCCATGGGTGAGGATTATCCTGAAACCGTCGATGCTGATCTCGCGCAGGGACGGCAGGCGCTGCCGCGAGGAATGGTCGCACATGTTGCCGTGGACCCCATGCACCTCCTTGCCCCGAAAAACATCGAGAATGGAAGCACTAGTCAGGTCGCCGGCATGGAAAATTATCGGGATCCCGGCGAAGCACGCCTCTACCTCTTTCGTGAAGCGCTCGGTCGGGCGGCTGAGATGGGTGTCGGAAAGGATGCCGATCCTGGTTGATGCCATTAGATTTTTTCACGGTTTAAGATAGAGGTTACGGTTAAAGAATAACTAATCAAGATTCAAAAAAAAATCAATGGGGTCGGAGGCTTAGCCCGGAAATTTGGGCCGATCACGGCGGGAAGATCGGAGATGGCGGCGCAAAAAGTCGCGGGCTCCGGCGTTTGCGGCAAATTGTCTCGTCATTTAATCAAAGCAAGGGGTCGATAATCCGGCGAACCTCCAGGGGTTCGCACCCGCGAAGGGCGACTCGCTTGCGGCGCCCTTGGTGGCCGCTGTGCAGGGTGACCGCCGATTTGGGCAGCTTGAGGAGTTTGGCGATAAAAGTGATCACCTGGGCATTGGCCTTGCCGTCAACCGGCGGCGCGGTGATGGCAAGCTTGATCGCCCCGTCGTGCAAACCCACCACCCTGGTCCGGGACGCTTTCGGCTGTACATAAAGATCGAGGATCAGCAGGTTGTCCCCGCTGGATGTCAAGTAGGGCATGGGATAGGGAGCGATGTCCTCCTCGACTGGATTAGTGGTCAGTCGTTCTTGTCTTCGTCGCTGATCGAGATCGAAGGCTCCAGGTCATCGAGAGGGTCCTCCAGGGAAAAGAGCATCTCTTCATCCTCGTCGTTCAGGTCTTCCATGGAAATAAATGGGGCCAGATCCTCATCCGTATCGCCCTCCAGGTCGTCGATATCGTTTAGATCCAAGGTCGCCGGTTCGTCATCCTCCGGGTTTTGGTGATGGTCGGCCAGATCGATCTTTTCATAAAGATCCTCGAGATCGTCTTCACCTAGGCCGGCGTGGTTGGCGCCGGGCTCTTCCTCAAAGGAGGGCGCAGCCTCCTCGTTCTCGACCGGCAAGGGCTCAAGGGCGTTCAGCCCGGTTGGAACCGCTTGGTCGATGTGCTCCAGATAGTTGTTCAGCAGCTGCCGCAGGTCGGTCAAGATCCGGTCTTTGATTTTGATCAACCGGTTGATGTTGGCGGTCAGCTCCCGGTGTTCTTTTTTGGAATTATCCAATACCCGCCCGGCCTCGATTTCGGCATTGGCGGTTAGTTCCTCCGCCTCGCGGCGCGAATTTTCGAGGAGTTCGTCGACTTCCCGGCGCACCCTTTGCTCCATCTCGTCGGCGCTTTCCCGGGCGTTGACGACGATTTCCTCCGCCTCCCGGCGGCTCTTGGCCTGCATTTCGTCGCTTATCCTCTGGGCTGACAGGATAGCGCTTTGGAAGGCCTGCTCCTTGTTGCGGAAATTGGCCAGCTCCTTGTTCATGGTTTCGACTTTTTCAAGAAGTTGTTTGTTTTCCAGGGTTACGACCAGGAATTCTTCCGCGACTGTCTCCAGGAATTTATCGACCTCGTCCATGTCGAAGCCGCGCATGCGGGTATGGAATTGTTTGGCTTGAATATCTTGCGGGGTAATGGTCATGTGCTTTCTGCTCCTGTTTGTGATGGCGTCGGCATGGGGTCATCCTCCGATAGAGAGCGCGATCTGCTGCAGGGTGGGCACGATAAAGCTTCGCAGAAACATAATGGCGATAATCAGGATCATCGGCGAAAAATCGATAGCGCCGCCGATCATCGGGACCACCCTTCTGATTTGAGCCAGCAGGGGTTCGGTGACCTCATAGACAAAGCGGACAATGGGATTGTAGGGATCGGCGTTGACCCATGAGATAATGGCCCGGCCGATCACGATCCAGATATAGGCGCTTAAAACCAGATCCAGCAGGGTGGCCAGGGCTCTTAAGAAATTACTGATCACGAACATGTTTATGAAAATCTCCTGATTACTGATTATGACGGCGGCACAAAAAAAGGCCCTGAAGGCATATCGCCGATCTACCGCGGCTAAGCAGTGCCTGGTTCTTTGCCAAAGCGACTGTAAATAATAATTCTTAATCTATCAAAAAAACAACATCTTAGGCAATAAAACAATTTCGGGAGGATATCCCGCCGGCGGAAATTGCCCGGTCGGATACTTAAAAGTCCGGTTCCGCCGCTCTGGCTTCCCCGGCGGCTATGCCACCTTGCTGCCGGCCGCGGCGGCGCCGGTGACTGTGGTGAGAACCAGGTTGTCGCCGTCTCTGGCGGCCAGGACCATGCCCTGGGAGGTGACCCCCATCAGCTTGGTCGGCTTCAGGTTGGCGACGATTATCACCTTTTTGCCGACTAACTCCTCCGGCTGGTAAAACTCGGCGATACCTGCAACGATGGTCCGCTCTTCCGGGGCGTTGACGGTGAGCTTGAGAAGGCGGTCCGATTTCTTGATCGCTTCGGCACGGGTTATCTCCCCGACCCGAAGGTCGATCTCCTTGAAACGTTCAAAGCCGATCAACCCCTCGGGCATCTCCGCCTCCAGGCGGCCCGCTTTGGCCCCCTTTTTGGGGGAGTCGGTTGCCGGGTTCCCGGCCGGGGCCGGTGTCGGGGTCTTCTTTTTAAGACGGGGGAACAAGGTCTCCCCCGGGGTTATCGATGAGGCCGGGACCAGGAGGCCCCATCGCCCCTGACTGTCAAGGTTCGGCGGTGAAACCGCACCCAGGGCGGCCCCCATCCTGATCGCGGTAGCCGGCATGACGGGATGCAGGGTCAGGGTGATCAGCCGCAAGGTCTCCAGCAGGGTGTAGAGCACGGTATCGAGCCGTTCCCGGTTGGCCGGATCCTTGGCCAGTTCCCAGGGGGCATTGGTGACGATATAGCGGTTGGCCATGCCGATCACCTTCCAGATTTCCCGGAGGGCCCGGTTGAAGGCAAAAGCCTCCATCTGCTCCCGGTATTCGGCGACCATGGTGATGGCGGCTTCGGCCAGTTCCCGGTCACTGTCCTGCATCGTGCCCTGGTCCGGCACTTTGCCGGCGCAGAAATTTTTGACCATGGTCAGGGAGCGGCTGACCAGATTGCCGAGGTCGTTGGCCAGATCGGCGTTATGCCGGTTGATCAGGGCGTCGTAGCTGAAAGAGGAGTCCAGGCCGAAGGACATCTCCCGCAGGAGAAAGTAGCGGACCGAGTCGGCCCCGCATTCGTTGATCAGATCGGCCGGCCGGATTACGTTGCCGATCGATTTGGACATCTTGGTTTCATTGACGTTCCAGTAGCCGTGGACGTGCAGTTTCCGGTAAGGCTCCAGGCCCAGGGACTTCAGCATGGTCGGCCAGTAGATCGCGTGGGGTTTGAGGATGTCCTTGGCGATCAGGTGTTCGGCCCCCTGCCAGTAGCGCGCGAAATCGGGGCCGTCCGGATAGTCGATTCCGGTCAGGTAGTTGATCAGGGCGTCGAACCAGACGTAGGTGACGAACTTGTCGTCAAAGGGCAGGGGGATGCCCCAGGTCAGGCGGCTGGTTGGCCTGGAGATGCAGAGGTCTTCCAGCGGTTCCTTGAGGAAGGAGAGGACCTCGTTGCGGTAGCGCTCCGGCTGGATGAAATCTGGATTTTGTTCGATGTGGCCGATCAGCCATTCCTGGTACTTCGACATCCGGAAGAAGTAATTCTGCTCGGAGATTGATTCCGGCGGGGTCAGGTGGTCGGGGCAGTTGCCGTCAACCAGTTCCTTCTCGGTGAGGAAGCGGTCGCACCCCTTGCAGTAGAGGCCCGAGTATTCGCTGAAGTATATGTCGCCCCGGTCGTGGACCTGCCGGAGGATGTCCTGGACCGTTTTGATATGATTCGGGTCGGTGGTGCGGATGAAGTTGTCCGGTTCGATATGCAGGGGCGGCCAGGCCTCCCGGAACATCAGGCTGATCCGGTCCACGTATTCCTTGGGGGTTTCGTTCGCTCGGGCCGCTGCTTCGGCGATCTTGTCGCCGTGTTCGTCAGTGCCGGTCTGAAAGCGCACCTCGTTGCCGGCTATCTTCTGAAAACGGCTGACGGTATCGGCGATAATGGTCGAGTAGGCGTGGCCGAGATGCGGTTGGGCGTTGACGTAGAAAATCGGGGTGGTTATGTAGAAACTCATGATCACTCTTCCCGGGATTTTCCGGTCGGTTGCCTGGAGCCCCGCCGGGATTCCCTTTCGGTTCCGGCGGGAGCTTTCTGGGATTTATGCTGACGGCCCTTGTTCTTCTGCTTTTTCGGCGGCGCCGGTCTGTTTTGGTTCTGCTCCCTGGCCGGTTCTACTCCCTTCATGGCCAGCCATTCTTCCTTGGTGATAACCTGTTTCTGATCGGGATTGCCAAGGGGCATGATGGTTACTTCTTCTTTGAGGATATTACTTTGCATGACTTTGTAATCGACGCCGTCCGAGGTGAAGGTCTTGCCCGGTCTCGGCATGCCCTTGCGGAGTTTGTGATAGGTCTTGTACTCATAGGTGAGGCAGCAGAGAAGCCGGTTGCATACCCCGGAAATCTTGGCGGGGTTCAGGGGCAGGTTCTGCTCCTTGGCCATTTTGATCGAGACCGGCGCGAAATCCTGCAGAAAAGAGGAACAGCATAATTCGCGGCCGCAGCCGCCCAGGCCGCCGATCATCTTGGTTTCGTGGCGCACCCCGATCTGGCGAATCTCGACCCTGGTCCGGAACTCCTGGACCAGATCCTTGACCAGTTCCCGGAAATCGACCCGGTTTTCGGCGGTGAAATAGAAGATGATCTTGCTGCCGTTGAAGAGTCTTTCCACCCTGGTCAGCTTCATGGCCAGCCGGTGCTTTTCGATATGCTTCCGGCAGATGGCGAAGGCCTCGGTTTCCCTTTCCATCAATCTTTCGATCTTGGGCTGCTCGTCGCGATTGGCCCTTCTGACGATGAGGTAGCTGGCCTTCTGAGTGGCCTCGTTGCCGGGAATGTCCAGTTGGGGGCCGATTCCGGTTACCGTAGCCGGCTCAAGTCCGTGGTCGGTCTGGATCATTACCGATTCGTTCCGCTCAAGGTCGGCGATCCGGGAGGTGGCTGAGACGGCGGGCAGATTGGTCCTGAACCGCACGTAATAAAAATTATCCAGAAGCGGCGCCGGCTTGTTATCCTGGGGGTCGGGGGTCCCGCCGGCCTCGTCGGGCTTTTCAATATCTTTGGGAGAGTTATCCTGCAAGATTTTCCTCAATTAATGATGATGGCGTTCGCGATATTTTTATAAAACTAAGTCATTGAGCGGCGCGAGGCAATCGAGAAACTTGTGGCTGGTTGAAAACAGCGGCTGGCTCGGTCTCTTCGCCTCCGTAATAGGGTCAGCAAACCGGGTTTCCGCGAACTTATCAACAATTACGGGCAATTGGTTTGAGTTCCCACCCGCTCCGGGCGAGGCTAAATCAATCTCACATAATAACAGGACCGGTTGTTTAAAGCAATCCAAAGAAGAGGTCTTCGCAGACCAGGGACTTGTTGCAGTTGCGGGCCAGTTGGCGGCGTGCCCGGTCGAACAGTTCGAGTCGGTCGAGAAGCTCGGCGGTCGTCCAGGCGGGCATATCCCGGTCCGTCAGGCCCGGCAGATCGCGGTTGACGATCTCCTCCGGCAGGTAGTTGGCGAGCATGATCAGATCCCGGAACCATAATTTGAGCAGATCGAGCAGGTCGGGAAGGCGATCGGCGAGGGCGGCAGCCTGTTCGGCAAGGCCGAAAACGGTAACAGCGGCGGCTCGGTCGGCTTGTTCCATCTCCATCAATTTGTCAATTATGAGCCGTCTGGTCAGGAGCAGTTCCGAATCGGCCAGCATCGCGGCCCGGCCCAGGCTGCCGTCGGTAATGGCGGCCAGGGCGGCGGCAGCATCCCGATCGATCCCGGAACTGCCCAGCCTTTCCGCAACCACTTCCCGGTCCAGGCCGGTGAAGGGGATGATCTGGCAGCGGGAAATAATGGTCGGCAGGATTTCCCCCGCCTCGTCGCCGGTCAGGATCAGCTGGTTGCCGGGCGGCGGCTCCTCGATGATTTTCAGCAGGCTGTTGGCAGCCTCGCGCCGCATCGTGTGCACATCGGCGATCATGATGATCCGGTAGGCGGCCTCAAAGGGCGGGAAGGACAAGGCGTGTTTCAGTTCCCGGATCTGTTTGATCTTGATAGAAGCGCCTTCGGGTTCGACCAGGAGCAGGTCGGGATGATTGCCCGATTTAAGTTTGCGGCAGGAACGGCACAAGCCGCAGGCGTCCTGGTCGGCGGTGGGGTTTTGGCAGTTCAGGTAATTGCCGAAGGCCCGGGCCAGGGTTTTCTTGCCAACTCCGGCCGGGCCCCTGAACAGATATGCGTGACCCAGGCGGCTGCCCTGCACCGCCCGGCGCAGCAGCTTCTTGGCCTTGTCCTGGCCGAGAACCGAAGCGATGGTGAATTGATCGCCCGTCACCGGAAGAGGCTCCCCTGCCGGGGATCGATTTCGTCGTCGGGGTCGCCCCCCGGGGCCGCGGGATCTATCTCTCCTCCCGTCTGGCGCAGGAACAGGAATCGTTCCAGGTTGCGTTGATATTCGCTCCACTGATAACCCTCGCCTTCCATCTTGCGGCTCAGGCCGCCGAGATAATCTATTTTGGCGTCAAGATCGTCGAGAAAATTCAGGACAAAGGCTTCCAGCATCATCGGCAGGCTCGGCGAACCGAACTCGTGGCGGCCGTGGTGGGCGAGGATCAAATGCTTCAGGTGGGTGGCGCTTTCTTCCGGGAACCCGACAATCCCGTTGATTTTCTCCTGGATCATCTCGATGCCCAGGACCATGTGGCCGACCAGGCGGCCCCGGTCGGAGTAGTCGTAAGGAAGGACCTCATAGTCGAATTCGATCAGTTTGCCGATGTCGTGAAGGATCGCTCCGGCCATCAGCAGGGAACGGTCGACCGCCGGATAAAGCGCGCTGACCGCCGCCGCCGTCCTGGCCACCCCCAGGGTGTGCTCGAGAAGCCCGCCCAGGCAGGCGTGGTGCATGTATTTTGCGGCCGGGGCCTTTTTGAACAGGGTGAATATGTGCCGGTCGTTGATGAAGGCCAGGGTCAATTCACGGAGATGGGCGTTACTGATACTCTCGGCGAGGGTGGTCAGTTCCGCCGCCATGGACGGTATATCCCCCGCGGTGGCCGGAACCAGGGCGGCCATCTCCTCGGCCGGAACCTCGCATTCTTCGAGATGGTCGATCTTGAGCTGCAGGACGTTTCGGTAGGACTGGGCCTGGGCCTTGATTTTAACGGTGGAGCCCGGCCGGCAGCTTTCCAGGTAGCGGTCGGCGTTTTCCCAGACCCGGCCGGCGATTTCGCCGGAGGCGTCCATTACGGTCAGGGCCAGGAAGGGTTTGCCGTTTTTTGTTTCGCTGCGGCTTACCTCGCGAACCAGAAAGGTTCCCTGGACGATCTGGTTGTCGCGGATATCCTTGATCATCAACCCTTTGCTCTTTGCAGAATCGGCAGCCATCAGAAATCCAGGGTCTTTTGCCAGGCGGACTTGAGTCCGGCCAATGGTTCACTCAGCACCGCGTTACCGTTCAGGCCGGTGGCGCTAAGGGTTTGCGCGTCGGTCACCTCGCCGATCCTGGCCAGGATCGTCCCGGCCATGGCATTTTCAAAGGCTTCCGCCTTATCGGGAGAAACCGTGACCAGCAGGCGGCTCTGGGATTCGGAAAAGAGCAGGACGTCGTCGCGGTCGATCTCCTCGGCGATCACCTCGCGCAGATCGATCGCCATGCCCAAGCCGCCGGCGAAGGCGGTTTCGGCCAAGGCCACGCCAAGGCCGCCGTCGGAGCAGTCATGGCAGGAGGCGACCAGGCCGGCCACCATCGCTTTTGACAGGGCCTGGTATCTGGCAAGGGCCTCTTCGCCGTTGACCTTCGGGACCCGGTTGCCGATCGCCCCTAGCTGGGCGGCGTATTCGGAAGCGCCGAGTTCAGGATAAGTGGCGCCGAGCAGGTAGACCAGGTCGCCCGCCTTTTTGGCGTCCATGGTCACCGCCTTTCTGACGTCGTCGATTTTGGCGACCACCGAGAAGAGCAGGGTGGGCGGGATCGAGATCTTGGTGCCGCCCACCTGATAATCGTTTTTCATGCTGTCCTTGCCGGAGATGCAGGGCACTCCGTAGGTCCGGGCGTAATGGGCCAGGGCCTTGTTGGCCCGGACCAGTTGGGCCAGTTTGTAGGGGCCGTCCGGGGTCTTGTCGGATAAGATCGGATCGCACCAGCAGAAGTTGTCGAGCCCGGCCATGATCTCAAGGCCGGCCCCGACCGCAACGGCATTACGCACCGCCTCGTCGAAGGCGCAGGCCACCATGTGGTAGCTGTCGATATCGGAGTAGCGGGGACAGATGCCGTGGGCGATGACCAGCCCCTCGAATGAATCGAGCAGGGGGCGGATCACCGCCGCGTCGCTCGGCCCGTCGTTGGCAATGCCGGTCAGGGGCTTGACCACGCTGCCGCCCTGGACCTCGTGGTCGTACTGACGGACCACATACTCCTTGCTGCAGACGTTCAGGCGGCCGAGCAGCCCTTTTAGTTCGCGGCCTAGATCGGGGTCGGCGGCCAGGACCGGTTCGTCGTATTGTTTTTGCTCCCAGCGGGCGGTCATCTGCATCGGCGGCAGCCCCTGGTGGACGAAATCCATGTCCATGTAGGCCACGGTTTTGCCCTCGTAGAGCACGTGGAACTTGCCGGAATCGGTGTAGGCGCCGAGGACGGTAGCCTCGACATCCATCTTCTCGCACAGGGCCATGAATTCGTCGAGTTTCGCGGCCGGCACCGCCAGGGTCATCCGCTCCTGGGCCTCGGAGATGAAGATCTCCCAGGGCTGCAAGCCGGCATATTTCAGGGGCGCCTTGTCGAGATGCATTTCGAAACCGTTGGTGTCCTGGGCCATTTCCCCGACTGACGAGGAAAGGCCGCCGGCGCCGTTGTCGGTCATGCAGTTATACAGTCCCCGGTCGCGGGCGATCAGCAGGCAGTCGAACATCTTCTTCTGGGTGATCGGATCGCCGATCTGGACCGCGGTCGCCGGCGAGTTCTCGTTCAGCTCTTCCGAGGAAAAGGTGGCCCCGTGGATGCCGTCCTTGCCGATCCGGCCGCCGGTCATGACGATATGGTCGCCGACCTCAGCCTTCTTGGCCTCGGAGGGTTTGCCGTTGATTTTGGCCGGCATCATCGCGACGGTGCCGCAGAAGACCAGGGGCTTGCCGGCGAAGCGGTCGTCGAAGACCAGGGAACCGTTGACGGTCGGGATGCCGCTCTTGTTGCCGCCGTGCTCGACCCCCTCCCGAACCCCCTCCATGATCCTTTTCGGATGGAGGAGGCGGGCGGGCAGTTCCTTGTCGTAAAAGGGCGAGGCGAAGCAGAAGACATCGGTGTTGCAGATCAGTTTGGCGCCCATCCCGGTCCCGAAGGGATCGCGATTGACCCCGACGATGCCGGTCAAGGCCCCGCCGTAAGGGTCCAGGGCCGACGGGCTGTTGTGGGTTTCGGCCTTGAAGACCGTCGACCAGTCGTTATTGAAGCGGACCACCCCGGCGTTGTCTTTGAAGACCGAGAGGCACCAGTCGTCATCCCCCATGCTCTGGCGGATCTCGGCGGTGGGCTTACGGATATAGGTATCGAAGAGGCTGTGGATCCTTTCCCGGGCACCGGTCTCGGCATCCTCGTAGTCGATATCGCCGGCGAAGATCTTGTGCTTGCAGTGCTCCGACCAGGTCTGGGCCAGAACCTCAAGCTCCACGTCGGTGGACTTTTCGCTTAAGCCCCGGCTCCGGCGCGCCTCGAGGTTGGCCGGATCGGCCAGATAGTCGCGGATGAATTTCATTTCGGCCAGGGTCAGGGCCAGAACCCCTTCCCGACTGATCCGGACCAGCTCCTCGTCGGGGACCTCGAGATCGATCTCGTTGACCAACGCCTCGCTTTCGACCAGGACCTTGGGGGCGAAGGGCTCAATGCCGCCGGCCTCCTTGAATTCGTCCCGGCTCATGATGGTGCAGCGCTGGATCAGTTCGTTGGCCAGGGATTTTCTGGCGACCTTCTCGGCCTCCGCCCGGCTGATTTGGCCGGAGAGAAGGTACTGGATCGAGGTGTAGACTGCCTCGTCGCGGCCGAGCTTGCGGCCGATCATGATCTCCAGGGCCTGGCCGGCGGTCCTCCCTTCGTTATCGGTGACCCCGGGCCGGAAGCCCACCTCGATCAGCCAGTCGAAAGGGTGGTCCCAGTCGAGGGCAAGGGGGGAAAGCGACCAGTCCTGGGTGACCGGGTCGCTGTAGGGACCGGCGGCGGCGGCGGCAAGCTGCTCGCCACTGATCTCGGCATCGACCGTAAAGACCTTGACGGTCCTGACCGCGTCGATCTTCAACCCTAGATCGGTGCGGATCTTCCGGCGGGTGTTTTCCCCGAAGGAATCGTTTAGGGAAGGCTTGAGTCCTACCTGGATGCGGGCGAGCATGGATTTTCCTCACGTATTTTGAGTTGCCGGCGGAGCAACTTTGTGCCGGCCTGAAATTTTCAATCGGGGAGCAAAAAATAAATATACTAAATCGACCCTGATTTTTAAACGGCGAAAAAGAAAATATGAAAGAAAAGGAAGGGTAGGACGGCGCTCCATGATGAATAAAAAATAAAAAGAGATGGTAAGATATTAATATGCAGTAATAGTAGCCAGTTCTTTTGCATAAATACGACGTTAGCTGTAATGAAATCGTACAGTAAGGCATCTTTTGGCCATGTTTTTGTGATATCATGTAAAAATATGATAGATTTCGTTTAATTAAAGAAGACATTTCGTGTTTAAATATGATATAGTGTAGAAGGTTCAGATGTATATTAAAACTAATTGAATAACTGTACTAAAATCTGACACCTATTCAAAAGAAGAGACGTTTTTGCGTTTAGAGGTTTTGTGTATGGAAGGCGAAACAGAAAGGGAGGAAGTAAAGATGAAAAGGATGCTGACTTTATCGATAGTTGTTCTGTTATCCGTGCTGGCGGCAAACGTCCAGGCTGCTAATCTCAGTTTCAATCCAGATGCGGTGGAACTTGCCGTTTCTCCGGGAGCGCATGCCATTGCAACCATTGAGGCCAAACTTGACGCAGCCGGGTTTTGCGCTGTCGATATGGAAATAGATTTAACCGATAGCCAAGGGAATCTGCCCCACGGCTGGTTTCCCCCTGCGAGAGTCCGCTTGGGAACCAGAACTGGTGTTGCGTCCGCCCCGGTCGCCCTTAAGGTTAATGTCCCTGCCGATGCCCCGGCCGGTAAGTATTCGGCTCGTGTAAAA
This sequence comes from Desulfobacterales bacterium, assembly GCA_024637225.1. Lineage (GTDB taxonomy): Bacteria > Desulfobacterota > Desulfobulbia > Desulfobulbales > JAGXFP01 > JAGXFP01. Next base: position 94,532 of record JAGXFP010000071.1, read on the forward strand.
CCGCGAATTGCGCGAGCCACCGAGTCGGTGGAGAGCGATGATATTATTCTGGTCGTCCAGGTCCTTGCCGACAATAAATGCGACGGTTCCTTGGCATTCGAAAATGTGAAAGTCGGGCCCGAAAATATCTGGGCTCCGACCGACAAGGAAGTCATGATTGAATTGTCCGGGAATATTGTTGTCTCCCTCGGTTGCGAGGTTAAAGGGGTTTACAGTATGGAAAGCAATAATGGTCCCGTCGCCGGTAACCTCGATATCGAGGACGGAAGTTTTGTCCGGCAGTTTCCCGTAATGGTGTCCAAAACAGGAAAAGACAAGGAGGGTACGGCCTATCAGGGGACTCTGTCCATTGAAGATGAAGCGGGCAACAAGGCAATTCAGGGATTTCTTGTCACGGTGGACCATGATCGGGGCAAAGATGGGGAGCGGAATCCTAAAAACAAATAATCATGCGCGCATGGCATTGTTGACCCTGCCGGAAAAATAAAACATGATGGGCCGCCTTTGGCGGCCCTTTTTGTTAATTGGTTCCGGGCCGTTCGGTGTAACGGGGCAAAGAGTGGTGGTGGCGCAAAAAAGTCAGAAAACCGTTCCTTCGACAGGCTCAGGATGAGCGGAATAACTTTATTGACTTAACGTTCGTGCCGAACCTGTCGAGGTGCGCTTCATCAAGGCTGATGAGTTTGCAAAAAATGATTTGTCACGTCATTGCGAGGAGCAAAGCGACGAAGCAATCAAGTTCTTTCAATAAGTTAGATGTTCCTGGATTGTTTTGCTATGCTAGCGATGACAGGTTTTTTGACTTTTTGCGAACTCATCAAAAAGTTCAGATAGTGCTAAAAGCAAAAGTGAGACTAAATAAATTTTATGTTTGACGTTATTTTATTAAAACATTTTATATTTGTTTCCGAGTGAGTATAAAGGGGTTTGTTGTAAGATAGTTGTAAGTTCCTGAATTAAGAAGGAAAATCCTTGAGTGGGATTTACAGGTGATCCCGGTATAAAGATTGCTTAGGTAAATAGTAAGTGGGATCAGGACAATTTAAATTCCGCTCAATAACGGATAATCCATGAAAATAAACAAATCGACAGCTAAATCGGCAAACCGGGGCAGCCGGGGCTTTTCCCTGGTCGAATTGATGATCGTGGTCGCGATTCTCGGCATCCTGGCGGTTGCGGTCGGGGTGAATATCAATTCTGCCAATAGCAGGCTGAAGTCCTTTGTCTTCAACACCAAGGCCCGCTTCAATCAGACCCGTTTCGAGGCTGTCAAGCGCAGCCGCGATGTCTATCTTGAGTTTCATCTAAACATGGACGAGACTGGTTATTCGTCGACGGCGGCGCCGGACAACGGTTTTACGATCTGGGTGGATGAAAATGGCGATGGAAACTATACTTCATGGGACATCGGGACGGATGATGACAACAGCAACGGCGAATGTGATGCGGGCGAGGGCGATTGTGTCTTATCCGTGGTTACGTTTCCCGCTGATGGTCCGGAGATCTATCGTCCCACCATCACCGGCGGGCCGGGTACGGACGGTCCGGGGTCAATTACCATCAGCAGCGACGGGGTGACTGCACCTAGTAATCGTTTCATGTTCAGGCCCGACGGTGACTGTCCCAATAATGGTTCTGTCTATTTTTATTACCCTTCCGGCGGCAAGGTCGCGTCCGGCCCCTGGGCGATCATCGTCAATACTGTGGGCCGGATCCGGGTTGACGAATGGCGCTCCACCAACGGCTGGCAGGGTGATTTGCCTTGATTTTCTTAAGATCGCCGGTCTGCCCGGGAAAAGGAAAAGATATGGATGCCGGAACTATAAAGAAAAACGGTGGTTATACCCTGGTCGAGGTGATGGTCGCCATGGCCATCTCCCTTATTGTTCTGGCCGGGGTTTATAAAGCGATTGTCGATGAGAGCGTCAATTTCGAAAAAGATGAGGCGGTCCTGGATATGCAAAACAACGCCCGGGTCGCCATCGCCAGGATTGCCCGGGATATCCGCCGGACCGGTTTTTTCGGCTGCGGCGGCGAGCTTAGCGCCAATACGGTGGCAGGTTTCAGTTTTCCCCCGACTTCCATTGTCTTCGCCGGTGACGATTCCACTAATTCCGCCATCGATGACGGCACCGATTCGATTACCCTGCAATTTCTGGCCGGGGATGTTCCGGTCGATGTTGATACCCCTACTACCCTGCCGTCCGCAACAGACCCCATTACCCTTTACAGGAAGGCCTTTAATAATGGTGACACCCTCTATGTCACTGATTGTGAGGAATACGCCATTTTTGATAAGACAAATGGTACGGAGCCCTCCAAGACTGTGGAACATGGAGTCAACTTGGGTCGGGCCTACGGGACGCCTCTGCCGGCCCGGGTCTATCGTTTCGAAACGGCTGTCTATCGGGTTAACGGCGCTCAGCTAAGAGATATAAATGGGCAGGTGATCGCTAACAATATCGAGGACCTGCAGTTCGAGTTTATCACCGATTCCGATGATGACGGTGAGCTAAACGATGAAAACTGGGCCAATACCTTTACCAATGCCGCCGATGTCCGGGCCATCCGGATCTGGGTGCTGGCCATGAGCGATACGGCCTATTCCTATACCGATACCAATACCTACGACTACCCGAACAGCCCTTATCACAGCGGGACAGCTCCGTACAATACCAACGGAACCGGCGGCTCGCCCGCCTCCCAGACCGGGTTGTCCGCGGATCTAAAACATCGCTACCGGTATCTGGCTTCTACTATTGTCTACCTGCGTAACGCCGCGATTGTCTGAGTCTTACAGGAGAGTTTTATGAGAAGATCGTTTCTGCGTAATGAAAAAGGTTTCACCATCCTGGAGGCGGTGTTCGCCGCCGGCATTCTGGCCTTTGCCATCCTCAGTTATACGATGCTGAAAACCTCAAGCCGTTACAGCCAGGGTTTTTCCAAGCAGCTTTCCCAGGGCATCCAGCTGTCGGACTCGCAGATGGATGACTTCGCCCGACGCGGTTACAACGACGGTCTACTGACGGCCACGGCCGGCACGGCTGTCCACCTGTATTCGGAGCTGGGGGATGCACTGGAAATCGGAGATTTTACCATGGGTGGCGCCACCTGGACCGTCAAGGAAGGCTGCCCCGGGGAATTAAGCAAGCTTATCACGTTTACCGGCCAGTGGAATATGCAGGCCGATCCTCCTAAAGAATTTCAAACCACTAGGGTGCAGGTGAGGCCATGAGAGGAACGAGAACAGTCGAATTGACGTCTTTGAATCAGCGGGGAATGGCGCTTGTTTCCGCCCTGCTGATGCTGGTGGTCCTTTCGCTGATGGCAATCGCTTTGAGCATGGACAGCTCGATGAATGTGCGGATTGCCGGATATGAGCGCCTCAAGGCCCGCTCCTTCGGGTTTGCCGAATCGGGCCTGATGGCCTCCACCGATCTGCTGGAAGATAATATCCATGAGGCAGGCTGGGATGAGGCGCTCCCCTTTGAATACCCCAATCTCAGCTCCCTTTATACCGGCGATTCCGATGGGAATAAGATCGATATTGTCGGCAGCAGCGGGGTTTTTTATCTGGAGGCTAACCCCGGAGATTGTGGCGAGGGTGATCCGGTCATGGAAATGAGGGGCGATATCGAAGCCGATGTCGTTGTACAGCGGTTGATCGCCAAGGTCGCCACTGGCGGCGCCATGCAGGTGGCCGCCGGCTACGAAGGGGTCGGCAAGAGCCTTGGCGCCGGCGGCGCCCATATTCTCTACAATATCCGCGCCGTCGGTATGGAAGCGAATGATACGGCTACGGAGCTGGCCATGCATTATCGGGTGGTAACGAATTAGCCCCCGTTTTTTCAGGAATAGCATGGATCGGCAAGCTGATTCGGAGAACATCCGGGTCTTGGAGATCAGTTATATATGGAGCAAGGTAATGCCATGAAGGGGATGATCGGAAGAGAAGCCTGGAAGCTCGTGATTTTTGCAATTTTTCTGGGATTGCTGCCGGCTCTCAACGTCGGCGCGGTTAGGGCTGCCGGCGAGACCATGTCTGACTATACGAAACTGCCGGCCTTTCTTGAAACCGGCTTAAAACCCAACCTGCTGCTGTTGATTGATAATTCGGCCAGCATGTACGATCCGGCCTATCTGGATCCGGTTGTTGAAGAACTGGATGCTCAAGGCGACCCCACCGGTAAGACATTATCCGGCGGGATCGATTTTTGTTTTGCCGATGATTACGACAATGCCGTGGCCTATGCCGGCTATTTCAGTCCGCTGGCGGAAATCTGGTATAGATATGTCGATTCCCCGTTCTGCTCCAATGACACTTACGCCAATGAGTCCGATTGTACGGCTAATTCGGGAACATGGAATGATGCCGACGACCAGTTTATCCAGCTATCGAAGAGCGAAGCTGAAACTTTTTGTTCGGACGAAACCGGCATCGAATATGCCAGCGACGACCTGTGCATCACCGTTAACTCCGGAACAGACCCCGATACGGTGACGGCTTTTGCCGCCAAGGGCAGATTCCTGAACTGGCTGGCCGCCTCCAAGTTCGATGTCGAAAAGGAGATCCTCAGCGGCGGTAAATATCATCAAACCAATAACGAACTGATTATGGAAACCCGGGGCTGCATGGGCAAAAGGTTTGTCAAGTCTGAGGAGGTCTACCTCAACGGCGATTCCACCACCACCCCATATTATTCCACCTTTGCGATCAGGCCGCCCGATGACGGCTCAGACGGGACCGATGAGATCACCGATGATCAGGCCTACAACGGCTCTTCGCACAACACCAGGATCGAGATATACAAAGTCAGTTTGACCGGGTTCGATGCCGATAGCTGTAATACCGTCATCTCGGAGTTCACCGAATCGCGGCCGGAGCTCGGCAGCATAACCTCGGTAATCGATACCTGTCTGGGCCCGGAGACCCCGGAGGAATCCGTGGTCTTGAACCACGTAACCCAGGAGTGCTGGTACTATAATGTCTTTGGTGTGTTTCAGTCGGGTGAGGGCTCGGTTACTTCGCTGAAGGGCAAATGCGAGGATATATATAACGCCAGTTCCGGAGACAAACCGCCGCCCGACGATTACCAGAGTCCCGCCGAACTGTCGGCCGGCGAGCTGTGTTACGGTGAATACGATTCATCCCATTCAGCAGGGGGCGAGCCTTGGGGGTCGGGCTACATGGGTCAGTGCTGGGAGGAGCAGTATGCTAGGTGGGACGATAATCCGTGCGTAGGCGACGGGACCAATGTCTCGGCGGCCACCGCCATCCAGGACGCGAACGAATTCTGGTATTACTGCGCCGATAACGACAGCGATAGCGTGGATGAATATATCAGGTGCGGTAAAAACCAGCGACATTCCTGTCAAGCCAGCGACTGGACCGTATGGCAAACTCCCGTTTCAGCCGATCCATCCGGTGTGCCCGCGGAAGTATACTGGACCAATGACGAGGTGGTAGCCGGCAGTGAGACCACCGCCAAGCAGGGCAACACTTGCGCGCAATATGCTCTGGAATCCTTTTGCACGGAACTGGATCAGCAAACCACGGTTGATCCCTCCGATGGTATAAAGGGCTCAAACAGCGGAGCTAAAATCCCGGCGACCTTGGTGGATTACGCGGTGAGCGGCCAACTTGGCGACCCCCTGAAAACGCTGAAAGGCAGAGTGGTTCCGCCGCAAGAGCCGGTGGGCTTGATCAATGAATTCAAATACAACCTCCGCATGGGAGCGATGGTCTTTAACGACGGCACCGCCACGGAGTGCGCCTCGGTGGAGGACCGTCCCGGCAGCGGGCGTTATGTGGCTTCTCTTTATGGTTGTATGGAAGTCGATCATACCAACGGCGCAATCCTGAGTAATCCTCCCAAAAAAGACGGGGGGCGGATAATTGCATATATCGATGAAGGTGACGGTCACATCGACTCACTGGTGGAGGCGATTAACGATGTCAATGCCGATACCTGGACTCCGACCGCCGAGGCGATGTACAACGCGATCGGCTACTTTACCCAGGACAGCACCAATGACCTCCGGATCAACCCGCCGACCGGGGACCCTGCCCTGGGGTTTGGCGGCGATTTTATCCGCGATAGCGATTGGGGACTTAATTTCGGGGCCTCCGATATGAACGCCTGGGCGATCGGAACTCCCTACGCGAAAGGCGATATTGTCTATACGGCCGCCAATAAAATGGGCTATACCAAGCTTTATCGGGCCAAAAACGCCGGGACCTCCGCCTATTGCGCCGATTGCAGCTATATCGAGGAGGACAGCGGGGTGAAATGGATGCCTTATGACCCGGTCCAGGCCGGCTGCCAGAGCAACAATGTTCTTCTGATCACCGACGGCGCCTCGACGGCCGATATCCATGGGAATGGTATCGCCTCCGGGATGACCGACTTCGTCACCGCGGGCAACGACGACAGCGATTTGGCCGCCACCTGGATTGCGACCGAGACCGAGCCGACAGATTACGAATGCATGAGCTGGATTGACAAAACGGGGGCGAGCAATACCGACGGCGTATTTGATTTTGGAGAACCGATTGTCCATAAAAATTACGGCAGCACCCTGCTCGACGATCTGACTTACTATGGGCATAGCGGCTCGACAATTTATTCCCATTCGGCTATCGGCGGCGTCGACAAGGAGCCGATCAAGACCCATATCGTCGCGGCCGGCACCCTGCGGAATGACGCTCCCGGTCTGGAATGTAATTCCCGGACCATTCTCAACTCGGCGGCCGACAACGGCGGCACCACTCTGGTTGAGGCCGCCGACCCCACCGACCTTGAAGAGAAATTGCGGGATGTTTTCGAGGCCATCGGCGGCGAGGTTTCGTCCGGTTCGGCCGCCTCGGTCATCTCCCACTCTCGTAGCGGTGACGGCGCGATTTATCAGGCGATCTTCTACCCCAAGCAGGTCGACGCCCAGATGAACGAGGTCGACTGGACTGGCGATGTCCATGCCTTGTGGCTTGACGCCCACGGCAATATCCGCGAGGATTGCGGCGCCACTGACTGTACGGGAACGACCGGCGATAAAACAATGAACCCCCGGGTTGACCGAATAGTGACGTTTTACACGGATGCCACCGGCTCCGCCATGGCAAGGTTGTTCAGCGATGCGAATGGCGACGGCAGTTACGATAATTCCGCCTCCTGTTCCGACCCGACCTATACCAATGAAGACGATTGCGAGGACAATTTCAAGGTCTGGAGCTACGCGGACAATCCTGATTTTGTCGATGATGGTGTCTTGTTGAAGGATTTGCTTTATATCTGGAGCGCCGCCGACTGGCTGGCCGACGCCTCGCCTGGCCAGAGAGCTTATGACAGCGTCGCTTCGGAGCGCTATATCTTCACGATGCTGCCTGACGCCAGCGGCAATCCAGACATGGTGGCTTTTACCACGAGCGCCCTTGGTCCGCCGAGTGGAGCGTTTACAGCCGATGAGTATGACGGTTACTTAAACGCCTTCTCCTCGCTGGATTCCGATATAAACCGCACCGCTGACGGGATCGTCAACTATGTCCGGGGGCTGGACCAGACCGGTTACCGGTCGAGGCAGATCGACTGGACCCCCTCGACCGGTCTGGAGACCGTTAAGCTGGGCGATATCATTCATTCCACCCCGACCCTGGTCGGATCGCCGGCGGAAAACTACGATGTAATCTATGGCGATCCCACCTATCGGAACTTTCGGAAAAAATATCAGAACCGGCGGGCGGTGATCTACGCCGGCGGCAACGACGGTGGCATGCACGCCTTTAACGGCGGCTATTACGACCGGCACAACAAGCGGTTTCTTAAGGCCCCGCCGGTGCCCGGGTCCGACCCGGTTGTCTACGAGACCCAATATGATCTGGCCGCCGAGTTATGGATGTATGTGCCGAAAAATATTTTACCGCATCTCCGCTGGCTGACCGATCATAATTATGGTGACGGCCATGTCTATTATGTTGACGGCAAGCCCTATATCTTCGATGGCAAGATTTTCTCGGAAGAAGCGGCATGTACTGATGCCGATTTGACGAATGATGACCAGTGTCTCCATCCCGGCGGCTGGGGCACGGTCCTGGTCGGCGGCATGCGCTTCGGCGGCGGTAATATCGGGGTGGACATTGATGGTGCCGGTGATGACGAGATCATTCGCTCCGCCTATTTTATTCTGGACATCACCAATCCCGAATATCCGCCGGTGGTCCTGGCGGAATTCACCGATGAGGACTTGGGATATACCATCGGGTCGCCCACCGCCATTCCGATGTTGCGCTGCGATAAGAACACCGTCGCCGGCCTGGGCGACTGCAATACCAAGAACTGGCCGATGGACTGGTATCTGGCCTTCGGCTCCGGCCCCCACAGCGATGATCCGGTTCCGGCCGGCCCCCAGGAAGGGATGCGGGGGGTGAGCGACCAAAACGCCAAGCTTTATGTAATGAGGTTGGGCGGCACCAATACCAGCGGGCTGACCCCGGCCTCTCTCGGCCATCTCGGCAGCGGCCAGGTCGCCAGCGGCGTTGTCTCCTTCAGCAACCAGCCGATTCTGGTGAGTGTCAATGGCGTAACTTCCGGGCAATGCAGTGATCCTGCCCATACCACCGAGGCTGACTGTTTGGGCGCCGCGGAAATATGGATTAGCGATCCCTTTACACCCGGAGCCTGCAGTGATTTCACTTCGGCCGACGAGGCGGCTTGCCTGGCCGCCGGTAAGGTGTGGAACCCGGTTTCCTGTAAGGGTATTCCCGGCGTTTGGGATACCTATTCCTCTTTTAACTGCGTGGGTTCCGGCCCGGGCCGCTATTGGGATCACTGGTGGGGATTGAATACTGGAAGGGGATGTTACGAGAGGACTTCCACCGAGGAGTGTCTGGCAAGGTCAGGTTGGTGGGTTCCGGGAAATAACGCTTCGGGGATATGCAGCGACACCCGGGATACGAGTAAAAGTGAGTGCTTGCGTTTTTACGGCACTTGGAAAAATACCTATCCGAATTCCTTTTTCGGCGATTTTATCGCGGTCGATTATGATCTGGACTTCAAGACCGATACGCTTTATTTCGGTTCGGTCCTGGATACTCGGAGCTGGGCCGGCCATGAGGCCCACGGCGGCGCTTTGCATCGGCTGGTGAGCGGCGATAACCCCGACCCGGCCACCTGGAGCTTTAATCTGTTTTCCAACGTCGGCAGTCCGGTTGCCGCCGCCCCCTCGGTGGCCTCCGACGGCCAGCGGGCCTGGGTCTATTTCGGCACCGGACGCTATTACTCCGCCGAGGAGGACAAGGCGATTGCCACCCCGTTCCAGCCCACCAGGTTTCTGGGGCTTAAGGAGCGCTACGGCGACGACGGCAATATGGACCTTACCCTGCCGAACGGCGGCAATCTGGTCGATGTTACCGCGACCTGGGTCAAGCCGGGCGGGGAGCTCGTTTCACCTCCACCTTCAATCACGGGCGTTGGCACGTTCGATGAGTTGAACGTTAAAATCTCGGAACTGGATACCGACACGACGAATGACGACAAGGATATATATCACGGCTGGAAAATCAATCTGGCCGGCCGGGAGCGGGTTATCGGCCAACCCGCCATTCTGGGGGATATCGTGACCTTCACCTCGTATATTCCATCGGATGACCCCTGTGAGCCCGATGGTACCAGTTACCTGTGGGCGGTATATTACCGGACCGGCACCGCTTACCATAAATCGGTTATCGGCACGAAGGTCAGGACTGAAGGCACCGAGGTCTTGAGAAAGGTCGGCCTCGGCAGCGGACTTTCCACCACCCCCAATATCCATGCCGGCGCCGGCGATGGTACCAAGGCCTTTGTCCAGAGCAGTACCGGCGCTATCCTGAGTATCGAACAGACCAATCCCGGCGTGGTAAAAAGCGGGATGAGATCGTGGCGGGAGCTGAGCGGAAAAGGTAGTAGCTGCAATTGATGATTGCCGGTCCTGAAAAAAACAGGGCACGGGCCGGGAGCGCACGGATACATGAATAACTCAGGTTGAGGACATGTGCCAGGGAACTGAAGATTAAAGGTAGTTAAAACTGAATGGGACGTAAGATGACAAGGATGTTGAAAGCAGGATCAGGAAGCGGGGGCTTCAGTCTGATCGAGGTGATGGTCGTGATCGCTATTATCGGGATTCTGTCGGCGGTGGCGGTGCCGGCCTATTTCAATCATGTCATGCGGAACCGCCAGACCGACGCGGTTTACGAGTTGATGGCGATCAATGCCTCCCAGGAGAGGTATTTCGCCGAAAAGGGCACCTATGCCGCTGTTTTTGGAGACCTGGATCATTATGACGGCGCCGGCACCGATTATACCGGCAAATATTTTACCTATAATCTGTCCGGCGGCATGATTACCGCCACCGCCGATCTTGACGGTGATCCGGCCACTCAAACGATTTGGCGGGTAAGGGTCGGGGATATCAACGATAAGCCGAGCCAGGTCAGTTCCAACGAGGAATTCGGCTGGTCTGCCCTGGCGGCGGTGCTGGCCGATTAGGAGATTTACCGGTTTCGGCAAAGCGATGCCGGAATCATCTTGACTTGATGGAGATGGAAGATGTCTTTTGTGAAAAGGATCTTGTTGTTCGCCGGGACGGTGGTTTTGTCCCAGCTGTTTTGTATGTACGCCGCCGCTGCTCAAACTCCGCTGAAAAGAGCGGATGTTTTCATTAATCAAAAATACAGCATGCCGATAGAGTTCGATAAAAGACTGCTGGACAGGAATTTTCGGCAAAAGATCGACAGGCAGCAGCTTAAAGAATTGCTCCGGCCCCGGGAGGTTTCCTATGTGCCTTTCCAGATCAGCACCACGGCCGGCCCCTTTGCCGTTTCGGTTCACACCGAGGTAGTTAGGGATGGCGGCGCCATCAATATTGACGATCTGCCCGTGCCGTGTTCGGCCTATGTCTTTTTTTACTCTTCTTCGGAGGGAAGACCTCCGATCGCGATGAAAATTGTGGTTAATAATGTCGCCGATGAGGCCACGGTAAGATGGAGCCGGGCGGCCCCGAAATAATTAAGCCTGGATTTTATTTGAGTAAGCTGGATGGCTATCGGCTGATGATAAGAGCATCTTTTTGTTGTGCAAAATTATATTCGTTTAACAGTGTCCGATGAGCTATATCAATAACTCCACATACCTTTTCGACCTGCTGGTCCGGGAGGAGCTGATCTCGGAAGAGCAGAAGGAGATGCTTGCCCGAAAGGGTTCCCATCAGCGCCAGCTCCTGCTCCGGGAGCGGCGCAAGAAGAGCGGTTCGACCCGGCGGGTCCGGGAGCCGGATCTGGTCGAGGTTATTGTCTCCCTCCACCTGGAGATTCCCGGCGACAAACATCATCCCCTGACCGAAGAGATGATCATGCGGACCGTGGCCGGGGACCACGATTTGCCGTTCAAGAAGCTCGACCCCCTGGAACTCGATCTGGAGGTGGTCACCAGGACCATTCCCAAGAATTACGCGGTCAAGCATCTGATGATCCCGTTCGCCCTTAAAAACGGGGTGCACGAGATCGCCATGTACGATCCGGTCAAGCTCGAGGTCCTGGAGGAAATCGAGCGGGCCAACAAGATCACCATCAAGCCCTATATCAGCACCCGGACCGATATCAGCCGGATGCTGGCCGAGTTTTTCGGCTTCCAGAGCTCAATTTCGGCGGCCGAGGTCCATCTGGCCAAGCCGCTGGTCGATCTCGGCAACCTCGAGCAGTACGTCAAGATCAATCGGGCCGGCGAGATCACCTCTTCCGACCATCATATCACCGCCGCGGTCGATCATTTTTTCACCTACGCCTTCGATCAGCGGGCCAGCGACATCCATATCGAGCCGAAACGGGAAAAGAGCCTGATCCGGCTGCGGATCGACGGGGTGCTCCACACCATCTACACCCTGCCGATGGCGGTCCATTCGGCCATCGTTTCCCGACTGAAGACCCTGGCCCGGATGAACATCGCCGAGCGCCGGCGCCCCCAGGACGGCCGGATCAAGGTGGATCACGAGGATCAGGAGGCCGAGATCCGGGTCTCCACCGTGCCGGTGGCCTTCGGCGAGAAGGTGGTGATGCGGATTCTCGATTCGGCGGTGATGTTCCAGGATGTCGAGACCCTGGGGTTCAGCGCCCGCGATCTCGAAATCTACCGGGGCTTCATGAAGAGCCCCCACGGCATCGTCCTGGTCACCGGCCCGACCGGCAGCGGTAAATCGACCACCCTCTACTCAACCTTAAAGCAGATCTCCACTTCCGAAAACAATGTGACCACCGTCGAAGATCCGATCGAGATGATTCACGAGGAGTTCAACCAGATCGCGGTCCAGAACCAGATCGACGTGACCTTTTCGACGATCCTCCGCAATATCCTCCGCCAGGACCCGGATATCATCATGATCGGCGAGATCCGGGATCTGGATACGGCGGTCAATGCGATCCAGGCCGCCCTCACCGGCCATCTGGTTTTTTCGACTCTGCACACCAACGATGCGGTCTCCTCGATCAGCCGGCTTACCGATCTGGGCACCCAGCCCTTTCTGATCGGCTCGACTCTGTTGGGGGCCATGGCCCAGCGCCTGGTCCGGACCATCTGCCCGGACTGCCGGCAGCCCGTCAAGGTCGATGCCGGCCTGCTGCGCAATTTCGGCTTTCCCGTCGAGGGCGAGGGCAAGATCGAACTCCAGGCCGGGAAGGGCTGCCGGCAATGCCGGCAAACCGGCTTTCTGGGGCGGTCGGGCGTTTTCGAGATATTCCCCGTTTCCGATGCGATCAATCGGATGATCTGCCAGGGGGAGTCCGAAGCGGAGATCCGCGAGCAGGCGATCAAGGAAGGGATGACCACCCTTAAGGAAGATGCCTGGCGGAAGGTTAAAAAGGGGATCACCACCTACGAGGAGGCGGCCCGGGTCACCGGGTAATCGCTTACAGGGCACCACATCTTGCGGCGATCGGTCCGGCTTACTTACTGAAGTACGCATCGCCGTCCCGCTTGCCGCAACCTGCGGCACCCCGTAATCGCTTACCGGATGGAAGAATGGCAGAACCTGGGCGGCTTATCCAGTGATCGGGTAAGATTCGAGTTGTCCCGGGCAGTCTCTCTTTGCCAAAAAGCGCGATACTGGTTATAGTAATAAACAAGCAGTTGACAGCGTCCCTTGCTTTCGTCCGAAAGGCAGGGGTTTTTTGTAAGCGATCACAGGGCACCACATTTTGCGGCGATCGACCCGGCTCACGTACAAAATGTACGCATCGCCGTCCCGCTTGCCGCAATCTGCGGCACCCTGTAAACGCTTACCGACCGGGAGATTGGCCAATTATGGGCGGCTTATCCCCGTAATCGGTTACGCATTTTTTATTGGTGTTTTTGAGAAGAAGGAGAAGGGCGGGTGTCCGGCAAGGTAGCGGCAAAAAACAAGAAGGCCTATCACGATTATTTCATCGATGACACTCTGGAGGCCGGCATGGTCTTGAAGGGCTCCGAGGTGAAGTCGATCCGGGCCGGCAAGGTCAATCTGAAGGACGGCTTTGCCAAGGTCAAAAACGGCGAGGTCTTCCTCTATAATGTCCATATTTCGCCATACAGTCATGCCAGCTACAACGCGCCCGAGGCCGAGCGGGTCAGGAAACTGCTGCTTCATCGCCGGGAGATCAAAAAACTGATCGGCAAGATTCAGGAAAAAGGATTTGCCCTGATCCCCTTGAAGATATACTTTATAAGCAGCGGCAAGGCCAAGATCGAATTGGGCCTGGGCCGCGGCAAGCGTCTCTACGACAAGCGGGCTACGCTGAAGAAGAAGGAAAGCGACCGCGAAATGGAGCGAGCCTTAAGAAAGGAATAAAATAAGTCGGAATTATGGATCCCCCGATTCTTAATTCCACACGATTAAATATTAATATAATTATGGGGGCGAAACGGATTCGACGGGGACATATAAGCTTGGGCTGCGTGCCGAGTTCTGATAACTCGTTAAACTGTCAGATATAAACATAATCGCTGACGATTATGCACATGCTGTAGCAGCGTAAATTGCTACCGTTCATCATAACCCCTTCCCGTGGGGTTTTGACTGAACGTCGCTAATACGGGATAGCCTGCCGGCTGCGCTTGCCGGCCGATGGGCGAAACCTCAGCAAGATAGTGTTGGAAATTCTAGTCCTGGAGATGCTCCGACACGATAAATAACTTTTTGACAGGACTATGCATGTAGACGCCTACAGGGGAGTGTTTCCGGACGCGGGTTCGACTCCCGCCGCCTCCACCATTGTTAAAGCCGGTAAAATCAGGTGATTATCTTGATTCTACCGGCTTTTTTTACGTGTCGGATCGGTATCCACAATCAGCCGGTTGTAAATGGTTCTGAGTATTTCTTTTTTCCACCGGAAATATCCTGCAAAGATCTTGCTGGTTCCCCGCACAACTTTGCATTGGCATAGTTGCCGGGAACCCGTTAGAGTTTGGCCGAGATCAAGAGAAGTGCGGATGTTTCAATCTATTTTTCGCCGTGACATGTTTCACAACCAGTTGCAGCTGTAGAATCACCACTTTGATTATCAGAATAAGTAAAGCGCAGCAGGTCCGGCTCCCCGGAACCATGAGGGCGGTGGCATGAAATGCACATTACCATATCGGTGTCGAGACCCGTGGTCCCCATGGGTGTTGTCTGACTTCCGGTAAAGGTGGCGGCGGGGTATTCATTGGAAAGACTTACATCTGTCGGATGCCTGATCCATGCGTTGGGAGTTGGATCCTGCCCGGCGCCTTGATTGCTGGGGCCGGAACCGTGAAAAAGGCCATGGCATGTAGCACAAAAGAGATTGAGTGAAGCGGCATCGTAGATGTTTTGTCCCGCTGCGATTTCAAAATTGGCATCTCCGGTCCCTTTTACATAGACCGAGTCACGGCCAAGCATCCGATAGGAACTTGTCGCATCACCCAGGCGGGGGGCGTCGGCGGTCATATGTCCGATAGTTCTGTCGTGACAGTTTTCACAGGTTATTTGTGAACTGGCATCGTACGTCGTGGCTGTACCCGGAATCGTGGTGAATTGGGGATCAAGAGGCAAGATGAGGTCGGAAACATTATGTTGCATTCCATTGGAACTCGAGGTGGAAAAGTACCCGCCGGCAATCGGGTTTCCGCTGTCAATGACCTGTGGTGCCTTGGGGGAGCCATCGGCTCGGCCGGTCGTAAGGTTGTTTGATGAATACGCGTGACAGCCGATGCAGTCAAATTTCTTTAAAAGGTTTGGAAGGGGGCCGTCGGTGGCCACCGGGTTGCCATCTTGGCTGTCATGCATGGTGTGGCATTCGGCGCATGGGCCGGTCAGACCCTGGTGGGCGGTGGCTAGAGCCGGAATTGACAAAAACGCGGCCAGCACAAAAAATCGCTTTATCATTTTTTTTATTTCCCCCCTGAGTATTTCTATGCCGCCCGGTTTAATGTAAATAGCGCCGCCAGCCGCCGTAGACCTTGTTACACTTTTTTGCCTTTGTTGCGGAAGATAATTCAATTCCCCCTATGCCATCGGTAGATCTTTGATGCCACCCTGGTCGGCCTGTCCATGATTGGTGCTCTGGCAGTCAGAAACCTCGGCGGAAGCCCGGCTGGAAGGATTTATATAAAGGGGGCCAATAAGTTAACCAACGGTTTCATTTTTATAACTCAAATTGAATGATGCTTCAATCAAATAAACAATGTGATAGACAATTTAGTCTGAACAGACTTTGGGGAAAGGATCTGGTCAGGCCTTGGCTCATTCAGACAAGGGATCGGCGGGCAATTGTCCTATTTAATCTACTGGGAACTTTTAAATTCTTGAAGGCGAGGATGGTTTTGTTACGTTTTCAACAGGATATTTTGGCTCTTTGCTGAGTTTATTGTCTGGCTCTGGACATCGAGACAGCAACGGCTTATTGTATGAAGTCGTGTAATTCTTTTGGGCGGATTTTTTTCTGGATCAAACTATGAAACTTGAGATTTTCCCTTTATTGATATTGCTGGGTGCCATCTTTCCGCTCCATTCCTTCGGTTTTGACGAGGGGAGTTGCGTGGCGGGCGATTGCGTAAACGGCCAGGGCACCTGGGAGTTTCCCAACGGTTCCAAGTTCATCGGGGGCTGGCAGGAGGGGAAGAGGCACGGCAAGGTGATCTGGGTTTCGGTTGAGGGCAAAAAGGACGTGCGGGAGTACAAGAACGGGGTCCGGCAGGGAAAATGTTTCGAGGGTGACTGCGAGAACGGCACCGGCCTGATCGTCTATCTGGATCAATCGATGTACGCCGGCGAATTCAAGAACGGCCGAAGAGATGGCCAGGGGGTCTGGTCCCAACCCCGGGGCTCTAAATATGAAGGATCCTGGGAAGACGACCAGATTCAGGGCCATGGCACCCTGACCTATGCCAACGGCTCCAGATATGTCGGCGGGGTCGATAACGGTCGCCAGCATGGCCGCGGTACCTATTCCTTTGCCGACGGCAGCAGTTATGAGGGCGAGTGGCGTTATGGCAAGCAGCAGGGCAACGGCCGGGGGGAGCTGGCCAATAATGACGGCTCCAGATATGTCGGCGAGATAAAGGATGGGGTGCCAAACGGCCAGGGAACCTTTACCCATCCCGACGGCAGCCGCTATGTCGGGGAATGGCGGGAGGGGGTTTACCACGGCCGGGGGAAATACCGGTTTGCCGACGGCGGTAAATACGAGGGAGAATTCAAGGACGGCCTGTTCCACGGGCAGGGATTTCTGACCGCCACCGGCGGCAGCACTTATCAGGGAGAACACAAAAACGGCAAGCCGGACGGAGCCGGGGTCTATCAATATGCCGACGGCGGCCGCTATGTCGGGGAATACAGGGAAGGCAAATGCCATGGCTGGGGGACCTACACCTATCCCGAAGGCCGGGAGTACGTCGGGGAATGGCGGGACGGCAAGCCGGCCGGTTACGGCACCTTGACCTATATCGACGGCAGCAAATATGTCGGCGAGTGGCAGGACGGCAAAAAACACGGGCAGGGGGCCATGGTTGAGGAAGGGGTCAGTGTCCTGGCCGGCATGTGGCTGGCGGGTGTTTATGTCGGAGTTCAATAGTTTGATGGCGTCGCAAAAAGTCGCCAGCTCCTGCGTTGCTGCAAATTGTCTCGTCTTTGCAGCGTACTGAAGTACGCCTCATTCCTCGAAATTTACGCGCCTTGGATCTGACGATTTTTGCTTAGCCATCTCGAGGCTTTTTGCGATAGCGAAGCGAAGCAATTCAGGATCTTCGCTTCCCTCGCAATGGCTTGATTTTAGTTGTAGCGAGTGTCTCGTTGTTTAGTTCGTTCGCTGAACAAGCCCGGACGCTTTTTGCCATGCGCAAAAGCCAGCCTGGGCTTTTCTTTTACGCAGATTTTTATCGAGGCTTATTGGTAATTTATGGCACTGATTGATTTACAGGAAGTATCTCTCTCCTTTGGCGGGGCGCCGTTGTTTGATGGCATCACCATGCAGATTGAGGCCGGGGAGCGGCTCTGTCTGGTCGGGCGCAATGGCGAGGGCAAGTCGACGCTGATGAAGCTGATTGCCGGGGAACTCGAAGCCGATGGCGGCCAGGTCTTCAGGCAGCAGGGTTTGACGGTCGCCCGTCTCCGCCAGGAGGTCCCCGATCATCTGACCGGCAGCGTTTACGATGTGGTGGCCGGCGGGATCGGCGAATTGCTCGGACTGCTGGCCAGACATCACAGCGTGGTCAGCCGGATGGCGGAGAGCGGCAACGACGCCTTGGTGGAAGAACTGGCCGCGGTGGAAGAGGAAATGGCCCACGCCGATGCCTGGCAGGCCCAACAGAGGATCGACACGGTCCTCTCCCGGCTGGAGCTTGACGGCGATCAGGAGTTTCCCTCGCTGTCCGGCGGCATGAAAAGGCGGGTTCTGTTGGCCCGGGCTCTGGTCAGCGATCCGGACCTGCTGCTTTTGGACGAGCCCACCAACCATCTCGATCTGGCGGCGATCTCCTGGCTGGAGGAATTCCTGCTCTCCTGCCGCTGCGCCCTGCTCTTTGTGACCCACGACCGGGAACTGCTCAGGAAAATCGCCACCAGAATAATCGATCTTGACCGAGGCCGGGTTACGAGCTGGCCGGGAAATTATGAGACCTATCTGCGCCGCAAGGATGAGGTGCTCGCCGAGGAGGTTGTCCATAACGCCAAGTTCGACAAGAAACTGGCCCAGGAAGAGGTCTGGATCCGCAAAGGGGTCAAGGCGCGCCGGACCCGGAACGAGGGGAGGGTCAGGGAGCTTCAGGAATTACGCCGGCATCGCCAGGAGCGCCGCGAGCAGCTCGGCAAGGCGAAAATGGACATCACCGCGGCCGGCATCTCCGGCAAACTGGTGGCGGTCATGAAAAAGGTCGATTTTTCCTTTGAAGAGCAGAAGATTATCGATAATTTCTCCACCACCGTCCTGCGGGGCGACAAGATCGGCATCATCGGTCCCAACGGGGTCGGCAAGACCACCCTCCTGCGCCTGATGCTCGGCGAACTCGGCCCGGACCGCGGCGAAATCAGGCTCGGCAGCAATTTGCAGCCGGTCTACTTCGATCAGCAGCGCGCCCAGCTCGATCCGGACCGAACTGTGATCGATAATCTCGGCGACGGCAGCGACACCATTGAGATCAACGGGCGGCAGCGCCATCTGATCGGCTATCTGGGGGATTTCCTCTTCACCCCGGACCGGGCCCGGTCGCCGGTCCGGATCCTTTCCGGCGGCGAGCGCAACCGGCTCCTCCTCGCCAAGCTCTTCTCCCGTCCCTCCAATGTTCTGGTCCTCGATGAACCGACCAACGATCTCGACATGGAGACCCTGGATCTATTGGAGGAACTTCTCCTGGAGTACAAGGGCACGGTTTTCCTGGTCAGTCATGACCGCGCCTTTCTGAATGACGTGGTAACCAGCACCATCGCCTTTGAAGGCGACGGTAAACTTCAGGAATATGTGGGCGGTTATGACGACTGGCTCGTCCAACGGCCCGGCCCGGCCGGATCCGGGAAAAGGGTCGTTAAGGAAACGGCCGGGGAGCGCAACCAGTCAAGCGGCCCCGGGCTCCGCAAGCTCTCATTCAAGGAGAAGGCGGAGCTTGGCAAATTACCGGAAAAGATTGAAGAGCTCGAAACCGAGCAGCGCGAACTTTATGAAAAGCTGGCCGATCACTCCTTTTATCAGAGTGAGGGCGCCGAAGTGGCCCGGGCCAGGACCCGCCTCGAAGAACTTGAAATCGCCCTGGCGACCACCTATTCCCGCTGGGAGGTACTTGAGGCTCGCAAGGAAGGACTACCGGACTAACCGGGCATAGCGCCAAAAGCCCTCGGAAACCGCCAACTGCAACATGGAAATCTATAATAAATTCAATGAATTAGCCGATAAAATTGTCCAGTAGCCAGATTTTTCAAAACCAGTGATGCAATATTCGATATAATCATGGAACCGGAGGTGTTAACCCATGCTGAGCATTATCAAGAATATTCTTGAGGGCAAGAAGGATGAGAAGCCGGAGAGCCCCGGAGATCCGGAACGCAAGAAGCATGTCGCGGCCGGGGTTCTCCTCCTGGAGGCGGCTCATATCGACGACGAATGCACCGAAGAAGAGATGGAGCATGTCGTAGAGACCCTGAAGGAGAAGTTCGAACTGACCGCCGACTGTGTCGCCGAGCTTATCGAACTGGCCCATCAACACCGCGAGGAGGCCATCGATCTCTGGCAGTACACCAACCATATCAACCAGCATTTCGAACGAGCTGAAAAACTGGCGGTAATGGAAGATGTCTGGCGGATTATTCTGGTGGACGGTCAGCTGGAAAAGCACGAGGATCATTTCGCCCATAAACTCGCCTCCCTCCTCCGCCTCAGTCATGCCGAGATGATCGATGCCAAGCTGAAGGCCCGGGAACAGATGGATGCCTCGAAAATTTGATAAATATCCCAAAAAGCCAAAAAACTTTCCTTCGACAGGCTCAGGGTGAGCGGGGTGTCTTATCAGGCTCGGGATGAGCGGGCAACTATTTAATTATGATCGTGCTGGTTTTTCGGAGCCGCTTTGATAAACCCCGGCGACTTTTTGCGAAGTCGACAAGGAATAGAGTTGCAGGGGTTTCCCCCCCTGCCCGGGAACAATAAGGAATCCTTCAATTTAAAGGTGATTGTATGCAAGCTCGCGGCCCCCTCATGATAGAGCATCGACTGATCGAAAAAATGATCGCCCTGATCAAGGAAAAAAATGACCAGGCCGGCGAGACGGGGGGGATTGACCCCCATTTCGTTGATGTGGCCCTTGATTTTATCAGGACATACGCGGACTGGACCCACCACGGCAAGGAAGAGGACATTCTTTTCCGGGACCTCGCCCAAAAAGATCTCTCCGACTTTGACCGGAAGATGATGGACGAGCTGGTCGAAGAACATGTCTTCGGCCGGAAAATTACCGCTGAACTGGACCGGGCCAACGACCGTTATCGGGATGGCGACGAGGCGGCTTTGGCGGAGATCAGCGACAGGCTCAAAACCCTGGTTGAATTTTATCCCCGTCATATCCGGAAAGAGGACGAGGAGTTTTTCCCAGCCATGCGCAATTACCTGAGCTGGGAAGAGGAGCAGCAGATGCTTGCGGAGTTCCAGGAATTCGACCGCCAGATGATCCATGAAAAATACCGGAAGGTCGTCGATGCCTACAGCGGGCCGCAAGGCGCTGAAGGGAAATAACCGGCGGCCGTCAGAAACCGGGAACAGGCGGGCAGGAATCGGCAAGAAATTAAACCTTTTCTCCCGGCCAAAGCTGATTATCGTATGGGCATGACAGACGAGAAAAGCCAGAATAAAACCGAACAGAATCACCAGGGAACCGATCATTCCTCGCCTTATCCGGTCAGCCGGCTGGCGCCGCCCATCCAGCTGGTTGATCTGGCCCGGCAGATCGAAGAGGCCGACCTGATGATCGGCACCCAGGTCAACGCCAAACTCCGGGTTATCTCGGAACAGATCAGGAAATTGCAGGATCAGGCCCGGGATGTGCTCGACAAGGCCAACCGGGATCAGGATCTGCATCGGGTCAAATGCAATTTCAAGCGCCTCCCCGGCCACACCTACCATCTCTATGCCAAGGCGGACGGCAGCCGCTATTTTTCCATGCTTTCCCCCGATGACTGGCACGGCAGGGCGCCGGCTGAATATATCGGCCCCTACCGCCTTGGAGCCGACATGTCCTGGACTCCTGCGGGAGACGGGGAAGAAGAGGGGGGCTTAAACGAAATTCTCAGCTATTTAATGGATAACCGAAACGGCGAATAGGATTTACTCCTTTATCTTCTCACCGTTTTCAAAGCGCAGGGTGCCGGTGGCGGTTGAATTTTCGACGCTGGTGTAAAGCCCGCGCAGTTGCTCGCCGTTGAGGAGGACATCGTAAATGGCTACGCCGCGGTTCGCCTGGTCATCCCTTTCGCTGTAATGCACGGAAAACATGTTGTTGTGGATGATGCCGACCCCGGTGAATGACTGCTCGGCCTCGCCGGTTGCGGAATTGTCGATCAGCCAGGTGGTCTGATAGGTTGCCTTGTGTTTCTTGATGCCCAACCGGCCGACATAGTCGGAGCCCTTGACCCGGTAAGTTCCGGTGATGTCGGACAGGGTGTCCGGGGCCGGGGTGGAGAGTCCAGCCGACTTCTTGCTGAAAAAGGCGGCCAGCTGATCGATCTTCCCGGGAAATTCCGCTTCCGAGCCTATTTCCACCTTCTGGGCAAGGACGCTCACCCCGCTTTTGACGTCGAGTAGGCGGGCGTTGATGGTGTAGCTTTCGAACATCCTGGTGATGCTGCCGATCATGATCAGGCCCGCCTCGGCAAGGGTGCCGATCTCGATGGCGTGGCGGTTTTCGGTGATGCCGGCCTGGGAGAGTTTGTATTCGGCCAGGATCTTTTCGAGCTGGTCCCGTTCGACCACCCGGAACGCCCCGGAAAGGATCAGCATGGTGCGCAGGTTTTCGGAAACTGCCTCGGCCAGGGACTGGTTGACGCCGATCGCCCTGAGATCCATGACGGCGATGCTCTCCCGGGTAAGGGCTGGGGATGGCACCGCCATGAGAAATAAGAGGATGACAAACAAACATTTCATGTTTTTACTCCTGCGCGGTTGCCGGGGCGAAGGCCGCGTACGGGTGGAAGAAGGTTCCGGATTTTCGGGAGTTGCCGATCCCCGTTGACCTCGCCTGAGATTCTCATCGAGTTGTATTATTACGAAATAGAGTAATAATCAAGGCGTTAGTTTTTCGCGGTGGGCCCGCGTGGGAGTAGGAAGACAGGATATTAACCGGTAGGGGGAAGTTAAGTCAGAAAGTCGCCGGGTCTTCCGGGGGCAGGGCGGATTCGTCGAAGGGCAGGACCCTCAGGCGGGTGAGGAATTTTTCCAGTTCAGTGACAAACCAATCCTGCTCGGCCCGGACATCTTCTTCCATCAGGGCCCGGTCGACCAGATCCTGGACTTTGGCGATGTTTAAAGAGGAGTCGATCAGCCCGGCTTTCTTGAGAAGATGAAAGACAAAACGCTCGTTTTCGAGAGCTTCCGCCGAAAAATCCTCCGGCCTAGCCGCAAGGCCTGTCAGGATATACCAGCGCATCCCGGAGAGCAGGGCATCGTAAAGGGTGGTGACTCCGGAAGCGGTCTTATTCTCCCGGACCCGTCTTTTCCCGCAGCGCCAGTGGAGCTTGGCCCGCATCAGCGCAGCATCCTCCGGGGTCATCATGTTTTCGTCCATCAGGCCGAAATGGGGGCTCATCGCGGAATCACCTTTTTATACCGCAAGGCTTAAGTTTCGTACGAGCAGACCAGCTGCTCAACTCAGCTTTAATAACGGGGTTGTTTTTTGCCGCCGGTATGTTCGGGCGGTAACGAGCGGGGGTCATCCTTTCCCGGCCAGATAGGAGCGTATTTTAAGATTTTCATTAAGCATCTTGCAACCCACGAAGGTGGATTTGACATGCTTGACCAGGCAGGCCTCTCTGACCTTGGTCCCGGCCTCGTTGTCCAGTCTGAAACCCAATTCGACGATGCTGCCGATTTTAATCGCCCGCTGGTCCATGGCGAGGAAACCGATCCCTTCCCGAGAGAGGTCGATGATCCGGCAGTTCGGCTCTCCGCGATCTAAGTGGCTCTCGACCCGGGTCAGGGCTGGACTTGGTGTGTCGAGCGCCCCGGCGTTTTCGGCGACTTCATAGGAACCGGGCAGATTGACCAGCTTCCGGCTCTTATCGCGGAATTCCACTTCCACCATGAAGCTGTTCAGGCAGCGGCACTTGACTTTAAGGCGATATCTGAAGCCGAGGGCGGCTATTGAAACCTCGGTGTTCTTTCGGCAGCGGGGGCACTGGATGGCCGTCAAATTCTGCCGGCTGGCGATATAAATCCTGGTGGTCTCCATTGGTTTCACTCTTTTGCTTTTTGCGAACTCATCAAATATGCTTAGGCGGATATTTAAGTCTACCATCAAAAAGGATTAATGGAAAAATTTGATTTTTCTCGCAAAAAAAAAAGTCTTAACTCTTGTGGCGGATGGCTAAGCACTCGAAAGTTCGATATCCCCCCGCAGGAAGTGCCATCTCAAGAGGGTGATTAGAGCAGAACCTTCTGGGTACGACGCAGAAGAATCAGATTGCTATTGCCCGTTTTGAGTGCTTTTTGCAAATTCATCAAACTTTGAAAAACTTGCAAAAAGTCGCGGGATGGCTAAGCAAAAAAGGTCAGATCCAAGGTGCGCAGATTTCGAGGAATGTAGCGTACTTTTTGTACGCTGCAAGGGCGAGACAACTTGCAGTCACGCGGGAGCCGGCGACTTTTGCGAGTCCGGCAGAATTTAACCGGCGATCAGATTGTGGGCGAAGTTGGTTACCGGCATGATCAGCTTGGGGATGACGCCGGTGTAGAACAGGACAAGGAGGAGGATGAAACCGAAAGGTTCAAGCCGGTGGAACAGCATGGCCCCCCGGATCGGCAGGAAATGGGTGATTATCCTGCTGCCGTCCAGAGGGGGAATGGGGAGCAGATTGAAAAAACAGAGAACCAGATTGAACCAGATGCTTACCGCCACCATATTGTAGAGCGGCACCAGCACACCGTTTGGGACGAATGATTCGGTCATGACCAGGAATTTCATGGCCACGGCGCTGACCAGGGCCAGGGCCAGATTGGCGGCGGGTCCGGCGGCCGCCACCCACATCATATCCTTGACCGGATTCCGGAAATAGGAGGCGTTGACCGGCACCGGCTTGGCCCAGCCGATTCTCATGACGATAAAGGCCAGAACCCCAAGCGGGTCGAGGTGTTTCAGCGGATTCATCGTCAGCCGGCCGGCGTTTTGCGCGGTCGGGTCGCCGAGGCGCCAGGCCACGTAACCATGGCAGAATTCGTGGAAGGTGATGGCCAGCAGAAACGGCGGCGCCATAATGGCGATCTGCTGGATAAGATTATTGATCATTGATTTTTCCTTGCCTGGGAGTGGCCGCCGGTTTTATAGCGGCCGGGTGGGTAATGTCGTCTTAAGAAGGTAAGCTCTTCTTCACGGCTGTCAACCTCGTTGTCGAGCCGGGCGTAGAGGAGTCGTTCCAGAATACGCCCGTAGATCGGGCCTTCGGGGTAGCCGAGCTTCTTCAGGTCAGCCCCGGTGATCTCCATTTTAACGTGACGCTGGTAGGTGATGAAATGGGAAATGGCCTTTCTGGTCTCTTCCTTTTTGCTGTAGCCCATCAGAAAAAGAAGACTTTCCAGGCGCAGCCTGCTCATCAGCCGGTAGGACTCGCTCGGCTTCGGGGCGGAATGTCTTTCAAGGGTGCGGAGCAGCCGTTCGGCCTGGGCTTTATCGTTGAGCAGCAGTTTGACATAGCGTTCCGGTATTTCCAGGCGGCGGTAGAGGGTGTTCAGCTGGCGGCTGCTTAAGCGGCAGGTCAGGGCCAGCATGAACACAATCCAGGGCTTAAAGGGTTCGTCCTGATAGAGTAGCCGGTACCAGTCCACGGCCTGCTGGGTGTCGGTCAGGATCATTTCCAGGGGCGGATCGAGTTTCATGGCCTGGTGAAAGAGTTTCAAGAGCTGGAAGCCGCCCAGCCTTTTAATGGCGGGGAGCGGTTCCTTCTCGGAGAGGATCAGTTTGAGCTCGCTGAAAATCCGATAGCCCAGCCGGGTCCGGCTGTTGGGTTTGAGGATTCTCGCCCGGCTGTCGGTGATGCTGGCAAAGAGGTTCATCTTGACCGCGTTTTTGATCAGACGCTCGGTATGTTTGCCGATCACAAAGCCCATTCGCTGCTCTAAACGAATCGCCCGGAGGATGCGGGTGGGATCTTCGACGAAACTCAGGTTATGGAGAATCCTGATCCGCCGGTCCTTGAGGTCGTTCTGGCAATTAAAGAAATCGAGCAGGGTGCCGAAGGAGTCCGGGCCCAGGTGGATGGCCATGGCGTTGATCGTGAAGTCGCGGCGATAGAGGTCGAGTTTGATCGACGACAATTCGACGGTCGGCATGGCTGCCGGATATTCGTAATATTCGAGGCGGGCGGTGGCGATATCGATCTTGAAGCCGTCCGGGAGGATCATCACGGCGGTGTTGAACTTTTCATGGGTGCGGATCTGGCCCTTCAGCCTTCCGGCCAGTTCCTCGGCGAATTCGATGCCGTCGCCCTCGACGACGATATCCAGATCCAGATTGTGTTTGCGGAGCAAGAGATCCCGGACGAAGCCGCCGACGGCATAGGCCGCGTAACCATTCCGGGCGGCCACATCGCCGATGGTCCGCAGCAGGATGATGATTTCCCGGGAGAGATTTTCGATCATCAGGGTCTTGAGGTTGCGCTGCCGCGCCACCGAGGGGGTGTTGAGCGGTTCGAGCAGATGCTTGGGCAGGTGGGCCGGATCCCTGACCAGCAGGCTTAAGAGGTCGGTTCTGGTGATCGCCCCCAGGACCTTGCTATCCTTGACGATCGGGATAAAGCGCTGGCGATGGCCGATAATCAGCTCCTGGATATCGGCCAGGGTCGCGGTCGGCGGCAGGACCACGAAATCGGTGGTCATGTACTCGCTGACCGGCAGATCGCCGAGCCCGTGATAGATCGCCTTACCGAGCACCCGGTGGGAGATGAGCCCTTTTAGTGCGCCCCCCTTTATGCCCTGAGCGATCACCGGCAGGACCGTGATGTTGTAGCGGTCGATGACCCGGCTGGCCTCCTTGATGCTGAGTTCGGGGGGGACCGAGATCACCGGGGCCGACATGATCTCGCCGGCGACGCTGGCCGGGCGCACGTGTTTGTGGAGGAGGCGGACCAGTTTCTCTTCCGCCTCGATCAAGGTCATGTCATGGACGGTGGCCGAGGCGGCCGAGGCGTGGCCGCCGCCGCCGAAATCGAGGGCGATCTCGCCGACATTGACTTCGGGGATGCGGCTGCGGGCGATCAGATAGGTTTTTTCGCCCATGGCGGCCAGGGAGAAAAGGCAGTTTAAATTTTCCATGACCATGAAGCGCCGGACGATCAGGGCGAATTCATCGACGTACTCGGGCAGGTTGATCTTGGCGACCACCAGATCGATTCCTTCAATGGTGTAGGTGGTGGCCGAGTGCATCAGATCGTTCAAGAGGGCGACCTGCTGGGCGGTAAGCTCCTGGGAGACGAACTGGGCGACGGCGTGAAGATTGGCGCCCTTGCTCAGAAGCCAGGCCATCGCCTCGAGATCGGCCGGGGTGGTGGTGGAAAAGGTGAAAGAGCCGGTGTCCTCGTAGATCGCCATAGCCAGGATCGTGGCCTCCTCCCGGTCCACCTCGATATTTTTTTCCCGGAAGAGCTGGGTGAAAATCGTCGCGGTGGAGCCGACCGCCCTGATCTCCTCGTAGTCGCCCTTTAAATCGCCGGGCAGTTCCGGATGGTGGTCGTAGATGTGGATTGAGAGGCCGGGATTGTCGAGGCATTTGGCGAAATTGCCGATCCGGCCCGGCTGGCGGGTGTCGACCAGGATCAGCCTGATGACCTGGTCCAGATCGATATTCTTCTGCCGCTGAAACTGATAGACCCGGGTAGAATTTGCCAGGAAGTTCCGCAGGTTCTTTTCCTGGGAGCCGGCGAAGGAGAGTTCCGCATCCGGGTAGAGCTTTTTGGCCGCGATCATCGAGGCCAGGCCGTCAAAGTCGGCGTTTAAGTGGGTGGTGATGATTTCCATATCTTTCAGCTTTTTCCGGTTCGGCGCAAATGATGCTCAGAGTGGTTGGTGTTATTCCAGATTCTAACACCGCCCGGAGCTAAAACCAACCGGAATAGGCAGGTTCAGCCCCGGGGATGAAAGCGGCGGTGGATCGACTTCAGGCGGTTAGTGTCGATATGGGTGTAGATCTGGGTGGTGGCGATGTCGGCATGGCCGAGCATGATCTGGACCGAGCGCAGGTCGGCCCCGTTTTCGAGGAGGTGGGTGGCAAAGGAGTGGCGCAGGGTATGGGGGCTGATTTTCTTATCGATCCCGGCCAGAAACACGGTCTCCTGGATGATCTGCCAGAAACGGAGTCTGGTCATCGGCCGGGCCCGGTTGGTGACGAAGAGAAAATCGCTGCGGCTTTTTTTGAGGATCAGGGGACGACTCCGAGTCAGATACTCTTCCAGCCCGGTTTTCGCGGTTTCGCCGAAGGGGACCATGCGCTCCTTGGCGCCCTTGCCGAAGATCCTTACATGGCCGGCGGTCAGGTTCAGGGCGGCCAGGGGCAGTCTGACCAGTTCCGTAACCCGCAATCCGGAGGCGTAGAGGAGCTGGAGCATCGCCTGATTGCGGAGACGTAGTGGTGCAACGGTTTCGAGGGGGCGCAAAAGCCGCGATACTTCGGCGACGCTTAGCGCCTTGGGCAGGGCGCGGCCCGCCTTGGGCAGATCGATGGTCGCGGTGGGGTCTTCAGCGATGATCTTCTCGCCGATCAGGAAGCGGAAGAAGCTGCGCAGAGCCGAGATCCTGCGGGCATTGGTGCGAGCGGCGATGCCGTCATGGTGGCAGGCGGTCAGATAGGCGCGGATCTGTTCAGCCTTGACGGCCGGCAGGCTCTTGGCTTTTTTCAGGGCGGGGTGAGAGAAAAAGGCGGTCAGGTCGGCCTGATAGGCGCTGACGGTGTTATCAGCCAGCCGCCTTTCGGCGGCCAGATAATGGAGGAACAGATCCACTTCCTTTTCAAAGGAATGGGCGGGTTTGCCGGGGGAATGGACGGCGCCCGCCTTCAGCAGCTGCTGGTTGAATCGGGATCTACCCGGTTTTTTCATGCAGATCGATTAAGAGAGGTCGGGCCGATCAGCCGGACGACCTGTTCAACAGTTTGCGTATCTTGCGCTTGGCTTCGGCCTGTTTGCGGCGCCTTTTGGCGCTGGGTTTCTCATAGAACTCGCGGCGTTTCAGTTCTTTTTTGATTCCGTCGAGCTGCAATTTTTTCTTGAGAAAGCGAAGGGCCTGTTCGACATCGCCTCTTACATCAACTGTGATCATGTCTTCTCCTATCCTGCTCTTACTGGTAAAGCGGGCTCCGAAAGCCGGGGTTCCCGCACTGATTCGTTAATTGAAACACGTATATATATCTGAATCAACCGTGGGTTGTCAAACCTTTTCTGGTTGCGGCCGCCTGTTATTTCAGGATAACTCCGCGGCATCTGTTGACGGTGCCGGGAAAATCTTGCCGGGATTCAGGATATTCAGGGGGTCGAGCCCCTGTTTGATCGTCTGCATCACCGCCAGGGAGGGCGGGTCTATCTCGCGGTCCAGAAAAGCCGATTTGGTGATGCCGATGCCGTGTTCGCCGGTGATGGTGCCGCTCATCCCGATGACCTGATCGAAAAGGCGCCGGGTGGCGGTCCGGCCCGCCGCCAGTTCCCGCGGGTCGTTGCGGTCGAGCATGATGTTGACGTGGATGTTGCCGTCGCCGGCGTGTCCGAAGGTGAGAATGACCAGATCGAGTTCGGCGGCGAGCTGTTCGGTGAACCGGACCAGTTCGGGGATCCGGCTCCGGGGGACGACCACGTCCTCGCCGACCTTGTGGGGCTTGATCTTGAAGGTCGACGGTGAAATGGCCCGGCGGGCCGCCCAGAGCTGCTCCGCCTCCGCCTTGTCTTTGGCCCGGCGGATTTCCAGAAGCCCCTTGCGGTTTTCGACGATTGCGCTCAGTTCCTCGGCCTGAATCTCAACGACGCGCGGGTTGCCGTCCACTTCGACGAGCAGCAGGGCCTCGGTGTTTTCGGGAAGCTTAAAGGGAATGTTGTCGGCGACCACCTTCAGGGCGGCGCGGTCCATGTATTCCAGGGTGCAGGGGGTCAGGCTGGCGAGGATCGTGCCGACCATTTCGGTCGTGCTCTGGATGGTGTCGAAGAGCAGCAGAAAGGTGGTGCTCGCTGCCGGTCTGGCCAGGAGCCGCAGGGTGATTTTGGTGATAATGGCCAGGGTCCCCTCCGATCCTACCAGGAGCCGGGTCAGGTCGTAACCCGCCACGCCCTTGGCGGTCCTGACTCCGGTCTTGATGATCCGGCCGTCGGCCAGGACCGCCTCCAGGCCGAGGACATAGTCGCGGGTAACCCCGTATTTGACGGCCCGGGGACCGCCGGCGCATTCGCCGACGTTGCCGCCGATTGTGCAGAATTGCCGGCTGGCCGGGTCCGGCGGGTAGAAAAGGCCGAGCCCTTCGACTTCCTCCTGAAAACGGGCGGTAATTACCCCCGGTTCGACCACCGCTATCTGATTGTCGCGGTCGATCTCAATGATCCGGTTCAGTCGGCTCATTGCCATGACCAGGCCGCCCATGACCGGCAGGGCGCCGCCGGTCATCCCGCTCCCCGCCCCGCGCGGCACCACCGGAAACTTCTCCGCGCTGGCCAGCTGCATGATCGCGCTGACCTCCGCCGTCGAACCGGGGAACGCCACCGCCGCCGGCAGATATTCGAGGGATGAACCGTCGTAGGAGTAGCAGAGCAGATCCTCCCCGGCGGTGGTCAGGTGGTCCGGCCCGACTATCGCGGCCAGTTTTTTCAGGGTTTGTTTATCCATGGGGATGATAGTAACCGCAGAAAAGCGTGCTGCAAATTAAATTTTCAGGACAAGCTTGTCCCAAGCTTCGAAACCCATTAATTTGATCTTGCTGAATCCGTGTGCGTTCGAGAACGGTGCAGATGCAAGGCGGCAATGATGTTGATAATACTAATGGTATATCCAAGAGTTGCCAACGCGGCAGAAGCGCCGTTATCGCGCCCCGCGGGGCGGCGGGGTGAACCGTGCAATTCAGAGAAAAACGATTATCTAATGTAATTACAATCGAATAAAGTAAAATTTTCCACGAAGTCGTCACGGATTCAGGATATTGTAAAATCCGGCCGCCGGGCTGGAGTGCGAAAGATCGGATCGCTCGTGGGATTCAGGATATTAAAAGAGAGGTTTAATAGATGACCAAAAAACTTTGTGTAGCGTTACTGGCCGGCGGCCGCTCCGGCGAACGGGAGGTGTCCCTGAAGGGCGGCGAGGAGGTTTTCAGGGCACTCGACCAGAATAAATATGAAGTCAGGCGCTATGATCCGGCCACCGATCTTGTCCGCCTGGCGGCCGATTCGGGGGAAATCGATGTGGCCTTCATCCTCCTGCATGGCCCCTTCGGCGAGGACGGGACCATGCAGGGCTTTCTGGATATGCTCGCCATTCCCTACCAGGGCAGCGGGGTCCTGGGCAGCGCCCTGGCCATGGACAAGAATATTGCCAAAATCATGTACCGCCAGGCGGGATTGCAGGTGCCTGAATGGCGGATGGCGAAAAGAAGCCGGAGACCCTCCTCGGCTGAGCTTGTCGAGCAGCTCGGTCTGCCGCTGGTGATCAAGCCCCTCCATCAGGGTTCCAGCCTGGGGATGAGTATTGCCGCAACGGAAGGGGAGCTCGCCGCCGGGCTCGACAAGGCCTTTGGATTCGACAAGCAGGTGATGGTCGAGGAGTTCATCGAGGGGCGGGAGATAACCGGCGGGGTTATCGGCAACGATGAACTTACCGCCCTGCCGCTGGTCGAAGTGATCCCCGGCGAGGATTACAGGTTCTTTGACTACGAGGCCAAGTACCTGCCCGGCGCTTCCCGGGAGGTTTGTCCGGCTGAATTCGATTTAGAGACCACCGCGAAAGCCCAACAGTACGCCCTTGCCGCCCACCGGGTCCTGAACCTCGAAGTCTACAGCCGCACCGATATGATCGTCAATGACCGGGGAATATTCGTCCTCGAGACCAATACCATCCCCGGCATGACCCCGACCAGTCTTTTACCCCAGGCGGCGGCGGCCCACGGCTTGCCGTTTCCGCTGTTTATCGAGAGGCTTCTCGAGCTGGCCCTGCTGAAGGAGTAAGGAGGTGAAGGAGGTGAAGGAGGTGAAGGAGTGAAAGTCGCCATCCCAATCCGGCCTCCGGGCAATTATTTACTTTACTTTCAAGGTCAAAATATGATTAACTGCACGTTAGGTTTAATTATCGGCACTCCTCTTTTTCGTTTCACTTTCACTGAAAATATGTGATGCTCCCGATAAGTCTCGGGATGGGCACCATCAGATATTGTTCAAAGACCGATCCGGCTTTTCCAGCCGGGATTTAAACTTAATACGCGGAGCCCCATGCGCCAAAAAAAGAGCAGTCTAAGTCCCGTTCGTTTTGTCGCGGCAAATTTTCTGCTGTTCTGCTGTCTATTTTCGGGTTTTCCCCCGGCGAGCAGCGCCGGTCCGGCCGAACAATGTCTGGATTGCCACGGTATTGCCTGGGATGAGGGCCGTTTCAAAGTCTACCAGCACCAACCCTTTCTGGAGCAGAAATGCCGGACCTGTCATGTGGACTCCCTTGCCGCAATCGAAAATCCGCAGCAGGGAACCCGGCAGGACGATTCCGATAGAAGCCGGGTGAAATGGGTGGAGCGCAATTTCTCGCCCTCCCTCAACCACTGGTTCCGTTTTCCTGTTCCCGGCGATGACCGTATACTCTTTCTGGAGGCAAACGGCAGGCGTCGAGGCAATCTCCAGGAGAAGATCCTTCTCCCCCCTCTTGAAGACCTATCCCGATATGACAACGACAACCAGCCGCCGGCGATTTCGGCCGTGGGGGTGCTGGAGGTCGAGAAGCGCTTGTTCCTCTCGGCGGTAATCGGCTGGCGGAGCGACGAGCCGGCCACCTCGCTGGTTGAATACGGGATCGGCAAACTGAACCACTCGACCCCGCTGAACAATATCTACACTGCCGACCACCAGGTAGCGATCGCAGGGCTCAAATCCGGCCAAGACTATAAATACCGGGTCATTTCCGAGGATTTTTTCGGCAACCGCTCCGTTTCGGAGGAGATGGTCCTCTCCACCGGTGAAAAGTTTTCGCGCCTGGAGGAGCCGGAGCCGGAGCCGGAGGCAGAGGCAGAGGAAGACGAGGGCCGGGAAGAAATTGAAATCGGGACTGAGTTTTACCAGAGTGACGGCCGTTATCTGCTCAGGATAACCGCCACCGAACCGGTCGAGATGGCGCTCGGCACTCTGCCCGCCGCCTCCCCGGGCGTCGGCGATGTCAAGGCTGACGCTTCCCAGCAAAACGTGCGGCACCTGCTGGTCAAGGATGCCTTCCATCTGAACATTTCCACCTGCTACGGCTGTCATCGGCGATATCAGGAAGGCATGTCGCATCCGGTCAATGTTTATCCGAAAAGGGGGATGGTTATTCCCGCCGAATACCCGACCCTTCCGGACGGGCGGATGACCTGCTCTTCATGTCATGCCCGACACTCGTCAAACCAGAAGAACCGGCTGATCAAGCCGACCAATAAAGAACTTTGCTTGGGCTGTCATCGGGAGATGGGTTAAACTTTTTTTATTCGGCCTGCATAAAATATTCTCAAAAACGGGAAGGGCAAGATGCATTACAAAAGAAAGAAGCTGAACCTTGCGGTAAAGAAGGAATTTCAAAAATGGCTGCTGGTCAGAATTCTGGGCACCATCCTGGTCAGTTCGGTGGTGGCGGCGGTAATTCTCTATTTCTATTCGAGCCGGGAGCTCGGCGAGTCCTTTTACGATGCCCATATCAAGATCAGGCGGGTCAGCGATCTGCTTCTGCCGGTAATCCTGGCCGGTTCTTTTGTCAGCCTGCTGAGCGGCACCCTCCTGGCCCTCTTTCTTCCCCAGAAAGTCGCCGGACCCGTTTTCCGGATCGAGGAAGATCTGAAAGAGATCCAGGCCGGCAACCTCGAAAAGGAAATCAGGTTAAGGGAGGGGGACCCTCTCAAGGAATTGGCCCAGGCCATCAATGCCACCATAGTTTTTTTGCGCTCCAAGATAGAGAAAAAACCGAAGGGATGATGCGCGGATTTTTATCAGGGGCGTATATTGCCTTGCCTCTGAAAATCCTTGGATAAGGGCAACATATTTAGGGAGATAGTTTCACTTCTCAAGAGGTATGTTGACTTGATGATTAGACTCAAGAAGAGTCAAGCAAAGACCTGACCCCCACCCCCCTTGATGCTCGGCACCACGATGCTCGTGCCCTGCCGGACCACGAGGCCGGCAATCGATTTCGAGACCGGAATGGTTGAGGTGCGCTGAAAATCCTCCAGGCCGGAAGAGCCGAAGGAAAGCATCTTCAAGGTCCGGGCATCGAGCAACCGGATCGATGCCGCTTCCGCCTTGAGGGCTTCGACGATTTTGGCCGCCGCCAGTTCCAGGATGGTTCGGCGCTCAAGATTCGGATCGATGCCCAGGATATCCTCCGATTCGAGGATAACCTGTTCGATGAACTCAGTAAGAAAGCCCTGCTCGATCGCGGTGACGAGATGGCGCTCCTGCTCCCCCGAAAGATCGAGGGAAGCCGGAAAACGATGATCCCGAAGAAAATCAGCCAGTGTCAGGGGCATAAGCCCGCCTCTTGATTGGTAAGCGATTACAGGGTACCGAATCTGCGGTGTTATCGGCCTGCTTATGTACACCAGTTCACATCTCCGGCCGATGCTTGCATCTCCGGCACCCTGTAATCGCTTACCGGCTGGGAGATGGGCCGAACCTTGGCGCCTTATCCCGTGATTGTGATCGCCAAATCTGCCCAACGGTGCTTCTAGCTGATTTTATCAAAAATTTGTGTTCCGGTCAGGCTGTTTTATTCGCCAAAGTGGCTCTATATGAAACTGGAGCTTCAACTTCCGGATTCCCTCTAACAACATGCGGGAATGACGGCCCCGGCGTATTGAATGTCATTCCGACATGTTGTTAGCCGGAATTCGATTCAACAATTAAACAACGTCCCGCGCGTCCCCGCAACGTCCCGCGCGTCCCCGCGATTTGACGCCAGCGGAGTATTTGTCAAAGAACGCTGGGAACTCTATTTTTAAACTGTCTATTTGACAGGGAAGCTTACGCTACTATGCGGGCGATTCTAGGCATTCGGGAGTGTCCCTAGTTTTTACCAGGGAGTATAAGTTCAATAATCGCTGATTTCCGAGATGGTGAATAGGCCGATGGCCCCTTACGTCGGCCAACGGCCACAGGGGTTCGAGTCCCTTAGATGTGAAAGCAGAAACTTAAGCTAGATTTACCAATATGGGGAGTGTCTCTGGTTTCCCGCCAGGACACCAAGAATTCGCTACCCCGTGGCCGGCTGACTTTCCGGGGCGTGGTTCCCTAAATTGGGGAGTGTCCCTAGTTTTTTTCTCTTTCGAATCGTTCAGCTTTTTAAGGTCCAGTATTTTTTTCCTGGCCAGGACGTGGCTGACCCGCCGGGCAAACATTTCCGCCAGGATCACTTCGATTTTTGAAAACTCGCGGTCCTCTTCCCGATAGTAAATCTGCAGCGAACCGAGGATATCGCCCGCCTCCTCGACAAAGCTGGGGATCCGCAAGGGGACGGCGATCAGTGAATTAAAGCCCTTGGTGGCGATAATCTTTTTTGCCTGATAGAGCGGGTCCTTCTTGATGCTCGGCACCACGATGCTCGCGCCGTGCCGGACTACCAGGCCGGCAATCGATTTCGAGACCGGAATGGTTGATGTGCGCTGAAAGTCCTCAAGGCCGGAAGAGCCGAAGGAAAGCATCTTCAAGGTCCGGGCGTCGAGCAGCCGGATCGATGCCGCTTCCGCCTTGAGTGCTTCGACGATTTTGTCCGCCGCCAGTTCCAGGATGGTTCGGCGCTCAAGATTCGGATCGATGCCGAGGATATCCTCCGATTCGAGGATAACCTGTTCGATGAACTCGGTAAGAAAGCCCTGCTCGATCGCGGTGACGAGATGGCGCTCCTGCTCCTCCGTAAGATCGAAGGAAGGGGGAAAACGATGATCCCGAAGAAAATCGGCCAGGGTAAGGGGCATGGCCCGCCTCTTGATTGGTAAGCGTAAGCGCTTACCGGCTGGGAGATGGGCCGAACCTTGGCGCCTTATCCCGTGATTCTGATCGCCAAATCTGCCCAACAGTGCTTCTAGCTGATTTTATCAAAAAAATGTGTTCGGGTCAGGCTGTTTTATTCGCCAAAGTGGCTCTATATGAAACTGGAGCTTCAGCTTCCGGATTCCCGTTAACATAGTGCGGGAATGACGGCCCCGGCGTATTGAATGTCATTCCGGCATGTTGTTAGCCGGAATTCGATTCAACAATTAAACAACGTTCCGAAACTGTCTATTTGTATTTGGAGTTTGTTAAGTTATCAACCTAACAATATCTTGCCAAGCCCTGAGGGTAGAAAAGCTGAAGCTCACAGTAGACATCATAAGTAATGAGGACCTATTTAGGCAGGCGAAATATGATGACGTCATTAGGTCACGAACGGAGAAATACTTTAGCAGCATAAGGCTTGGGGTGATAAACGAGTGATTAAAATTGGCAAGACGAGTGTCAGGGCTAATCGTTAAATATTTTACCCAAATAATAGGACACTTTTATGTTTCTAGTTCCCGTTTAACAGCTTTACCGAGTTGATTGAGGGTATATGGTTTTTTAATAAATGTCCCAGCTCCCAGACTCTGGGCCTTTTTTACTTCATCTGTTTCGGAAAATCCACTGGCAATGACCGCTTTTTGCCCAGGATATAGAGAAATGATCTGCGCATAGGTCTTTCTGCCGTTCATACCCGGATTCATAATCATATCTAGTACAAGCAAGTCAACCTTATGGGTCTTGAGAAAGTCCACTGCTTCCTCTCCGCTGGCTACTGAAGTGGGTTGATAACCGAGTCTGGTTAACAGGCTAGTGGCAATATCACGTTGGGTAACTTCATCGTCAACGACCAAGACGGTCTGTCCTCTGCCTAGTAAATCCTGGGCTGTTATCTGTTCTTTTCCATCACCCACCAGTTCACGGCTTGCCGGAAAGTAAAGTTCAAAGCAAGTACCCTGATCATTGGTGGAAATATCAATATAGCCGTTATGGTCCTGTACCGCGCTCCATACCACGGCCAAACCGAGACCGGTTCCGCTTCGGCCCATTATTTTTTTGCTGTAAAACGGATCAAAGATGTGGTCAATATCTTCAGTAGCAATACCTGAACCGGTATCTGCCACAGAAAGAACCACATACTCCCCCCCGCGAACTTCATCGTATCCTTTGAGCGGTTGGTCAATATATCGATTGCAAGTGGAAATGGTAACTTTGCCGACATTACCAATGGCCTCACAGGCATTAACAAAAAGGTTGAGTAAACACTTCCGGATATGAATGGCTGAGCAATTAAGCGTGAGGATATCTGGGGCAAAATTCGTATGGAGTGTTATTTCAGGATGATCTTCCAGAGGGCGATTTAATTCAGGAGATTCCAGGTATTCCAGCAGCAGTTTATTTAGGTCGCATACCTCTTTAGCTGCAGCAGCTCCTCTGGCAACGGTGAGCAAGTCAGCTACCACGGCAGCAGCTCGAAGACCAGAACTTTGAATTGTTTCAATGGGCTTCCGCAGAGGACTGTCGTGCGGCAGGTCGAGCAACAGCAGATCCGGATAGCTTATGATGCTGGATAATATGTTGTTTAGATCATGTGCTACCCCACCAGCCATCAGGCCGATGGCCTCCATTTTCTGGCCTCGACGTAGCTGTTTTTCGGCTCTTTCATATTCTTCTTCGAGCTTCTTGGTGCTAGTGATATCAAACAATATGCCGTTAAAAACTAGTTCATCTTGGCGGGCAATTGGCGAAGAGTGTCCTTCAAACCAGATTATTTCCCCAGAGGGTTTCACGTAGCGCCCGCTCCATCGCCACAGTATTTGTTTCTCAGATGCCTCTTGGACAGAATCAATAAAAGACTGCCGATCTTCCTCATGGATATTGCCAATAAATTTCTGCAGGAGGGTGGGATGATCATCTATAAATTCCAGACCAAAGATATCAAGTAATTTTGAGCTGGCATACCTGACTCCTGGCTCCCCAGTGTTGGGGACGTAAAATTGAAAGACCACTCCCGGTATATTCTCAGTGATCGCTTCCAGCCGTTCTTTTTCTCCAGCTAGGGCTATTGCCGATAGTTTGTTCTGAGTAATGTCTGTAGCTATCCCCAATCGGACCAAGCGGTTATCGGTCCATTGTATGGCCTGATCATGGCATTCAAACCATGAATTTGTTACCGTATTTTGAAATTGCCAAACATAGGTGCCTGTGGCATTTCCGTTGGCATCAAGCAGTCTCGCATTGGTGCCAAAAGGACATGGACCATCTTGACCAAACTGTAATGTCTGCCAACACACCCTTCCAATTAGGTTTTCACCAAAAATATCGCGTCCATATTTATTAACGAAAAGCAGCTCATAATTTTCCATATCCGCGACATAAATTAACTCATCAATGCCGTCTAACACGGTTTTGAATCGCTCAAAAGAAAGGGATAGTTCCTCTTGCGCACGTTTTCGCTCATCAATTTCAATTGTTAGTCTGGCCGTTCTATTTTTGACTTTTGATTCTAAAACATTGTTAAGTATCTCTAGTTCATGAGAAAAAGTTATAGACTCAATCTTTACAGATACAATTTCAATTGCACGACGTAGTAATGGTAAAATTACTTGAAGATTGTAATTGTCATGAATGTAACTGACAAATAGGAAGGCATAGGAAGAATCGTCCTCACCTGGGAGTTCAACCGAAATTATGAAAATGGCTTTAGGGTTTTTCCCATGTACCTTGTCCGGTATAAAGGAAGGGACTCTAGATTCCTCTCCACAGGTAATTATAAATTCATCATTTTTAAGAGCCTCATGGATATCATCAGTCAATTGAAAAGACTTTCCTTCATTATTGATAGATGAAAAAGGCGCATAGTCTCTTATTATCTCAACATCATTATCCCGGTAACCCATAAAAGCTGCATAATAAATATCCTTGAGTGAGGAAACGCTATCAAGTGTTATATCGATTACTTCGTCCTTACTTTTTGCAAGGCCGATCTTTTCAGAAATAATACCAAGAAGAAGAAAATCCTCCGCCTTGTCAGTCAAAATTTCATTTTCTTCCCGCAGTGATTTCAGTTCTTGTTCCAGCGCGGCATTTTTTTGGAGCAACTGGTTTTCAGTTGTCATCGTATACGCCTCTTCCAAAGGTCTTAATCAAAGAGATCAACTTTTCGGGTTCGTCCTCTTGAATGAAGTGTCCACCGGTGGATATCCTTTCCAGCCGTGAACCAGGGATTTCATGGTGTAATTTTTTATATATGTCAGGTGCCAGGTATGAGTCGGCATCTCCTCGAATGAGCATTACTGGCATAGATAAGGTCTTTAATTGCTCTGCGATATCAAGGAGTTGTTTGTTATTGATACATTTCGCAAATTGTAAAAATCCCTGTCTGCCCTCTTTGGTACGAAAGGGTTCCCAAAAAAGCTCCATGAGTTCATCGGTCACCAGCTCCTTATGAAAAAAGCCACGTTTGATGATGGCTTTGAAGATGCCAAGGTCAAGAGTTGCCATGGCAAGTTGTCTAATAAGTGGAATACGCATAGCACTGATGGGTTGAACAGGCCAAAAGTCGTAACCAACTGGATTAATCAACACCATACTTTTAACTAGCTCTGGGTAGTCAACGGCCATGATTTGTCCGACCCCGCCGCCCACATCATGAGAGACTAAATTGATTTTTTTAATACCCAGATTATCGAGCAGTTTTCTAATGATTCGCGCTTGAGCTTTGATTGAATAATCGACACCGGGTGGCTTATCCGATGCGCCGCAGCCTAGGAGATCGATGGCGATAATATTAAAATCTTTTTTTAAACCCGGGATGATCCGACGCCAGATAAAGGAATAGGTGGTAATTCCATGGACAAGAACCAGAGTAGGGCCTTGGCCGGTTCTATAATATGCAATTTGGTTGTTTTCAACTTCGGTAAACTGTACCGGCAAGTTTTTGTCAAACATCTCCCGTCCTAGTCTCCTTGATTTTAAATTCTCTGCCTATCATTTTCGCACTAAAGGATAAAAAATGTCAATTTGTGGTTTGCAGATGATAGGGCAAGAGAAAAGTTGAGAGGGGGATTTTTTGATAGTTACTGACAGCCTGATCTTGGAACGACCTTCCTGTTTATGATAACCTCCATGAACTGAACCGCTACGCGGAAAAAACCCAGGCATATCGTCCTTTAGTTGCCCCCAACAGGTACAAGACAAATCATGACTTAAAAATCATTCAATCCCAAGTATCTTTTTGGTTCAATGAGAATTCGTAATATGATCCGA
>JAGXFP010000072.1 GCA_024637225.1 Desulfobacterales bacterium
GCCTCCGTCAGGGCGGCCAAAGCAACCTTGGCCTTAAATTTTGCGCTGTGACTTGTTCGGTTTTGCGACATGAACCTTCTCCTTATTTGAGTTCGGT
This sequence comes from Desulfobacterales bacterium, assembly GCA_024637225.1. Classification (GTDB taxonomy): domain Bacteria; phylum Desulfobacterota; class Desulfobulbia; order Desulfobulbales; family JAGXFP01; genus JAGXFP01. The sequence continues at coordinate 98 of JAGXFP010000072.1, forward strand.
TCATTGCTTACACTCCTGTCTCAAAAACCGCTACCACTTCAGTCCGCGGGGCTATTTCTCCATCTCGATCACGGAGAGATCAAAAAAATAATTACCGGATTACATGTAAGTGATGAGTTTTCAAAAAGTCACGGGGATGGAAGTCGCTATGTTACAATACTTAAATGATCGTCATGGTAACTTTGACAAACTCGCAATAAGTCACGGGATGGCTAAGCAAAAAGCTGAGGCGTAAATGGAAAAAAGATTGGTCATTGCCATGGTGGGATTGCCCGCCCGCGGTAAATCCACCATGGCCCGAAAAATTGCCGGCACCCTGAAGCTTGATGAAGTCAATGTGCGGATTTTTAATAACGGCGACGTCAGGCGGCAACTTTCCAAGCAGATTAGTTCGGGTCCGGAAATATTTTCTCCGGAAAATCCGGATGGGGTCAAATTCAGGGACAAATGCGCCCTGATTAATCTGGAATCGGCCCGCGATTTCTTGAAAAACCATGGGGAGGTTGCCATTGTCGATGCGGCCAATGTCACCTGCCGGCGCCGGAAATTAATCAAAAAGATATTTCCCGATTTACCGGTCCTGTTTATCGAGTGCATGAACACCGATAACGAGGCGCTTGAAGCAAATCTGCGCCGAAAGGCCTCTTTGAAAGAATTCAGCCATCTCAGCATGGAGCAGGCCCTGGCCAGTTTTCTTAAACGGATAGACTTTTATGAGAGTGTTTATGAACCATTGAATGAAGAGCGGAACTTTATCCTGATCGATTCCTTTGAAGGCTATATTCTCCAGGAAAAATTATCCGACCTGCTGCCCTATTATGATAGAATTCGCGATCTCATCACCACCCGCATCGTGCGTAATCTTTTTCTGGTCCGGCACGGGGAAACCTATTTCAACCGGGAAAACCGGATCGGCGGAGATTCGGATCTTACCGCCACGGGCCTGGCCCAGGCCAAGGGACTGGCCGAATATTTCGCCACTGAAAGGATTCCCGTTATTTTTACCAGCAATTACAAGCGCACCTTGCAGACCGCCGCGCCGATCGCCGAGAAACAGGAGCAGTGTTCAATTATATCCCTGCCCGAGTTTAACGAGATTCACGCCGGAATTTGCGAGGGCATGACCTATGCTGAAATACGTGAGCAGATGCCCGGGGTTGCCGCCGGCAGGAAAAACAATAAATACGATTATGTCTATCCGGAGGGCGAAAGCTATGCCGCCATGGAAGAGAGGATTCACCGGGGTCTGCAAAAGGTTTTCTATCTGAACAACTACGATGACAACATCATGATCGTCGGGCACCGCGCGGTCAACCGCATGATTCTTTCAGACTTTGTTTTCCGGCCCAGGGAAGAGGTGCCCTATATCTATATGCCCCAGAATCGTTATTATCATATCCAGATTGATCCGCAGAAAAAGATCTTTGAACTCAAACCCTATGCCCGGAAGTCGATTAAGGAGAATCCCCAGGGTTGATCGTTAAGATTCGTTGCTCGGCTGGGTCCGGCTTTGCATATGTCGACCTGCTCCCTTTGCTTTTCTTAATAAAACCGCCAATTCATGTTAAGGTAGTTTTTTGCGAAAAGAACATGAATCATTTTCAGGAAAATTGGCACTGCCGCCCAAATTCGAATAGAAAAACAACCATGAATCAACATCAGGAAATCATTGCGCGCGAGCTTGACATCAAGAGCAGCCAGGTGGCGGCCGTTGCCACCTTGCTTGAGGGCGGCGGCACCGTGCCCTTTATTGCCCGCTATCGTAAAGAGGCCACCGGCTTGCTGGATGAGCGGCAGATCACCGCTGTCCGCGACCGTTTGCTGCAACTCGCCGAGCTGGATAAAAGGCGGCAGGCGATCATCGACTCCCTGGCTGAGCGAGACCTGCTTGACCCGAAGCTGCATCAGGCAGTGCTGGCCGCCCCCTGCCTGAGCATTCTTGAAGATATCTACCTGCCCCACCGTCCCAAGCGGCGGACCAGGAGCTTTATTGCCGTTGAAAAGGGGTTGGAGCCCTTGGCTCGCGCCATCTTTGGCCAGGATCGGACCCCGCTTGCGCCCGAGAAATTTATCAATCCGGACAAGGGCGTAGCAAGTGTGGATGAGGCCCTGGCCGGGGCTCGCGACATCATCGCCGAATGGATCAACGAAGATCCGCCGGTCCGGGCCGCCCTGCGCCAGCTCTTCAGCAACAAGGCCCTAATTGTTTCCAGGGTGGTCAAGAAGAATCAGGAGACCGGCAGCAAATTCCGCGACTATTTCGACTGGCAGGAACCGGCGGCCAGGGTTCCGGGCCATCGCCTGCTCGCCATGCTGCGCGGGGAGAATGAAAAGGTGCTTACCCTGGTCATCCGCCCCCCCGAGGAAGCGGCCCTGACCCTGCTTCGCAAGAGATACCTGAAGGGCGGCGGTATCGCGGCGGAGCAAGTCGGCCTTGCCTGCGCGGACAGCTATAAAAGGCTCCTGGCCCCGTCCCTGGAAAACGAGCTGCGCGCCGGCCTCAAGGAGAAGGCGGACCAGGAAGCGATCGCGGTCTTTGTCGGCAACCTCCGGGAGCTGCTACTCAGCTCACCCCTGGGCCGCAAACGGGTAATGGCCTTGGACCCCGGTTTCAGGACCGGCGCCAAGCTGGTCTGCCTGGACGCCCAGGGCAAGCTTCTGCATAATGCCACCATCTATCCCACCCTCTCGAAGGGCCAGAGCCAGGAAGCCGGCGCGGTCGTCAGAGAGTTATGCCAAAAATACCGGATTGAGGCCATTGCCATCGGCAACGGCACGGCGGGCCGGGAGACCGAGGCCTTTACCCGCGCCCTGGGCCTGCCCCCGGAGATTATTATTACCATGGTGGATGAGAGCGGTGCTTCGATCTACTCTGCTTCGGAAACAGCCAGGCTGGAATTCCCCGACCATGATCTCACCGTGCGCGGCTCGGTGTCCATCGGCCGCCGTCTCCAGGACCCGCTGGCCGAGCTGGTGAAGCTGGATCCCAAGGTCATCGGTATCGGCCAGTACCAGCACGACGTCAACCAGGCCGCCCTGAAAAAGAGCCTGGACGACACGGTGGCCAGCTGTGTAAATAATGTCGGCGTTGAGCTCAATACGGCCAGCGCCGAGCTGCTGGCCCATGTCTCCGGACTGGGGCCGGTGCTGGCCCGGAATGTCATCAAATATCGTAATGAAAACGGTCCTTTTCCGAGCCGGGCCAAAATCCTGAAGGTGCCGCGCCTGGGTGCCAAGGCCTTTGAGCAATGCGCCGCCTTTTTACGGATCCGGGGCGCGGCCAATCCGCTGGATACCAGCGCCGTTCACCCCGAGCGATACCGGATAGTGGAACAGATGGCCAGGGATTGCGGCTGCCGGGTCGGCGATCTTATGGAGCAGCCGGAGATCAGGCAAAAAATCGAAATCAGCCGTTATGTTAGCCCCGCGGTCGGGCTGCCGACCCTGAATGATATCATCGGCGAACTTGCCAAGCCCGGCCGCGATCCCCGGGAATCTTTCAGCCAATTCTCCTTCAGCGCGGAGGTCAACAGTATCAATGATCTGCAACCGGACATGCGGCTGCCGGGCCTGGTCACCAATGTCACCAAATTCGGCGCCTTTGTCGATATCGGCGTTCACCAGGACGGTCTGGTCCACGTAAGTCAACTGGCCGACCGCTTTGTCAAGGACCCCGGCGAGGTGGTCAAGGTCCGCCAGCAGGTGATGGTTCGGGTGCTTGAGGTTGATGAGAAGCGCAAGAGGATTTCATTGTCCATGAAGGAAGGCTGAAATTGGTAAAAGACCGAACTTCCTAGAATAAACCCGGTTTGCGAGTTTGTCAAAAATTAAGTCATTGCCGGCTGTACGCTGGAACGACAAAAGTTATCAGGTGCAATCTTGAATGAATCCACTCACAAAACCATCTATCTGGCCGATTACCGGGCGCCCGCCTATCGGATCGAACAAACCGAACTGACTTTGGAGCTGGATGACGGCAATACCCTGGTCAAATCCCGGCTGACCGTCAAAGCCGATAACGATCGAAGCGAGGGTGTGCGGCCCCTGGTCTTGGACGGCCGCGATCTGGAACTGCGGGCGATCCGGATCAACGGCAAAGCTCTCGCCGGGGAAGATTACCGGCTCGGCCCCGAACACCTGACCATCCCCGATCCGCCCGCCGAGATGATCCTCGAAATCGACAACCTGATCCATCCCGATCAAAACACGGTTCTGGAAGGACTCTACAAGTCGGGCGACAAGCTCACCACCCAGTGCGAGGCCCAGGGCTTCCGGCGGATCACCTGGTTCCTCGACCGGCCCGATGTCTTGAGCCGTTTCGAGGTGACCATTATCGGCGATCCCGAGAGGTATCCGGTCATGCTGGCCAACGGCAATATGATCGACAGCGGCAGCATCGCTGACGGCCGCAATTGGGTGAAGTGGCGGGATCCTTTTCCGAAGCCCTCCTACCTCTTTGCCTTGGTGGCGGGCAAACTCTCCAAGGTCGAGGATTTTTACACCACCAGCTCCGGCCGAAGGATCGCCCTGCAGTTTTTCGTCGAGGAACATAATCTTGACCATTGCGGCCATGCCCTGGAATCGTTGAAGAAGGCGATGGCCTGGGACGAGGAGTCCTACGGCCTCGAATACGATCTCGACCAGTACATGGTGGTGGCGGTCGACGACTTCAATATGGGGGCCATGGAGAACAAGGGGCTTAACGTCTTCAACTCCAAGTATGTCCTGGCCTCGCCGGCCACCGCCACCGATACCGATTACGAGAATATCGAGGCGGTGATCGGCCATGAGTATTTCCATAACTGGACCGGCAACCGGGTCACCTGCCGGGACTGGTTTCAGCTGAGCCTGAAAGAGGGGCTGACCGTCTTCCGGGATCAGGAGTTTTCGGCCGACATGACCTCGCGGCCGGTGAAAAGGATCAGCGACGTGGCGATGCTGCGCGGCCACCAGTTTCCCGAGGACGGCGGCCCCATGGCCCATCCGGTCCGGACCGATTCCTATATCGAGATCAATAATTTCTATACGATCACCGTTTACGAAAAGGGGGCGGAACTGGTGCGGATGGTCCATACCCTTCTCGGGCGGGATGATTTCAGGAAAGGGCTGCGCCTTTATCTGGAGCGGCATGATGGTGAGGCCGCTACGGTCGAGGATTTTATCGATGCCATGGCCGAGGCTGGTGGGCGAGATCTCGGCCAGTTCATGCGCTGGTACAGCCAGGCCGGTACTCCGGTGGTCAGGGTCGAGGCCAGTCACGATCCGGGCGCGAAAACCCTGATCATGACCTTCCGGCAGAGCTGCCCGCCGACCCCCGGCCAGCCGGAGAAAAAACCGTATCATATCCCGGTGGCCATGGGGCTTCTCGCCCCGGACGGCCGGGAGCTGCCTCTAGTTATAGATGGGGAGGAGAGAGCGGGGGAGGCTTCCCGGCTGCTCGAACTGCGCAAAGAGGAGGAGAGCTTTACCTTTACCGATATCGCCGCAGCGCCGGTGCCCTCGTTATTGCGCGGCTTTTCGGCCCCGGTCAAGCTCCAATACGATTACAGCGATGCCGATCTGGGCCTTCTGGTCAGTCATGATTCCGACCCCTTCTGCCGCTGGGAGGCGGCTCAGAATCTGGCGGTTCGCAAGATCAAGAGATTGGTGGGAGATCATTTGCAGGGTAGGGTTATGGCAGTCGATCCCCGGTTTTTCGAGGTTTACCGACAGGTCATGGCGGATCGGAAAACTCTCGACCCGCCGTTCCTGGCCCAGTTGCTGACCCTGCCCTCGGAGGGCTACCTGGCCGAGTTCTTTGCGGTGATCGAACCCGAGGCCATTCACCGGGCCCGGGAATTTTTGCGCCAGGAACTGGCCGCGGCCCTGCATGGCGATTTCAAAGCCTGTTTCGCCGAAAACCGCAACGACCGCCCCTACCGTTACGATCCGGTTCTGGCCGGTCAGCGGACCTTGAAAAACACCTGTCTTGCCTATCTGGTCCTGAGCGGCGGCGACGATTTCGAAGAGAGCTGTTTTACGCAGTTCCGGCAGGCCGACAATATGTCCGATGAGCTTGCCGCCCTGCGGATTCTGGTCCATTCCGGTTCGGCAAAAGCTGAAGAGGCCCTGGCCGCATTCGAGGGGAAATGGCATGACGATCCCCTGGTCATGGACAAGTGGCTCACGGTCCAGGCCACCGTTCCCGAGCAGGAAACCCTGGATCGGGTCAGGGAATTGATGGACCATCCCGCCTTTGTCTTCAAAAATCCCAACCGGGTCCGGGCCCTGCTCGGCTCTTATGCCAGAGGCAATCCGGTTTCCTTTAACCGGGTCGACGGGGCGGGCTATCGGTTTATGGCCGAGAAGATCGTCGAACTCGACCGGATGAATCCCCAGACCGCCGCCCGCCTGGCCGGCTGCTTCGGGCGGTGGCGCCGCTTCAACGAAGCGCGGCGAGAGCTGGTCAAGAAAGAGCTGGAGAAGATTATCCGGAGTGATAATATATCCAAGGACCTCTATGAAGTGGTGAGCAAGACCCTGGGCAACGGCAAGAGCGGCGCCGCCGGCTAGCCGCTGCCTTCCGGGCGGTCCTGGAAACGGCGCGATAATATTCGCTCCGCCGCCGCGGCGGATGATGAAACGGAGAGACGCTGGAATGCAACCCAAAAGCTGTCCATTGTCTGTATCCTCTATAACGAGCAGGCCAATATCGCCCCGGTTTCCGGCGCGGATAGGGGAGGTTATGGCCGATCTCGATATGACCAGGGAATTATTTGCGTTAACGACGGCGGTTAAGCGGATAAACTGACTTACCTCAGTCATTACGAGGAGCGCAGCGACGAAACAATCCAGGTTGTTCAGGTGGCTAGGTATTTCTGATTGCTTCGCTTCGCGGGCAATGACTTGATCTATAGTTGCCCCGCCCCGAGTTGCGGATTATCCGGTTATCGACAGATCGGTCCTTTACTGTTCCGCCAAGGCCTTTTCCATCTCTTCCATGCGCTGGTCGCCAAGGTTCCTGGTTAGTCTGGCTTTGTCGATCGGGGTTTTGATCTTTTTGACCATGGTATCGGCGTTTCTGGTGTTGATCTCGGCGATCTTGCTGGAGGCCTTCTCGGTAATACTTTCTTCATCATTGGAGCAGCCAGGAAGTAGCAGGATCGCGAACAGGATGGCCACGATGGTTCCGGTAATTTTATTCATGATGCTTCTCCTTTGCTAAAGGGTATTTTGATGAGTTCGCAAAAAGTCGAAAAAAGCTGTCATTCGAACGCATGTGAAAAACCTTGTTTGTTAAACCCACAAGGCACAATTTTCGTTTGCACCCCTAAAGGGCATAAAAGTAGACAAGCTGCTCAACTCAGCTTTAACTCTCTGTAACTAATAAGATTTATCCCGTTGGTCGAAAATGACATTATGGGTAGTCTCGACTTTTTGCGGATTTGTCAATTTTCTGGCCGGTTATCGGCCGGAGGCGGCTGGTTCTTCCAGCGCTTGTGCATCCAGGCCCACTGTTCGGGATAGCGGCGGATCATCGCCTCGTAGGCATCGGAAATCTTCTGAGTGTTGGCGGTAATATCGTTTTTCTCGTCGTCGGTCTTGACAAAGTCAAGAGGCGGTTGGCACTCTATGCCGTAAGTAAGATCGTCCTTCAGGTAAATGAAGATCGGGATAATCGGCACCTCCAGACGCCGGGCCAGGATCGCCGGGCCGTAAGGGGTGTGGGCCGGTTTGCCGAAGAAGTCGACGAACACTCCCTGGGCCTTGGTGTCCTGGTCGATCAGCATGCCCACCACTTCGCCTTTCTTGATGGTTCTGATTATCTCCCTGGTTCCCTTGCCCCTGGCGATATTGGAGTAGCCGGCGCTGTTTCGGGTCTCGTTCAGGATCTTGTCAAGGCGGGGATCGAACAGGCCGGTGGCGACTCCCCGCATCGGGTAGCCGTTTTGGGCCAGCCAGGCCCCCAGTAATTCCCAGTTGCCGAAATGGCAGGTCACCATGATTAAACCCCGGCTCTCCTTCAAGGCCCGGTCGAGGTGTTCGATGCCCTGGACGGTGGTCACCAGCTTATTGATGTCGTTACGGATCAGGTTCGGCATCCGCAGCACATCGCCGGCGGCGGTGGCGAAGTGGATAAAGACCGACCTGGCGAGGGTCTTGATCTCCCCGGCGCTCATCTCATCCCCGTAAACCCGGGCAAGATGGGTGATCGCCCTTTGCCGGGGCGCGCGGGCTGTCAGAAAGGCTAAGCGGCCCATCAGCCGCATAAAGGCCAGGGCGGGCCGGCGCGGGGTGAGGCGTAATATCCTGATGAACAACAGCACCAGGATGTAAAAAAAATCGTCCCGTAATTTTTTGTGCAGAGGTCTCTTATTCATAAGCAGATATTATTTGGCCTTTTATCTCGGGCGAATATGGGCTAAAATCGCAGGTCGCTCGAAGTTGTATATGTAAAGGATCTTTTTTTCAGAAATAAGACTATAGCCGATTTGCTCGATTATTAAAAAAAGTTTACGGCGGTGGGCTGTTTTGCTAAATATGTCGCCTCTTTTTAGATCGATCGTTCCCATAGCCCGGCAAAGGCAAACTCTAAATGGCTGACCGCTCCCGTTATGACTATATTGATCAAGACCTGCCCGGCGGGGAAATCCTGGCCATTCTCGGCGAACTGCCGAAAAGGTGGGGCCGGATGGACCGGATCAGCCGGTTGGCCGTGGTCGAGGCAGGGAGGGTCCTGCTGGCCGCCGGGCTTCGGGGCGGGGAGAGCCCGGAGGCTGCCCGCTGTAAAAGGGGCGGGCTGATCGGCTTTACCCGCCGGGGCTCCCTGGCCACCGACCTTGCCTATGCCGCGACCCTTAAAGAGGGGGTGGAGATGGCGAGTCCCACCCTTTTCAGTTATACTCTGGCCAATATCGCCCTGGCCGAGGCGGCGGGCCATTACGGCCTGACCGGGCCGGTTTATGCGGTTTTCGTCGAAGAGGACGGCGCCGGCGGCGAGGATGAAGCGCTGCGCTGGCTCGATAATGATCCCGGCCTTGATTTCATGGTCGCCGGCGAGTTGGATGTCTATCCCGTTTTCCCGGAGGATCAGGCGGGGAAGGCTGATGAGGTTGTTTTCGTTAATTTTAAAATAGTGAGTTGAACATGTCCCACATTACGATTGTTTACCCCCGCTGGCCCAAGATTCCCGAGCAGACTGAATTCCATCTGCCGCCCCATGGTCCGGTCTGTCTGGCCGCGGCGATTCCGCCCGACTACGAGGTCAGCTTTATCGACGAAAATGTCGACCGGCTCGATCTAGACCGCGAGACCGATGTGGTGCTGCTTTCGATGATGCTCTCCTGCCAGGTTCCGCGCGGCCTGGAAATTGCCGCCGCGTACCGGCGCAAGGGCATCAAGGTGATCGCCGGCGGGATCAGCACCATGTTGCATTCCGAGGAGGTGGCGGCAGGGGTGGACTCCATCTTCCGGGGCGAGGTCGAGGACGGCCGGTTGGCTGCGGTCCTGAACGACTGGCAGAGCGGTTCCCTGCAAGCGAAGTACGATTATTTCCACGATTTCCCGCCGATCGAATCGGTCGGTCCGGCCCGGCGCGATATCCTCAACCGGGAACGCTATGTCTACCGGGGGGTGCCGATGGTCGATCTGGTCCATGCCTCCCGGGGCTGCCGCTTCAACTGTTTCCCCTGCGCGACCGGCTATCTCGGCGGCCGCCAGTTCCGCCCCCGGCCGATTCAGCAGGTAGTCGACGAGATTTCCGCCATCGACAACAATCGCCTCTTCCTGGTCGATAACTCCCTGGCCCAGGATCGGGACTGGGTTATGGAGCTTTTCCGGGCCCTGAAGCCGCTCAAGAAGAAATGGGTCTGCCATCCGATTTTAGACGATGAAGAGGTGATCGCCGCGGCGGCGGAGGCGGGCTGCTGGTACGTCTACCAGGCGGTGTTCGATACCTCGGACGTGATCCGCAACCGGGTCAAGCGCTTGAAAGACCACGGCATCGGTGTCGAGGCGGCGGTCCTGCTCGGGCCGGACAACCAGGATGTCGACTATATCAAGAAGCTGGTCGATTTCCTTCTGGAGATCGATATGGACATGGCCGAGTTTTCGATCCTCACCCCTTTCCCGCACACCCCGGTTACCGATCAGTTCGAAAAGGCGGGCCGGATTCTTCATAAGGACTGGAGCCGCTACACCACCGCCGAGGTGGTTTTCCAGCCGAAACACATGACCCCCGACGAGTTGCAGGAGATGTACCATTACGCCTGGGATAATTTCTACAAGGATGTCTCCCAGTCGCAGCGGATGGGGCGGCTTTTCCAGAAGGTGGTCAGGCGCGAGATGGAAGACGGCACCTATAAATCGCCGCCGCGTCTCACCGCCACCCGCAGGGCCTGGGAGCTCGATAAAGGAGCGGCCTGATGGGTCTTGACTGCCTGCTGGTTTCCACCAATCGGGTGGTGACCCCTTTCCCGGTCTATCCCCTCGGGGTTGCCCACTTGATGGGAGCCCTGGAGGAAACCGGCCACCGGGCCCAACATTACGATCTCCTGGCCCGGGGCGGACTCGACGGCCTGGCCGGGATTCTGGAAGATCATGATTTCGGTCTGATCGGCCTGTCGATCCGCAATCTCGATACCGTCGACAGCACCGCCCCGGACGCCTTTATGGAGGGGGTGATCGAGACGGTCGCTTTCATTCGCCGCTACAGCCGGGCGCCCCTTGTCCTGGGCGGCCCCGCATTTTCGATCATGCCGGAAACCATCCTCGAACTCCTGCGGGCCGATTACGGCATCGTCGGCGAGGGCGAAGAGATGCTGCCGTGGCTGGCCGGGGAACTTGCCGCCGGAAGGCGTCCCGCCGAAAAAATTCTCCGTTCGAAGCCCGGCGGGGCGGGGTGGCGCAAGGTGGTCTACGACCAGGCTATTGCCGACCATTATCTGGCCTGGGGCGGGATGCTCAATGTCCAGACCAAGCGCGGTTGCCCGTACCGGTGCAGCTACTGCTCCTACCCGGTTCTCGAAGGCAGAACCTACCGCTGCCGGGAGCCGGAGGAGGTGGCCGCCGAGGTGATCCGGGTCGGGAGCGAATACGGCGCCAAATGCATCTTCTTCACCGATTCGGTCTTTAATGACGCCAGGGGCCATTATCTTGAGGTGGCCGAGGCCCTGGTCCGGGCCGGTAACAAGACCCCCTGGTGCGGCTACTTCCGGCCCCAGAATCTGAGCGCCGAGGGGCTCGCCCTCTTGAAAAGGTCCGGTTTGAGCGCCATGGAACTGGGCACTGATGCCGCCTGCGACACCACCCTGGCAGGGCTGCGCAAGGATTTCACCTTTGCCGAGGTACTCCGGATCAACGAACTGGCGGTCGAGCAGGAGATCCCCTGCGCCCATTTCGTCATCTTTGGCGGCCCGGACGAGACCGCGCGGACGGTGGCCGAGGGGCTGGCCAATATCGAAAAACTGGATAGTTCGGTGGTCTTCGCCTTTACCGGCATCAGAGTCCTGCCGGGCACGGCCATGCATCAACGGGCCATCGATGACGGGGTGATGGCCGCCGAGCAGCCTCTTCTGGAGCCGTTCTTCTATTTTTCTCCCCATCTGCGGGAAGAGGAGCTGGACCGGGCGATCAAGGAGGCCTGGCGGGGCAGGTTCGACCGGATCTATCCTTCTTCGGAGTTGCAGGAGAGGGTGACCCGGCTGCACAGCAAGGGGCATGTCGGACCGATGTGGGACATGCTGGTTAGGAGGCGGCGCTAGTGTCGTGTCAACTCTGAACTGTCGCATCTCGCCTGCCCCTTTTCACGCCTTGCAGGCATGAAAAATTGCGGCGCGGTATTACATCATTTCATCCTTGACACGACACTGTCTGGAATATCATGACCCTTGACGAGTCGAAAATATTGCTGGTGATTCCCCTGTTCAACCATGGGAACACCGTAAGGGCGGTGGCCGGGAAGGCGCTGGGCGCAGGCTGGCCGGTCCTGGTCGTCGATGACGGCAGCACCGACGGCGGCGGCGCGCAGCTTGGCGGTCTGGACTGCCGGCTGATCCGCTTCGACCGCAACAGGGGCAAGGGGGCGGCTATTCTGGCCGGGGCGGAGTTCGCCGCCGGCCGGGGGTATGAGGCGATAATCACGGTCGATGCCGACGGTCAGCTCGATCCGGCCGAAGCCGGGAAACTGGCCGCGGTCGCTGCCCGGGAGTGGCCTTCCCTGGTGGTTGGCGCCCGGCGGATGGACCGGGGCAACGCCCCCGGTGCAAGCCTGTTCGGGCGGGCTTTTTCCAATTTCTGGATCCGGCTCGAATGCGGCCGGGAACTGCCCGACACCCAGAGCGGTTTCCGGCTTTATCCGGTCAGGGAGCTTCTTGCCCTGGAGACCGGCTGCCTCCGCTATGATTTTGAGGTGGAGAGTCTGACCCGGGCCGCCTGGGCCGGGCTGCCGATCCAGGCCGTGCCGGTCTCGGTCCACTATCCGCCCGCCGCTGAACGGCAGTCCCATTTCCATCAGTTTAAAGACAATTTTCGCCTGACCTGCCTGCATACCCGTCTGGTCACCAGGGCTCTGATCCCGTGGCCCCACAAGCGTTTAATCCCGCAAACCCCGCAAAAAATCCAGGAGGTGCGGCGGGAAAGGCTGTCGCTTCTCCATCCGGTCCGTTTTATAAAAAGATTGTGCAGGGAACACAGCTCGGCCCTGCAGCTGGCCTCGGCCGCCTGGATGGGCGTCTTTCTGGGGGCGCTGCCCCTGATCGCCACCCATACGGTAGCGATCATCTATGTCTCCCATCGCCTCCATCTCAATAAACTCACGGCAATAACCGCCAGCCAGGTCTGCATGCCCCCCCTGGTGCCGGTCCTCTGTATCGAGGTCGGCTATTTCATGCGGCATGGCACCCTGCTTCTCGATCTCAACTGGGACACCATGGTCGTCCAGATTCATTACCGGCTCTGGGAATGGCTGCTCGGCTCGCTGCTGGTCGGCCCGCCTCTGGGTCTGGTGGTCGGCGGGGTGCTGTATTTCGCCATCAGAAATCTGCGGGGCGGCCGTTTCGGAACCTGCGAATCTCCGGAGAAAGGTTGAGGTGGGCAAGGTCAAGCGCACCCTGTTGCGCCTCCTGGAGGCCCTGGGGCACAATATATTTTATCTGTTTCTCCTGCTTTTCGGGCAGGGCGGGGCGTATCTGCTCCTGAAGCCGGTCATCGTGACCTATCTCCTCTTCAGCCGGAAGATCCATCGCAACGCCGCCTGCTATTTGAAGCGCCGCTTTCCGGACCACGGCCCGGTCCGCCTCTGGCTCGATACCTATCGGCTGGTCCATTCCTTCGGGCAGGTCCTGGTCGATCGGGGCTGGCTGGGCCTTCGCCGCAAGGCGCAGCTGCGGGGTGATTTGATCGGGGGCGATAGGCTTCTGGAGCTGGTCGCCGAAGGCAAGGGGCTGGTGCTTCTTACCGCCCATGTCGGCAACTGGCAGACCGCCCTTGCCCATATCCGCGGGCTTGCGGTGCCGATCAATTCGCTGATGCACTACGAAGAAGAGGCGGTCGCCAAACACTATTTCGACCTGCGCGACGGGACCGCGCCCTTCAAGATCATCAAGAGCGACGGGTTCATGGGCGGGATGATCGAGTCCACCGCCGCGCTCGGAAGGGGCGAGGTCGTGACGATCATGGGCGACCGTTACGCGGGCGGCCCCTGGGCCGAAGTGGAATTCCTGGGCGCCACGGCGCGTTTGCCCTCCGCCGCCTACAGCCTCGCCGCGGCTACCGGCGCGCCGGTAGCCATTCTTCTTGCCGCCAAGACCGGCCGGCGCAGCTATACCATCAAGGTGTGGGACGATTTTTATCCGGCGACCGGCGAGCGCCATGACCGGCAGCGGGACCTGGGCCGCTGGGCCGACCGTTTCGCGAAATCACTGGAGGGCTACGTCAGACAAAATCCCTATCAATGGTATAATTTCTTTGATTTATGGAGCCAATGAACGGATTTTTTATTAAATTACCCTTTTTTACATTCTATAAAAGCAATGGAGAATAAAGATACATGCAAGAGTTAAAAGAACAACTTAAGGAAATTATCGTCCGCGACTTGAAACTGCAGGGCATTGAACCCGCCGGGATCGAGGACGACGCACCTCTTTTCGAGGAAGGTCTCGGGCTCGATTCATTGGACGCGGTGGAACTGGTGGTCCTGGTCCAGAAACATTTCGACGTCCAGATCGAGGATATGGACGAAGGCCAGGCCGCCTTTAAGTCGATCAATACCCTGACCGAGTTTATCGAGGCACGGCGTAAATGATTTGGGTGAGGGGTAAGAAGTAAGGGGTGAGGCTTGTTGCTGCTTAAGAATGGTGCGTAATCCTTGCCGTCCAGGCGAATCACTAAACAGCCTTAGGTGAAATATCTAGTCGGAATATTACACCATTCCAAATGGCCTTTGACTCTCGTGTCGCATAATGATGAAGAATTGGTCCTGGCGCGATAGATTTACGGCATGGCCGCCATAGGGCAGAATGAAATTGTAAATTGCATATTGCTACATTAAGTTCTATATTGACATTGTGAGTTCAATATAAACTTTGGAGGTAGTGAAATGCCGACAGCGGTACGAATTTCCGATGATTTGTTAAGTGAGGCGCGTAAATACAGCAAAATAGATCACAGGTCATTAACGGGACAAATTGAACATTGGGCAAAGGTAGGAAAATGCGCAGAAGAGAATCCTGACCTAACCTATGATTTAATCAAAGAAATATTTATCGGACTCGCCGAGCTTGACCAGGGGGAAAAAGAAGAATATCAATTTGGCTGAGGGAGCTATGAAAGTATTTCAATCAAGTTCCTTCGGGAAAAAAATTAAGAAATTCAAAAATAAAGAAAAGCTCGAATTAGACTATGCAGTTAAAGAAATCATTAAAAACCCCTCGGTCGGTTCTGAAAAGAAAGGAGATTTGAGGGGTGTTTTTGTGCATAAATTTAAAATTACAAATACGGAATTTCTATTATCATATCGGTTTGTTGGCGAAGATCTCGAGTTAATAACCATCGGTCCGCATGAAAACTATTACAGTGATTTGAAATCGTATATAAAAAACAGATGATGGTTGGACCAATCAAAGGATCACTGCGAACGGAATGGTCACCGTAAAATCCATTTTCATACAGCCGCAGGTAATCAAAGCCAAACTTCATGTCTGTATTCCCGCTAAAAACGGGCGGGAATGACGGCTCCGGCGTATTGAATTCATTCCGGCATTTGTGAGCCGGAATCCAGAACTCATCAGCGGAGTACCGGAAAAATCGAATTTTTAGCTGAGTCTGATTCATAGCCATATCACTTTATCAATTTCTAGCTGGACCGGGCGACCGGATACTTACCATGGGTAGTGGAATCGATAGCGGCAATAACTCTCCCGTAGCCGTGACCGGCATGGGCTGCATGGCCGGCGGCGGGACCGACTCGGAGAGCCTCTGGGCCAATCTTGTCCGTGGCTCGGTCAACTGCCGGCCGGTCCCCGGCTATCTTTTCGAGACCATTCTCGATTATCCCGTTTTCGCCGCCCCGGCCGATTGTTTTTCCGAACGGGCCTCGGTTCTGACTGCCGGGACTTCGCCCGGGTTCAGGCAAGAATCGGTCAGCCGCACCGTGCTTTTGGCCTGCAGCGCCGCCGCCGAGGCCTTGGCGCAGGCCGGGGTCTCGGTCGATTATCTGCGCTCGGTCCGGGTCGGGATTGTCCTTGGGACCACGGTCGGCTGCACCTTCCATAACGAGGAGTATTACGCGGCCTGGCGGAATGGGCTGGAGCCGGATCTTGATCCGGTCCGCTTTTATCTGGCCGGCAACGTGGCTTCGGCCCTGCACCGCATTCTCGGAACCAGCGGGCCTTCGGCGGTGATTACCAATGCCTGCGCCTCGGGAACCGACGCGATCGGGGTGGCCCGTAACTGGCTGGCGACCGGGCAGTGCGATATCGCCATCGCCGGCGGGGCCGATGAGTTGTCCCGGGTGGCCTATAACGGTTTCGTCAGCCTGATGCTGGCCGATAAAGAGCCTTGCCGGCCGTTCAGCAGGGATCGGAAGGGGCTCAATCTAGGCGAAGGGGCCGGAGTGGTGGTCCTTGAGCGCGAGGAAACCTCCGGGCGGCGGCAGTGCCGGCCCTTGGGCTGGGTGCGGGGTTACGGCTGCGCCGCCGATGCCTGGCATCCCACCGCTCCCCATCCCGAAGGGCGCGGCCTGAAAGCGGCCTTGCGCCAGGCTCTGCGCGATTGCGGCAATCCCGAAGAGATCCCCGCCCTGATCAACGCCCACGGCACCGGTACCAAGGCCAATGACCTGGCGGAAACCGCGGCTTTGGCGGAGATCTTCGGCGGCCTCGAAAAACCGCCGGTTGTTTCGACCAAGGGGATTACCGGCCACACCCTTGGCGCGGCGGGCGGGCTGGAGGCGATCTTCACCCTGATGGCGCTTCGGGCCGGACATACCCCGGGGAGCGTCGGCTGTCTCGAAGCCGATCCGGAATTGTCCCTGCCGGTGCTGACCCAGAATGACCAGCGGCAATTGACCGGGACTTGGGGGATCTCCCAATCCCTTGCCTTCGGCGGCGGCAATTCGGTCCTGGTTCTGGAGGCGGCGAGATGAGTCTGCCGGTTGCCGTTTCGGCCATTGCCCGTTTACCGAGGGATTACCAGGTTCCCGATGAACTGGCCCGGGATCTGCGCCGGGCCGACGCCTTTATCCAGATGGCGGTGATCAGCGCCTTTACGGCGGTCTCCGGACTTCCTTCCGGTAAGCTCAGCCCGGAGGAGGTCGGAGTTTTCATCGGCACCGCCTTCGGGCCGCTGGAGACCAATTTCGAATCGCTCGGCTCCCTGATCGACGACGGCGAGGGGCAGATCTCGCCCACTCTCTTCTCCCATTCGGTCTATAACGCCGCCGCCGGTTATGTGGCGCGGCTTCTCGATATCAGAGGGCCGGCGGTGACCATCACCAACTACGGCTGGCCCTTTCTTGTCGCCTTGGAAGAGGGTAGGCTGGCGGTGGCCTCCGGCCGTATCGGCCGGGCGGTGGTGATCGGGGTTGAAACTTTCAGCGACTTGCTGGCCGATGCCTATCGCCGTTTTTTCGGGGTCGTCGAGGCGCCCTGGCAGCGCGGCGCGGTGGCCTGGGTGCTGGAACCGGCGGAGGCGGCCAAGGGCTACTGCCGCCTGGCCGGGGTCAAGATCCGCGAGTTTGATGCCGAGCCGGCCGATTTGCTGACCAGGCGGGACGAGACCCTGAGCGGCCCTGGGATCAATTCGGAACTGCCGCGCCAGCCGATGGCCTATGTCGAAGCGCTGAGTGAAGCAGTCGCCTCGTTTGGTGATCTTGCCGAGGGGGAGATCACCCTGTCCTTTGAGGCGCCGTTCGGGGCGGCCGAGATCGGGTTGTGCCGCTAAACCCTGCGACAACGAGGGAGAACGGCATCCATGGGGGCAATTCCGGCCGGTGGATAAGCAGTGCGAGATTTTAGTCGCTTGGGGATCTAGCGGGATTTGCCAAGCCAAAGCCCGCGACCGCCGGTATCCGGTTGAGCCGCCATGACCGCATCAAAATCCTTTCAACCTGCAGGGAATGGTTTCAAGCATCGTTGGCCTCTTGTTTTATTGCCTCTATTGACAAATCCAGCGTAACGGGACATTAATCAATATCCATTGTCTTATTCAGAATAAATGTGCGGGAGGCTAGCGTGAAGAGAAGAATTCTTGCGGCGGTCATGGTTTTTTTTCTGGCAATACCGGCCCTTGGCAGGGCTATGGAAGGCGATATCACCATCGAGGCCGAGGGATACGGGATCTCCAAGGATGATGCCCTGCTCAAAGCCAAACGCGAGGCGGTCGGCAGCGGTATCGGCACCTTGCTGATTTCCGAAACCGAAGTAAAAAATTTCATGCTCCGGAAAGATATGATCCTGACCAGGACCGTTGGGGCGGTGAAAAGTTACAAGATTCTGAGCGAATCCCGGGACGGCGATACCTTCCAGGTAAAAATCAGCGCCGTAGTTTCGATGGCCGGCATCAAGCAGGATCTGGCGGCCTTGAAAATTCTGCTCGAATCCATGGATAAGCCGCGGATGATGGTGCTGATCCGCGAGGAGAACGGCAACGCCGCGGAAACCGCGATCCTCGATTATCTGAATGAAAAGGAGTTCGAACTGGTGGATGCCGCTGCCGTGGCCGCCTTGATGAATCAGGATGAGGCCCTGATCCGCCAAGCGACCGAGGGCGATCCGGTAGCAGCCGCCAGACTCGGCGCCGCTAAGGGCGCGGAATATGTCATCGTCGGCAAGGTGGTCAAGAGTACGGCGGAAAATGAGCTGCTCGGTGATGCCGGCATGATATCGGGGCAGGCCAATCTCACCGCCAAAGTGGTCAATTGTTCCAACGCCCGGGTAATTGCCTCCAAATCGGCCAGGGGCGCGGCCGCGCATATCGCCCTTGAAATGGCCATGGCGCAGGCTACGGAGAAAGCGGCCCGCAAGCTCATGGACGATATGCTTTTCGAGAAGATCGTCGCTTCCTTTCAGGACATGGTCAATAACGGGATGACCTATGAGGTAATAGTGGCCAAAGTGCCGGATTACAAGACCCAGAAAGCGGTTCAGAACCTGATCAAGGGGCTTGAAGTAACTTCCGTTAACAAGCGGGAGTTCGGTAACGGCCAGCTGAAGCTATCCGTTCTTTTCCAGGGCAATGCCGACGCCTTTGCCGACATGATTGACGGCCAGATGGTTATGGATAAAGAATTATCCGTTATCGAAATCAGCGGCGGTCAGGTTAAGGCCGAGCTTAAATAACCTGCGCCGGCAAAACAATGAACTGCGAAAAGGTTTTTTTAAAAATGAAAAACGGGGGATTGGCGGTGAAAAGGATTATTGCCCTGATAACGGGGGTTATGTTGCTGGTGGCGGTGCCGTTCGCGGCTGAAGCAGATTTTAAGAAGACAAAAGTTGCGGTCCTCGATTTCGCCTTGCAGGGCGATGGCTATGAGACCAATGATATGGGGTCGATCGTTGCCGAATGGTTTATCACCGCCCTGGTAAAGGAAGGCCGTTTCGATGTGGTGGAGCGGGCGATGCTCAATAAAATAATCAATGAACAGAAGATGGGACTTAGCGGGATTGTCGACGAGAGCAGCGCCACCCAGCTCGGCAAGATTCTAGGGGTCAAGATCATTATTTCCGGTTCGGTCATGAAACTGCAGGATGTCCTGGAGGTAAATGCCCGGATTATCGATGTCGAGACCGCTTCGATAATCGCGGCCGAGAATGTCAAGAGCACCGCCTCCACCAGCCTGCAGAGTCTCATTGTCCGGATGTCGGATAAGATCATTAAAAATTTCCCCCTGGAAGGCTATGTGGTCTCCAGAAAAGGCGACACCGTTGCCATCGATCTCGGCAAGCGAACCGGCGTCAAGCCGGAGATGAAATTCATTATTTTCAAGGAGGGTGCGGTGATCAAGCACCCCAAGACCGGCGAGGTTCTCGATGTTGAATTGATCCAGACCGGCAAATTGCAGATCACCGGGGTTTCCAACAAGATTGCCAGTGCCTCCATTATTGAAGAATCTGAAACCGACCCTATCGCGGTAGGGCACATGGTCAAGAGCATTTCCGGCCCCCTTACCCCGATCAGGGATGATGTTTATGCCCCGCCTCCCCCCAATCGGAGGCAGGTGAATCGCAGAGCCAGCCTGACCTCGGCCGACTATATCAAGAAGTTGCAGTCGAGTAATCTGAAGGATAAGGTCTGGGGATCCAAAAAAATTATCAGGGATGGCGTTAAAGATCCCGCCGTTTTCGATGTCCTCGAGAAATTGCTTCTGGAAATGTATAACGAAAAGCCGGGCGATCGCCATCATGACGATACAGTGGCCTGGATGATCAAGGCCCTTGGGGCGCCTGTCTTGCCGCAATACAAGGAAACTATCCAGAAAATGTCCAAGGAGGCCAAGAGCAGGAAGGTTCGCGGTTATGCGATAAAGACCCTGCAAGCTTACTGATCTAGGGGCCTTTTTGCGAGTTTGTCATTATACTCACAGGGCATAATTTTCGTTTGCACCCTAAAGGGCATAAAAGCAGGCGAGCTGCTCAACTCAGGTTTTATTCTCATTGCCAGGAAAAAAATCCTATTGTACCGCCTTGTTACCGGCTGGGGAACAGGAATTTTTTTAAGCTGTTGTTTTATCGATATCTATTCGAAAATTCGTTTACTTTTTAAGAGGTTGTTATGTCTGAATCCGCCCCCATCTTAGTTACCGGCGCCAGCAAGGGGATCGGCGCCGCCGTCGCCGTGCGTCTTGCTGAAAGCGGTTATGATATCTGGCTGAATTACCGGTCCGATCATGCTGGGGCCGCGGCAGTTGCCGGCCGGATTGAAGCCCTGGGTCGTAAATGCGTGCCCGTTCCCTTCGATGTGGCCGATGAAGAGGCGATGAACAGGGCACTCGAGCCGCTTTTAAATGAAGAAACTCCTTACGGGCTGGTCCATAATGCAGGGATCACCAGGGATTCCCTATTGGCCATGATGCGGCGGGAGGATTGGGATTTGGTCCTGAACGTCCACCTGACCGGTTTCTTTCTGGTCAGCAGGTTGATCGTCAAGTCGATGATCGCCGCCCGTCGGGGCCGAATCGTCGCCATTGCCTCCACTACCGGAGAAACCGGTCAGGCCGGCCAATTCAATTACGCGGCCGCCAAGGGGGGGATGATCGCCGGGGCCAAGGCCCTAGCCAGGGAGGTGGCGAAACGTAATATCCTGGTCAACGTGGTCTCGCCGGGACTTATCGATACGGAGATGATCGAGGACTTGCCCCTGGATAAAATGCTTGCAGGGGTGCCCCTCGGCCGGGTCGGCAAACCGGAAGAGGTGGCGGCGGCGGTTGATTTCTTGATGAGTGACGGGGCCGGTTACATAACCGGTCAGGTGCTTGGTGTTAATGGGGGGCTTTATATCTGATGAGTTTAAAAAAGGTTTATGAACTTTTCACTTAGCCATCCCGGGACTTTTCAGAACTTATTCACTTCGACGGAGATAATGTCGTGAAAATCAACGAGACCATAACAGTTCCCGCTTTGCCTTGTGCCGCCGCTGTTTTGGTGCCCCAGCGTCCGCCCATGCTGGTTATCGACCGTCTAGTTGCAAGGGATCGACTTGCTAATTTTTCAGTGGTCGAGGCCGCAGCTCCGGTCGAGGGGGTCTTTGTGGATTACGACAACACCGTGTTGCCTGAATATTTTATAGAACTCATCGCCCAGGCCATGGCCGCCGTTAACGGCTATGACGGTCTGGTTGACGGTGAAGAAGCCGGCCGCGGTTTTCTGGTCGGCATCGAAAAGTTCAGCTGGAGGAGGATCGCCGCGGTGGGTGAAAAGTTGAGGGTCGAAATTGTAAAAGATTACGAATTCGGGCCGGTAAGCGTAATGACGGGAAAGGTTTTGGATGACAGGGGAGAGATCCTGGCCGACGGCGGGATCAAGGCATGGGAGGAAAAGTGAAATATCCTCGAATATTGCTTGCGGGGATATTGTTTGCCCTTTTCTGTCTGGCCGGAAGTCATTTGCCGTTCCTGGCGCTCGGGGCGGAGGGCGACGTCGCTCTGGAGAATTTCCTGCAAAAGGTGGAGGAAAGTTCCGCCGCCATCGACTCTTTCTCCTGCGATTTCACCCAGGTTAAACATCTGGCCATCTTTGCCCAACCGGTTGAGTTTTCCGGGCACTTAAGTTTGCGCCGACCAGACAAGCTGCGTTGGGAGTTTGTCGCCCCGCTGCCCTCGGCAATCGTCTTAAACGGCAAGCGGGGCATGAAATGCAGCGACCGGGGCCCGGTCAGAAAATTCAGCCTCGATTCCGATCCGGTCATGAAGTTGGTGGCCACCCAGCTGTGGGCCTGGACCAGCGGTTCATATCGTGAACTGCGTGATGACTTCGAGTTTTCGCTTCTGCCGGGTCCCGCCCTGGTCTTTTCACCTCGCCATGCGGATATGGCAGCGTTTATCGGCGAAATAAAGGTGCTCTTCGATCCAGATTACCTGCAGCCCCTGGAAGTGGAAATCAGCGAACCGGGGGGGGATCGGACCCTGCTCTACTTTACGAATTACCGCCGCAATCTTGACCTCAAGGACGTTCTCTTCTCGGAATGCCGCCTTCCCTAGGAATCCTGCCCGAATATGTTGTCCCGTTCCCTGATAATAAAAATCATCCTGCTGGTCGTTACCCTGGCCGGGATCTATTTTTCCCTGCGGATTGAGCTTGGCGAAGATGCCCTGGATATGCTGCCGGGCACCTCCCTGCAGGGCGATTTCGAGCTCTTGCAGCAGCTGGGCATGGTCAACCGCGTCTTTATCTCCCTCGAACTTCCGGCCGAAGCCGATCCCGACCCGGATCCCGATTCCAATTCCGATCCCGACCCGGCGCTGCTGGCCAGCGCCCGGGCCCTGGGCGAAGATTTAGCCGCCAGCCCGCTTTTCGATGAGGTTTTCTACCAACTCCCGGAAGGCTATCAATTCCAGCTGGCGGCCGAATTAAGGAAGTATTTGCCGGTACTTGCCGACGGCAGCGATCTGCGTCGTTTTGAAACGCTTATTAAGCCGGAAGCGTTACGGGAAAAGCTCGGGGAGGCCTTTCAGACTTTGAACAGCCCGGCCGGTCTCGCCATGCGCCGGCAGATCCAGGGGGATCCCCTGGGGTTTACCACCGTGATTCTTGAAAAAATGTCAACTCTGCGCGGCTCGCTGCGCCTGAATATTCATGACGGTTTTTTTGTCAGCAACGATGGCCGCCACTGTCTGCTCTGGGCAGAGAGTGCCATCCCGCTGACCGCCTCCGGCAATGCCGCCCGGGTTAATCAGCGGCTCGAAGAGGCCTTGGGCCGCACTTTACAGTATCGGGTCAAGGCCAGGATTATCGGACCCCTGCCCCATACCCTTGCCAACGCCGGGACCATCAGAAGCGATCTGACCAGGCTGCTGCCCTTCGCGGTCGTAGTTCTGGTCGCCTTCCTGCTCCTGTTTTTGCGGGACTGGCGGGCCCTGTTTCTGATCGCGATCCCTTTTCTGGCCGCTCCCCCGGCTGTTGCGCTTCTCGCCGGAGTTTACGGTCGGGTCAGTGCCATGGCCCTTGGCTTCGGAATCGTCCTGTTGGGCATCGGCGTCGATTTTGCCGTTCATATCTATATCGGCACCGGAAGCGACCCTGGTGCCGGGAAAATCCCAAAGGACTTGCGCAGCTCTCTGCTCATGGCCCTTCTTACTACGGTCGGGGTGTTTGCCGTCCTTTTGCTTTCCAGGGTTCCGGCTCACCGCCAAATGGCTCTGCTTGGCATCATCGGCCTGTCCTGGGCTTTCGTCCTCGCCTGGCAGCTGGTGCCTTCCCTTGCCGCCAGAGGCCGGGTCTTCAACTTGAAAGAGCTGCCGTTTACAAAGGCGACGCGGTGGTTGGGAGAGGGGAGTCAGCGGCGCCCGGTTAAACTGTCGATCTGGCTGCTCCTCTTGGCCGCCGGACTTTCGGTCTGGCCCTCCTTGCGTTACAACGGCGATCTCCGGACTCTCGATGTTTCCGATCCGGTGGTCAAAGAGGATGAGCGCGCTTTTAAGGGGATCTGGGGAGGGGAGGAGGAGCAGGCCTTTGTGGTTGCCGTTGCCACGGCCCAGGACCGGATGTTGAACATTAATGACCGGGTTTACCAAATCCTGGCCCGGCAAGGCAGAACCAGCGGAGTTCAATCCCTGGCGGTGCTGTTGCCCGGACCCGAGCGCCAGGCGGCAAATTTGGCCAGATGGCGCGAATTTCAGGAGGCCGCCCTGACCGGTTTCGAACGGGAGCTGCAACAGGCCGCGATCGACAGCGGTTTTACCGCCGACGCCTTTCAGCCTTTTCTCGATTGGCTTGAAAGTGAGCCGGAAAGATTGGCCGCCGCCGATTTCCTCGACGGCCCCCTGCGCCCCTTTATTTATTCCCTGTTCAGGGCTTTTTCCGCGAAGAACGGCACCGGTAACGGGGAGGTCTCCGAAACCTTTCTGGCGGCGACCATCGTCCCCGATATTCCGGCTAACCAGGCGCTTCTCGACCGGTTAAACCGTGAGATCGAAGGGGTAACGGTATTGTCGAACAGCCGCTGGCGGCAGAAGGTGGAGAAAGACCTGAAGAGCGATATCGTCAAGCTCTCGACCTTTGCCGCCCTGCTGGTGATCATGATCTGTTTCTTCTTTTTCCGGAGATTGCGGCCGGTTGCCGGTGTGCTGGCCCCGGTTGCCTCGGCCCTGGCTGCGATGGCCCTTTTTGCCGCTTTTACCGGAGGCGAGCTTAATATCATGCACGCTCTGATGGGGATAATGGTTATCGGCCTCAGTGTCGATTACGGAATTTTTATCGTGAGGTCCTGCCAGACCGCATTCGACCACCGGACCTTTCTGGCGGTATCGATCTGCGCGGTCAGCACCCTCTCCGGTTTCGGCGTCCTCGGCTTTGCCGAGCATCCAGCCCTCCATGCTCTGGGAGTGACGGTGCTGGTCGGCATCGGCGCGGCCTGGCCGACGGCGCTCTTCATAACCCCGGCTTTGCTTGCCACTTCCGGGAACCGGGAGGAAATCCCTTGAAAAAGCTGTTGGTTTATCTTTTGATGCTCGGTTCGCTTTACGGTTGCGCGGTCGGCCTACAGCCTTATCCCGAAGCAGATAAACTTTTTCCGGAGGGCCAGACCCTCTGGGAGATCGGGATCGATCGCAGCGGCTCCCGGCTTTTCGCCGGGCTTCTTGCCCTGGACCTCAAGGAGGATGCCCTGGAGGCGGTTTTGCTGGATGGTACCGGAATCAAGCTTCTGGAAGAGAGGGTTTCCGCATCGGGGGAATTGGAAAATGTCGCGATTTTACCGGCCGTTGGAAATAAGCGTTTGGCCCCTTTACTCGGTGAAGGGCTGCATCGGGTGTTCCTTGCCGGCGAGGAAGACGGCCAGGTCTGTCGCCGGGAAGGATTATTCGAGTTATGTTTCGGCGTGGAGAGCCGGGGGCATCTGGTTAAATTGAAACGGTTGGGCCTTTTTGTGTTGTGGAGTGTCGACTATTTCATTAATAAATACGATGCGGTTGCGGTCATTGACAGGGCCCGGCTCGATTCAGGCTGGTGGTCGCCGTCCCTGCTCCTGAAAAGAAGGTAATCGTTCAGCAGCACCACTGCTTCGGACGATCAGCCCCGCTTACATACACAAGGTACGCTGCGCCGGTCCGCTTGTCCAAATCTGCGGCACTGCTGAACGGTTACAGTCCGGCGGGTTTTGGTACTTTGGCGACCGCCCCGGTGAACGGTTACAAAAGAGGTGGCGGCGGGCCGGCAGATTGAATCGTGGTGGCTAGGCAAAAAGTTCGATAAACCAGGAGAGGTTTGTTTTTTGCGACGTCCTCAAACGTGATAAGTTTACAAAAAGTTGAATAAGGTGTCATTTCGAACGAATGTGAGAAATCTTGTTCCTTAAGCTATTGGAACTATTAAGATTTCTCCAGTTGGTCGAAATGACATTAAGGCAAATTTCGACTTTTTGCGAAGCCATCAAACATAAGGTGACACAGAGTATCGAATCACATGGAATATAGCGATAAAACATTGCCCCTGTTCAGATCGGTCGTGGGAAATCCGCTCTTTGACCGGGAGCGCGGGACGGTTTCCGCCGAATTCTGCTGCCCGGTCGATTTCCTCCCCTTCTCCGGCCATTTCCACGGGCAGCCGGTGCTGCCCGCCGTGATCCAGTTGGTTTTTGTGAGATTGCTCGTCTCCGATTTCCTCCAGACCGATCTTCAGACCGTCGGTACCGGCAGGATGAAGTTCAAGGGGATGATCAGGCCGGATGAAAGAATTAATATCCGGGTCGCCCTTAAAAAGGACGGTGAGCTGTGGCAGGCGGTTTTCAAGCTGAAAAAAATGGAAACGGTGGTGACCACCGGCACGATTATCTTCAGGGCAGGGAGTTGAACGGAACAATGGCATTTGCCAAAACCTATTTTACCGGTAATCCGGGAGATCCTCCGGGGCTTTCCGTCCAGGCCGAACGACGGGTGCGCTTCGAAGAGGTCGATATGCTGGGGATTGTCTGGCACGGCCATTATGTCAGTTTTCTCGATGACGGCCGGGTCGCTTTCGGCGATCGTTTTCCTGCCGTAAGTTATGGCAGGCTCAAGGATGAGGGCGTCGCGGCCCCGATTGTCCAGTTGCACCTCGATTACAAGGCGCCGTTTTTCTTCGATGAGGTGATGCGGATCGAAACCACCCTGCACTGGACCGACGCCCTGAGGTTGAATTTTTCCTACCGGATCGTCAAGCCCGATGGGAGCACGGCTGTAACCGCTTATTCAGTCCAGCTTTTTACTGATCTCAAGGGTGCGGTTCTGCTGCTTCCTCCGGACTGGATCAAAGAATTTCGTCAAGGCTGGGTGAGGGGGGCGCCGGCATGAAAGAGGTGGTGATCTGCGCTGCCGTCGGCCTGAGCGGACTCGGGGATCTTGAAGAGACCTGGGCAGGGCTGATGGAGGGGCGCTCCGCTCTTTCCCTGGGCGGGCTGCCCGGCTCCCTGACCGGGTGGCCGGTCGCTGAAATTGCCGGTATCGACGCGCCGATGGGTTCGAACGACCGGCTTCAAAAGCTGGTTGTGAGACTTCTTAAAGAGCTGCCGGCGCTGCCGGTTGAAGCCGGCCTGCTGGTCTCGACCACCAAGGGCGCACCCGATGAGCTGCTTGGCGACAGTACCGGCCCTTGGCGCGGCCAGCCCTGGGATCTGGGGCGTGACATTGCCGCCGGCCTTGGTCTGCGGGGCCCGGTATCGACGGTCAGCGCGGCCTGCGCTTCGGGAACTTTGGCGATAATTGATGCCGCCCAGCGTCTTTCGCGAAATGAAAGCGGATCTTTTCTGGTTCTGGGCATCGATCTTCTCAGCACTTTCGTGGTAAGCGGTTTTGCCAGGCTTCACGCTCTGGCCAGGGGAAGTTGCCGCCCCTTCGATCTTCACCGCGACGGGCTGGCCCTCGGCGAAGGTGGTGGCGCCTTACTCCTTACCACCGGGACGGAGGCGCGGCGGCGGAGCTGGCCGGTGCTGGCCGTGCTTAAAGGTTGGGGCGTTTCCGGCGATGCCGGCCATATTACCGCGCCGTGCCGGGAGGCCACCGGTCTGCTTCGCGCTCTTGATCTTTGCACTGGGTCGGGATCCCATCCGGTCGGGGCGGTCAACGCCCACGGGACCGGCACCAGGTTTAACGATGCCATGGAGATCAAGGCCTTCCGGCAGCGGTTGGCTGGGGAGGTCCCGATCCATTCGGTCAAGGGGGCGATCGGCCATTGTCTGGGGGCGGCCGGGGTCATTGAGGCGGCCATCGCGGTCAAGAGCCTTGGCGAGGGACGGATTCCGCCGACGGTGGGTATGGTCGAGGCGGATCCGGAACTGGTAAATCCCGCCGGAGCTCGGCCTTTCGACCTGGTTTATCCCTCGATTATCAGTTGTAATTCCGGCTTTGGCGGCATCAACGCGGCGCTGCTTCTGCACAGCCCGGAGAAGGAATAAGAGATGACGGACAAAAATAACCAACTTGACCAGAAACGAATCCTGTTGATCCATCCATTAGGCTACCGGAAAGAGGCGGCCGGCCATGATATTTCCCGGATGGCGAACATCATGCCGCCTTTGGGTCTGGCCGGGATCGCCGCCTATCTGGAGCGGGAGGGCTTTGCCGCCGATATTATCGACTGCTACGCCCATCCCGATTCCGACGCGCTGATCCTCGACTATCTAAGAGAGAAGCGCCCCGCCTTTACCGGTTTCAGCTGCACCACCTCGAGTTTTCTCGACGGGGTCAGGATCGCCGAACTGGTCAAGGCTGAACTGGCCGGGGTGCGGACCGTTTTCGGTGGGGTCCATGTTTCCGCCATGCAGGAGAAGGTCCTGGATGACTTTCCCGTGGTCGATTTCGTTGTGGTCGGCGAGGGTGAGGAGACCCTCACCGAACTGCTCCGGGCCGGCAACTCCGAACCGGCGGGGGTCGAGGGGGTGATCTTCCGGGACGGCAACGGCGCGGTGGTCTATAACGGCTATCGCCAAACCCGCCTCGAGCTCGATTCCCTGCCTTTCCCCGCCTACGAAAAACTGGCCGGCTACCCGGACGCCTATATGCTGCCGATCTTCAATTACCCGAAGGCACCCAACACCTCCTGCATCTCCAGCCGGGGCTGCCCCTATGCGTGCAGCTATTGCGACCGCTCGGTGTTCCGGCGCAATTTCCGCTACAATTCCGCCGAGTATCTCTACGGCCATCTGCGTTATCTGAAGGAGAAGTTCGGCATCCGCCATATTAATTTCTATGACGACCAGTTCACCTTTAACCGCGAAAGGGTGGTCGACTTCACCACGATGATGATCGAGCAGCCCCTGGGCATGACCTTTAACTGTGCGGTTCGGGCCGAGCATATCGATTTCGAGCTCTTGAAGTTGATGAAAAAGGCGGGCTGCTGGATGATCAGTCTCGGCATCGAGACCGGCGATCCCGATCTTCTCGCCCAGCACCGCCAGAATGCCGATCTGGACATGCTGGCCGAGAAGATCCGCCTGATCAGCAAAGCCGGGATCCGGGTCAAGGGGCTGTTGATGATGGGGCTGCCCGGCGAGACCGAGAGCAGTATCCGGAAGAGCATGGATTACGTGTTCTCCCTGCCGATCGACGATTTCAACCTGGCCAAGTTCACCCCCTTTCCCGGCTCGCCGATCTACCGGAATATCCATGAACTCGGCGAGTTTGAGGAGGACTGGGAAAAGATGGACTGCATGAGCTTCCGTTTCATTCCACACGGCATGAGCCGGGAGCGCCTGGAGGAGCTCTTCATCCGTTACTACAAGAGCCACTACCAGCGGCCCAAGGTTATCCTCGGCTATGTCGCCATGCTGTGGAAGTCGCCGGACAGCTGGCGGCGCTTTATCGCCAACTTCTTCGATTTCATCAAATTTGCCAGGAGCAACAAGAGGCTTGGTAGTGACGGGGAATAATCACGCCCGCCCCTTGGCCCTCCGGGCTTCGGGGCTTGTCAAAATTTACCGGGACGGCGAGAAGCCGGCCCTGGACGGTTTCAGTGTCGAAATCGGCGAGGGTGATATTTTCGGTTTGCTGGGACCGAACGGGGCGGGCAAGACCACGGCGATCTCGATTATGAGCACCCTGCTCAGGCCGACCGAGGGCGAGGTGACGATCTTTAACCGCGATACTCGGCGCCGGGCCGGTGAAGTTAAGGCTATGATCGGCCTGGTTCCCCAGGAGATCGCCCTCTACCGGCAGCTTTCCGGCCGTGAGAATCTTCGCTATTTCGGACGGCTCTATGGCTTGCGGGGCAGCGCCTTGAGCGCCCGGGTCGAGGAGTGTCTCGATTTCGTCGGCCTGCGCCCGAAAGCCGATCAACGGGTTCATGCCTATTCGGGCGGCATGAAGCGGCGGATCAATCTGGCGGTCGGTATCCTGCACCGGCCGAAACTGCTCTTTCTCGACGAACCGACGGTGGGGATCGATGCCCAGTCCCGGGACATGATCCTTGCCCGGCTGCTCGACCTCAATAAACAGGGAACGACCATGGTCTACACCACCCACTACATGGAAGAGGCGGAGCGCCTCTGTTCGGAGGTGGCGGTTATGGACGACGGCCGGGTGCTGGTTCGGGGGAAGCCGGCCGAACTTATCAAAAAAGGCGGTCATGCCAGTCTGCAGGAGATGTTCTTTGCCCTGACCGGCCGTGAGCTGCGGGACTAGCGCCGATGATCGGGAAACTTTTCGCAACCCTGCGCAAGGATGCTCTGCTGCTCTGGCGGGACCGGGCCGGACTGCTGCTGCTCTTCGTGATGCCCGCCGTTCTGGTGGTGATCATTACCCTGGTACAGGATAACGTCTATAGGCTGATGGGAGAGACCGCGGCCCGGGTTATTCTGGTCG
The DNA here is from genome assembly GCA_024637225.1 of Desulfobacterales bacterium. Taxonomy (GTDB): domain Bacteria; phylum Desulfobacterota; class Desulfobulbia; order Desulfobulbales; family JAGXFP01; genus JAGXFP01. Next base: position 30,060 of record JAGXFP010000072.1, read on the forward strand.
ACCGGGACCGGGATGAGTTGGGGCGATTACTCAACGAACGCCTGGCCGGGCTGGAGCTGGTAACCGCTATCGAAGGCGAGACAATTAGCCGCAGCAAGGCGATGGGCTTGGTGGCAGATGGTGATTATCAGGCCTGCATTATCGTCAGGGAGGGGACGACCGCCCGTCTCCTCGCCCGGGTTCGGGCCGGAATCAGGGCATCCTTGCTGAAGGAAGCCGGGGAGGGGGGCGGGGAGCCGATACCGGAACTGGAGATCTATTTTGATCCCACTGTGATGGGCGGGTTCAGGTCTTCGATGCGTAACGGTCTGAGCCTGGTTTTGTTCGAATTCGAGGGTGATGCCAGGATGAAGGCGCTCTCCGAAGTGCTGCCCGAATTCATCGAGCGGGAGATCAAGAAGGCGGCCGGTGATTTTGCCGACTATGTCGAGGTGCCCTCTCTGGAAATTGACATCCCCACCGAGCCGCTGCTGACGGTCCGGACCGCATCCGCCTCCACCGCCGGTTTGACGGTGGTGCCTACTCCGACCCAGCATAACGTTCCGGCCTGGGCCCTGTTCGGAATGTTTTTCATTGTAGTGCCGATGGCCGGCTCCCTGATCAGGGAACGCCAGGAAGAGACCTTGATGCGTTTGCGGAGCATGCCGGTCGCCTATGCGATTATCCTGGCCGGCAAGGTTATGGCCTTCATGCTGGTCTGCTTTACCCAGTTTTTGCTGATTTATCTTCTCGGCCGGTTCCTGTTGCCGGCTTTCGGCCTCGAACCATTCCGGGTGGGGGCCGAGTGGGGCGGGGCTTTACTGGTGGTGGCCGCGGCCTCGCTCGCCGCCGCTGGCTACGGTATACTGCTGGGGACCCTCTGCCGCACCTACGAACAGTCTTCCATGTTCGGCTCGATTTCGGTGGTGGCGGGGGCGGCCATTGGCGGTGTCATGGTCCCGGTCTACGCCATGCCGGAAATCATGCAGAAAATAAGCGTTATTTCCCCCCTGGGCTGGGGGCTGGAGGCTTTTCTGGATATCTTTGTCAGAGGCGGCGGGGTTGCCGCCATCACCGGGCAACTGGTCTTGCTCTTCATGTTTGCCTTGTCCACGGTTGTCGCGGCCTGGCTGGTTTTTATCAGGCGCGCGCCTTGATTTTTCGAGTTCCTGAATGCGTGACGGCTTAGTGATGAATTTTGTTTTATACCACAAGGGCATAAGTTTCATACGAGCAGACAAGCTGCTCAACTCAGCTTTGTTATCAATATCGTTGCCGCCTTGCATCTGCCCGTGCTCAAACGCTTACGGATTCAGGGAGTTGTTTCCACCGGATCGGCGATGAAGGGAAATCCCGGGGCCTTAATCTCATGATTGATTACAATTTTTTGGAGCTTTTGAATGGATAAACTGGAGAATGAACTGTTGGAGATGATCTGTGAGGTCTGCAAGATTAAAGGTCCGGTCCCGGTCGATATTTCACCGACGGCGCCGCTGATCGGCCCCGAATCCCCTCTCGATATCGATTCCCTTGATGCGGTGGAGATAGTCTTCACGGTCCAGAACCGCTATAAAGTCCGGATCGATTCCGAAGAGACCAGCCGCAAGGTCCTGGGCAGCCTGAAGAGCCTGGCCGATTTCGTCAGGACCCATGGCCAGTAGCCGGGCCGTTATTGGATGCCCCGAAAGGGGCGGCATTACCGATGCCGTGATTAAGAGAAGAAAGCAAGCAATTACAGGTTGATAGAGATAGATTCCCCCGTAGTCGTCATGGCCTAAAAAAAAATAAAAAAATAGTCATAAATAATTGACAATATATCTGGGTTTTATGATATTCTTTATTTTGTGTAGGGCCAGAGCCCTTCCCCCCCCTTTAAGGTTCTGGACCCTGCCGTCGCCGGTCAACAATTAACGGATTGTTGGCCGGCATTTTTTTTGCGCGGAGCCCTAGTACCCTGTGTCCCGAATGGCACTAGTTTAAGCCTTTTTCCGGCAAGAATTTCAGCTGAAAATATCAGCTAGATATAATATATTAACGCATGAAAAACATGCGAGAAACATTGCCAATGCTCCCAGGATTTTACCAGCGGGCCAGGCGTCGAAAA
>JAGXFP010000005.1 GCA_024637225.1 Desulfobacterales bacterium
GCCAAATTGACCCCCGATGAGGCATTTTCCCGGGGTCTTGAGGAACTAAAAACGGCTGCCTGAAAGCCGACAGTATCAACAACCACGGGGCATTGCTTATTTCACACCTCAGGTTGTCTCACTAACCCCGACCACTTTACTACCCTGCTTGGCACCATCCCCGGTCTTTTCACCTTCACCCTGCTTGGCAGTTCGGTCCGGGATCTCAACTTTTTATTTATCGCGATCGGCTCATTAACCATCAGTTTACTGATAGCCTTGCTCCTGCGTAAATCGAGCTGGGCGACGGTTTCATAGAAACAAAACAATATCAAAGGAGAAATATGAATATCTGCATGAAAAAGATTTTTTTACCCCTGCTCCTGCTTTTTCTTGTCACCGGATGCGCCGGGATCGGCACTCCCGATCTGACCGAAACCGATGACGGGATTATTGTGGTGAGTTCCTCGCCGCTGATGTGGCAGAAGCACCGAAGTCCCCTGTTCTCATCCTGGGAAAAGGCGGATCGTTATGTGAAAGAGCTGGAACGTGGCGGTTATACCGACTGGCGATTGCCTACCAGGGACGAATTGCTCGATTTCTATTTTGTCTTCGATTTCGGTAATGCCGACGCCGGGGAGGAAGGAATCCGCATCGAAGGCGACTACTGGTCCGCCGACAAGGATGGCATCGGCTTCAGCGGGGGCTGGAAAGATGGTGATTCCTGCGAGATTACCAGGGGATATCAACTGGCTGACCAGGGTTATGTACGGGCGGTACGGCCTTAAGTGAATGGGCCTCGCAAAATCGGGGGCCGGCTTATGGCAATTTGTCCGGTCAGGCAGATGCGGGAGGGCGTGGACCGCGGAATTCCAATCCCCGCCGTTTTCGCCTCCGCTGGAATTCGCGGCCGAAGCCGCTCCCGAGCCGGGATCCGCACACCGGATTTTCAATGAGCCCACATAAGCGTCGGGCTTATTTATGCAGTCGTCACCACTTATTAGTAACCGTTACGCCAGTAACCAAAATCGCCGGACTGTAACCGTTCAGCCGTGCCGCAGATTTGGACAAGCGAACCGGCGCCGCGTACCTCGTGTACGTAAGCCGGGCTGATCGTCCGAAGATGTGGTGCTGCTGAACGGTTACTTATTCCCAGTTCATGATCAGCTCGATCAAGGTCCGGACCCCGACCCCGGATGGCCCCTTGGGAATATAGGATTTTTCGGTAAAGTTCCAGGCGGTGCCGGCAATATCGAGATGGGCCCAGCGGGTATCCCCGACGAACTGCTGCAGGAAGATGGCCGCGGTAATGGTCCCGGCCTCCCGGCCCCCGATATTTTTGAGATCGGCGATTTCGGATTTCAACTGCTTTTTATAATCCTCTCCCAGGGGTAACCGCCAGCAGGGTTCCCCGCAGTTATCGCCGATGGCCAGCAGTCTCTCGGCCAGCGTGTCGTCATTGCTGAGTAAAGCGGTGCGATGGTGGCCGAGGCCGATAATTGCCGCCCCGGTCAGGGTGGCGATGTCGACCACGGCGGTCGGTTTGAATTTGTCCACACCATAGGCAAGGGCATCGGCCAGAATCAACCTGCCTTCGGCGTCGGTATTGATCACTTCCACGGTTTTCCCGTTATAATGAGTGATCACATCGCCCGGTTTCAAGGCTTCCGGACCGGGGAGATTCTCGGTGGCCGGAACAATACCCACCACGTTGACGCCGCCCGGTTTCAGTTCGGCGACCGCCTGCATAACCGCCATGACCGCGGCGCCGCCGCACATGTCATACTTCATATCCTCCATGCCGGCCCCCGGCTTAAGGGAGATCCCCCCGGAATCGAAGGTGATTCCCTTGCCGACCAGCAACAGGGTGGGCGCCTTCCGGCCGGAACTTCGATATTCGAGAACCACCATTTTAGGTGGCTGGGCGGAACCTTGGGTTACGCCGATGACGCCGCCCATCCCCATCTTCTTCATGGCCGCCTTTTCAATAATCTTACAGGCGAGCCCATGTTTTTCGGCCAATTCGCGGCCCATTCTGGCAAAATCGGAGGGAGTCCAGAAATTGCCGGGCTCATTGGCCATATCACGGGCCGCACAAACCGCCATGGCGGCAAATTCGCCATGGGCGACAACTTTTTTCAGCGCCTGGGCCCGGGAGGAATGGATGATTATCTCTTGGATGCCCTTCGGTTCCTCGCCATTTATACTCTCTTTTCCCTTATACTTGTCAAAACGGTATGTCCCGAGGACCAGGCCCTCGGCCAGCGCTTTGGCGCTTTCCGCGAGGTGCGCCCCGGACTCCTCCTCGATCATCTGGATCCGCAGTTTGCCTACCTTGAGCCTGGCAACCGCCTTGGCGATCTCCCCGCCGCTCTTCCGGAAAAGTTCCGAATCGGGATCTTCACTGCCGAGGCCGACCACTAAAAACCTGACAGATTTGCTCTTCCCTTTGCCCCGGGAAGCCGCGGGTAGATAGAAAAGCAGCTTTTCATCAGCTTTTCCCGAAAAGTCTCCCAGGGAAAAAACCTCTTCCAGATAAATCGAAACCTGCCGATCCGGACAAGCCGGGGCGGTACTTTCCGGCTGTCTGACCAGATAGACCACGGTATCACCCCCCAGGGCCCGCAAGGGTTGGCTGCTTACTTTTATCATACCTTTCTCCGTTGATGTTATTGCACGGTTCTTAATTTCGATGGGGAATAAATGATGCGAACTTCGACAGGCCCGGCCCGAATGTTAATTCAAAAAACAAGTCATTGCGAGCGCAGCGAAGCAATCCAGAGACAGATGAATACTTCATTGCTTCGTCGCTTTGCTCCTCGCAATGAAGGGGCTATCAGGTTTTCGCGGTTTTTTAACTGAAATGGCAACTTACAAGTCAAGGCTATCCGGTCACAACCGGCAAAGACTATAATCCTTACGGATTAATTTTGCATCTTTCAGTATATTGCCAGAATCAGAAAAAATTTACTACGATGGATTATTATCGATAACTCCGGAGGTTTTTCCCTTGTTAACCCAGCTCGTTTTTGCCGTAGGCCTGGCTGTCACTATTTCAGCGATCTGCAGTATCCTGGAAGCCGTCTTGTATTCGGTGCCGAACTCCTATCTGGAAATGTTGCAAAACAGAGGCGCACCGTCGGCTCCGGTTATCAAAAGCCTGAAAAAAGATATCCACCGGCCGATTACCGCCATCCTCACCCTGAACACCATCGCCAATACCATGGGCGCCGCGGTGGCCGGAGCGGCGGCGGCGGCGGTATTCGGGGAGCATAATCTTTTCTGGTTTTCGGTAGTTTTCACCTTGACGATCCTGATCTTTTCCGAAATTCTGCCCAAAACCATCGGGGTCGCCTATTGCCGTCAGCTCACGCCCTGGATAGCCACCCCGCTCAGGATTCTGGTGATCCTCCTGAAACCGGTCATTTTTTTCTGTCAAGTCGTGACCAGATTGATTCCCCGCCATTCCGAGGAAAGTCTCGCCTCGGCCGAGGAGGTCATGGCCATTGCCGCCATGGGTCGCAGATCCGGGCAGATCGATCCTCAGGAGGAAGAGGTTATTACCAATATCCTCAACCTGAAAAATATATACGTCAGAGATGTAATGACTCCGCGAACGGTCACTTTCACCCTTAATGAACAAATGACCGTGGGTGAAGCTGTGCTGGGCAAGGATCAATGGAATCTGCACAGCCGGATTCCTATTTACCGGAGCGAGCCCGACAATATTTCCGGGATCGTCCTGCGCAACGATATTCTCTCAACCGCCGCGGATGAAATGGACGCTCTCACCATCTCCGTCCTGGCCCGTCCAGTCCATTTTGTCCCGGAAACCGCGCCCCTAAGCCGGATGCTGGTCGATTTCATCCAGAAGAAACAACATCTCTTCGTAGTGGTGGACGAGTACGGCAGCATGACCGGCATAATCAGCATGGAAGACTTAATCGAAGAGATTTTCGGCCAGGAAATCATGGATGAATCGGACCAGATCAAGGACATGCGGGCCCTGGCTAAAAAGCGGAGAAAGGAAAAGGTAGCCGGCATCGAGAATGAGTGAGCAATCCCAAGCACCGCTCCCTGGTACCTTGTAAAACTTTAAATTTCGCACAATTGCGAAGGGATCTTTCGTGACGGCGAGGCGTGGCTGAAGACCTCATAGCAGCGCTATGAAACGGAAGCCGCAACGAAGTCGTCGCGAAAAAATAACGAGCAAGATGCGATAGTTCAGGGGTTAGGGGTACTAAAAGATCACGGCCAGATAACCGGTCAGGATCAGGACAATCAGCAGGTTTATCCCGATGAAATTTCTTAGCCGGACCATCCCTTCAAAATCTTCCAGGCACAAACGCCAGAGGATATAGACCCCGGCGATGGCGCCATTCAACAAAAAGAACGCGGAAAGAATCTGCACCGGGAAATCGGGGATGCTGAAATACATCCTTTTAAGATTTTCCAGGCCGAATTGCCGGCCGATCGTCGGGAAAAAACCGCCCACCCCGTCGGCAAAATAGGATAAACGGTAAACCAGTTCTCCGGTGAACGCCATGGGGATCAGGATCGGCACCAATGGCGAGAACTTGCCGAACATCGGATCCTCGTTGATTCCGAAGAGACGCGACCCGAACTTGATCAAACCGAGAACCAGGACAAAACCCACTACCAGCAAGAGGCTGAAGGACATGGCGTCGGGCAGGTTCAGCCAGGACCTGAAGTAGCCGTAAGCCTCATTGTGCCTGAAAAAGCGGGCCAGCTGGGAGCCGATCAGAAAAGGTACGATATAGGAGCAGGTAATGTAGCGCCCCTTGTTGCGGATCAATTCGGAATAGGGATTGCGCAGCAGGAGCTGGGGGGAATCCAAATCGCAAAGGGCCAGGCAGTGCCCGCAGACCAGGCAATGAAGGTTGTTCTGGACGCTGTAGGCGCCCAGATAGACCGGGCAGCCTCTCTTGCCTTCCATGCCCCTTTTGCAGGCGAAGGTCTTGCAGACCCGGCATCTGTCATGGTCGGGCCTGAATTCGGTGATTGAAAGGGTCGCCGCCGCGCCGCTGATTCTACCCAACGGACAGAGATGCCGGCACCAGGACTGGCCGGAAAAGAGTACGGCTAACAGGGTGGCGCCTGCTGTAATCGATAACGCAAACAAGGAGGTGCCGACCGGCGAGCGGTCAAGCCCGGCGACCACCTCGATCCAGATGATCAGGGCCAGAAGGAAAACGGAAGTATAGACCCCGTATTTCTGGAGAAACTTCGGGACCGGCAGGTTAAGAGTCAGGCCCCGCCGTTGCAGGAAGACGCCCAGACCCGGAAAAGGGCAGATGCCGCACCACATGCGTCCGACAAAGAACCAGCTCAGGACAATGGCCGGCCAGAGCACCCCCCAGGACAGAAAAACCGCGATATTGCTAGACGGATCGCGTGGTCCGAAAAGACCCGAAATCACAATCAGAATAAAGAGGATATCACCGCCTGTCCGTAAATAGGCGTAGTGATGCCGGGCGGCCAGAAATCTTCGGACCCCCGGAAAAATTCTGAAGAGATCGAGACGTTCGCCTTCGTTCGAGGAGATCAGGCTCTTGATCGCCTTGGTCCACCAGAGCATCTAGGAAACCTCTTCCAGGACGACTTCCAACTCCAGGGGCTGCTCATCCCGGATGACGATCAATTTCACTTTGTCGCCGATCTCATACTTGTCCAGCTCGTTGCGCAGTTCATCGTAGTCGTCAACCTTGTTGCTGTTGACCGCGATGATGATATCCCCGAGCACTATGCCGCCCAGCACCTGGGAAGTCCCCCGGATTCCTGCCTTTTCGGCCGAGCTGCCCGACTCGACATTGATAACCAGGACCCCTTCGATGCCGAGCTGCTCGGCGATACGGCGATTGGCCAAAGTCACCCCGAGCCCCGGCCTGATGACCTTGCCGTGTTTGATGATCTGGGGCACCACCCGGTTGATCGTTTCAACCGGCACCGCAAAACCGATGCCGGCGCTGCTGCCGGTCGGGCTGTAGATCGCCGTATTTATCCCGATCAGCCGGCCGGAACTGTCCAGCAGCGGCCCGCCCGAATTGCCGGGATTGATCGCCGCATCGGTTTGGATGACATTCTGGATGGTCCGGCCGTTAACGGCCTTGATCTCCCGGCCGAGGGCGCTGACGATACCGGCGGTCAGGGTGTGATCAAGCCCGAAGGGATTGCCGATGGCGTAAACGGTTTGTCCGACCATAAGAGTTTCGGAATCGCCGACGGCGATTGGCGGGAGACGACCGGCCGGGGCGGAAATCTGGAGAACGGCCAGATCCTTGTCCGGAGCGGTGCCAACCAGGATGGCTTTCCAGGTAGTGTTATCGCTAAGGGTGACCTCCACCCTGGCGGCATCGCCGATGACATGGTAATTGGTGACGATCCGCCCTTGGTTGTCCCAGATAAATCCGGACCCGGTGCCCCGAGGAATTTCATAGATATTGAGGCTGAACAGACCGCGGCGCATTTCAACGCTGCTGATGAAAACCACCGAAGGCGAAGTAGCCTTGAAAAGGTCAATGGTATTATGTTCATTGGGAGTCAAATCTCCGCGCGGGACGACGACGCGGGGTTTGGCGTCCGGGTCGAAAACCGGACGTTTAGTCTGTTCATAATAAACGAACAGGGCGGCGCCAAGGACCAGCACGATAATTAAAAATGGCCGAAACCGCCGCCGGGGCGGTAAATCTTGATTATGCATAGCGGTTTTAAATGTCCAGAAGTAACTTGGCGATCAGAAAATATGTCGAAACGCCGAGAATATCGATGGCGGTCGTCACAAAGGGACCGGTGGCAATAGCGGCATCGACATCAAGTCTTCTGAGCAGGAGCGGCACCAGGGTACCCACTGTGGAGGCCAGGGTCATGGCGAAAAGGACGGAGATCCCCACCACTGCTCCCAGGTTGGCATGCTCGCTATATCCGAAATAGGCGAGCACCCCCAGCAAGACCCCGTAAAAAGTGCCGAGCAGAATGCCGACCCGCATCTCTTTGAAAATAACCTTGGTCATTTCCTGCATATTAATCCGGCCGGTGGCGATCCCGCGCACTACGATAGTACTGGACTGGGTGGCAATATTTCCACCCATGCCCATAACGATGGGGATAAAGGAAGCGAGGGCGAGCACCTTGGCGAGTTCTTCCTCGAAAAAACCGATAATCATCATGGCCATAATTCCGCCCAGCCAGCTGGCGAACAACCAGGGCGCCCTGGTCATGGCATTATCGATTGTAGACTTAAGGAGAATCTCCCGATCCTTACCGGCGCCGGCCATCTGCAGGAAGTCTTCGGTGGCCTCCTCGCGGATTACATCGATGATATCGTCGACGGTAACGATACCGATCAGCCGGTAAGCTGAATCGACTACCGGTATTGCCAGAAAATTATATTGCGCGACAATATGAGCCACCTCGCCCTGATCGGTATCGGTGGTAACCGCGACGACGTTGGGGTTCATAATGTTTCTGAGCAGACGATACGGGGGATGCATGAGCAGTTCCCTTAACGAGACCACTCCGCAGAGCTGCCCGTCGTCACCGTGGGTGATATAGAGATAGAAGGCCATCTCCATCTCTTCGCTGCGTTCCTGAACCTTCCGGATGGCGTCACCGACGCTCAAGCCTTCATCGAGGGCCATGAAGTCCGGCGACATCAGGCCACCGGCGGAGTCGGGCAGATACTGGAGGAGATCGTCTACTTCGGCCCGGTCCTCCCGGCCCATTAACCGGCGGATGTCATTGGCGAACTCTTCCGGCAGCACCTCGAGAATATCGGCCGCGTCATCGGAAGGCATATCCTTGATAATGTTGGCCATGAACTGCGGGGTCAGATCTCCGACCATGTCAAGCATGATCGCCTGATCGAGTTCGCTCAGGAACTCCCCGAGAGCGTCCGTCTGGGCAATGATATTGAAAACGAACTTTCGTTCGTTGGGAGCAAAGTGGCGGAATACCCAGGCGATATCGGCGGGATGGGTCTTGGCAATCAGTTTCATCAGATTTTCGACCGCGTTGCGGCGAATCAACCGACGAATGGTGTCCAGAAGCACCATTCCCTCATTGCCGATCAGATCTCTTTTGACATTGCCTTTCATAATATTATTCCGAATAAAAAATTAATCCTGAACGAGGTGAAAACTTTTCAACATAAGAGAAGACCTGAAAAGGTCAAGGCCAAACACTTTAAAAACAACTAATTAGCAATAATCCTGAATCCGTGACGGCTTCTTTGGGAATTTTGTTTTATACGACAGGGCATAAGTTTCTACCAGCAGACGAGTTGCTCAACTCAGCTTTACACCCACAGGGCATAAGTTTCGTTTGAGCAGACAAGCTGCTCAACTCAACTTTAACCAATTGATACTATAAAGATTTCTCCCGTTGGTCGAGATGACATTATGATAATCCCGACTTTTTGCGACGACAGCAACCCTGACAAGTTCGCAAAAAGTCAAAAAGAGGATGGCTAAGCAAAAATCGTCAGATCCAAGGCGCGTAAATTTCGAGAAATGAAGCGTACTTCAGTACGCTGCAATGACGAGACAATTTGCAGCAACGCAGGAGCTGGCGATTTTTGCGACGCCATCAAAGCCGGAAGCCATATGGAGCCAGAACCAGAAAAAGCGGCCGGCCGAACAGGAATAACTCCTCGTCCCGGCGTCCCGGGAAAGATCGCAGAAAACCATCCCGGACAGCAAGATCCCGGCCGACCAGGACAGTCAATCGTGCTTCGATATCATCCCGAACCTGGTTCTCTTCAGTCAACAAATTATTGACCAGCCCGTAAGAACACTCTTGCTCATGGCGCTCGATCAGGTCGAGGACCGGATCGTCTTTCGCTAGAAGCGCTCGTCGGGAGAGGAGATCCTCACCGATTATTTTGGTCAACTGCCCGGTATCCCGGCAGAACAGAAGACGGCATTCCAGCGGGCGATTTTGATAAACGGAGCAGCTGTTGCCGTTATCCTCAAAGAAAAGACAACTCCAGCTCTTGCCGCGTCCCTTGACCTTGATGAATTCCGAAGCGCTGGGCATTACTTTTTCATGACAGGGATTATAGGCCGGTTCATCCCGTCTGATCGTGACCAGTTCCCTGAATCCCATAATGCCTTGCTCGATAAGGCAAAGGTCTTCGAGGTGCATGGCTGGGCCGCCCTGTCGGCAGCAGGTGCCGCAACCCCGGCATTGTACAGCACTGTTTTCCTGGGCATGGTGGACAATCATCTACTTACCTGAACTCCGACGGTTGTTGGTCGTCTTTGCCTTGTCGAACTATAATTACCAGCTTATCTGTCGTTATCACAGTATCCGGATTTAACTATTTTTATCATCATAAGCATCCACAGCCGGACACCGGAACTCCGCCGACAAGCAAGAGTAGCGACTATAATCAAATACCCGAAAATATGCAAAGAATGTACATCCATCAGGCCCCGGCCCGATGAAATAGCCACCGAAAATTCAGCAAGAAAATAACTTTTTGTTAACCATCCCGTGATTTTTGCGAGTATGTCAAAACTGACAAGTTCGCAAAAACTGATTTGCCACGTCATTGCGAGGAGCGAAGCGACGAGTCAATGCCGTAATTTCAATTAGTTACCTGTTTCTGGATTACTGCGTTGCGCTCGCAATGACTGAAATTGTGACTTTTCACGACGCTATCAACTGATACTCCGGCAAAATATGTGAACTATACATGCAATATCCGGGATAATGGTTTATATTGTAATGTTAATTACCAGCAAGATGGAACCCTTCGGAATTCAGATGTATGCGTCCCCTTCCCGGCCAACTTAATTCCTGGTTTAAATAATCCTTTCTAAAGTTATAGCGAGCACCCCCATGAGCAGCAGAATAAAAAAGGAAATCCAGCGCCGCAGAACCTTCGGGATCATCAGTCATCCCGACGCGGGCAAAACAACCCTGACTGAAAAATTATTACTGTTCGGAGGGGCCATTCAGATGGCCGGCGCCGTCAAATCCAGAAAAAACGCCAATCACGCGGTAAGCGACTGGATGTCGATCGAAAAGGAACGCGGCATCTCCGTAACCTCTTCGGTGATGAAGTTCAACTACCGGAACTACGAAATCAACCTCCTGGACACCCCCGGCCACCAGGATTTTTCGGAAGACACCTACCGGGTGCTGACCGCCGTCGACAGCGCCCTGATGGTTATCGACAACGCCAAGGGGGTCGAAGCCCAGACCGAAAAGCTTATGGAAGTATGCCGGATGCGCAATACCCCGGTGATCACCTTTATCAACAAGCTTGATCGGGAAGGTATGGAGCCCCTCGATATTCTCTCCGAAATCGAGGAAAAGCTCCAGATCGAATGCACCCCGCTTTCCTGGCCGATCGGCATGGGCAGGAGCTTCAAGGGAGTTTACAATATTCACCGACAGGAGCTGCACCTGTTCAGCGGCGGCCGGGATACCATGCCCCAGAACAGCGTGGTGGTAAAGGGGCTCGATGATCCAAAACTGGATGAAATGCTTGGCGACCAGGCCGGGCAACTGCGGGACGATATCGAACTGCTGGAAGGAGCGGCCAACCCTTACTCCCATGAAGATTACCTGAAGGCCGGGCAGACTCCGGTCTTTTTCGGCAGCGCCATCAACAACTTCGGAGTCAAGGAGCTGCTCGATTCTTTCGTCGAACTTGCCCCCGCCCCCGGCCCTCGGCCCGCCGCCGAACGGATGGTTTATCCCGAAGAAGAATCCTTTTCCGGTTTCAGCTTTAAGATCCAGGCCAACATGAATCCGGCCCACCGCGACCGGATCGCCTTCTTCCGGATCTGTTCGGGCAAATTTACCCGCGGCATGAAAGTCAGGCACCACCGGCTCGGCAAGGAGATCGCCCTGGCCAATGCCACCATCTTCATGGCCCAGGACCGCAGCAATGTCGAGGAAGCCTTCCCCGGCGATATTATCGGCATCCATAACCATGGCACCATCAAGATCGGCGACACCTTCACCGACAAGGAACCCCTTAAATTCACCGGCATCCCGAACTTCGCCCCTGAGCATTTCCGGAGGGTCATCCTCAAGGACCCCTTGAAGATCAAGCAGCTCAATAAAGGTCTGATCCAGCTGGCCGAGGAAGGCGCGGTCCAGCTGTTCCGGCCCATCCAGGGCAGCGATTTCATCCTCGGCGCGGTCGGGGTCCTGCAGTTCGATGTGACCATGGCCCGGCTCAAGGCGGAATACGGGGTTGAAGCGGTCTACGAGGCGATCAACTACAGTACGGCCCGCTGGATCGCTTGCGATGACCGGAAAAAAATGGCGGAATTTATGGCCAAGCAGCAAAAAAGCCTGGCCATGGATGCCGAAGACCATCTCGCTTATCTGGCCGACAGCGAATGGCGGCTGTCGCGGGCCATGGAGCTTTTTCCGGATATAACCTTCCAGAAAACCAGGGAGCACAGCTGATCCCTTCCCCCTCCGCCCTGCCCCTCGAATTTATTCCCCACAAAGCCGTCACGGATCTAGGAAAATGTGATAAACGGCAGGAGAGATTGCGGCACACCCCCTGATGAGTTAGATTACTTCATTTTCTTCCGGTAACGATTATAGAAACGCCGGCAAACATCCCCTGAAATAGGCTGATCCGCTCATTCCCCTATCACAGTGACATAGCGAGGGAACATGCAAAAACAAGAAACCCATTCCGGTTACAGATTTCTTCTCTGGCTGCCCATCATCGCCGGTCTCTATTGGCTCTCCGAGACCAATTACCTTCTCTTTCACGGCCTCGCGGAAATCTTCAGCGTCATCATCGCCTGCTGTATCTTCATTATCTCCTGGAATTCGAGAAGGTTTTCCACCCAGCCCTATCTCTTGCTGGTCGGGATCGGCTATCTATTTGTCGCCATCCTCGATCTTTTCCACACCTTCTCCTACAAGGGGCTGTCGGTTTTCCCCGGCTACGGCGCCGATCTGCCTACCCAGTTGTGGATTGCGGCAAGATACCTGGAAAGCCTCACCTTCCTGGCCGCCCTCTACGCGTTCCGGAAGCGCTTCAAACTGACCGCGGTCTTCGGCGGCTACATCCTGATAACTTTCCTGATCTTCGCGGCTATTTTCCGGTGGAAGATCTTTCCCGCCGCCTATATCGAGGGGAACGGCTTGACCCCTTTTAAAATCCTCAGCGAATATCTGATCTGCTTTTTCTGGCTGCTGGCCATACTGACTTTTTCCATAAGGAAAAAAGAATTCGACCGGAAGGTATACAGGCTGCTGATCGCCTCGATGGTTGCAAGCGTGACCTCCGAAATGGCCTTCACCCTCTATATCAGTGTCTTCGGCCTGGCCAATTTCAGCGGTCATATCCTCAAGATCCTCTCCTTTTATTTCGTCTATAAAGCCGCCATCGAGACCAATCTAACCCGCCCCTACGAATCGATGTTCCGGGATTTGAAATTAAACGAAAAGCGCTTCCGGAGCATTTACGAAACCGCCCCCCTGGCCTTTGTGGTCTGGGATAGAAAATGCCGGATAACCGACTGGAACAAAACGGCCGAGCGGATGTTCGGCTGGTCAGCCGAAGAAGCCCTCGGCCGGAATCTCTTCGATTTTCTGGTTGCGGACCAGGCCAAGGGGCAGGTGAAGCAGGTCACCGATTCCCTGATGCAGGGAACCATGAACAGACGAAGCATCAACGACAACAAGACCCGGGACGGCCGGACCATCACCTGCGAATGGAACAACTCCGTTCTGAGCGACCCGGAAGGCAGACCCGAAATGGTGCTGTCCCTAGCCCTGGATATCACCGAAAAACTCAGGGCGGAGCAGGCTGTAAAAGAGAGCCACGAGAATATCAAGAAATTCGCCTACACGATTATCCACGACCTGAAAAGCCCGACGGCCAGCATGCACGGCCTGGTAAACCTCCTGACCAGGAAGTACGGGGAAGGCATGGATGACAAGGCCAAAATGTATTGCGACCGGATTGTCAGGGTGGCGGAACATATCAACGCCCTGGTCGAAAATATCAATATCTACATCAAAACCCGTGAAGTACCGCGCCGCATCGAACCGATCGACCTGAAAGAGCTTTTCGCCCTGATCAGGGACGAGTTTTCACCGCAATTCGGCAGCCGGGGAATCGAATGGTCGGAACCGGAGTCAATTCCGACGATCAGGGCGGACCGGACGGAACTGAGCCGGGTATTGAGAAACTTCATCGACAACGCCTTGAAATACGGCGGCGGCCATTTGAGCAAGATCGACATCGGCTACGGGGAAGACGCCACCCATCACATCCTCACGGTTAGCGATAACGGAGTCGGCATGAAAAAGGAGGATAGCGAAGGCATTTTCGATATCTTCACCCGCCGGGACAATACCGGCAACATAAGCGGCTCGGGGCTGGGCCTGGCGATTGTCAAAGAGATCGCCGAAAAGTTCGGCGGCAGCGTATGGGCCGATTTTGAAGATGGCGAAGGAGCGGCTTTCCACATCTCGATCCGCAAGGATCTGCAATAAACGGCCTCGCTGCAGCCATTAGGCTCGGATAACCTGTCTCCTTTACGCCCCCCTCCCCCCAAAAAAAACCGGAGCTGCCGGAAACTACATTCCCGCAACTCCGGTTTTTTTTAAGCGCCAGTCCGATTAACTTAACCTGTCACTCGATGGTGTCGACAAGCTCCCTGACCGGTTGGCCGTTGGGGGCCATGGCGACGGGGTTAACCGCCAAAAGGCCTTCCCAGGCCTCTTTGGCCCCGGCCTTGTCACCCAGGTCATTTAACAGGACAATCCCCTTGTTGAACCTCGATTGTTCATGGGTCGGAGAGATATTGATCGCCCGATCGAACGCCTTTATCGCTTCTTGAGGCTGGTTATTGCGCCGATACATGACGCCGAGATCAGTCCAGACATCGGGGTTATTCGGCGCCAGTTCGAGGGATTTATTGTAGGCGTTAATCGCCTTGGCATAACGATGGGTATCGAAGTAAATATGACCGAGACTGGTCCAGGCCTCGACGTTTTGGGGATTTGCCGCGACTTCCTTCTCCAGGGCGAGGATCTGGTTGGCCTGGGCCGGGGTAATTCCACCTGCGGGCTGGCCGGGAGGAGGCGCGGACTGCTGGCCGGCAACCGGCGAGGAGGTCTTGGCAGTCTGCATGCTGCTGAACACCACCCCGATCAGAAATCCGACCACCAGGGCCACCAGAGCCACAATTATCATAAAATCCTGTTTAACCATTTTTTCGCTCATGCTTCTTCTCCCGTTAAATAAAGATCAGTCAAAATCCGGCTGTTATGGGTCATGGTTTCCGTCAATAAATACAAGGATAATACCTGCCATTCGGCCTCAAGGCAACCGCAACTTGGCGAAAGTTTTTTATCAACCTATCCATAGATCAAGAGATCCAGCCAGGTCGCCGCGAAGAGGGTCAGGCTGATCAGGCCGTTCATCGCGAAAAACGACATGCTGATCCGGCTCAGGTCTTTCGGATTGACGATCAGGTGCTGATAAAAAAGGGCGCCGGCCGTAACTGCCAGACCCAGGTAATAGATGATATGCAGGTTCATCAGATAGCCGGTCATGGCGAAGAGGATAAAGGCGATAACATGGAGCAGGACCGCCAGTTTGAAGGCCCCTTCCCTGCCGAACCTCGCCGGCAGGGAAAACAGCCCGGCCTTCCTGTCGAAATCGGCATCGAGGCAGGCATAAACCGTGTCAAATCCGGCCACCCAGAACAGAACCCCCAGCGACAATACATAGGGATACCCGCTAAGCGAACCGTTAACCGCAACCCAGCCGCCGAGAGGTGAAAAGGCCAGGGCCGCACCCAGAACGAGATGGCAGAGCCAGGTGAACCGTTTGGTCAGCGAATAGAAGAAGGTCAGGCCGAGAGCGAAGGGCGAGATCAGCAGGGTCAGGCGGTTCAGATTGTAGCAGGCGAAAAAGAACAGCGCCGCCGCCAGGATCACCATGACCCAGGCCTCCCGGAGCTTGACGGCACCGGCCGGGATTGCCCGTCCGGCGGTGCGGGGGTTCCGCCTGTCGAACCGGCGGTCGACAATGCGGTTAAAGCCCATGGCGCTGGTCCGGGCCCCGATCATGGCCAGGATGATCCAGGCGAAGACGGCCGCATCGGGAATCCCCCCGCCGGCCAGAAAGGCGCCGATCAGGGCGAACGGCAGGGCGAAAACGGTATGCTTGAACTTGATCATCTCAAGCAGGGTGGCGATTTTGGTGAGCATATTTATCCTGCTTTTTCGGTATCCGTAATGGTGTGGGAATTCCCGTTATTATTGTTACTGAGAAGCAAGAAAGGAGAAGCCAGGAGCCAGAAGCCGGGAGTCAGGAGAAAAACTTTAAAAAACCATCGGTTTCAGGATTCCGGCTCCTGTCTTCCGACTCCTGACTTCTGGCTCCTGACTTCTGGCTCCTGACTTCTGGCTCCTGACTTCTGGCTCCTGACTTCTGGCTCCTGACTTCTGGCTCCTAATCTTACTCTCCCCAGCGCGGCTGCCCTTCGACCTCAATCCCCAGCAGATCGGCGAGTCGGCCGCCGAATATTCTCGCCATTTCCCGCAGCGACTTGGGTTTATGATAAAAGGAGGGCAGCGGCGGACAGATGGTAGCCCCGGCATCGTGGACCTTGAGCATATTCCGGAGATGGGTGCGGTTGAAGGGGGTCTCGCGCACCGCCAGCAGTAAAGGGCGGCGCTCCTTCAGGGTCACGTCGGCGGCCCGGTGGATAAGGTTGCCCGAAAAGCCGTTGGCAATCGCCGCCAGGGTCCCCATACTGCAGGGCAGGACGACCATGCCGTCAAAGCGGGCGGAACCGCTTGCCATCGGGGCGGTAAAGTCATCGACATCGTACCAGGCGGCGGCCAGGGGCTCGATATCTTCAAATCTCATTTCCTCTTCCAGTTCCATAACCTTGCGGCCGGCAGCGGAGATCATCGCGTGGATCTCGATGTCGTTTTCCCGCATCAGTTTCAGAAACTCGATGGCCAGCAGGGAACCGCTGGCCCCGGTGATGGCCAGAATCAATTTTCCAGCGCTCATTTTTCGTCACCGTTCCCCGGGGCGGTCGCCAAAGTATCCACAACCGCCGGACTGTAACCGTTCAGCAGTGGTGCAGATTTGGACAAGCGGACCGGCGCCGCGTACCTCGTGTACGTAAGCCGGGCCGATCGTCCGAAGATGCAGTGCTGCTGAACGGTTACCATTTTTCACCTACATAAATCGAGACAATCCCGAAAGTCAGGGGCCGCCGCCACGGTTTACTGAAACCTGCTTTTTCCATCATCGCCAGCAGCTCGGCCGGCTCGTAAAATTTAGCGATCGAACTGGCCAGATACTCATAGGCCTCCTTATCGCCGGAGACCAGCCCGGCCAGTCTGGGCAGGACTTTATTCAGATAGAAGTTGTAAAATGGTTTGACGATCGGATTTTTCGGCCGGGAGAACTCCAGGATCAAAAGTTTGCCGCCCTTCTTCAAGACCCGGAACATCTCATTAAGCCCGTCCTGGGTGTTGGCCAGGTTGCGGACTCCGAAGGCGACGGTAATTCCCCAGCAGCTTCCGCTTTTCGCCGGGATCTTCTCGCCATCGCCGCAAACCGGCATAATCCGACCTTTCCGGTCATCACCCGGCATCGTCCGGCGTCCGGCCAGGAGCATATCTTCGCAGAAATCCACCGCCAGCACCCGCCGTTCCGGCGCCTGCCTGGTCAGCTCCAGGGAGAGCGGCAAGGTCCCGGCGCAGAGGTCCAGGACCGTGCCTTCCCGATACTCGCCGAGCATCCGGGTAGTCACCCAGCGCCAGTAGCGATCGATATGGAAACTCAGCAGGGAGTTAAGGAAATCATAATCGGAGCTGATCGAGGAGAATTTCTCCCTGACAAATTTCTTCTTTTCATCCGGATTGTTCATTGAATATTTTATTCCTTATTTCCGACTTACCTAAGTGAGTGAGGAGAGCTTTCATCGCCCCTTAAGCCGTCCTTAAGTCCTTAAGTCCTTAAGTCCTTAACTTGAACCTTGTATCTTGGACCTTGAACCTGTTCTTAACCTTGAACCTGTCGAGGTAGCTATCCTAAGCGGCAAAGCTCCCCCGCTCCCCTCGCCCCTTTTCAGCAGATATTCGCAAAAAAGCTTCAACCCCGCTTTTTTAGGCGCGCCGAGATCATACTCGATCCCCTGCAGATATCTGTAACAATCTTCGGCCGGCATCGGAATGCGCGGTGCCGCCAAAGAACTTATGGTACGCAGATCCCGCTTGCCCTCGCTGATGCAACGCAACAATTCGCGATGGATTTCATTAACCGTATCGGCGGCCGTCCGCCAAAAATCCTCCCGAACCGCCCAGACCGCGAATACAAAAGGCAGCCCGGTCTGTTCCTGCCAGATCAGGCCAAGATCGAGCTTGTGCGGAAATTCATCGCTGCCATTGAGCCGCAGGGCATCGTCGCCGATGGCCAGCACCCCGTCATAAACATCGAGATCACCGTCCCGGTCGCTTATCGCACCGTCGATATAGTCCGGTTCGATCCCGTAAAATTCTTCCAGGATGATCCTGACCAGATAAACCGAGGTTTGGGACTGGGTGGAGAGCAGGATCGAGGCGCCATCCAGGTCCCGGGGCTCCTTGCGGCTGAACAGGAAAACGCTGCCTACCGCGCCGGTCGCCGAAATGGAGATATCGTCGAGAATCCTGTACTTATCGGGATGGAGGGCATACTCGTGGGAGGAGATAAAGCCCAGGTCAAGGGCGCCCTCGTTAAGCATTTTATTCAACACCGAGGGCACCGCTTCGGTGACCCGCCATTCCGGCCGGGCGACCGTGCGGCGCCAGACCTCGTACAAGGGCGCGGTATTGATGAAATTGACCATGCCGATCCGGGCCGGACTTGTCGGAGAGCTCATCCTATTCGACCCACTCGGTTACAATTGACAGGCCGGCCGAAACCAGCCATTCGAGGATCGCCTCGGAATTCGCCTTTTCCGGCAGATCGCCGCTGACCGCCAGGAAACTCGAGGAGCGGCCCGGTTCAAGGGAGCCGATCTCGTCCGAGATGCCCATGAGCTCGGCCCCGTTCCGGGTAGCCATCCTGATGATCCCGCCCGGCTCGATGTCGGGATGCGCCTCGTGGAGAACCCGCATCTCCTGCCAAAGGATGAGATGGGGATTGCTGGCCGAACTGTCGGTACCGAGAACCACCCGGATCCCCTTGTCAAGCATTTGCGGAACCGGGGCGCTCCCGACCTCCAGATAACGGTTCGAACCGGGACAGACACAGATCGCGCTATTGCGGGCGGCCACCACCTCCAGGTCTTCCCCGTCGCATTGGACACAGTGCACGCAAAGGGTGTGCTCGTCGAGCACGCCGAGGCGGTCGAGATAGGCTATCGGGCTGAGCCCCGGGCTGACAAAGGAATCGTCCCAAGCGCTTCTTTCTTCGAGAAAATCACGGAAAGGGCCGTTGCCGGCGGCAAGAAAGGCGGTTTCGGCGGAGGATTCTGCGACATGGATGGGAAACAGATGCCCGTGCCGAGCCGCCCTCTCTTTCAGTTTCCGGATCAGCTCCGGTCCGGTCGAGTAAGGGGAATGGGCGGTTAAACAGAGGTCGGGGTCGTTTTCGGCCGCAGCCAGAAGCGACAGCCCCACCTCGATGCCGGTTTCGGTCAGGCCGAGGATCTCCTGGAAAAACCGCAGGTCGACCTTGAAGCCCCGGCCGAATTCCCGGCTTTCCGGAAGATTGCCGATATCGAGGCCCGCGCGGCAGCCCCCCGCGTAGAGGCGGGCCAGGCCTTGCCAGGCCGCCATTTTAATTTCCTCGGGATCGCATCCCTTTTCCCTTTCGGTCAGCAGCTTTCGGATCCAATCGGTCATCTCGCCGCCGCTCTCCCGGTCATCGTCTCGGCCGAGCCGGGCCAGATAGGAGAGTTCCAGATGGCTGTGGCAGTTGACCAGGGCCGGCATCAGGACGGCAGTGCCGTGATCCACCTCGATGGCGTCGCCGCCGCGCAGTTCCCCATAAGGAGCGACCGCAACGATCCGGCCGTTTCGGGTCAGGACCGCGCCGTCATTAATCACTGGCGGCAGTCCGTGGTCCCCGGAAACGGGCACCAGATAGGCGGCCTTATGCAGGTAAGCGCTGTTGCCGGTCATTAGGGACGATCCACCAAAGTATAGTCCATGGTCCGCTGCCGGGGGGTGCGCCCGGTCCCTTCAACCAGTTTGCGGATTTCCTGTTCGGACAGTTTGAAATCAACCCCGGCCGCGGCCACTACGTTCTCCTCAATCATCGTACTGCCGAAATCGTTGGCCCCGAAATAGAGGGAAACCTGGGCGATCTTGGCCCCTTGCGTTACCCAGGAGGCCTGGATGTTATCGAAATTATCGAGAAAGATCCTTGAGATGGCCAGCATCCGCAGGTACTCGACCCCGGTGGCGGTCGGCAGATGATCCAGAACCGAATTGGCCGGCTGAAACGGCCAGGGGATGAAGGCGGTAAAGCCGCCGGTCCGGTCCTGCAATTGCCGCAAACGGTCGAGATGCTCGAACCTCTCCTCAAGGGTCTCGATATGGCCGAACATCATGGTGGCGGTGGTCCGCATCCCCAGCTTATGGGCTTCTTCCATAACATTAAGCCACTCGTCGGCGGAACACTTGCGGGGCGCGGTCTCGTTTCTGACCCGGTCGGTAAGGATCTCGGCGCCGCCGCCGGGGATCGAATCGAGGCCGGCCTTCTGCAGCCTGATGATCACCTCGGGGACCGACAGCCCGGAAAGGTTGGCGAAATGGCAGACCTCGGGCGGCGAGAAGCCGTGGATATGGATGTCGTGGCTCTTGATGTAGCGCAGCATCTCCTCGTAGAATTCCAGGAGCTTGTCGGGATGGAGCCCGCCCTGCAAAAGGATCTGGGTGCCGCCCAGTTCCTTAGTCTCCTCGATCTTCCGGCCAAGCTCCTCGTGGGTGAGAACATAACCGCCCTCTTCTTCCGGCCCCTTGAAAAAGGCGCAGAACTTACAGGCCGAGATGCAGATATCGGTATAGTTGATATTCCGGTCGATCACATAGGTGACGACCGGCTCGGGATGGAGCCTTTGCCTGACGCTGTCGGCCAGGAAACCGAGCTGGTGGAATCCGCCCTGTCGGGCGAGCCGCAGCCCCTCGGCGACGGTGATCCGTTCTCCGGCCAGAACCTTGTCGTTAATCGCATCCATACTCATCTCAATAGGCCTTGATTGTATTGTACAGGGTATCGCGCTCGATGGGTTGCCGCCCCGCCTCGCGGATCATCCGCAGGAGCTGATCGCGGGAGAGGGCCTGCTCGGAATCGCCGCCGGCCATATGGGTAATGATCTCCTCCTTGACTGTGCCGTCCACGTCGTCGGCCCCGAAAGAGAGGGCGACCTGGGCCAGTTTCGGGCCGATCATCACCCAGTAGGCCTTGATATGGGGGAAGTTGTCGAGAAAGCAGCGGGCCACGGCGATATTCTTCAGATCCTCGATCCCGGTGGTCCGGGAGAGATCGGCCAGGCCGGTGTTTTTCGGATGGAAGGCCAGGGGAATATAGGTCAGGAAGCCGCCGGTCTCGTCCTGGGCCCGGCGCAGCATGTCGAGATGCTCGATGCGCTCCTCCAGGGTTTCGATATGGCCGTAAAGCATGGTGGCGTTGGTGTTCAGCCCCAGCCGGTGGGCGGTCTTGGCCACCTCGATCCAGCCCTCGCCGGAGAGCTTCTTCTCGCAGGTCAGCTCGCGGATTCTCGGGCTGAAGACCTCGGCCCCGCCGCCGGGGATCGAGCCGAGCCCCGCCGCGATCAAATCCTTCAGGGTAGCCTCGACCGACTGCCCGGAAATCTCGGCCAGATGGGCGATCTCGACGCAGGTAAAGGCCTGGATATGGATCTCGGGCCGCACCTCCTTGATCCCGGCCAGCATTTCGAGATAGTAGGAATAGGGCAGATCGGGGTGGATGCCGCCGACCACGTGGACCTCGGTGATCGGCTCGTCCAGCCGTTCCCGGACCTTGTTCTTGACCTCCTCGACCGTCATCTCGTAGGCCTGCTCGGACTCCTTATCCTTACCGAAGGCACAGAATTTACAGAGGTTCGTGCAGATGTTCGAGTAATTAATATGCTGGTTATAGATGAAGTAGGCCTTGTCGCCGTTCAGCCGCTCCCGGACGATATCGGCCAGGTAGCCGACCGCCAGGAGATCCGGCGATTTATAGAGGCGCAGGCCGTCATCGGTGGAGAGCCGCTCCCCTGCCCTGATTTTTTCAAGAATATCGCCCAAACCGGCCGCTTCAACCATTTTATCCATCTGCTTTTGCTCCGTTATCTATGTTTTGTAAAGTAATGCCCATTTCAGTATTGATAAGCTCGCAAAAAGTCGAAAAAAGCTGTCATTTCGAACGGATGTGAGAAATCTTGTTCTTTATACCCAATGAAACTATTAAGATTTTTCCCGTTGGTTCGAAATGACATTATGGCAATCCCGACTTTTTGCGACGCCATCAAGTATTAGCCCGCCGATCCCGCCAGACCGCCCTCAAGGACACTGATGATCTGCTCGATCACCGCTGCCGCCCCGGCTGGACCGGCCAGGTCGAAACTCCCTCCCGTCCGCGCGTTCGAGGCCGTCATTAAAAACCGCTCCAGTACCGCGTCGATCATGAAGATGAGCAGCCCGCTCGAAACATCGGCGCGGATCATTCCTTGTTCCTGACCGCTTTTGATCAGCGGCTCAAAATATTCAATCGGAAAAAACCTGACCTTGGCGAGAAGCTCGGCCCGATGCGGGATATCCTCCTCACCGAGGAGACCGGTATAGAGGCGGAAATAATCGGGATGGGTTTCGATGAACTTCAAGCCGGCCTGCAAAACGAAACGAAGCCGGCTGAAGAGCTCCCGGTCCGCATGATCGGTGTTTTCCTTGACGGTCTGCTTGACCAGCTCGATAAAGCCCCCGAAGACATGGAGGAACAGATCCTCCTTGCCGCCGAAATACTGGTAAAGGGAGCCCTTGGCGATCCCCGCCTCACTGACGATCCGATTAACGCTGGCCCGCCGGTAGCCGAATTCGGCAAACTCCCGGACCGCCGCCCCGGTGATCCGGCGCCGCTTGTCTTCCGGGAGATTCCTGAAGGTATTTTTAGTCGAGAGATTAAGCGGTTTCATAATATGACCAGGTGGTCACATTATAATTTTCAAAGGGACTTTGCAAGGAATAAATAGGGTGAAGTAGCTCTATATGAAACTCAGCTTCAAACTTCCGGATTCCCGCTAAAAACCTGCGGGAATGACTACCCGGGAGTATTGAATGTCATTCCGGCAGGCTTACGATTGATTTCGTAAGCCCTTTTCATTTGTTAATAAATTGTTAACCATTATTTACTTTTTTGGGCTTTTTTGTAGACCTGATTTTTCTCTCTTTTGCCTACGGCAATTACTAGGACATAAACTTCTTCATCTTATCCCTGAAAGGGTGATGGAACAACGGCTTCTCACGCCGGTAACACGGGTTCGAGTCAGTAGGAATCACCAAGTTGTTTTCAAGGGAGATCAAGATAGTCAAGAGAGATATGTTGGCTGGCAAGTGAAGCGAAGGTGAGTCAAGCAAAGACGCGACCCCTTTCCTGGAACTCGCGTAGAAGCCGGGTGCGTCGGTCAAAGAAAGTCCCCGCGGCCCCTCTTTACGCACTTGGTCATACCAGCTGCAATGTTGCCCAATTCACTTCACATTCCCCGGATTCAGAGGCAACATAGGCGGTATCTCCGGTGATCGTGACCCCAAGGTCCATGGTCCGCTTCACCTGCGCCGCCAGGGCCTGGATGCTTCCCCACTGAAACTGGAAAATCGACGCAGGCAGCTCCTTTACCTTTGCCTGTCCCTGAGACCACCAGGTATCCGCTTTCGAATTAAAGCAATACACTTTAACCGCCGGAGAAAGCCTGGTGGCCTTCCTTATTCTATCGACGCTCGGCTCGCCTACGTCGATCCATAGCGCGAGCCGGTCATCGAGGGTGCGGGCCCAGATATCGGGCTCTTCCACGGCGCTGAGTCCTTTCGTGAAAACCAGATGTTCCCGGGCATTAATGCAAAAGGCCAAAACCCGGGCCATCATCCGTTCAACTGTTTCGGAAGGGTGCTGGGCCACGGTCAAATTGAGGGTGTCATAATAATTTCGGTCGGTATCGGCCAAGGTAATCTTCATTTTATAAATTGTCGGTTTAAACGCCACGGATACACCCCCCTTTTAAGCTAAAACCTGCCGCTGATCCTTTGTTTGGTATTAAAGCGATCAAACTCTACCCGCATTCTTTCGGCCAGGCTTTGCCGGTCTTTGATCTTTAATAATTCAATCGCACATTCCGCGGTGCTCAAGCCACCAACTACCTGATTACGGCGCAACCTGTAACTAGATGGCCGGGCAATCCGTAAACTGCCGCGAGTGGCCCGCTGCAGATAGGGGCTTCGATTGTAGATCTTCCGCGTTTCCTGCCAGGTGCCGTCCAGGATCAGAAAGTTTTCAAAGTTCGCCAAAGAGCCCGCGGGGCTGTCATCACCATCCGGATAAAGGAGGGCGATCTCATCGCGATCGATCAGCTCAACGATTGCCCCGGGCGGCTCGGTCCTTTTCCAGACGTGGATTTCCACTTCGACGCCCAAAGCATCCTTGACAACCCGACCGGAGTTCGTTGACTTGTTCCGCTCCCGTTCATGGGTCAGCAAATATATTTTCATTGCGAAAGCTTCGGATCAGTTTCCTGGGATTCAGGACGAAACTTAAACTGGAGACCTTTTAGAAAATTACGTAAAATCTGGTCCTTACACTCACGATAATGTTTGTGGCCCGGCTTACGAAAAAACGCACTCAATTCATGCTTGCTCATGGAAAAATCGGCCAGATCCATCACCGCCAGAACATCTTCGGCTTTCATGTTCAGGGCGATTTTCAATTTCATGAAAATTGCATTGCGAGTCAACTCTGTCTCCGGCTCAGGTTGCGCCTCTTCATTTTTACCCCGCTTATCGTTGATCAGGCCATTCAGGAAAGTCGCCAGCTCAGAGTCGCTGCATTCCTGAAAAGCCGGGTCATCATCTTTTTTCAACCAGGCGCTGACCTGCTCCCGGGTTACCTGATGACCAGCCAACCCAAAGATTGAAATCATCTTCGAATCACCAAAGTTAAAGGTAAAACGGATACGACGTAATAGATCGTTATTATTCATATTTTCCACATGAGCACAAATCCGGGTATTTAAACAGCTGGATGCGTGAACTGCCATTCCGCCGCCTTGGTGGCTGCGTGGCCGTGTTTCACCGGGTTGCAATAAACGTAATCCACATGTTTATTGTAATCATGCCGATCACGGATCAAATGTTCCCAGTGAAATGTTGGGGTTCGCAAGCTCACCCCAACCTATGGGCTAATAGAACTATTCATCACGAGTTTTTCGCCCTTTTCTTTTTCAATTTCCTTTCTTCAAATTAATTCCCCAAGAAGATAATGGAAAAACTAGGGACACTCCCCAGTTTTCTTTCGTGGCCGCCCTACCCTCTTTGGTTTTAGTACCTGTTTCAACTGAAATTCCAGCATATTGATAAAGCCCTCAGAGCCGAATGGCCTACCGGTGCGGGTTGCTTTGCGGATTTCCTCATCAATCTCCACATCCTCCGCCAAAAGAAATTCGGCATAGGCGGTTCTCTCCGAAGGATCAAGCCAGGCGGACAACGCCCCCATCACTGAATCCTCGTCCCCTGTCAGGTGCGCTTTGGCACTGGACCAGCGATAATCTTCCGCGCGTTCCGCCAACCCCACCTTCAGCGGATTGCGCTCGATATAACGCGCCACCGCCCACAGATATTGCTCGTTTTCCACAACGCACGAAAAAAAACGGTTTTGCCAGATTCTGCCGGACTGGCCCAACTTGCGATTGAGATATTGAGTGTAAACCTGATTGGTCAAGCCGATGCCGCGCGCCAAGGCTGTTTCCGTTTTCGGTACGACGAGTAGATGGACATGGTTATCCATCAAACAATATGCCCAAATTTTGAACCCGTGCTTGCCTCCATAGACAGCAAGCAGCTTAAGGTAGGTCTGCCGGTCTTCATCGTCGAAAAAGACCGGGGCGCGATTATTGCCCCGCTGAGTTATGTGATGAGGAAAGC
>JAGXFP010000073.1 GCA_024637225.1 Desulfobacterales bacterium
GCCTCCGTCAGGGCGGCCAAAGCAACCTTGGCCTTAAATTTTGCGCTGTGACTTGTTCGGTTTTGCGACATGAACCTTCTCCTTATTTGAGTTCGGTTCATTGCTTACACTCCTGTCTCAAAAACCGCTACCACTTCAGTCACAGTCAAAAGAAAGACAAAATCGGCAAATCTAATTCTTGAATGGGAAAAGTTGGGCGCAGCCGTTTGGGTGAGCCTGCGTATCCTCCACCGGCAGGATGGATGAAACAGTTTCCGGGATCGCTCCTGCTTCGAAAAACAAATGGCTATCGTGGCAGGCAAGCGAGGCCGAGGCAGAATATATCGATGCGGAAGAGGACTCGTTCGGAATTTTCTCAAAAAACCCATAAAAAAAGGACCTACACTTTCGCGTAAGTCCTTGAGTTTTCTGGAGCACCCGGCCCGATTCGAACGGGCGACCGCCTGATTCGTAGTCAGGTACTCTATCCAGCTGAGCTACGGGTGCGATATGGAAGGACACTCTATAACTTATAATCCCCGATTCATCAAGTCCAAATAATTTTCTCCCTCCCCGCTTCCTTACTCAATCAGCCTCCTGGAGCCCACGGTTCAGGCCGGCCAGATCGTGGCCGGAAGGGTACTGGAAGACCCGGAGATCGAAGACCGGCAGGGCCGCCAGGACGTGGTCGAAGATATCGGCCTGGATCGCCTCGTAATTGGCCCAGACCTGATCCTTGCTGAAGACGTAAATCTCGACCGGCAGTCCCTGGGGGGTCGGGTCGAGATGGCGGACCAGGAAGGTCATCTCCTGGTTGATCTTGGGATTGTTCCGCAGGGTGGCTAAAAGATAGGCCCGGAACACCCCGATATTGGTCTGCCGCCGGCCGTTGACCTGGCAGGAATCGAGATCGCAGTTGTGCTCCCGGTTGTACTTATCGATTTCGGCCTGTTTGGCGGCGAGATAATCCTTGAGAACTTCGAATTTACCGAACCGGGCCAGCATCTCCTCGTCGCAGAAGCGGATCGAGTTCATATCGATATAGACGGCCCGCTTGATCCTCCGGCCGCCCGACTCCTGCATGCCCCGCCAGTTTTTGAAGGAATGGGAGACCAGGGCATAGGTGGGGATGGTAGTGATCGTCTTGTCCCAGTTTCTGACCTTGACCGTGTGGATCGAGACATCGAACACGTCGCCGTCGGCGCCGAAATCGGGCATCTCGATCCAGTCGCCGATCCGGACCATATTGTTGGCCGAGATCTGCAGGCTGGCCACGAAACCGAGGATGGTGTCCTTGAAAATCAGGAGGAGCACGGCGGTCAGTCCGCCGAGGACGCTCATGATCCCCCAGGGCGACCGATCGGCCAGCAGGGCCGCTGCGAAGATCGCCGCCATCACCCAGAGGAAGATATTGAAGACCTGGACATAGCCCCGGAGGGGGAGATCCTCGGCAATAGTCGAGGAATTGTAGACTTGCAGGGCCGCGTTCAGGAAGCTGTTGAAAATCCTGACCCCCATCAACACCAGAAAGACCAGGACCAACCGCCTGATTATCTCGGCGGTCGCTGGCCGGTCCGGGAAGAGCAGGTCAATAATGATGATCGCGGCGATCAGGGGAACGGCGGCGCCCACCCGGCGGAAGAATTTATGCTTAACCAGGGTGTCGTCCCAGCGGTTACTGCTGCGGTGCACCCCTTTCTCCACCAGGGGGATCAGGAAACGGTTGAAAACCCTGGCCGCCAGCAGGGTCGCCAGGATCACGGTCAGCCACATGGCACCGTGAACGGTCAGGTTTATCAGCGGCTCGCTGATTTGATGGGCCGCGAGCCATTTCTCCAGGAGATTAAACATGGTCCGGCTCCGGTATGTTCATGTTTGCATCCATCTCAGCCGCCCAGGCCTAAGGCCCGGCCGAGCTGATAGACCCCGGTGGCCAGCAGAAAGGCGAACAGCGTGTTGAAGGCCATCGAAAAGGCCCCCCATTTCCAGGAGCCGGCTTCCTTGATGATGCAGACCACGGTGACGAAACAGGGCGAATAGAACATGACGAAGAGGATCAGGCTGAAGGCCTTGATCTTGCTCCAGCCGGGATCCTCGGCCAGGGTCCTGGAGAGGGAGGAATCCCCCTCTTCCGGAGCAACTTCGCCGAGGGAATAGGCGGTGCCCAGGGTCGAGATAATCACCTCCTTGGCGGCAAACCCGCCGACCAGGGCGATATTGGTCCGCCAGTCGAAACCGGCCAGCCAGCTGATCCTTTCGAGGCCGCTGCCGACCCGGCCGGCCAGGGAGTGGAGCAGGGCCTCTTCGGCCCGGGCCGCCTCGATTGCCGCGAGACGAACGTTTAATTCCGGCGGAAATTCGGCCTCAGCCCCATCATCGGCCGCCGCCTCCGGGCCGAGATAATCCGCCACCACCTCCAGGCGCTGCTCCTGGAAATCCGCCTTTTTCGCCTCGGGCAGGCCGGGAAAGGTCATCGTCGCCCAGATCAGGATCGAGGCGCCGAGGATCACGGTCGCCGCCTTGCGGATATACTGCCAGGTCTTCTCCCAGGTATGGATGGCCAACCCCCGGAAGGTCGGGAAGCGGTAAGGTGGCAGCTCCATGACGAAGGGGGTCGGCTCCCCTCTCAGGACCGTGAGGCGCAGGAACTTGGCGACGATCAGGGCCACCGCCCAGGCCAGGAGGGTCAGGAGAAACATGACCTGGGCCCGGTTGCTCGAAAAAAAGGCGCCGATCATCAGGGCGAGGACCGGCAGCTTGGCCCCGCAGTTCATGAACGGGGCGGTCAACAGGGTGGCCATCCTCTCCCGGGGCGAGCGCAGGGTCCTGGTGGCCATGACCCCGGGGACCGCGCAGCCGCCGGCAATGCCGCCGGAGATAATATAGGCCATCACCGAACTGCCGTGCAGGCCGAAGATCCGGAAGACCCGGTCCATCATGAAGGCGACCCGGGCCAGATAGCCGGTATCCTCCAGAATGGCGATCCCGAAGAACATGAACATGATGATCGGCACAAAGCCCATCACCCCGCCGACCCCGTCGATGATCCCCGAAATAACCAGGGATTTCAAGTGGCCTTCGGCCATGTGGCGGTCGAGGAAGGCGGACACCGTTCCGAACAGGGATTCGAGCCAGCCGACCGGCACTTCGCTGTAGGTAAAGGTGAAGTGGTAGAGGCCGAGGAGGACGGCGAGCATAATCAGCGGCCCGAAGACCCGGCTGGTCAAGACCCGGTCGATCCGGTCCGAGGTGTAGAGCCGGTCTTCGTCGTGGGTATGGGTAACAACCCCCTGGCGCAGGATCGACTTGATGTAGCCGTAGCGATGGTCGGCGACGATCGCCTCCGGGTAGGTTTCCATGGTCGCCATCAGGTGCTTGCCGACCGCCTCGACCTTGCCCTCCAGGTATTCCGCCACCTCCCCGAGCCCGTGTTCGGCGGCGAAGCTCCTGCCCCTGGCGACGATCTGATCGTCATTTTCCAGATACTTCAGGGCCAGCCATCTGGGGGCGTAGAGCTCGGTCAGAAAGGAGTGGGCCGCGATCCGCTCTTCCATCTCGAGGATGGCGTTGTCGATATCCTCGCCGTAGGCGATATGGAGCGGCCGCCAATCCTCATCGGCCCGGGCGACCTCCTCGACCACCCGCATCAGTTCAGCGACCCCCTCGCCGCTCCGGGCCGAAACCGGGATCACCGGCACCCCCAGCATCTCGGCGAGTTTGCCGGTTTCGATGGCAATACCCCGGTCCCGGGCCACGTCGATCATGTTCAGGGCGATCACAACCGGCACGCCCATTTCGAGAAACTGGCAGGTCAGATAGAGGTGGCGCTCCAGGTTGGAGGCATCGGCGATATCGATGACCACCCGGGGCTTCTCGTGGACCAGGAAGTCCCGGGCGACCACCTCCTCGACCGAATAGGCGGTCAGCGAGTAGGTGCCGGGCAGATCGACGATATTGACCCTGGCCCCTGAGGGGCTGTTATAGACCCCCTCCTTCTTCTCGACCGTAACGCCTGGATAATTGCCGACATGCTGCCGGGCCCCGGTCAAGCGGTTGAAGAGGGTGGTCTTGCCGGCGTTGGGGTTGCCGGCCAGGGCTATCTTGAAACTTTTCGGCATATGACTTTCCTTGCAATTTCCGGAACTTATTTGAATTTAAGATGGCGTCACAAAAAGTCGCGATCGCCACAAGGTCCTGCAGGCGCAACGAAGCAATCCAGAAAGAGGTAAACAGAGGAAATACTTGGATTGCTTCGTCGCTACGCTCTTCGCAATGACATGGCAAATCAGTTTTTTTGCGACGTCAACCCGAGACTTTTTTTACTAGTTTATCAACTAAAATGGCCCGGCCTTTTTTCTCCGGACCGGCTCGAACTAGCCCGCTGCCGGGTCCTCGACCTCGACCTCGATAAAATCCGCTTCATTGTTCCGCAAGGTCAGGGTTCCGCCCATTACCCTTAAGGCAACGGGATCGTAGAGGGGGGCGCGGCCCTGAATCTTGATGGTAGTGCCGGGCACCAGGCCCATCTCCCTGACCCTGCGGCCCAGGTCCCCGGCCACCTTAATCGCGGTGATGGTCCCGGACTGGCCCTTTTCCATATCCCTGAGCATTATACGACCCACATTCCCTCCACGCTTTCGGGACCCCGTCCGCGGCGGACGAGTGATCATCCCGTTGTTTCTAATAATCTGGTAAGTTCGCAAAAAAACCAAAATCAAGTCATTGCGGGCGCGGCGAAGAATCAGAAACATGCAACCCGCTCATTATCCTGGATTGCTTCGTCGCTGCGCTCCTCGCAATGACGAGGTAAATCATTTTTTGCGACAACGCCTTCAAATTGACAAACTCTCGAAAAACCGAAAAAACCTTCCTTCGACAGGCTCATGATGAGCGGGGGTAAACTTACAGGCTCAGGGTGAGCGATGTACATTATACCCACCGGGCATAAGTTTCGTACGAGCAGAGCAGCCCTCAACTCAGCTTTATTGATTTACCAGCTCGTACCGAGCTTGTCGAAGTACGCTACATTAAGCTTTGACGGCTTCTGGCGGATTCCTCAGTATTGACAAGTTCGCAAACAACCGGGATTGACCTAATGTCATTTCGACCAGATAGAGAAATCTTAATAAGATCAATTAGTTAAAGAACAGGAATTCTCACATGCGTTCGAAATGACAGCCTTTTTTGACTTGCTGCGAATACATCAAAATTAGCGAATCAAACATACATTAATAGAAAAGGCGGCGGCGCGCGTCAACTAAATACTTGGGGTAGCCGCCTTTCTCTCTCCCGAGCGCCTGCCGGCCCCGCTTTTTTAGCCTTTTAAAAGGAGGATAAAGGTTATATGATTAAAAAAAACCGCCGATTCAAGCGGCAAGAGCCGCGCAGGCGGGCCGCCATCAGCTTAACCTTGGCAACGGGGCATTCCCGAACTCCGCGCAAAAAGGGGAAATCATGACCGAAGCACAGAAATTGCAGGTTGAAATCCAGAAAAAGGCGATGGATAAACTGGCGCCGCTGTTCAACCGCTATAGCATGAGCGTCGATTATCTGGAACCGGCCCTTAAATGGAAATCCATGGTTCTGATCCTGGGCAATTTTTCCTCGGGCAAATCGACATTAATCAACGAAATCTTCGATACCGAAATCCAGCGGACCGGCCAGTCGCCGACCGATGATTCCTTCACCGTACTGACCGCACCGGAAAAAGGGGCGGAGCCCCGGGAGATTCCCGGTTCAAGCCTGATCAACGACGAGCGCCTACCCTTTACCTCCTTCAAAAAATACGGCGAACAATTCGCCGCTCATTTCTCGATGAAACAATTCAATTCCCCCCAGCTGGAGGACATGGCGATAATCGACAGCCCAGGCATGCTGGACGCTGTTTCCGAAAAGGACCGGGGCTATAACTACAACGGGGTGATCGGTGACCTGGCCAGACTGGCCGACCTAGTGGTGCTGATGTTCGACCCTCACAAGGCCGGAACCATCCGTGAGGTCTATGAAACTATCAGGAATACCCTGCCCGGCAATTCCGGCGAGGATCGGCTTATCTTTGTGATGAGCCGCATCGACGAATGCGACAGCCCGGCCGACCTGGTCCGCTCCTACGGCGCGCTCTGCTGGAATCTTTCCCAGATGACCGGCCGCAAGGATATACCCCGCATATTCCTGACCTATTCGCCAAACCTCTCCAGCTCCCCGGAATCCATGGCGGCGTGGACCACCGAACGCGCCGAATTAAAAGAAAAGATCCTGGGCGCCCCGAAAATGCGGGTCAACCATATTCTCCAGCATATCGACAAACAGGCCCATGAACTGCGGATGGTGATTGAAGCTCTCGCTTCTTTCAGCCTGCTGGGGAGGCAGCTCCTGAGGAGAACCGGACGTCTGGCGCTGATCACCGCCCTGTTTGTCTTCCTGTTTCTGGATGTTATAATCCGCGAATTCACCGGCCTACCGGAAACGACCCTGATTTCCTCGCTGCTGTCCGGCACCACCGGCTGGGCCAACCTGCTGATTCCGAGCCTCGGCGGGGTCGGCGTCCTCACCCTCTTCGCCCTGTTCTTTTCAAGATTTCAATTTTCCCGTCTGAAAGAAAAGGCGGTCGCCCACCCCGAAGAACTTATCGAGCTCGACACCGAATACCGCCGCCAGCTGTGGAAACAGGTCGCTCCCCATATCGAATTCATGTTAAAAAAAGCGGGGTCCCGGGAAATATTTGCCGGGCATCACAGTACTCTACGGAAAATCGACCGCTTTATCGAAGGCGACTTACAGGATTATTACCAAAAAACCTCCTAGTATCGTGTCAAGGATGAAATATGTAATATCGCGCCGCAATTTTTCATGCATGTAAGGCATGACTTCGGGAGCATAGGCGCGTTTTGTATCGGAAGCCGCAACCCCATTCGGCACGTAAAAAATAACAAGCTATGCGATATTTTAGGGGTTTACGGGCACTAAGTCTTGAGCCCGGATTACCCGACCGAACTCCGCCTCCTGCCGTTGCTCTCCCGGCCGCGCCCCCTCTTCCGCCCCTGGCATACCGAAACATGGCATCTCCCGGTTTTCCTAAACCTGCCAACCTATATTTGGATGATTTCATCCCGCTGTTTTTACCGCTTCCCAGCCAGCAATTTTTTATTTTCAGCGCCTTAAAAAAAAATCCTATGCAAGTTCAATAGCTTGAATAGAAAACGGAGCAATTAGGCGTAAAAAGGAGATATTGAGAGTAAAAACGCGTTTAAACATTTTATTACCCATGTAAACCCCATAACTTCCCTTCATAACCCCACATAATCATATGCTTTTTCAAAGCACCCCGAAAAAACCTTGCAAATATAGGCTGTTAGGCAGGTTCTCCAGCGCAACTCCGCCTCCTGCGGGGTATTTCCAGCTGTTGATAACTTTTCGGGCTTAACGAAAAATCACCCCAAACTAGTTTTGACTGTTTGAGCCAATTTCAACACAATGCCAAACACTGATCCGGGAGATTTTTTACTATCCCCAAGATCCAAAATTATAAACATATTTGAGATTGTTTTAGCTTATGCCCTGGGAAATGATTAAAGAAAATCTGGCCGCCGTGCTGCCGGAAAGTACCATGTCTCTATGGATTCAACCGCTACGGATCCGTCAGGTTTCGGAGGGTCTCCTGGAGCTGGTCGCTCCCGATCGTTTTTTCTGTTCCTGGGTACAGGAGAATTTCTACACCGAGCTCCGAAACAGCCTCGATGCCTTGGATATGCGAGACACCGAACTAAGGCTGGCCGTCGCCGACGATTTCTCCCCAACCATGCGGCCGTCGGGGCAAAAAGAGGGGCAACTGCGCCTGCCCAGTGTCCCCCGGGTAAAGCAGTCCATGCGCCCCCTCCACCCCCGCTTCACCTTTGCGGAGTTCATGGTCGGAGAATCGAATATCATGGCCAAAACGGCCTGCGAGGGAATCGCCAACGACGATCCCTCCCTGGGCCGCTGCCTCTTCATTGAATCTGGCGCCGGCCTCGGCAAGAGTCATCTGACCCATGCCGTGGCCCACAAGATCATGGCGGAATCGCCCTCGACCAGGCTGCAATACCTGACCGCCCAGCAACTCACCGCCGAGATGGTCAAGTCAATCCGCAGCAACTCGATGGAGGATTTCAAGGAAAAATATCATAACTGTGACGTCCTGCTGATGGAGGACGTCCATACCCTCTCGGGACGGCTCAAGACCCAGGAGGAACTTTCCGCCGCCCTGGATATTCTGATCGGCCAGGAAAAGAGAATCATTTTCACCAGCAAGTTCTGTCCCCGGAACATCCCCAAGATCGAGCCCGAATTACTTTCCCGCCTGTCAGGAGGATTGATTACTACCATCAATCCCCCCGACCTGCAGACCAGAAAAAGGATAATCAAGAATAAATCGGATAATCACACCCTGCAGCTTGACGAGGAACTGATTTGTTTCCTGGCCGAAAACATCAGGGGCGATATCAGGCAGGTTGAAAGCGCGGTGATCGGCCTGAAAGCCAAGATGGGGCTGTCCGGCCGCGACCGCCCCGACCTCGATATGATCAAGGAGGTGATCAGCAATATCATCGACACCACCGACGCGGTCATCTCCACCGAGGCCATTCGGGACTTTATTGCCAAGCAGTTCAAGGTTTCGCCCGATGAACTCAAGTCCAAATGCCGGAAGCGGGAGGTCGCCTTCCCCCGCCAGGTCGCCATGTATCTAGCCCGAAAATTCACCGACCAGGCCCTGGCCGAAATCGGCCGGGCCTTCAACCGGGATCACTCCACCGTGGTCCACTCGGTCAAGGTCATCACCGATTCGATCAACCGCAGCACCAGCGTCAGGGGCCAGGTCGATCTCCTGACCAGCAAGATCCGCAAACAGTTCTCGTAAAACCGCTCCGCCCGCTTTCCCCAAAAAAACCACCGCCCGAAACTGAATCAGCCCGGAGATTGCTCCAGGCTGAACTAGTACCCCGTAAATCATAAAATTTCGCACAATTGCAAAATGGATTTTGCGGGCCAACAAGGCGCGACTTACGGCGCATAGCAGCGCTCTGTAACGGAAGTCGCAACGCAGTTGGCACATAAAACAACGAACAAGATGCGATTGTTCAGGAGTTCAGTGTAGTACTAGAAGTAAACGGGCTTGACCGGAGCCTGCCCGCTCTCCGCCGGCTTCTCCGCCAGGATGGCTTCCGAGGTGCGGGCCGCCGATTTAATCACATCGTTCATCCCGATGCCGTCCCAGCCGAAACCGCAGATGTGGAGGCCGCTCAGCTTTTTTTCGATTGCGCGCCGCCATTCCAGCAGGGCCGGGTGATCCATCTCCAACTGGGGAATTGCCCCGGAAGATCTCAGTACCTCGGTAAAGACCGGAGGCTCGGGCAGGACCATCAAGCGGCTGGTATCTTCATAGACCCGGCTGACTATTTCCCGGTCGCTTAACTCCAGCCTTTCGGGATGCCGCCGGCCGCCGACCAGGGCTTCAAGCAGGATATGGCCGGCCGGGCAGCGGTCCGGAAACATGTGCGAGGAAAACATGGCGCCAAGGGTGAAACGCCCTTCTCTTTCCGGTGCCAGGTAACCGAATCCGCGGGGCACCTTCGCCTCCTTGCCGAAGCCCATGACCACGTTGGCGATCCTTGCCCCGGGCGCCTCGACCACCGGGGGCTTGTCAAGCTTTTCGAGAAGGCGCAGGGAGGCATTGACTGGCAGGGCCATGACCAGCGCCGGAGCCCGCAGGAGGTCATGACCGGTGCTTACCAGCCAATCTGCGCCGTCCCGCTCCAGCCGGTTTACAGTGGTCGACAACAGCAGATTCTTCTCCTCGCCGGCCAATCGATCGGTTAAGCGCTCCATACCGGCCGGAAAATTGACCATCGCCGGCAGCCCCTTAGAGCCGGCCACTCCATTTTTCTTCTTTTTGATTACGCCGCGCAACACCGAGCCCTGCTCTTTTTCAAGCTGACGGACCCCGGGCATGACCGCGTCAATGCTCAGGCGGTCCAGATCGCCGGCAAAGGTGCCGGTCACGGCGACATCGACCATCGGCAAGACCCCGGGGCCGAAGCGGTAGGCCGCCCATGCGCCGATGCTTTGGTCCTCCGGGCGCGGTTTTTTCCAGAGATCGGCCAGAAGTCTCAATTTCCCCGGTAAAGTGAGCAGCGGCGTCGCCAGCAGCATCTTCGGATTCTGGGGCAACGGTTCCAATTTCCCGTTGAAACAGATAAAGCGCCTGAAATCACCCAGCGGGGCGGTTTGCATTTCCCGGTCCAGGCCGAGGTCATTCAGAATTTCCAGGCTCTCCGCCGTATTGTTCAGAAAACCGTGGGGTCCCCACTCGGCCTGGAAACCATCACATCTGAAGGTTCGAATAGCGCCGCCCGGCCGATCCTCCTTTTCGACAATGACGATCTTCAGAGCGGGGTTCCGCTTCCCGAGAAAATGGGCGGTAGCGAGGCCGGAAAGGCCGCCGCCGACGATAATTACATCAAATTTTTTTTCCATTGCCGCCTCAATCGGATTAGTAGTGCAATTCGGCCACCCAGGCAAAATATTCAATGCCTTGACCAGCCAAGAGTGTTATTCTGCATGGCATCGTAAAAAATCCGATCTACCGAGTCGTGGCGTATTTTTGTTCCTTCGGCATACCGGATGTATGGCTTTAGTCACTAAAATACAGCACTCCTTGCCCCCAGGGTTTTGTTCAATCCTCCCTTGATGAGGACACTTCCTGCGGGGGATATATCGAATTTTTTGCTTAGCCACCCAGTGGCTTTTCGCGGGCTTGTTATTCTTGATGGGATCGCGAAATGCACCCGATGGGCATAGCGCGCTACCACCGGCTCTGCCGCAAATGGTTTCGACGAGGCGGCGTCCGGAAAATGCGCCCTATCCTCAAAACCCGCGCCCTAATATTGACCATTTTCATCCCGCCGGGATTATATATGTTTAGCCGTTTTCGTGACTTTTTGCGAGTGCCTCATTCTTTGATAGACCTGAATCAGTGTCGGCCAGTGAACAAGCTTGCCCTTATCAACCTGTTAATTATTTAGCTGGCCATAATAATCACGGTAGAGAAATTACAGCCGCCGGCGGCTTCCAAAGGCGTCCGGTAACGGATGATCAGCCGGGCCGGCAACCGGTTGGTTTACCTCAGTATGATCAAGATGGTCGCCTTTTCCATCCAACCCGCTCTCGAACCCGCATGGCTTCAGGGTAAATGCAAGACAATATCCGTATGGCTGAAATTCCAGGAAAAACAATGACCGATAAACCAGCCCATACCTCTTCGGAACCGACCGGCCGGAAGCGCCGGGCCCTGCTCCTCTATTATTCCTTCAGCGGCCAGACCAGCGGCCTGCTCAATCATATCGCCTGCGGCCTGAAAAAGGAGGGCGTCGAAATTAATTTCATCAGGCTTCGGACCGTCAGGCCCTTGCGCTTTCCGGTCGGCTCGATTTTCGCCACCTTCAAAATGATGCTGGTCACCGCACTCCGCCGGCGGGTGACGATCAAAGAGCCCGAGCCCGATCTCTGGGCGGACTATGACCTGATTATGCTGGCCGGCCCCACCTGGTCATATAATCCGAGCGGGCCGATTCTCGATCTTATCGACCGATACGGGCCCCGTCTCTTAAAAGGCCGGACTGTGCTGCCGGTGATCTCCTGCCGCGGCTACTGGCGCCTGCACTGGCTGGGCCTGAAAAAGCTTCTGGTAAAATGCGGGGCGAAGGTGCCGAACCGGATCGTCTTTTCCCACCCTTCCCCCGAACCATGGCGGACTCTGGGGGTATTCCTGAAAATCGCCGGCAAGGCGCCGGAAAGGTCGAAACTGCTCGGCCGCTACTACCAGCGCTACGGCCATTCCCGGCAACAACTACTGGAAGCCGAAAAACTGGGAGCCGCAGTCGGCGCCGCTCTGCGCAAGGGCGAATCCCTGGCTGCCCTTGAGCTGCTCACCCCCATCGCCCTGCCATAATCATCCCAAAATTTTTTCGAGAACGACTGATTTGCCACGTCATTGCGAGGAGCGAAGCGACGAAGCAATCCAGTATTTTCAACAGTTTACATGTTTCTGGATTGCTTCGCTGCGCTCGCAATGACGGAATTTTCGAACGCAGGTGAGAAATCTGGCTCTTTGACCAATTCAAACTATTAAGATTTCTCCCCGTGGTCGAAATGACATTGTGGCAATCCTGGCAGCAATCCCGACTCTTTACGAACTCATCGAAATTGATTGGTTCATAAAATACAAAAAATGGGATGGCTAGCAAAATCGTCGGATCCAAGGCACGCTAA
The DNA here is from genome assembly GCA_024637225.1 of Desulfobacterales bacterium. Lineage (GTDB taxonomy): Bacteria > Desulfobacterota > Desulfobulbia > Desulfobulbales > JAGXFP01 > JAGXFP01. The sequence goes on from JAGXFP010000073.1 coordinate 12,283, forward strand.
TTTCGAGGAATGCAGCATACTTCAGTACGCGGCAATGACGAGACAATTTGCAGCAATGCAGGAGCCGGCGACCTTTTTGCGACGCCATCAGAATTCGATACCCTTGCCGGCCTTGACCCCCGAACCGTAGCCGTGTTTGATCTCCCGCATCTCGGTAACGATGTCGGCCAGGGCGATCAGTTCCGCCCCGGCCCCGCGGCCGGTAACCACGATATTTACCCCTTCCGGCCTGGTGCGCAGAACTTCAAGCGCTTCGCTTTCCGCTACGATCCCGTAGTTAAGGAGGTAGGTGAATTCATCGAGAATCACCATACGGTACAGGCCGGATTCGATCTTGGCCCGGGCCAGCTCCCAGCCACGGCGGGCAACGTCTTTCAATTCTTCCCGATCCTCGGCCTCCCAGGTAAAGCCGGTGCCGCAAACATGCAGCTCAATCAACTCGCTGCATCCTGCCGCCGCCCTTGCCTCACCGGTCTGCCATTTACCCTTGATGAACTGAATGATGCAAACCGTAAACCCGTGTCCCACCGCGCGCAGGGCCTGGCCGAACCCGGCAGTGGTCTTGCCCTTGCCGTCACCGGTATATACCATAATCACGCCCTGTTCGCCCATCCCGGCTCTCCTGGTAGCTTGTTAAACTTTAAATTTCGCACATTGCGAAGGGATTTTTCTTAACGGTGAGGCGTGGCTGAAAGCGCAGAGCAACGCTATGAAACTGAAGCTGCAACGAAGTCGGCACGAAAAATAACGAGCAAGATGCGACAGTTATAGAGTTACAGGGTACAAGATTGATGGGCTCGCAAAAACTCATCACGATTGATCGCTCATCTCGAATTTCTCCAACTGCCGGCGATAATATTCGCGGTTGCCGGTACTGTTTTCCAGAGCCCGCCGCCCCGTTTCAAGGGCCAGATCAGCCATGCCGTTCTGCCAGTATGCCTCGGCCAGGGTATCAAGGATATGGCTTCGCGGTTGGAGCTTCGCCGCTTTTTGAGCCAATTCCAGAGCCCGGTCCGGGTCACGGAGCTCCTGATCTCCATCAGTCAGCAACAGCCAGGCAAGATTGTTCAGGGCCTCGGGATTATCCGGCGCAAGATCGAGGCTCCTCTCAAAGGCTTTTATCGCCTCACCGGACTGTTCGCGGGAGGCAAGTAGATCACCGTGAAACTGGTGCCAGAGTGGATTGTTGGGATCGCGCTCGATCTTTTCCAAAATCACCTGCTCGGCGACAAGCTGCCCGGACGAGCTGATCGCCAGCCGCTCACCCGCGTGCAGGGTCAGAGCAAATGCCGCGACAATTGTCATAAAATAGGCGGCCAGGGCGGTGTAAACCTTGCGGTTGTGGCCTGCGGGCACCTTGTCGTCTCGTTGGCAGCTCAATAAATTATCGATGCGCTGGCCGATGCTGAAATGATGCCAGCACGGCACATCGCGGTGCTTGCCGCTCATCAGGGAGATCTTCCGGAAAACCCTGATCAACGGATCAGCGCTTCCCATGACCCGGAAGGAATAATGATCCGCCTGCCTTTCGAAGTTGCGCATGAAGAAGCCGAATACATAACGGAAATAGAGAAGGGCGGCGACCAGAAGCGGCCCGCCGGTGAGAATAGCCAACAGGGCCACCGGATCACCCTCATAGCTATAAAGAAATTCGTAAAACCAGGGTGCGGAAAGCAACAGAACAAGCAGGGGCTGCACGCACAACTGGATCAGGAAGGCAAAACCCAGAAAAAGAAGGATATAGAAGAGCAGATGATGTTTTTTGACATGGCCGATCTCATGGGCAACCACGGCCTCGAGCTCCTCCTCGGAAAGGGACTGGATAAGGGCGGGAGTGATCATCAGATAGCGGTGGCGGCCCACGAATCCTACCACTCCGGCCGTCAGGACCTTGCCCTCCACGATAGGCCAAAGACAAATCTCTCCGAAGCGAACCCCCTGGCGGCGGCAGAATTTTTCGATCTGGCTGCGCAAATCCCCGTCGGGCATGGCGGTGCAGCCAAACAGGCGGACCAGCAGGGCCGGGAACCAGACTACCGCGACGGAAATCATCACCAGCAGGAAGAGCGGCTCTCCCCAGGGAGATGCCATAAAGTCGCGAATCACCTTGATCGGCAGCCACTGCAGCAGGTCGTGCATAAAATCAACGACCAGCCAGGGCAGAACCAGGGCGATACTGACTTTCAGCTTATCCCTGACATGAACAGACGTTTGTTTCCGGACTCCGACAACCTCCTCGTAGCCGGGCTTGAGTTCGGTCCAGAGCAGAATCATATAAAGAAGAAAAACCACGATGCCGGCAAGTTCGGCCAGGGAAGGCAGCGGTTCGGTAAATGGCAGCAGGTTGAGATAATAGCGAAGATCGAGGAGATAGACATCCACTCCGAAAAGGACCAGAGCCAGAACAGCCAGATTCCTCTCCAGCGCAAAGTACTCCCCCACTCGGCTGATCCTGGTCCGGTTCAGGGAAAAACGGATCAGCCAGCGAAAGAGCCCGAGCTTTATCGCGAAAAGCGCAATAAACTGGTATTCAGGCAGGCCGGCGCCCTCGGGAGTGGTACTGGTGGCAAGGATCGCCATCACCACCAGCAAATATATCAGATTACTGTATATCATAATTAGAAATAGCTATTATTGATGGCGTTGTAAAAAATCGCCAGATCCCAAGGCGCGCGAATTTCGTGGAATGCAACATACTTCAGTTTGCTGCAACGACGGGACAATTGCAGCAACGCTGGAGCTGGAGATTTATGCCCTTTAGGGTGCTTTTTTGCGATGCCGTCAGGGTTATAAGTCACATAGCCCCTTCGTAAACTTAGCACATCTCCATTACCTTGTAAAAAAAACAGGGAAATTTAAGTCAATCTCGTAATATACTGAGCGGTACGCAAACGAATTACTCCTTTGAGATCCGAGGTGTCACATGGACAACAGCTTCCGGAATATGGATAGTCTTCCGGCCCACGACAAACTTCGGCAGGCGGCCCGGCAACCCTTCGACTTAAGCAGCCACGAAGCCCTGGAGCCAACCAGGCTTGCCGGCTACATTGCCCATACCGCGAGTTATCGGCTGCTCTATTCGACCCAGCGGGTGGACGACAGCACCCTGGATCTTCTGCAGGAACTGGCCGATCAAAGCGGCGTTATCGAACAGTTCAAGATGATGAAACAGGGCGAGGTGATGAATCACATCACGGGCTACGCTTCCGAGAACCGCCGGGTCCTCCATACCGCCTGTCGGGATATCTTCTCCGCTATCCCGGAAAATCCCGAGGCCACCGGCCAGGCCCTGCGCGAACTCGACAAACTGCAAAACTTTCTGGATGACCTGGAAGCCGGCCGGCTGGTCAATGAGCAGGGTGAAAATTTCACCGACCTCATTAATATCGGGATCGGCGGCTCCGACCTGGGTCCGCGGGCGGTCTATCTCGCCTTGAAGCCTTTCTCCCGGCCGAACCGGCGGGTAAGCTTTATCTCAAATATCGATCCCGACGACTGCGCGGCCGTGCTAAAGGATCTCGATTTGAGCCGCACCTTGGTGGCGGTGGTCTCCAAAAGCGGCACCACCCTGGAAACCTTGACCAACGAAGCCTTGGTCAGAAAGGCCTTTCACGGGGCAGGCCTCGAGCCGAGCCGCCATTTCGTGGCGGTGACCGGCGAAAACAGCCCCATGGATAATCCGGACAGATATCTGCGTTCATTTTATATGTTTGACTATATAAGCGGGCGCTACAGCACTTCATCGATGGTCGGAGCAGTGCTGCTCTCTTTCGCGATCGGTTCCGACAATTTCAGGAAATTCCTGGAGGGCGCCAACCGCATCGACCGGAGTGCCGAAGAAAGGGATATCAGGAAGAACGTGCCCCTGCTGCTTGCCGTGCTCGGGATCTGGAACCGTAATTTCCTGAACTGCGAAACCCTGGCGATCCTGCCTTACAGCCAGGCTCTGTCTCGCTTCGTCGCCCATCTCCAGCAGTGCGACATGGAGAGTAACGGCAAGTCAATCAACCGGCGGGGGGGCTCGCTTGATTACCACACCGGCCCCGTAATCTGGGGAGAGCCGGGCACCAACGGTCAACACTCCTTCTATCAGTCATTGCACCAGGGGACCTCCGTGGTGCCCAGCGAATTCATCGGCTTCCGGCGCAGCCAGTACGGGTTGGACCTGATCGTAGATCAGACCAGCTCCCAGGAGAAACTTTTCGCCAACCTGCTGGCCCAGGCCATTGCCCTGGCCACCGGTGCGGAAGACCACAACCCGAACCGCAGCTTTCCCGGCAACCGCCCCAGCTCGATCCTGCTGACCGACAGCCTGACTCCGGAAACCATGGGCGAACTGCTTGCCATCTACGAAAGCAAGATCGCCTTCCAGGGATTTATCTGGAACATCAATTCCTTTGATCAGGAAGGTGTTCAGCTCGGCAAGCTTCTGGCTGATCGCCTGCTCAATCTGATGGCAGACAGCACGCACCCTGATCCGGTTGGACGGGCATTCTTGAAAATCGCTTCTTTTCGGGAATAGCGAATAAAGGAGCAGCCTTATTCCGGCTGGCGGCAGCTCCACTTCTCCCGAAGCGGATCACCCAAGATCCCCCTTCCCGCCAAGTTACCGTCATTGCCATCAGCGGGGTAAATCTTCAGCTTTGCCGAAAAAATTTCCGCCCCCCTTTGCAATGATATAAAAAAATTCCGCTCTCCTTATAAAAAAAGCAGCTTGTCCCTGACACCTGATCTAAAATAATTCTTGGCAAGAGGCCCTGAACCGGTAATATATCATTGATAATGGGATATGGATTTGGCGGGCAGAGATATAAGGTTCGCCAAACTGTCAGGGTTTTACTCGTTACCTGAACCCCCAACGCCTCCGGCAAAAAACAGTTTGGCTGTTGAACCATTTAAGCTGAATTTAATTCGCATAAATCTTGATGGCGGCACAAAAACACAGCACTTTTAGGATATAGAGCTTTTTAATTAGCAATCCCGTGATTTTTTTTGCGAGCTTGTCAATCTCAGGCAGAATGGAATTGTAAGAAATGGGATCTGAAAATCGCGAAAGCGAAAGGAAAGCGGCGCTGGCCCTTTTAGATTTTATTGCGCTTGACGAGTCTGGCGCCCCGGTTGACCGGGCTATGGCCCGGGCTCTGAATGTCAGTGAAAAAGGCATCCTGCTGGAGACGCATCTTTCGTTGGGCAAAGGCCAGAACCTGCTCATTACCCTCGGCCTCGATGACAATCTTTGCGAGATCAGGGGCAGAATTCTTCGGGCCGAAAAAGTGGAAGATAACAAATTCCACTACGGGGTTGAGTTTCTCAAAATGAGTGCCAGTGATGCCGCCACCCTCGGCTGGTACCTTAAAAACTTCAACAGCAACAACCTGCAGACCGCCGAATAGAACGCCTCCGCTTATCTGCTGTAAAGGAGTTCAAACCTTTCCCAGAAATCGGGAAAAGACTTGGCCACGCACTCCTCCCCCAACACCTTCACTCCCGGCACAAATAGCCCGGCCAACGCGAAACTCATAGCAATCCGATGATCGTTGGCGGTTTCGATTTCAGCTCCGTGCAGTTCGGCATCTGGCCCCCGGCCCTCGATAATCAGGGCATCGCGGCGCTCCTCGACCTGCACTCCCAGCTTGGCAAGCTCCCTGGCCATGACATTAAGCCTATCGCATTCCTTAATCCGCAGGTGCTCGATATTGGTTATGGTGGTCCGGCCGCGGGCTCTGGCCGCCACCACCGCCAAGGTCGGCACCACATCCGGGCAATCGCTCATATCGACCTCAATGCCCTGCAGCTCAGGCGGCCCCTGAAGGGTGATGCCGCTATCCGACTTGCTGACCCGGCACCCCATTCTGGCCAGAATGTCGACCAGAACCGCATCCCCCTGCAGGGATTTTTTGGGGAGATTGGCAACCGTCACCCTGCCGCCGGTAACCGCCGCGGCCCCCCAAAAATAGGAAGCGCTGGAAGCGTCTCCCTCGATCCGATACTCCCGGGCCTTGTAATAGCTGCGCTGGACCACGAAATGGTTCAACTCGGCATTGGCCTTGACCTTGATGCCGAATGACTTCATAACCGCCATGGTAAGATGGACATAGGGTTTTGATAAAACAGGGCCTTCCACGGTCAGACTGGCCTTGTGGGCCGCGTAGGGCGCCACCAGCAGGAGGGAGGAGAGATATTGACTGCTTTTGCCCTCCGGCAGCGTAGTCGAACCGCCCCGCAGGCCTTCCGCCCTGATCTCCAGAGGGGGGCAGTCTGTCCCCTTGATACTGCGGATCGAGACCCCCCAGCCGGCCAGCGCCTCGATTAGAGGGCCGATCGGTCTCTCCTCCATCCGCGGTTCGCCGGTGATCGTAAAGACGCCGTTACCGAGCGCGGCCACTGAAGTCAGAAACCTGGTGGCCGTGCCGTTGTTTCCCAGAAAGATCTTCCGCCGCGGCGGCAAGACCCTGCCGCTGCAACCGGTTATCTTCCAGCGGCGCCGGCTGCGGTCAAGAATCTTGACCCCCATGCTCCTCAGGGCCTTGGCGGTATAACTGGTGTCTTCACTGACCAGTGGACCATGCAGGACGCTCTCGCCCCTGGCAAGGGCGGCCACCACCAGGGCGCGCTGGGTGATACTCTTGGAACCCGGCACCTCGATAACCGCATCAATGTGTTCTAAAGGCTTTATTTCTTTCACAACACTTCCTTTATTTTCGAAAATTTGCTGAGTTTACCTGACAATTATGTCAAACAGCCTCCCCGAATTTAGCGAAACCGACAATCCGGATTTTTTGCCAACAACTCCAACTTAGCGGTGCCCGAAAGCCGAATACCGCTCAAGAAAAAACAAGTCGGACTGTTGAATTATTTTTTCAGGCATTGGTCGAGCTCTTGACGCATCGCCTCAACCGGCGGCGGCTGACCGGTCCAAAGTTCGAATTGCGCCGCGCCCTGGTAGAGGAGCATCGCCAAACCGTTGACCACCCGGCAACCCGCCCCGGCGGCTTCCCGCAACAAACGCGTTTCAAGGGGAGAGTAGACGATATCCATCACCACCCGGTAGCCGGCTAGAATTTCCGCCGGCACCGGGGTATTCTCCGGAGCGGGGGCCATCCCCACGGAGGTGGCGTTAACCAGGACATCGGCTTGCAGGCCGGCCACCTCGGCCAGGGGAATCCAGGTGCAATTCAGATCGGCGGCAAGAGCCAAGCCTCGGGCCGGAGTACGGCTGGCGATCACCACTTCCGCCCCGGCTTCCAGGAGGCCGAAGCCGAGAGCGCGGGCCGAGCCGCCGGCGCCCAGCAGAACAACTTTCGTCCCGGCCAGCTCGACCACCTCGGCCAGGGCTCGATTAGCGCCCTGCCAATCGGTATTTGAGCCGTCGATCCAGCCATCTTTGATGACCAGGGTATTTACGGCGCCAATCCGAGCCGCGACCGGATCAATCGAATCGAGAAAGGGGATCACAGTCTGCTTGTGGGGAATGGTTACACTGACCCCGCGAATATTCAAGGCCCGGAAGCCGTTCAGAGCCACTTCGACATCCTCGGCCGGGAAAGGCACATAGACCTTGTTCAGTCCAAGCTCGCGGAAAGCCCGATTCTGGATGGCCGGGCTCAAGCTGTGAGCAACCGGCCAGCCCATGATGCCGTAAACCTCGGTACTGCCGTCAGATATCCTCATCAAAACACTCCAGGGCCTTGCGCAGCGCCGAAACGGATAACTGGCCGGGGGCGGTAGCCGGACCGTGATCGGGAGCGGCGTAGGTCATGAAGCCCCCCAGCTCCAGGGTGGCGACTCTGCTGATCATCCCGGCCCGGCCCATGCAGAAGGCGCAGAGGGGAAAACCCATCTCGAAGGCAATCTCCTGCAAGGCCAGAACCCGCAGCACATCCTGGAAAGTCCGGCCCATGGTTACGATTTTGCCGATATCAGCGCCGCTGCGGTACTCGGCCTCGAAAATCGACCGCAGGGCCTGGGCCGAGGCGGTGGTTTTAAAATCATGCCAGGAAACAATCACCTTGACCCCATGTTTTTTGGCCAAAGCAAGGAGTTGCCGCCTTAACTCTTCGTCGGCCCGCAACTCAACATCGACATAGGTTGCGCCGCACCGCACCGCCTCACCAAGCAGAGCAAAACGCTCTTCCTCGCTGCCGGCAAACTCCCCTCCCTCCCAGGTCGGCCGACAGGTAAAGAGCAGCGGCACATTCAGCTTATCGACAAAGGGGGCGGCTGTCGGCCGGGCTAGGGCGTCCAGACGGATTTCGAGTACCGTGGCCAGATCAGCGGCCCCGGCCGCGAGCGCCAGGGCGCGGTCCGGATCCCTGTCGGCTATGGACACACAGATTTCCCCGCTTACCGCCATCTTGCTACCATCCAGTTAAAATTTTAACAATCGCTCAGCCTATTCCAAAGCAACCGGCTTGTCAATAAGGTCGAGCGGCTGACGCCCGGGTGTGAACAAGACCCGAATTAGTGGATAAAATTTCATAGCCCCGCTAAAATTATAATAACGGGCGCAACAAAACCATGGCGATTTATGCGACGCCATCAATATTGATGAACTCGTAAAAAGTCATGCTATGGCTAAGCAAAAATACGCCACGACGCAGTAGATCGGAGTTTTTGCGACGCCATCAATATTAAACCAGAAACTGTTACAAGGTGTCACTACATTGAGACTATTTATTGCCATCGATCCGCCGCCGGAACAGCGGGAGCGGATAATCTCCCTCCACGCCGGATTACCCGGCGTACGCTGGACGGCAACCGGACAGATCCATCTGACCCTGCGCTTTATCGGCGAGACGGACGAAGCGCTTTTTCGGCAAATCAGCGCCGGCCTGGCCTCAATCAGAGCAGAACCGCTGAACTTGAAGATCAGGGGGCTCGGCCAATTCCCGCCCCGCCGCCCGGCCAGAATTCTTTGGCTGGGTCTGGCACCAAACGAGCAGCTCCTTCAACTCAGAAACCGCATCGAAACAACCCTTGTCCAAGGCGGCCTTGAGTCGGAAGGCCGACAGTTCGCGCCCCACATCACCATTGCCAGATTCAGAAAGGTGCCGCCCATTAAAGCACTGGCGGATTTCATGGAGACCAACCAGCAGTTCGAACTCCCCTCCTTTGCAGTCAGGGAGTTTCACCTGTACTCCAGCACCATCACCTCGGCCGGGGCTGTTCACCGAAGGGAAGGGTCATACCCTATCCCGAGTCCTTGCCGGCATCTGTCCGAGGGAGATCCTGCTTGAGAATTGGGGAAAGCACTTGATAACAATGCTACCACACTGCCTCGGTGATCTGTCGGATTTTTATGGGCGAGATAAATTCAAGGGGAGAAAACAGCCGCGAAACCGCCCGGAACAAAAGACTTTCGGCTTCGGTCCCGTTGCCCTGAAAGACAACTGAAACCGGGTTAAGTGTCGGCCCGGCAAGCAAACTTCAGCAGGTCAACGCCAGCCAGTTTCCCAGAACAGAAAATTAGCGCCGTGCCGTCATCAATTGCGGCCGGCCAGGGAGACCACGGCGTGGGCGGCAATCCCTTCGCCGCGCCCGGCAAAGCCCATATGTTCGGTGGTGGTCGCCTTCAGGTTGAGAAAGGCGGCATCGACCCCGACGGTTTTCGCGATATTTTCGAGCATCGGTGCAAAGTAAGGCGCCAGTTTCGGCTGCTGGGCGATAACGGTGAGATCAGCATTGACCAGCCGCAGATTCCGGCCGGCAACCTTTTCGACCACCCGCTCCAGGAGGACCAGACTCGAAATCCCCTGGAAGGCGGGATCGCTGTCGGGAAAATGCCGACCGAGGTCGCCCAGGCCGGCCGCGCCCAACATCGCATCGGCAAGGGCATGGAGCAGGACATCGGCATCGGAATGACCCGCCAGGCCCCGCTCGTAAGGGATGACCACGCCGCCGAGCACCAGCTCCCGCCCCTCTTCAAGGCGATGGGCATCGTAGCCATGTCCCACTCTTAAATTCGCCACCGCGCCTTCTCCTCGCCGATCCGGTTTCAACAGGGCTTCCGCCAGAACCAGGTCATCGGGACTTGTCACCTTGAGATTAGCCGCGGAGCCCATCACCACGCTGACCTTAACATCAATATGCTCAAGCAGGGCAGCCTCGTCGGTAGCCGCGAAACCGTCCGCGGCGGCGACTGCAAAAGCGCGCTGCAACAGTTCGATCCGGGCGGCCTGCGGGGTCTGGGCCTGCCAGAGTCCGGCGCGACCGACATTGGCGGTCACAAACTCGTCGTTCACCGATTTCAGGGTATCCCTGACCGGCACGGCCAGAATAGCGGCCCCGGTTTCTCCGGCCTGTTTCAGGCAGGCGTCAATCAAACCGGGATCGATCAGAGGCCTCACCCCGTCGTGGACGGCGACAAGATCGATCCCGGCCGGGAGGCAGCGCAGACCGGCCGCGACCGAATCCTGCCGGGTCCGGCCGCCGGCCACCACCTGCTCGACCCTGGTCAGCCCGTAGCGCCGGACCAGCTCACGGGTCCGGGCCAGATGTTCGCCGGGGGCGACAATGACAATGGTCTTAATCAGGGAAGATCGCTGCAAGGCCCGGACCGTATGAACCAGGATCGGTAAACCGGCCAGCTCGAGATACTGTTTGGGCAGGTCAAGCCCCATTCGAAGGCCGGCCCCGCCGGCGGGGATTATGGCTGCGGCAGTAGTCATATTTTACTCAAGAAAAAGACTGGAGCGGGTTGTAAGCCGAATCCTGTACCTCCCGAAGGAGGCCATGATCATTTATCTGGGATGACGGTCGCCCGCCACCTCTTGCAACCTACCCGGGAACTTCGGACGGGCCGCCCTTAGCCGTATGAAATACGGCACAGTTCCCCTATTTGGTCTTGCTCCGGGTGGGGTTTGCCGTGCCTTCCATGTCGCCATGGAAGCGGTGAGCTCTTACCTCGCCTTTTCAACCTTACCCCGGCGAACCGGGGCGGTATATTTTCTGTGGCACTTTCCTCGGGGTCGCCCCCAGTTCGTGTTACGAACCACCCTGCCCTGCGGAGTTCGGACTTTCCTCTCCGGCCGCAGCCGGAGCGATCATGCGCCCGCTCCAGTCAAAAATGTTGCAAGTCATGCACGGTGAAGCCATCTGCCCGGGCTCTCTCCCGTTGGCCGCATCTGCCGTGAGCAGCTGTAAGAACTTATCCAGCCTGGCCGACTACTTGCTTTCGTCTTCCTCGTCGGGAAGATTATAAAGCAGACGATTACAGGTGGGGCAGGCATGCAGCTTATCTTCCCGGAGCAGTTCGTTATAGAGCTGGGGCGGCACGTTCATGAAGCAGCCGTGACAGACGCCGCGATTCACGCCGACCATGGCCACCCCACCCCTTTTCTCCCGGATCTGCTCGTATTTGCGGAGCAGGGCTGCCTTGACCTTCTTCGCCTTGGTAGCGCGGGTTTTCAGCAATTTGGCCATTTTGGCCTCAAGCTCGTCGGCCTCTTTTTCAAGCTGGCCGGAATCCTCATTGTACTGGGCTTCTTCTTCAGCGCAGAGGGCGGCCTGATCGTCTATTTTCTTCTGCAGATAATCGGCCTGTTCCAGCAAACGAACCAGCTCATCGTCCCGTTGACGGTTAGCGCTCTTGGCATCGTCGATTTCCTTTAAGATGCTCTGATACTCGCGATTGGTCTGGACTTTCATCAGCTTGTTCTGCCGATCCTTGATCATCAACTGGGCATCCTCGACTTCCGATTCCAGCTCACGTCGCCGCGCCTCGCCCTCGGCGAGTTTGGCTTCGAATTCGGCGATTTCGGCCTTCTGCTTCTCAATCGACCCCTTGCGGCTGTTCAGCTTTTCATTACCGGCCGCCATTGCCCTTTCTATCTTGCCGATTTTCAGGTCAACGTCCTGCAAATCCTTCAGCCTTTGAATTTCTTCTTTCAATTGCCACTCCCTTAAATGTTCATATTAAATAACAAACAACCAAAACCTTAAAACCGCCGCCGGCACGGGGACGGATCTATTTCCGGAAATAATAGCGAAACGGGCTGGCCTCGATCCCGGTAGCGCGGATCTTTTTCAAAGTCCAACCCTTTGCCGCGCCGGCCCGGGCCAAAGCCGCGACCAGGCTTGGGACCACTAATCTTTCGGTCGAGAAGTGGCCGGCATCGACAATACAGAAACCGGCATCCTCGGCCCACTTCGCGGTACTGTGTTTCACTTCGCCGGTGACAAAAACCTGCGCCCCCGCCGCCATGGCTGCTGCCGCAAGCTCCGAACCGCTACCGCCGCAGACCGCCACCCTGGAAAGGGTTTTCGGAGGTGTTCCGGCCACCCTGACCGCCTCCAGACCAAGTACCCCGGACAGCATCTCGATAAATTCCGCGAAGGCGAGGGGGGCGGGCAACTTCCCGACCCGCCCGAATCCGATTTCCCCTTCCGGTTCGCCGGCCAGAACCCGACAGTCGCGGAGTTTGAATCCGGCGGCCAGGGCGTCATTAACACCGCCGGAAACCTTATCGAGATTGGTATGGCAGCTGACCACCGCTATCCCCTCGGTCAGGGCCCGGGCCAGCAGACGGCCGGTCACCTGATCGGTCCTGACCGCCGGCAAAGGCTTGAAGATAAGGGGGTGATGGGTCAGCACCACGTTGCAGCCATGTTTTTGCGCCTCGGTGAAAATCTCGTCGCTTGCATCGAGAGCGACCAGCACCCCGCTGATCTCCAGGTGGGGATCGCCGACCATCAGGCCGACGTTATCCCACGACTCAGCCAGGCCCGGGGCGGCGATTTCGGCGAGAACCGCCAGCAAATCCTTTAAGAAAATTGGTTCAGTACCCATTCAAAATCCCGAAAAAAAAAGGTGCAACGCCTCGGCGGTTGCACCTTTCATGGTCCGGCAGGGTTTTCACCCTGAAATCCCGGAACCAGGATCTTCTTATTAATTCCGACTAAAAGAGGGCCGGTTTTACCCTGACCGTATCTCCCCAGCCTCATATCTTTCTCCTCGTCGATGGGAATTTCAACCAGCCGGACAATGCCCAACCTCCAGTATATTAATATGCTCGCAAAAAGCATCGGGATAACATCAACTTCCAAACTGCTGAATTCTCAAAAAAAATTAAAGCTGAGTTGCGCAGCTTGCCTGTTCGTATAAAACTTATGCCCTGTGTGCCCAAAAATGGGATGGCTAAGCTAAAATCGTCAGATCCAAGGCGCGCAAATTTCGAGGAATGAAGCGTACTTCAGTACGCTGCAATGACGAGACAATTTGCAGCAACGCAGGAACTGGCGACTTTTTGCGACGCCATCAAACTGGTGGGCCTACCTGGACTCGAACCAGGGACCGACCGGTTATGAGCCGGTGGCTCTAGCCAACTGAGCTATAGGCCCATACGCACAAATGAAACAGGATACTATAATCGCCATGGGGATATTGTCAACTGAAATTTGTTCCGGAAAAATCGGCGGCCCTCCGATCCCCTCGCCGCCTTGTCAAAAACCGTCACCCACCGCCGCCGCTTGATCCTCGGAAAAACCTCCCAACCGTTTTCAACCGCCCGACTCGGACAACTTTTACTTGCCCGAACAGCCGAGCTTTCTTATACTCTTCCAGAAAAGGCCCTGCTCTTTTCAGGTCATGGGCCGGGCTGGATAAACCGAAAATGAAGCAAGGAGATATATTTAAAATGAAACTAGGAATCAACGGACTGGGCCGGATCGGCAAACTTTCCCTTTGGCATCATGTCGGCCGCCGCCATTTTTCTGAAATAGTTGCCAACGTCGGGCGCGAGATCGGCACCGGCCTCCACGACCTGGCCGCCGCGATCGACCGAGACAGCACTTACGGCCGGCTCAGCGGCTACCTTTACGGCGGCTGCCAGAACCGCCGGGTCATTGAGGAACTGGATGACCGGGCAGGCACCATGCGGATCAACGGCGTACCCGTCAAGATTCTCCGCGAAGCCCGCAACCCGAAGGATATTGCCTGGAAAGACAACGATGTCAGGCTGGTTGTCGACACCACCGGAGTTTTCAACGATCCGACCGCCGATCCGGACGGCCCGCGCGGCGCCCTGCGCGGCCATCTTCAGGCCGGTGCCGAAAAAGCAATCCTCTCCGCCCCCTTCAAGATCAAGGAGAAGGGCATGACGATGCCCGAAGACGCGATCACCACGGTGATGGGCATCAACGGCGACGACTACATCCCGAGCAAACACAGCCTGATCTCCGCGGCCTCCTGCACCACCACCTGCCTCTCATACATGATCAAGCCGCTCTTGGACCACATCGGCGCCGACAATCTGCTTTCCGCCTCGATGGTCACCGTCCACGCCGCCACCGGCAGCCAGCAGGTCCTCGACCGCCTGCCCGACAGCGGCGCCAAGGACCTGCGCAAAAACAGATCCATTTTGAACAACATCATCCTGACCACCACCGGTGCCGCCCAGGCCCTGCCCCTGGTTATTCCCGAGATGCAGAGTATCGGCTTTATCGCCGAATCGGTGCGAATCCCGACCAACACCGGCTCGATTATCGTCCTGGTTTTAAATATTCAGGACGAGATTAACGACCCTTTCAAGCGGGACAAGATCAATGCGATCTACAAAGAGTTCGCCGAAACTTCTTCTTACCTGCTCTACTCCGAGGCGCACAACGTCTCTTCGGACATCATCGGCATGCCTTTTGCCGCTGCAATCATCGAAGGCACCGAGACCCATACCCGCACCGCCAACATCAAGGTAAACCTGGCCAGGGTGTGCGCCGGCGAGGGCCAGCCCGAGAGAATCGATGTGCCGGTGACCCAGGCGGTCATCTATGCCTGGTACGACAACGAGTTCGGCAGCTACACCAACATGCTGGCCGAACGCACCATCAGCATCGCCGAACAGATGGTGTAATAACTACGCGGGCCCCACAATTTCCCCTTTGCAAAAAGCCTTCTCACCCGGGTTTTCAGGCCCGCTGGCCGGGAAGGCTTTTTCAGGGGGAAGAGGCTCGATTACCCCCCCGCCGACACTTCAGGGAATAATTTGCTTTTCTAGTGACAGGGCTCTACAATAATTTCTATGATTAGCCGTGGGTATTATTCCATGCATACCGGTCCACCGTGTCCGGCAAAAGATGGATTCACGGCGCCCCGCTAAACTGTTAAAATATCACCGGAGAACGATCCTTGCAGAATATCAAAGACCTCGATATCAAGGGCAAAAAGCTGCTGATCCGCGTCGACTTCAACGTCCCCCTGGACGAGCAGGGGAACATCACCGAAGATACCCGGATCCGGGGAGTGCTGCCCACCATCAACCATGCCCTCGATGAAGACGCCAGGATCATCATCATCTCCCACATGGGCCGCCCCAAGGGCCAACGGGTGGATAAGTTCAGCATGGCTCCGGCCGCCAAACGCTTGTCGCGGCTGATCTCCAAGGAGGTGAAGCTGGCGCCGGACTGCATCGGCGACGAAGTGAAGGCGATGATCGACGCCATGCAGCCGGGCGAGGTCATCATGCTGGAGAATCTCCGCTTTCATGAGGAAGAACAGCGGAACGACCCGGAATTTTCCCGAAAACTGGCCGAGCTCGGCGAGATCTACATCAATGACGCCTTTGCCGTCGCCCATCGGGCCCACGCCTCGGTGGTGGGCGTTCCCGCCCTGATGAAACAGGCGGCGGCCGGCTTTCTCCTCCAGAAAGAGATGGATTACTTCAACCGCTCGATCCGCCAGCCAATGCGGCCCCTGGTGGCCATCATCGGCGGGGCCAAGGTATCGAGCAAACTGGGGGCTCTGCGCAATCTCCTCGACCGGGTCGACAAAATGATTATCGGCGGAGCCATGGCCAATACTTTTCTAAAGAGCCAGGGCTACGGGGTCGGCAAGTCGAGAGTGGAAGATGACCTGCTCGATACCGCCAGGGAACTGGTCGACAAGGCGGCCGCCAAGGGTGTCAAACTCTATCTGCCGGTCGATTGCATAATTGCCGACAAATTCGAGACCCGGGCCGAAACCAAACAAACCACCATTCAGGAAGTTCCCGAGGAATGGATGATCCTCGATATCGGCCCCGCCACCACGATCTTGTTCTCCGAGGCCCTGGAAAATGCCAAAACCATTATCTGGAACGGGCCGATGGGCGCCTTTGAAATGGACCCCTTTTCCCGGGGAACCATGGCCATGGTCCAGCGGGTCGCCGCCTCCCATGCCCTGACCATTATAGGTGGCGGAGATACCGATGTAGCGGTGCACCGGGCCGGCGAGTCCAACAACATCTCATATATCTCCACCGGCGGCGGTGCCTTTCTGATGCTCCTGGAGGGCAAGGAACTGCCCGGCGTTACCGCCCTGACCGGACACCACCACCTGAATGCGTGAGCGTTCGAGAACGGTGCAGGGGAACGATGTTGATAATAATGATGGTATATAAACGAGTTGCCAACGCCGCAGATGCGCCGTTATCGGGTGCCCGCAGGGCGGCGGGTGAATTCCAGCCACCACGGGTCACTGTCTACATTTGACGTAGAACAATCATATATCGTGAATCAATGCACTAAGCCGTCACAGATTCAGGAACCAGTAAAAGGAGAGAACTCATGCCCCGCACCCCCCTGATCGCCGGCAACTGGAAGATGAACACCACTCTAGCCGAAGCGGAGCAGCTCGCCACGGCAACGGTTCGCGCCGCCGCCGACCTCCTCGACCGGGAGGTGATGATCGCCCCGCCCTTCACCGCTCTTGCCCAGGTAGCCGACACCCTGCACGACTCCACGGTAATCCTTGCCGCCCAGAACATCTGCTGGGCCGAGAAAGGCGCCTTCACCGGCGAGATATCCCCTCCGATGCTCAAGGAGCTGGGCGGCACCATGGCGATCGTCGGTCATTCCGAACGGCGCCATGTATTCGGAGAGAGCGACGCCTTGATCAACCGGAGGGTCGCCGGGGCCATGGAAAACCAGCTGGTGCCGATCTTATGTGTCGGCGAAACCCTTGAGGAACGCGAGTCGCAGCGGACCACCGCCGTGCTTGAACAGCAGATCCGGGCATGCCTGGCCGAAATAACCGTTACCGATCCGGCCGGTCTGGTCCTGGCCTATGAACCGGTCTGGGCTATCGGCACCGGCAAAACCGCCACGCCGGAGCAGGCCCAGGAGATTCACGCCTTCATCAGAAAGCTGCTCACCGCCATGTTTGAAAAAGATATTGCTAGCCAAATAAGAATATTGTATGGTGGCTCGGTCGTTCCTGACAATGTCGATGCCCTGATGGGTCAGGAGGATGTGGACGGCGCCCTGGTCGGCGGCGCGGCCCTGCAAGCCGATTCGTTCGAGCGGATTATCCACTTTAACAGCTGACCGTCGTTATTTATCTCCACACGCTATAATCGGGGCAAACGGGAAAACATGGTTACTATTATCACTTTTGTTCACATACTGATCTGCTTCCTGCTGGTCATTATCGTCCTTCTCCAGCACGGCAAGGGCGCCAACGTCGGCGCCACCTTCGGAGGCGCCGGCAATACGGTGTTCGGCACCGAAGGTCCGGTGCCCATGCTCAACAAGGTCACCACCGGGATCGCGATTCTTTTCATGATCACCTCCATCACCCTGGCCTATTTCTCGGCCAACAGCAGGACCGGTTCGGTGATGGATACCAGCACCCCGCCTCCGGTCGAATCCACGATGCCGGAAGAGGTACCGATGGAGACCGGGCCGGTGAAAGTACCGCTGCCTTCCGAACAGACCGACGGAAGCGAAGAACAGGCCCCGCCCGAATTTCCGGGCGAGGAACAGTAAAGTTTATGATTACAGGATTTTACCTCAGGTTTGCCGAAGTGGTGGAACTGGTAGACACGCTATCTTGAGGGGGTAGTGGGGAGACTCGTGCCGGTTCGATTCCGGCCTTCGGCACCATTTTGTAGTCCGTCCTCATCCGAGGACATCCATAAACCCCTTGAGCCGCAAGGCTTTCGGGGTTTTCCTTTTCTAGTTTGAAGCCGTACCCTCATCTTCCAGAGCAGCCAGAATCTCGGATTGAAACTTCTCATCGCAAGATAGCTTCCGGGCAATCACCTGGCATACTGCCGTGGCCAGACTATCCATATCCTGGGCAGCCATCTCAACCGAGATCTCGCCATCGTCATTGGCTTCCAGTATGAGTGCGGCTTGGTTGGGCTTTAGTTCCATGGGGTAACCTTTAAAGAGATATGCTGCCTTGATTCGTTCAACTGTCCCGGTGGATGATTAATGTGGCAATCATCCACCGGACTCTACTCTTCTTCACTGGATATACTGAAGCCCGGATAAAGCGTCTCAACACATTCAGGGCAAATGCCGTGGCTAAATTCCGCCTCGGAATGGTCCGTGATGTAATCCTCGATCTGAGTCCAGTATCCCTTGTCATCCCTGACTTGCTTGCAGGAGGCACAAATAGGGAGAAAGCCGCTTAACAATTTGACTTTCTCAAGAGAAGCCTGCAACTTATTAACCAATTCCGTTTTTTCATTCTCAAGATTTTTACTGACCGTTATATCCTGAAAAGTTTCAATGATGCCGGTTAACCTGCCCTTGTAATCCCGGAAAGCCCTGGCCCTGACTATAAAGTGGCGAATCCGTCCATCATAAGCCTTAACGGACTCACTGACATATTCTTCCTCTTCCCGCAGAATATG
This sequence comes from Desulfobacterales bacterium, assembly GCA_024637225.1. Classification (GTDB taxonomy): domain Bacteria; phylum Desulfobacterota; class Desulfobulbia; order Desulfobulbales; family JAGXFP01; genus JAGXFP01. The sequence goes on from JAGXFP010000073.1 coordinate 30,894, forward strand.
ATTCATGGCACATCTTTCCGTGTGACAATCCTCTCCCGGTCGATGTTCAAAACACTTGTTTTTGCCCCCTGCCAGCTCCCCCCAGATTCTCCAATAGGAATTATTGGCTATGACAATCTCATGATCCGTATTGGTCACGCAGACCGGAAGAATATTGTCTAAGATGTTCTGCAGCTGAGCTTCCTTTTCCTTGACCGCCTTGTTCCTGCTAACTACCAGGAACAACAAACAGCCCGAAATTATTATCAATAATCTTGTGTATAGCTCGTGCATCGAAAGATTAAGCCACAGCGCATCAGCAAGAGAATCCTCTGCGAAAACAAAGAAATGGACAGCACTCTCAAGGAGCCACACCACTGCACTGATCAGCAAGAGGTACAGAGTGTATCTAATCTTGTAGTTCATAAGGCGCCTTGCATTTGAAGAGATAGTTTAACTTTCCAACGGGAGCAGGTATTCCCGGCTTGGTACACGAGTCTCTGCCAGCGGATTTTCATCCCCTTCTCCTCTCTCGTTCTTAAAGTCAACATACTATGTTGACCTTGCAAATGGTATCCGTAACCAGACTCATCCACGATTCAATTTTACCATCATCCTTGAAAACAGGATACCGACAATCCGCTCATGCCCCTAAGATGAAAACGGTTTAAAATCCCCTTTCCTTTTAAACTATAGAGATGATAGGCTAAATATTATTGATTTAATGACTTAACAAGCCGGATGATTGGAAGGCGCGGTTAATCTCAACCCCAAAGCGGAAAGGAGAAGGGAGATGAATGTACAAAAAAATCACTGGATTCCAGGCACTTTTTTCCTGCTGGCATTCCTGTGGTCGACACCTGCATTTGCTGAAGAAGGCGCAGGGCCATGTATCGATTGCCACAATAAAGTGACCCCTGGAATTGTCAGTGATCATGGCAGCAGCAGGCACAGCCTTTCCGATGACGGGCCGGACTGCGCCACCTGTCACGGCGAGGAGCATCAGACCATGGAGGACTATAAACTGGCCTCCATGCCCACCCCGGAAACCTGTGGATTCTGCCATGAGGAACAGGTGAAATCACATAAAAAGGGTAAGCATCATCTCGCCTGGTTTTCAATGAAAACCCAGCCCGCCTGGCACAGGCTGCCCCCTGGCTTGGGGAAAGATGGATACCGAGGCTGTTCAGGTTGTCATAAAATCGGTCAGAAAGGACTTGTGGGCGCCATGAGCGGCAATATGGGACCCCTGAAATACGACGGCGGCGAAGAAGAGAGCGAATACCGTTACGGCAATGCCCAGTGCGATGCCTGTCATACCCGGCATAAATTCGACAAAGATGAAGCACGGGACCCCAGAGCTTGTTCAAACTGTCATATGGGCTTTGATCACCCTCAATACGAGATGTACATTTCGTCAAAACACGGCATCGGCTGGGAAACGGATGACTTCAATAACAGTCATGCCGCAAGAATGCCGACCTGTCAGAAATGTCACCTTGGCGAAGGCACCCATGAAGTTGCTACACCTTGGGGGTTCCTGGGCCTCAGGGTGCCCACCAGGGAGAATGTCCTGGCTATTATTGATGCCTATGATTGGGTCAAGGAAAACGCGCCCTATGAATTGCTGGCCTTCAGTCACATGACCGTGCCCGAGCTGGTTGAAAATCTCCAGAACCTGGCGGCAAAACTGCCCTCCGGTGAATTCGACAGCGTAGATGACGATCCGGTCTGGGTTCTGCACCGGGCGAAGTATCTGGTTGCGGCCGGCGTATTGAGTGCCAAGGATCTGCAGCCCACCGATCGTTTCGTTAGCACTGTGGCTCAGGCAGAGATTGCCAGAGGCCCCGCTGAATTCAATAAGCTGCGCAGAGAGATGAAGAAAAATTGCAACCAGTGTCATGCCAAAAACTATGTGCAGGATACCATGGATGCGGCGGATTCAATAATCAAGGCTTCGGATGCGGTTTACGCAAAAGCCTTCGATGCGGTTTTCACCCTTTACCGGCACGGAATCCTTGATGCTCCGGTGAATTGGGACAAGGGCGGACCGGATATTCTTCAGTACTACTATGCCCGGACGAAAGTGGAGCAGGAGCTTTATCTGATTTTTCTTGAGTATCGTCAACGTGCCTTCCAGGGTGCTTTCCACGCCAGTAACGATTATTCCCACTGGTATGGCTGGGCTCCATTGAATACCGCTGTAAACGTAATCCTGGAAGATTCCGGACACCTGTGCGGTGCCAATGACCAGTGCACTAAAGAGATCGAGATGATCAAAGAGGGGTATACCGCGACGGTAAACAGTTTCAACAAATAACATTCACCAGCGGTCAATACAGGAAGTATTGAACCGCTACATCCCAACTTAAGGGAGTCGCCCCGTAACTGCGGGGCGGCTCCCTTTTTCAATAAGGATAATTTAAATGAAGACAGGAATCTTTGTTCTAATGAGCCGAGAGACTTGTTGGAACATCTGAGAAAGCATTTTAAAGAGATATGTTCTCTAGTTTCCTATCATTTACTTTGTAAATAAGGATGGTGTCTCCGCAACTCGCTCCGGATTTACACATAACACTCTACCCCCCCGAAGTTCCACATTCCAGCTAGTGTCAAGAGATCAGGCAAGGGCGCTTTCCTCGCCGCTGTCCTGGGTAAAGAGACACGATGAACCGGTGGCTTCCAACAGACTCCATAGGAATTCCGCATCCAATTCCTCGCCGAGGGGGAAGATGTTGAGATCGGCTTCCGGGGCCTTGCTGGCGTAACGACCGTAATCACCATCGGCGACATAGGCCGCTGTACCGGCGGGAAGCCTGGCCAGGTTGACCAGGCGGTTGAGAAACTTTCCCGCCTTTTCCCTGTCGCCGCCCTCCGCCACCGCCGTGATGACGGTCAGCTTCGCACTCCAGCTGTCCATGATCCGGTAAGCCAGCAGGATCGCCAGATCCAGATTTCGGAATTCCATTTCCAGCTTCCAGTCCGGCCCCTGATCCGGAATCCATAGATTAACCCGCCGCCGCCGCCCAAGTCCGGCGGTTTCATGCCGGACAAGCAGGGCTACACCCATCCGCTGCCTGGCCGCCTCCTTAATCAACTCCTGGAGAGAACTGTGGGTTTCCTTATTCTTCGGCAGTTCCAGGAAAAGCAGGTTGGGCCGGAAAAAGGAGCCGGTCAGGGCCTGCATGCCCAGACGCACGTCATCGGGGAACTTTGTTCCTTCCATGACCGTCGACGAGGTAAAGATGCCGTCGTTCATGAAGGCATGCTGGGCGTCGAGCAGTCTTTTCTGCAGCTCGGCGAGTTTTTTATGGGTGGCGATGCCGAACAACTTGATCGATCCCATCGGATAGGCGAGCTGCTCGACCAGCTCGTACGAGCCGCGCAGCCGGGAGGGGTCCTCCACCGGCAGCAGGATGTTCGGCTTCCAGGCCCGCTCCACGGTGCCCTGGGACATGATCACCTTCTTGGCGGCCCATTCGGACAGAGCGGTGAACATGCCGCTTCGCACATCGCCGGTCGGCGCCGTCAGTCGCCTCCTCAGCAGAACGAAGTAGATCAGGATCACCAGGGAGATCGCCAGCAGGCTGAACAGCGGATTGATGATAAACATGGCGGCAAGGCAGCCGGCCAATCCGAGCAGCGGCACCGCCTTCGGCACCCTGAGCAGGGGCCGGAAACTGATCAGCCGCAGGCCCTGCTCGATCGACACCACCAGATTGATAGTCGAATAGGTCAACAGGAAGATCATCGTTACCAGCGGGGCGATGGCGTTCAGTTCACGCAGCATGATGGCGGCAAGGACGATCATGGCGGTAAAGAAGGTTGCGTGGAGCGGCTCGCCTCTGCCGGATCGTCTGGCGAACCAGCCCGCCGCCGGGACGATCGAATGGTTGCCGAGTGCCTCAAGGATGCGGGGAGCGCCGACAAATGAGGCCAGGGCCGAAGAAAAGGTTGCCGCCAGGAGACCTGCCAGCACCGCGGGTCCCCAGAAGGCGCGATCGATCATGATCGTGTAATTGCCGGTAAGCTCATCGATTGTAGCCGTTCGCATCAGCCAGTACGCCAGGGCTAAATAGACGACCAGACTCAGGGCGATGGCCGACATGGTGCCCAGCGGGATCGACCGGCGCGGATTCTTCAGGTCACCCGACATGTTTGCTCCGGCCATTATTCCGGTCGAGGCGGGAAAGAATACGGCGAAAACGACCCAGAAGGAGGTGCCCGAAAAAGCATCCTCCGGGCTGCCCCGGAAATCACCCCACCAGACGATGGGATTGTCCAGCGGCCCTTGGAAGGCGGCGATACCGATCGACACCAGTGAGCCGATAATGATCAGCAGGATAACGGACTGGACTTTGAAGGCAAGAGCGGTGCTGACCAGGGTAATCCCGACGACCAGCGCGAAGATGAGCAGATCGACCGCCAGCGGAGGCAGGCTCGGCAGCCCCCAGGCATCCGCCGCCCAAAGATAACCCGTACGAAAACCGAAGATGTACATGACCACGGCCAGGGCCTGCGAAATATAGAGCGGTACGCCGATCGCTCCGCCCGCCTCCAGCCCCAGGGACTGGGAGATCATCGAGAAGGCGCCGCCCGGTCCGACCCGGATATTGGTGACGAAGGTCGACATCGACAGACCGGTGGCGGCGGTGATGGCAAAAGACAGGGTGATGATCAGAAAAGCACCGCCCAAACCGGCGTTGCCCACTACCCAGCCTTCCCGCAGGTACATGATGACCCCGAGGATGGTTAACAGGGTGGGGCTAAAAACGCCCGAAAACGTTCCAAACTTGCGAGGTTCGCCTGCTTCGTGCTCCTCTACCTGCTGCTGGACGTTCTTAGGGGTTTTGGCCTCCCTGCCGCCGGCGGATTCACCCGTTTCAACCTTATCGGAAACGGGACCCGGCTCCCCTTCGGCGCTTACCTCCGCCTTTTCGGAACTGCTGATCTCGCTGTCATCCATCGGCTTTTCCTTCAGGAAAGATTAGAGATTACTTATATTCAACAAGTCGCGCTATGACAGATTAAGCCTTCCCATTTCTCGAAATTTTTTATGTCAATTCTCCTTTGGAATCATTTCATCATGTTCCGAAGCGATCCAACAAGAAAATTTTTCCAGAGGCAACGCCGACGGGGCTCGCACAGTTCAGGGAACACTATGGTCATCTATTGCTTTTTCGGTCCCGGCTTTTGGGTTCTTAGTGCCCAGGCAGTCAGTCTTTCCATCTTTTTTGACGATGTATGCCCTGACTGGTCCTTCCAACCATTTTGTAAATTGATATACCTGGTATAGCGGTAATAGGCCTCGCCGATCGCCCGGCACAAACCATCTTCGGTCTCTGGGGACGACAATAAGATGAACATGGTTGCTCATCAGAAAGTACGACCAGACCTGAATCTTGCAGCGGTTACTCCGCCACCAGAAACAGATACTCCTGGTAATCGGCCTTGGGCAAGAAGGTCTCCATGCGCCGATCACCGCGCTGGATTTATGATGGGGGATGTTGGGAACAACCACTCTTGCTATTCATGCCATAGGTGAAAACTACCTTGACAATAAGGTGGTGTTAATAATTATAAATGGGGCCGCTATACATTGCAGTTCGCAGCGTCGGGAATAAGAAGCCATGGGTATGCGGCAGTCATTCAAGCCCCCGGCCTGGCACTTCCATTCCAAGACGAAAACCGGTCCGCGGTTTGGCTCCGCGGCTCAGGTTTCCGCTGCCGCAGCTGGAAAAACTTTAGTTCGCGGCGATGCCCTGGGTAAAGATTTCGACCGGGATTTCGTCGGCCATGCCCAGATCAACCAGCTCCCCGCCCGGATCGACCCGGAACATGCCGATGCTGCCGGCGCCGGCATTCAGGGCATAGAGGAACCGGCCGTTCGGGGTCACGGCGATATCGATATCCAGATTGCCGTAGCCCGCCATGGCCTCGATCAACTCCAGAGTTCCCTTGCCGCGGTTTACCGAATAGGAGGAGATATTGCTGCTGGCGGTATTGGCGGTGAAGGCGTACTGCGGGTTGCCGGCTATCCAGCAGGTCGCGGCCTGGCCGTTGGGCACGGAACTGCTGAGGACATAGAGGGACAGATCCGGCAGTATTTCATAGGAGGAGACCGCGCCGCTGCCGGCCTCGCTGACCAGCAGATGGTCCTGATTGAAGATGAAGCCGAAAGGCGCCAGTCCCTCCGAGGAAGTGGTTACCGGATCGGCACTCGGGGTGCCGTCCTCTTCGACGCCGAAGACCAGAATCTCGTTGTCGAGCCGGTCGGTGACCACCAGCGCCTCTCCCCGGGGGGCGAATCCGACCTGGGAAAAAGCGCCGTCGCCGAGATCGCGGGTGGAACCGGAAATCGGGGTCAGCAATCCGGTATGAGCGATGGAAAAGCCGGCGATGTTCGGGTTGTCTCCGGCGTTCAGGACATAGACCAGATCATGAAAAATGGTGACGCTTACCGGAAAGTCGCCGCCAGAATCTGTCACCCCGGCCAGAACCGGGCCTTCGGGCAGGATGCGGAAAACGGAGATGTCGTCGCTGCCGGCGTTGACCGCGAACAGCCAGAGTCCGTTAGAACTGAAGATGAGCGAGCCCTGGGAGGCGAGAGGATCGAGATCGCCGCCGGAGCCCTGGCCGCCGGTGTCGATCAAAATCGCCTCACTCAATACGCCTTTCGCGTCCCGATCATAGCAGAGGAGCTGGTTGGCGTCCGGGTCGTTGGTCATCGCGCACACCGCTCCCGGTGAATCATTTCCGGCGACTGCGGCCGTTGTAAATATGCCCATTGCCAAAAATCCGATCAGAAATCCTGTCATTAGTTTTTTCATTTTCTGCCTCATTTTTTATCATTGTTATCATTCTGTTCAGTCGGTTTTCTTCACGGGGAAGAGGATTCGTATGCCCATCAGCAGTACGCCCCGGAAGAGTTTTCCTTTTGCCTTCCTGCTCCTTTCAAACCATCATCTCTCACCTCCTTTTCCACCGATTGTTCGATAGATTGGCTTCGCGCTCGACAATTCCGTGAGACCTTGGCTCGGGAAGCGGTCCCGGGCCGGACGGATTCAGGCAAGCGCTTTTCGGATATTATATCTGGAGCGAGCGGGAAGGCATGGTGACATAGTCACTTCCGGACTGTGACTTAGTCACCGGAGGCGGCTAGAGATCGGTGATTTCGATCAGGTTCCTGGAGAAGCGGATCCGGCCCTGCTCTTGATAATGCTTGAGCATCCGGCTGATCACCTCTCGGGAAGTGCCCAGATCGTTGGCGATCTTCTGGTGGGTGGTGGAGAGTCTGTTGTTTTCGGATTTCTCGATCAGGTAATTGCTCAATCGTTCATCGAGTTTTCCGAAAGTCACCTCGGTAAGCAGCGACATGACCGAGGTGAAACCGGTGGCGATGCGGCTGAAAACGAAATTTCGCATCTCCTCGTATTTTTTCATGAGGGAGTGGAAATCCGCCGCGGTCATCAGGAGCATTTCCACCTTGGTCAGGCTGGAGGCGTTGGCAGGCAGGGTGGTATTTGAAAGCAGGCAGGAGACATTGAGCAGACAGATGTCGCCGGCTGCCATTTCGTAGAGGGTTATCTCCCGGTCGGTGCCGTTGGTTTTGTATACCCGCTTTTCCCCGGCCAGCAGGAGGACGAATTCCGAAATCTCATCCCCCTCTTCCTTAAGAACCATATCGGCCGGAGCGGTCTGGAAGCGGCAGGCGGCGAGAAGATCGTTGACCAGGGCCTGGGAAACCGTTCTGAAATAGGGAAATATTTCTAAAAAACGATCCTGTTCAATGGCCATGGCAATCCATACCTTTCCGTTTCCGGTTTTATCGGGGCTCCGAATAGGATATCAAAAAGCGGTTCTTTAAGCAAAATGGAATGTCAAGAAAACGCAAAAGCACGGGATTAAGGGAGCCACCCCCATAACTGCGGAGCGGCTCCCTTTTTTTAATATATATAGAATAGGGTTTTATCAATAGTTGCGCCGTGCAAGAGCCTCAGCTGGTGGATACGGCAAGATCTTGCCTCTCCTCCTACCTACGATGCAACCGCGCGCAATTGTTGATAAAACCTGAGGAACTGAAGTGCGCAGC
>JAGXFP010000074.1 GCA_024637225.1 Desulfobacterales bacterium
GGGCGGCCAAAGCAACCTTGGCCTTAAATTTTGCGCTGTGACGTGTTCGGTTTTGCGACATGAACCTTCTCCTTATTTGAGTTCGGTTCATTGCTTACACTCCTGTCTCAAAAACCGCTACCACTTCATCCCAGGAGTTCTTCCTCCTTGCGGCCGAAAAGTAATTTTGCAGCCGGGTTGACGAACAGGATGGTCCCGAGGCTATCCACGATAACGATGCCGTCTGTACTTATGGTGACGATATTATGGAAACGCGCTTCACACGCCCGCAGTTCCCGCGTCCGCTGCTCGGAATCCTTACTAAACATAAACCGAATCCTCGTTTCACCCTTAGTTTTGGCGAGAGCTCATTCTCACTCAGACTCCGGACCGCTGCTCCCCCGGTCGGTCCATAACCGGCCGACCGAGCAGGATGCCGTTCACCTTGCGAAACGGCTCGCAGATGTGTATCCCACTGGCGTCGATGAAGAATTCCCGAATGTTCTTGTCGTGTTGGGAGCCGCGCATCTTGAGAACCGTGAGGGCGCGTCGCATTTCCCCGTTTATCTCAACGTTACGCAGCAGTATGATCGAATCGGTAGTGGCTGAGATATGGGCTTCGGTTATGGTGGACCCTCCGAGCTGTGTCGGCGTGGTGGAGGTGAAGAGGGCGGATATCTGCTGCTGCTTTATGGAGTAGACCAGGCTGATGACGAATTCACGGAACCCTTTTTCAGTGGTAACCCGTTCCAGGGCGGATATGCTGTCCACGGCGACTCGGGTTGGCCTGAAATCATGGATCGTCTTGTTCATTTTAATCAGATGATCCTCCAGGCCCATGATTTCGGGATACTCGCAGATTACCTTCAGCATGCCCTCACTTTCCATCTGTTCAAAATGTCCGGCTAGATCGCTCGCGTTGCGGAATAACTGCTCGCGACTCTCCTCGAAGGCGAACAGCAGGGTCCGTTCGCCGGCGTTGAAACCGCCGGCCATAAATTCCGAAGCGACCACGGTCTTACCGGTACCAGTATTCCCGGAGACCAGAATGATTGAATCGCGGAAGATGCCGCCGCCGCACATCGCATCCAGTTCGGTGTTCCCCGAGCTGATGCGGGTATTGGACGAACTCTGTTTCAGCTCGATGGCGGAGAGGGGGATAACCACCAGACCTTGCCCGCGGACCACGGTAAAGGGGTGGCCCCCTTTTTTATGATCCGCACCCCGGAACTTGAGGATCTCCAGGGTGCGGCGCCGCTTTTCCTCTATCAGGACGTTGCGCAGGATAACAACGTTGTCAGAGACAAACTCCTCAACGCTAACACGGGAGATCTCGCCATATTCCTGGATCCGTTCCGCGGTCATTACCGCAGTCACCTTCATTTTTTTCAGGGTCACGGCAATCCGGAGCAGCTCCCGCCGGACAGCGGCCCGATCGGGCAATTGCGTGAAAATGGCATCGAGTGAATCCAGTGAGACCCTATCGGCCTGGATCGTGGTAATCGCGTGTTCGATGCGGGCCAAAAGCGCCCCCAGATCATAACCGCCGGCTATCACCGGCGCATCCCCGGGTAAAACAGAGGCGTCGACGAACAACCACTTCCCTTCCCTTTCCCAGGTCTCGATGTCCCAACCCATCGAGGACATATTGTTGCGGATATCGTCGGGGGATTCTTCAAAGGTGACAAACACCCCGTGTTTTCCCGATTTTGTGATCCCTTCAGCAAGAAACTGCGCGGCAAAAACAGTCTTGGCGCTGCCGGCGGTCCCCGAAACCAGGGTCGTACGGTATTTGGGCAGGCCGCCGAGGGCTATGTGATCGAAACCGGGGATATGGGTGGCAAGTTTTTCAATGCCCGTTGGCGTTGTCGTATCCATTTATTTCTCCTCCTCTGATTCTTGGTAAGGCAGCTCAAGTCCCATCAAGACCTGTTTCCTGTCGGAGAGATCCCCGATGATTCGTCTGACCGGCGGTGGGGATTCCTTAATCAAGGTCGGCGTAGCAAGAATCTTCTCATCTTCAGCAATCTGCGGCTGCTCCAGGATGTCGGTGATAACCAGTTCGTATTCCGCCCCCAACTCCTCATCACAAATCCGGCGCAGATTGTTGATGGCGCGCCAGGAGTATAAAGTATGCCCGGTGATGAAAAGCTTGAGCTGATACTTATCCATGACGACCTCCTTTGGGTAAGAGAAAAAGGGCTAACTCTCTGTCCCTCTTTAAAGTGCTGAAAAGATGCAATGAAATAGCTGATAAAAACAACTGCTTCAAGCAAAAAAGCCTCTATATTGGACGGGCACCTTTCAATTATTCTGAATTCTTGAAAAACTGTATCAGAATATGAATTGAATATGCAAATTCCGGGATTGGATTGTTTCGACCTGCTAAATTAATCCTCACTTTTTTCTCGCTTTTATAAACCGGCAGGACCTATGCTTTAAACAAATGGTTTGCAGTTCCAGTAAAAAACAAATTAGGGACGCTCCCCTATTTGCGTTGTGTGAAAAAATAACTCTCAGCTAACTCAATACTTGTTTTTCTAGTTGCCAATTGCTAATATTTAATTATGCACAAGATAACTTTTAGCAAAGATGCCGACAAGGCATTAAGGCGCATGCCAAGAAATCAAGCGGTGATTATCGCTGAAAAAATCAAAGAATTAGCCACCAATCCCCTTGATATGCGTAATGTTAAAAAATTAACCAACCACCCTGGATTTAGGCTTCGAGTTGGTGATTGGCGTATTGTTTATACTGTGAATGACAACGAATTGTTAATTCACGTTGTAAACGTCAAACCCCGAGGGGAGGTATACAAATGAACGTTCAAATTATCGAAAAAAATGGAAAACCGGAATGGGCTGTAATCCCGTTCAGCGAGTACAAAAAAATTCAAGAAGCTCTGGAGGACGCTGAAGATATAAAAGATATTGAAACAAATCTGAAAGCCCTAAGCGAGGGTACGGAAATCGCAATTCCAGGCGAAATAACCTTTGCCGTTCTTGACGGCACAAATCCTATTCGAGCATGGAGAGAGTATAAGCATATCAAAATGAATGAGTTGGCAAAAAAAGTCGGTATCAGTCCGGCTTACCTATCACAAATAGAGAACAACAAACGGAATCCAACCGTAGACACCCTGAAAAACATTGCTCAAGAACTCGGCATTGACATCGACAATCTTATTTGATTCAACCTATTGATATTTTATTACGGGTGTCGGACCAAGCCAATCTCCTGCTTTTCCGCATTAATTGCCCAAGAAACACGAGTTTTAGAGTCTTAGAGAGCCCTTTTTACCATCAAAAAGTGCACTGTAAGGGATATCCGATTCTCTGATGACCGTGATTAGGGTGGAGGCGATGGTTTACGGGGTACTAAAGCAGGTTGAAGTCTTCGACGATGATCTGCTCTGCCGGGACCCCGAGTCTTATGAACTGTCCGGTCAGGGAGTCCATCATCGGCGAAGGGCCGCAGAGGAAGATGTATTTGTCCCCGATGGGGCCTGCCTTCTCGGCGACATAGTCCGCGGTCAGCCGCCCCTTTTCAGAACTCAGATACAGCTCGTAGCGGTGTCCCCTTTTATGGAAGGCCGAGAATTTGTGACGCCGGCTCATGGTGATCTCGTGGCGGATATCCTTGTCGAAACAGGCCTCTCTCTTTTCGCTGCAGAGATAAAAAAGCGAAACGCAGGGACTCTTCCAGCTTCTGATGATCTCCGGATGGAGCCTGGTCAGCTTTTCGGGAACCTTATCATCGGGCAACCGCTCCTCGGAGTGCAGGGCCACATGCCACATGCCCATGAAGGGGGTGATGCCAATGCCGCCGCCGATGAAAACGCAGTTTCGTTCCGCGGTCAGGAACTTGTCGCTGAAATGGCCATAGGGTCCATATAGCGTTACGCTGTCACCGGTTTCGAGGCTCTCCAGGCTGCGGGTGTGATCGCCGGCCTTTTTGATCCCCAGCATCAGCCGGGCCGGCCGGTTGTAGCCGTTGGCGATCGAATAGGGATGCGGTTCCGGACTGATTCCTTCCCTGTTTACCACCAGATATACGAATTGGCTCGGTTTGAAATCCATGCCCCTCTCCCCTGCCGGATCGAGGGAGAGCTTGATTGTATCGGCGGGACGTTCGATACCGGTCACCCGGTAATCGAAACGCGGTCCCCACTTTTTATAGGCGAAGCGGATATAGATGTATGACGCCATGGCCGCGAGCAACCATCCGTACATCCAGGCGCCGAGGAGCGGATATGATGCCAGGTCCTTGTCCACCACGACCACATGGACCACCACCAGAAGCATCACCGCCCCGAACCATTCGTGGGTTCTTTTCCACTGATCATAGGGCAGACGGATCCACAGGGTCAGACCTGCCAGCACGGCCATCACCACAAAGGTCAGCACCCCGACATTGTGCCCCCAGATATAGCGTTTGCCCTCCGGCAGCAGCAAGAACAGGCCGCCCAGAAATGCCGATATATCCGGCAACCGGTCGACAGCCAGAAAGAGGGGGTGGAAGACGATGATGTAGAATGCCCATTTGCCCAGCCGCTTATGGACCTGGTACATCTTGTCGAGACCGCCGAAATAATTCTCCAGCCGGCGCATCCTGGTCGACAGCAGGACGCTCCAGCACATCAGGATCGCGGCCGTCAGCGAAGCGGCCTTGGCCGGATATTTGTAAGGGTTTTCGAACCCTTCCTGGAAGTAATATCTGCTCCCGAGCCAAAGCAGCATGGTGACCGCTAGTGAAACCAGAATCGGCAGGTAGTGTTGGGGCGTCTTGGAGGTTGTCAGCATAATTAGATGATAGGGAAAACGGTTGATTATCGGCAAGCCGGTTTTCTGATCCTACCAACTCTTGCGACAAAACCCCTAATATTTTTGAGTTCCGGTGAGTTCCGACTGAGTTCCGGGCACAGTTGATTTATCTTGCATTACGGCCCTTGCCTGATATTTGGTGCGGATAAATTTGTCAAGCGGTTGGAACGCAAGCTTGGCCGGCATCTTCTCCGGGTTCCGCGCATATGGTCATCGGCTATCCGATTTACTTTCGAGTGTTGACATTTCCCCCCGGGCCCCATATAGTATTCTTACAAAATTCTTACCAAGGAGGTTCTCATGCCAACCACAGTGCTCTCAAGTAAAGGACAGGTCATTATCCCGAAACCGATCCGTGACGCCCATCACTGGAAACCGGGACAACGGCTTGAAGTCGTCGAATCCGGAGAATATATTGTGCTTAAAGCAGCAGAGCCTTTCCCGGAAACCGCCATTGCCGACGCAGCCGGCTGTCTGCCCTATAAAGGCAAACCAAAGACCTTGGCCGATATGGATGAGGCTATCGCCAAAGGCGTCAAGGAGAGTTTCCGTGATCGCGATTGACACGAATGTTCTTGTCCGTTTCCTGACCCGCGACGATGAGGCCCAGTTCCGGAAGGTCGTCGCTTTGTTCGCGAAAAACGATATCTTCATCCCCTCCACCGTGATTCTCGAAACAGAATGGGTTCTGAGATATTCCTACGGGTTTTCACCGGAAACAATTCTTGATGCCTTCACCAAAACATTCGGTCTACCCAATGTGAAAATCAAAAATCCCGATGCCGTTGCCCAGGCGATCGAACTGGCCCGCCGGGGTCTGGATTTCGCCGACGCCCTCCACCTTTCTGCAAGCCATGAGTGCAAACAATTCGCCACCTTCGACGCTGATTGTATCAAAAAGGCCAAAGGATTGACCACCTGCAAGGTGAAAAAGCCGTGAACATATCAATTCCTCCCGCCCCGCCGAGTTTCGGTTGCTCCTCGTGCCCGGAGTACTGTCTGTAATTACCCGTTGGTTGACGGCAAAATGGTCCGGTGCGGATTTTCTTTTTTTGGGCAAAGAAAGTGACACCCCGAGTCTGGTTGCGATAGAATTAATCTACCGGAGGCAAACCGTTTGCCCGGGCGCAAGTCAACCGCCATTTCAGGGAGGAACCATGGCAGCACGATCGATCTGGAAAGGGGTAATCGGGCTCGGGGATCTTTCCGTGCCAGTCAAATTTTATGCGGCGGTCGAGGAAAAACGGGTCCATTTCCGGCTGCTGCACGAAAAAGACCATACCCCGGTCAAGCAGGAAATGGTCAACCCGGAAAGCGGCGCCGTGGTTCCGTCCGAAGAGATCCGGCACGGCTACGAGACCGATGACGGCCGCATGATTATCCTCACAGATCGGGAATTAGAAAGCCTGGAACCGGAGCCGTCCCGCGATATCGAAATCCTCGCTTTCCTGCCCGATTCCGCTGTCGATCACCGTTGGTACGACCGGCCCTATTTCCTCGGTCCCGATGACGCCCCGGAGTCCTATTCCGCCCTGGCCGCCGCCCTGGACTCCGGCGGGACGGTGGGCCTCGCCCGCTGGACTATGCGGAACAAGGAGTATTTCGGGGTTTTGCGGCTGCAAGGGGGCTATCCGGTCATGATCACCCTCAGGTATGAGGAAGAAGTCGTGACCCTGTCGGAACTGGAAATCCCGACCGGCCGGGAGGTCAATCGGAAGGAGTTGGCCATGGCGGAACAGCTCGTCGATGCCATGGCCGACAGCTTCGATTTAAGTGCCTATCGCGATGAATACCGGGAGCGGGTCATGGAACTGATCGCCGCCAAGGCCGAGGGCAAGGTTGTCGAATTGCGGAAAGCGGTGCCGAAGAAAGCCGGCGGCGACCTGAAAAAGGCCCTGCAAGCGAGCCTGAAGGCCGCCAGGGAGCGGAAAAGTGCCTGAAAAAAACAAAGGATATCGCGGTTCGCCGGGTGCTTTCTGGTCCGGCGCCATCACCTTCGGACTGGTAACCATCCCGGTCGATCTCTATTCCGCCCACCGCCCCAAGGCGGTTGCCCTCCGTATGGTCGATCGTGACGGCACTGCCCTGCGCCGGCAGTATTTTTGCCCTCGGGACCATAAGGCTATCGCCGGAGATGAAATCGTCCGCGGCTACGAGATCGAAAAGGGCAAGTACATCGTGATCGACGACCGGGAGCTGGAGGGGCTGGAACCTAAAAAGTCCCGGGAAATCGATCTGCGCTCTTTCGTCGATCTTGCCGAACTGGATCCGGTTTATTTCCAGCGTGCCTATTTCCTCCTGCCGGCAGGCGCCGTCGACAAGGCCTACCGCCTGCTCGCCGAGATCATGGAGCGGAGCGGCAGGGCCGGGATCGCCACCTTTGTCCTGAGAGCCCGGGAACATGTGGTGGCGATCATCGCCGAAGGCGGCATCCTGAGGGCGGAAACCCTGCTGTTCGCCGATGAGATCCGGTCGCCTGAAGACCTCGGCCTGCCGCCTCCGGCAAAAGCGCCGGCGGCAAAGGCCAAGGAATTGCGCCGGGAGATCAAAAAACTCCACCGGCAGCAACTCGATCCGGACCTGCTGCACGACCGCCATGCCCAGCGGATTCTCGATCTGGCAGAGCAAAAGCTCAAGGCGGGAGAGGATGTCATGGAGAAGCCGGAGGAGGCCGAAGGGGCCGAAGGGGCCGAAGTGACTGAAGGGGCCGAGATCATCGATCTGATAATTATCAAAGAGCGGTTTAAGGGACCCGGCAAATCGTAATATACCATCATGCATCACGGCCTGCGGTTTTACTCAATCGGCGCAACCCAATACCTCGGTATATAGCCCTGCAATTGCAACATCGCCGTCGATATTTTTGAGTCGTCATTCCGGCACATTTTTAGCCGGAATCCAGTGTTGTGCCCTCACCAGGCTTTCTGGATGCCGGATCAGGTCCGGCATGACGAATCGACAATTGCATCGTTTGCGTAATTGATTGAAATATCGAATAGAAATACAACTAAGAAAGTTGAGTTAGTAATTACCGACTCCCTTTAAGGAAGGTTGAGTTCCTTCCGCATCGATTTGGTTATCGATTGGCGGACCTGGAAAAAATCCTGCCAGGGATCTTTTTTCAGGGCCGCGAGTCTTCTGGGGAGGTTGTCGATCCGGTAGCGGCCCGGCGCCATTGCGGAGTTCAATTCATCCCAGCGGATCGGGGTGGAAACCGGCGCCCCGCTGCCGGCCCTGGTTGAATAGGCGGCAACCGTGGTCGCCCCCCGGTCGTTGCGAAGATAATCGATCAGGATTTTGCCCCGCCGTTTCGCCTTCTTCATCTCCAGGGTGAAAAGTTCGGGACGAAGCCGGACCAGATCGGCGGAGACCGCCCTGGCGAAGGATTTGGCCTCGGCCCACCCGATCCAGGGCCGGATCGGCGCGACCAGATGCACCCCCTTGCCTCCCGAAGTCTTGACAAACGATTCCAGGCCAAGCTCCCGCAACCGGTGCCGCAGGGCCCTGGCCCCTTCGACCACCTCAGCCCAGCCGAGGTCGGGTCCCGGATCGAGATCGAAGGTGAGGATATCCGGCCTCTCCAGGTCGGTTTCACTGCTTCCCCAGGGATGAATTTCCAGGACCCCGAGCTGGACCAGCGAGATCAGCCCCTTGATATCGTCAATAACGATGTACGGCGCGGTCGTATCCTTTTCCCTGATCGGGATGGTGCGAAGGGGATCCGGAATCGATTCGCCGGGATGTTTCTGGAAAAAGCATTCCCCCTGGCGTCCATCCGGGCAGCGGAGCAGGGTCAGGGGCCGGTGAACGATATGGGGCAGGATGAAGTCGGCAATGGCGGCATAAAAATAGGCCAGCGCCGATTTGGTGATGCCTTGATCGGGGTAGAGGATCTTGTCAGGATGGGTAATTTTCACCCCGGCAAGCACGGCACTATCTTTTGATCTTTTCACCATGGCCGACGCCCCCCTTCCCGGTTCACCACCTGGCTTTTTGTCGCCATCCTCACGAACCGGGACTTCCCTGACAATTTCCCCGGGAGACTTATCTTCCCGCAGCCCCTTGAAGGAAGCCTGGCGCAAGATATTGTCCCTGGTCCATTCCCGGAATTCCACTTCCGCGACCAGTTCCGGCCTGACCCAGTGAATCCCGCGCGCCTCGGAACCGGAGGGAGGGTTGCGAAAAGGGGGATCGGACTGTTCGATTTTGCCGAGGATTCCGGCCAGGCGGCCGAGGGTGCTCCCGGTAAAACCGCTCCCCACCCTGCCGGCATAAATCAGATCCCCCGCGTCATAATAGCCCAGCAGCAAGGCGCCGAACCCGGACCTGGAGCCGGCGGGTTCCGTCCATCCTCCGACAACAAATTCCTGTCTTTCCAGGCACTTTGTTTTCAGCCAGCGGCGCGATCTTTTCCGCTCATAACCGCCGGCGCCGTCCTTGGAGACGATGCCCTCCGCCGCCAGGCGGCAGGCCTGCCGAAAAACCTCTCTGCCGCCGCTTTTGATATGATCGCTGAACCGGATGATTTCCCGGACCGGCGCCATCCGGCCAATCAGGGCTTGCAGCAGTTGCTTCCTTTCCAGCAAGGGAGTCCCGGTAAGATCGAAACCGCTGCAATGGGGCAGATCGAACAGGTAATATACCGTTTTTGCCGTCCGCCCGCCCCGGAGCAGGTTTTGCAAGGCCTGAAAATCCGAGGTCCCGTCCGGCCGCAAAACCACTATTTCACCGTCCAGAATCGCCTCCTCTACCGGCAGGGTCCGCAGGGCCTCGGCAATGGCGGGGAATTTCCCGGTCCACTCCTTGCCGTTCCGCGACATCAGCCTGATCCGGCCGGCCTTGATCACCGCCAGGATCCGGTAGCCGTCGAGCTTGACCTCGTGGATCCAGCTCTTCCCGGCCGGCGGTTCGTCAACCAGGGTTGCCAACTGGGGTTGGATAAATTCGGGCTGCGGCGCCTTACGGGCCTTGGTCAACCGGGAAGGATCTGGGAGTGGCCCGGAATCGTCGGGCCGAACGGAACCGCCCTTTTCGTTGTCGGCAATTTCCGCCATGGTGCGGTCGGTGAGGGCGCTGCGCGGCAGTTCCTCGACCACGCTGTATTCCCTTTCCGCTGCCGAGGCCGTATCCTTATGCTTGATCAGCAGCCAGTTTTTTCCTGGTTTGCCGTCGCTCTCCTTCATCAGGACCAGGGCCCAGGAGCCGCGCAACTTTTCGCCGTGCAGCCGGAAGGCAAGTTTTCCATCGGGAAGGTCTTTATCGGGATCGGCTTCCGGTTCCCAGGTCCCGCGATCCCAGAGCATGACCGTGCCGCCGCCGTACTCGCCTTGGGGAATAGTGCCCTCGAAAGTACCGTACTCCAGGGGATGGTCCTCCACCTGAACCGCCAGCCGTTTTTCCGCCGGGTCCAGGCTGGGTCCCTTCGGTACCGCCCAGCTTTTCAGAACCCCATCGACTTCCAGGCGCAGATCGTAATGCAACCTGGTGGCCGCATGCTTCTGAATTACATAAAGATTGCCGGACTCCCCGGCCCCGGCTTCCTGTCCACGGGGCTCACGGCTTCTGGAAAAATCACGCTTCTTGCGATAGTCTTTTAATCCCATGACTTCGCCGCTCAATTTACAACGGTAAACGATTTATGAGGTCGACAGGGTTCCGGGCGCCGTAGCCGGTGTTTTGCAACCGGCCGGAAGTCAAAAAGGCAATCGGTCCGTTACTTTGCCTGCTCGGCGGCGAGCTCGTGAAAACGCGTCGCCATCTCGGCTCCCACACCCCTTTCCTCGTGCTTAAAAAAGACGAAAACCCTCCGCCATTTCCGGGCAAGGACCCTTTCCAGCCATATCTCAAGATCGGCTTCGGTGTAATCGGAACGCCGGAGGCGCAGGTAGCCCCATGGCGCCGTGGCGATGATCTCGGCTGGCGGCTCCCCATCCACATCCGGGGTGCACAAGCAGAATTTCCTCTTGCGAAGCAGGTCGAAAATTTCAGGAACGAGCCAGGAGGGGCTGCGGAACTCGAAGGCGCAGAGGACATCGAGCGGGATCAGTTCGAGGAAACCCTCAAACAGGGGGAGGTCAATCCGAAAACTTTTGGGAAACTGGAAAAGGACCGCTCCCATTTTTTTGCCCGGAACCGCCAGGGTGCGGAAGAAGTAGTCGGTCTCGTTGTCCACATCCCGCAAGCGCTTAATATGGGTTATGACCCGCGGCGCCTTGAACGCGAAAGAAAAGTCCTCGGGAACCTGGCCAGACCATGAGGCGAGGAGCTTCTCTGCGGGCATGTGATAGAAGGTGTAATTGATCTCCACCGCACCGAGACGTTCGGAGTAGAAGCGCAGCATTTCATGGTCCGGGATCTTTTCGGGATAGAATAGTCCTTTCCATTCCTTAAAGGCGAAGCCGCTGGTGCCGACATGGATTTTCATATTTCATGCCCCTTCCCGTAGTGAAGGTTCGGCGGCCGATTTTGATGACCTCGGAAAAGTCGCAACCACGTCAGGGAAAAGGAATAGCTCCTCAGCTCTATTCATTGCAGCAGTAACGGTCAAAACTGATCGCCATCCCGTCTTTGTAAGATCGCACGATTCTGGCCTTGAGCTTGACAATCGACATCGACTGCGATGAGATCGCTTCAGTTTCGCAGATCGGAGGGAAAAGCCCATGCCCTTCCGGATTGTTTTCATCCGGCAATTGTTCCTTATACAGGGTCATAAGGACTTCGGTACCTTCCGGGCTGGTCCGGTCGGTCCTGAAGAAAGCGCCGCCAGCGGAAATATTGGCGGTTTTGAGGTCCAGAGTAGGAGCATTACTGAAGGACAACAGTGCCCGCACGGGAATATCGTAGCGCCGATCCACTCTCTTTTCCATTCTATTCCATCTCATTCCCATGACCATCACCAATGGCTTTTTCTCGTTTCACCCCCTTTTAACTTAATTTTCGCCACAAAAAAGCAGGAAATACAAGGACCTTTTTCCGCTAATTTTTGATCCGCCACTTCAAATATTCCATCTACATGTCAGTTTGATTTTTGCCGTTAAACTTCCCGCTCGATAATAACAAAAAGCGCTAATCGGTGAGGCGCGGGCAAGAGGTTTTCAGCCATTCCGTGGTGCGCCGCATTCCTTCCGGAGTGCTGACCCCAGGCTCATAACCGAGATCGCGGCGGGCAGCGGCAATGGAGAACCAGTGGGAGTGGGCCAGTTGCTCGGCCAGGAAACGGGTCATCAGGGGCTCTTCTTCAATTTTAAAAAGCCGGTAGAAGCCTTCCATCAGCAGCCCGGCCATTCTCGCTTTTTTGAAACCCACCTTCTTCCCGACCGAGGGGAGGCCGACCATGGCGAAGAAGCTGTCGATCCATTCCCAGAGCTTGACCGGCTCCCCCTGGGAAATGAAATAGGCCCGGCCCGCCGCCGCGCCGCCTTTGGCAAGAGTGTCGGCCGCCAATAAATGGGCCGCCACGACATTGTCGATATAGGAGATGTCGACCAGATTTTCGCCGTCCCCCACCCTCTTCAGCTGCCCCTGCCGGCCCCTTTCGACCAACCGGGGAATAAGGTTGGTATCGCCGGGTCCCCAGATCAAGTGGGGGCGCAGGGCCGTGGTTTTGAGGTCTTCGGAGTTGGCGGCCAGCACACCCTTTTCGGCCATGGTCTTGGTCTCGGCATAGGCGCAGAGAAAGCGCTCGGCATAGGGGGTCGACTCGTCAACCCCGCGGAGGCTGCCGCCCCTGAATACCACGCTGGGCGTGGAGGTGTAGACCAGCCGCGGGATGCGGTTGGTTCGGCAGGCAGCGATGACATTCTCGGTGCCGGTCACGTTGATCGAGTAATACTCTTCGTGGCTGCCCCAGATCCCCGCCTTGGCGGCCACATGAAAAACCGTGTCGCAGCCCCGGGAAGCCGAGACCAGAAAGTCGCGGTCCCGGATATCGCCTTTCTTCTGGGTGAGATTGGCTTTATCTAAATCATGGTAATGGTTGCGGCCGACCACCACCACCTCCAGGCCGCAATCGAGGAGGAGGTTGGTCAGGGCCCGGCCGACGAAGCCGCCGCCGCCGGTGACCAGCGCCTTTCTGATGCCCCCTTCGGCCAGTCCCGGTGAATCGATTTCGCCTGCCGGATTCATGAGCGATTCCAGCCCAGTTCCTTCCCGGCCCAGACCGCGAGCTTTTCCCGGAATATCTTGGCGTTGTGGCGGATATCGACCGGAAAATCATGGTTAATCAGGAAATGCTTGATCTCCCTGGTCTGCTCATTGGCCGCGGCCAATCTTTTCAGGTCCTCGATAAGTTTGCGGCGATCGCAGCTTTTCGCCGGTTCGACAATCAGCACCGGAGTCACCCTGCCGCCGGCCCTCTGCACTCCGACCAGGGCCGAGCGATAGACCTCGGGATGTTCGTTGAAAAGAGCCTCGCAGGGAATGGTCAGCATCACCCGGTCGGCGGTCTCGACCCGATGGGCCTTGCGGCCGCAGAACCAGAGGCGGTTCTTTTCATCGAAATAGCCGAGATCGCCGATCCGGTGCCAGAAGGTGCAGCCGTCGGTGATCTTGGCCAATACATTGTCGCTGACATTATTGTAGTAGGAGGCGGTGACTACACCCCCCCTGACCACGACCTCACCGACCTCGCCGACCGGCAGCATCTCCACCTCGGACCAGTCGCCAAGAGGCGCGTCGCTCATTTTGATGATCGCGACCTCGATGCCCGGCAGGGGGCGGCCGACGCAGGTGCCTTTGCCCTGGCGGCTCAGCGGCCAGGTTTCGGCCAGGATTTCGGCACCGCTGATCGAGGTGACCGGCAGGGATTCAGTGGCTCCGTAGGGGGTCTGGATCTCGCCCTCTTCGGAGATTATCCTGCGGACCCGGTCGATCAGTTCGCCGGATACCGGGGCGCCTGCCATCAGGACCAGCCGCAGCGAATCGAGGCGGATGCCCTGGTCGAGGCAGTAGCGGCTGACCACGTTCCAGATCGCCGGCGAGCCGAAGGAATAGGTGACCCGGCGTTCGATAATCGATTTAACGAACAGTTCCGGATCGACCCGGGCCGGATGGGCGGCATCCATCTCCGGAATCACCGCGCAGGCCCCGAGTGCGGCGGAGAACAGGGCGAAGAGCGGAAAGGCGGGCTGATCGATATCGTCGGGGGTGATCCGGTAGTAGTACCTGATCAGATCAAGTTGGGCCCTGAAATTGCCGTGGCTGTACTGGACGCCTTTCGGGGGGCCGGTACTGCCGGTGGTGAAGATTATGGCGGCCGGATCATCCTGCCCGGTTTGCCGGTAGGGGAAAGACCCGGCGGCAAAATCGGCCAGTCCTTCCAGTTGGGAACCCAGGAGCCCCAAACCTGGCCCGACACAGACATTTCGGTTAACCGGATAAAAGTCGAGATAGTTGAGCAGTCTGAACAGATGCGCCTTCGGGGTACCGATAAAGGCGGTGGGCTTCACCGAGTGGATGCAGCGCAGGAGGTTGCGATAGCCCATGCCGGGATCGATCAGGATAACCGGTGAGCCGAGGCGGAACAGGGCAAAGGTCAGGCAGATGAAGTCCCTGGAAGGTGGAACCATCAGGACAACGCGGTCCCGTTCCGTAAGACCGGCCGCCTTCAGGCCATGGGCATAGGCCGAGGCATGGTCGTCCAGTTCCTTGAAGGTCCAGCTTCGATAGCCGCCGAACACCTTCTCGATCAAGGCGGTCCGGCCCGGCTGCCTGGCGGCCACCTGGCTGAGCGTATGGGCGATATTAGAATCTTCCATTTCCTGGCTTTACTCACTATTCATCAAACAGATATTTCTATCCTGGTGTCACGTCAACTCTGAACCGTCGCATCTTTCACGCCCTTTTTCGTGCCCGCTGCGTTACGGATTGAGTAACATAGCGCTGCTATGCGCCTCAATCCGTGCCTTGCCGGCCCAAAAAACGACGAAGAAATATTGCGACATTTCATCCTTGACGAATTCGCAAAAAGTCCAAAAAGGGATGGCTAAGCTAAAATCGTCAGATCCAAGGCGCGCGAATTTCGAGGAATGAAGCGTACTTCAGTACGCTGCAATGACGAGACAATTCGCAGCAACGCAGGAGCTGGCGACTTTTTGCGACGCCATCATCCTTGACGCGACTCTAGATACTCGTCGAGAAAACCGGAGATCAGATGATCGACTTCTCCGTTGGCGTCTTCGAGAAGATAGTGGCCGGCGCTCTCCAGATAGATCGAGCGGGCATTCGGAAAGCGTCTCTTCCACTCGTGGAAAAAGCTGTCATTAAAGCAGAAATCCTTTCTACCCCAAAGAATCAAGGTCGGATTGTCCACAAAGTAGTCCAGAGCGCCTTCCGCTTTCAGCAATGACTCCCAGGAGGGGTGATGGATATCGAGGGGAATATCCTCGATAAAGCGCATGATGGCGATTCTGTTCCGCCAGTTGTCGTAGGGAGCCAGGAAACCTTTGCGGACATGTCTGGGCAAGTGTTTTTTGGCCGCCATCAGCAGAGCCATCCGGGCGAACAGATTAAGCCCCCGGACCAGAAAAGGACCCAGCAGTTTAAACCGGCACAGGGCGATGCGCCAGGGCAGCCGCTTCGAGCGGAAGGCGGCGGAGTTCATGATCACCAGCGCCTCGATGCGCTCATGATGTTCGGCGGCATAACCCATGCCGATGGTGCCGCCCCAGTCGTGCACGACCAGGGAATGCTTGTCGATCTCGAGATGATCGATCAGCTTTTCCAGATTGGCGACATGATCGGCCAGCCGATAGGGATAATCCTGGGGTTTATCGGAAAGACCGCAGCCCATATGATCTGGAGCGATAACCCGGTACCGGGTCCTTAGCAGTTTGATCAGGTTGCGATAGAAGAAGGACCAGGTCGGATTGCCGTGGAGCATGACAATCACCCTGCCCTCTCCCTCATCGACATAGGAAAGTTTGTGGCCGTCGATCGAAAATTTTTTGGTTTTGAAGGGATACTGGCTATGAATTGACATTTGATGACCCGGGTACTTAACTTAAGATGAATTACGAATCTATATCGAGGAACTTTTTATATTTAGAAGCCAGGAGCCGGGGAGCCGGGAGCCAGGAGAAAAACTCTAAGAAGTCACTTCTAACCCTCATCGCCCCTTACAGCTGTCCTTAAGTCCCTACCCTTGCAGCTTGCAGCTTGAACCTGTCCTTAAGAAACATGGAAATTATAAAAATGCCGTTTTATATTTGTCGTCATTCCGGCATGCTTTTAGCCGCATCCGCGTATGAACTGGATTCCGGCTTAAAACCTGCCGGAATGACGGACTTTTCGATGCGTGGTAAACCGGCATATCAACCATTTCTGAGTCACAAAGTCTTTAACCTTGAACCTTGTAGCTTGCACCTGTCTTAACCTTGTACCTGTCCTTACCCGTTCACCATTCTATACCGAGCATCAGACAGTTGATGCCGCTGCCGATGCCGAGCACCGCCGCCTTTTCACCTGCTTTGAGCCGGCCCTCTTCGATGCCCAGGGCCATGGTAATCGGGGCTGAAACCGAGCCTACATTGCCGAGCCGGGCCAGGGTCTCATAATTGCGGCTCTGATCGAGCCCGAGGCTTTCGAAAAGAAGACGGGCATGGGCCGAGCCCACCTGATGACAGAAAAAACTGGTAATGGCCTCGGCACTCCATTCTGATTCGGCCAGGAAATCCCGCCAGGTTTCAGAGGCCGTTTCAACCCCTCGTTTAAGGAGCTCCTCGGAATCGGTGGCCATCAGGGTTCCGGAGGCGGAAACCTGGCCGCCTTGACAGAGGTCATTGAACGAGGTTTTGGCGCGATAAGTCGCGTTGATCAGGCGATGCCCGTGGTCCGGGTGTCCGGCACCGCCCATCACCAGAGCCACAGCGCCGGAGCCGATCGTCAACGAGGCAAAACTGTTTTTGATGCTTTTCCGGGTCACGGTCGGATTGTCCAGCAGGTCGGCAATGGTCGATTCGACCAGTTCCTCGGCGGTCTCGCCGGAAACGATCAGACCATTGGCGACCACCCCAAGTTCGATCATCCCGCCCAGGGTCACCATCCCGTTCAAAAAACCGAGGCAGGCGTTGGAAATATCGTAAACCAGACATTTTTCTGGCAGCCCCAGCTGGCGGTGGACAAAGGTGGCAGTGGCCGGTTCCATCATATTCCGGCTGACTCCGGTAAAAAAAAGGCACTCAAGCTCGGCCGGATCGATCCCCGCTGCCGCGATCGCCTTTCTGCCGGCCAGAACCGCCCCGTCGCTGGGCCGCATGCCTTCATCCCAGAAGCGCCGTTCCTTGATTCCGGACATCATTTCAAGACGGCCGGGGGGCAGCTTCAGACGTTGGTAAAGCGGGGACAGCCGCTCTTCGAGCTGCGCCGAAGTTACCACCCGGGGCGGCAGTTCGTAACCGAAACCATGGAGCCGGACCTTGTTGAACTTCATCAGCCGATAGTCCCGCTGACGATCTCGGAATCGAAATAGTTAACCGCCATCCCGGCGTCAATCACAATGGCCTGGGTGTTGATTCCGGAGGAGCGTTCCGAGAGCAGGAAGGCGGCCGCGTCGGCCACTTCAGTGGTTTCCAGGGCCCGTTTCCGTAAAGTGGCCTTCTCGGCGTAAAGATAACTGTCGACATAACCGGGGATGCCGGCCGAGGCCGAGGTCTTGAGCAGTCCCGGGCAGACCGCGTTAAATCTCACGTTGGAAAAGGCGGCGAAGCTTTTCGCCAAGAAACACAGCGAAGATTCGAGAGCCGCCTTGACCGGCGCCATGTAACCGTAGTTTTCGGAAGCCATCCTGGTAGTGGAGATGGAAATGGTGATTATGGAGGCGTTGCCGGCAAGCAGATTCTTGAAATGGTTAGCAATGGAGATAAAGGAAAAACAGGAGATGTCCATGGCCTGGAGAAAATCTTTCTTCACCGTTTCGTGAAAGGGTTTGATTCCTTCCGAATAATTGGCGAAGGCGATGGAATGGACGATGCCCGCCAGTTTTCGACCGTCAAGAAAACTCTTGATCTCTTTACTCAGCTGGACAATGTTTTCTTCCCGCTCGACATCGCAGATAAATACCCTGGAGTCCGGGAAAAGCTTGTCGGCGGCGGCGAGACGCTGCTCGGAGCGGACCACATGGATAACCTCCGCCCCCTCCTCGACCAGAACCCTGCCGATCGCGCAGGCCACCGACTTGCGATTAGCCAGGCCGAAAACCACGAATGTTTTACCTGCAAGTCCTAGAAAACCCAATGCGCTGCTCCTTGGTCTTGTCCGCTCAAATCCATGTCCGTTTCAGCTCCGCAGATAGGCGTCGGCGTCGTTGGCGACGATGACCCCGTAATTGATGGCGCCGAGCCAGCCGGACATGATGATCCCGACCGAACCAACATGAAAAAGGCCCTTGACGTCGTTAAACAGGGAGCGGGACACCTCGAGCCCTTCGAATTTGGTGCCGAAGGAAGTGCCCTTGGTGTGGAGGGTATAGCGCTGAAAAGTCTTGGGGGTCGCCGCCTCCAGCCAGTCGCATTTTTGGCGGATATCGGGGATATATCTTTCCAGATCGACGAGACTCCGCTCGATCATCTTCTCCTTTTCTTTCTGATAGCGTTCCTCCGGCAGACCGGCCCAGTCGTCGTAGCGGGCGTTCATCGAGGCGACCACCGTATAGCGGTCATGGCCCGGCCTGGTCTTCGGATAATAGAGGGAAAAGGTCCGGCTGCGAGTTTCCATGTCGAGCATCTCGTCGACATCGTAGGCCGGGGCCGTCGAGGTGAAGAGGAGATCGCCGATATCGTTGAGCCTCTCCCCTTCCCTGATCCCCATGTAGACCTGACAGCTGGAATTATTGACCTGGACCGGCTTGATCTTTTCGAGGAATTCGGCGGAGAACGATGCGCGCCCGGCCAGGTCGTCGATCGTATTGAGGATGCCGGCGTTCGAGACCACGCAGGCCGTTTCGATAAAGCGGCCGTCGATCTCGACTCCCCGGACCCGCCCCTGGTCGATGACGATCCGTTCCGCCCGGGAATTCGTGCAGATGGTCACCCCGTTCTTTTCCAGTTCCTCGACCATCATCTCGATAAGCTTGTCGGTGCCGCCGCTGAAGGTGAAGACCCCCTTGTTCATGAAGTTGGAGAAGACGATGCCGTAGGTGATCGCCGGATCGTTGAAATTTGAGCCGTTGGCATAGCTGATCGGCTCCATCAGCAGCCGATGGACATCGCTGCGGCCAGGGAAAAACTGCTCGAAAAGTTCCCGGGTCGTCATGGTCCGGTCGTCATAGAAATTCATCCCGGCCACGGTGTTGAAAAAATCGTCGACCGAGGCGCGGGCTACCTTGAACCGGTTGGTAAGGATCGAGGTGAAGTCCACCTTGTCGAAGGTGGTCCTGATGGTGAACTGGGGGTTGTCGAAAACGATATTGTTCAACTGGACGATCGAATCCATGATCGCCCGGTTCCAGTACTTGCGGCAGGTCTTTATCATCCCGTGGGGAAAGCCGTGCAGGGAGATATCGAAGATATGACCCCGGCGCTTGAACCAGGTGGCCAGGCCGCCTAGGCGGTGATGATGTTCGGTCAGCAGGACCCGGTGGCCGGCGTTGGCCAGGCGATTGGCGGTGGTGAGGCCGCCCAGGCCGGAGCCGATTACCACCACATCGTATTTGTCGGCGGCATTTTCGATGGATTTATAAGGCATGTTTCAATTTTCTTTGAAGATATGTTTGTTTACCATGGTCACTCCGGAAAGCATCGCGCCGACTATGCCCAGATACCCCTGATCGGTCCCGGCCACAAAGAGGTTGGAGAGTGGTGTGGTCCCTTCCTTGAGCTTAACGGGGCTGCCATAGATCGCCCCGTTGACCTTGCCGGTGAATTTCTCGATAGTGGTCGGCGTGAAGACATCCTGATATACTACTTTTTCCCGATAATTCCCAATGATTTCCCCGACCCTTTCGGAAGAGCGATCCGCCCAGAATTGCTTCTTTGCCGCGTATTTTACCGGGTCGAACGATTTCCAGACCTCGTAGTTGGCCGGATGGGTGACCCGGAGCTGGAACTCGGCCCCCGGTTCGAGGTCCCGGAAGTTTTCCGGAAAGCAGATGACCCCGCAGTCGACATTGACCGCCTGCTCGGGGCGCCGGTAATCGAAGGGCTCATCGAGGTTGTAGAAAATGATGGTCTCATCGCCGCGCAGATCCTTCCGGCACTCGGCAGGCAGGACATTGATGATCTCTACAAAACTCATCCGGCCGCCGTACCGGGCCGCCTCTTCGGCCGGAGCATTATCCCCGGCCATAAACCCGAGAGTGGCGGGATAGCCGGCGGTTGAAATAACCTGCCGACAGGCAATCTCCTCACCCGATTCGAGGAGAACCGCGCCGACCAGGCCACCGCTGATCCAGAAGCGCTTGACCGGGGCGCGGAATCTGATCTCGCCGCCCAAGGCCCGATAATGGTCGAGCAGGGTATCCAGGAAATCCTTGATGGTCCCGGCCGGCCGGAAAAATCCTTCCAGGTAAACCGCCTGGAACATGATGACGAACTGGTCGAAATCCATGTCATGTTCGTTGCAGCTGCCGTACATCATCAGGGGCCAGAGCAGCATGTTCGTCAGGCGCTCGTTGTCGAGAATCGCCGCCAGGCGGTCCCTGGCCGAGGCCCAGGGCCGGTCGACGAAGGGATCATGGCTGCTGACCAGTTCGACCAGAGCATTGAAGCGGTCGAGCGATTCAGGGAACAATCGCTTCACTTCGCGGCGCAGAAGATCAAGGTCGTTGGAAAAGGACAGAGTATGGTGGTCGGGAAAGTAAATGGTGGAACGCAGCTGCTGGTGGGTGGGAAATTTCTTGCGGGAAAGCTTCAGCTGGCGGAACAGGCGGTTTAAAGGCGCCGATTTACTGCCTGGCGGCGCGTAATTTGTCATGGCGTGGAGGCCGGTTTCGAGGAGGCGGCCCTGCCGGAAGTAATAGGAATTAAGGCCGCCGGGGATCGTGTGTTTTTCGAGGATCAGGACCTTGAAGCCGAAGCGGGCCAAGCGAATACCGGCGGCAAGACCGGAAAGACCACCGCCGATGATTATCTGATCGTAGGAGACCAAGTGCTTTAAACGTCCTTCAGGCGGGGCTCCAGATAATTTACGCAGCTGGAAAGGGAAGCAAGTTCGGGATAGTCGCCTTCCGGAATCTGAAGCTGATAACGTTTTCGAAGCTCCATGACTATATCAAGAAAATCCATGGAGTCAAGATCGAGCTGGTCTCGCAACGGTGCATCAGCATTGAGGTTTTCGACTTCGCCATCCTCGTCAATATCCTGGATAATCTCCAGAACAACGTCCTTGATCTCGTCCCTTGTCATTAAATATTCCCCAAGAATCGGAAACGGCCGCTTGAGTACGACCGGATCTAAACCGTAAATTAAACCTGATTACAACTCATCTTAGCTGATCACCGGCATGTTCCCAAACAGCGAACAACTAACCTGAGCAATTACAGGGTGAGGCAGATGCACCCATAAAGGGCATAAGTTTTAAAGGCTCATCAATTATCGCAACAAAGCGTCCTGAGCCACTTACACCCGGTATCTTTTACAAATCTTTGACTTACAAAAGCGGGATATAATAGCACAAATAAATAATTTGTAAATCAGAGTGTTGCTCTATTCGTATTTTTTTATAATGACCACGGAGTTGATCCCCACCATGCCGAAGGAATTGTTGAGAATAGCCTTGACCGCTTTAAGCTCGACCGGCCGGTTGGCGACGATGTTGGGCAGCTCGCACTCGGGATCGGGATCGTCGAGATTGATGGTGGGATGGACCAGATTGTCTTCAAAGGCAGGCAGGTTGCCGGCCAGTTCCAAAACCCCGGCCGCCCCCATGGCATGTCCGATGATGGACTTGGTGTTGTTTATATAGGTAGAGGGTGAATTGCCGAACACCTCGCGGATCGCCCGGCACTCCTCGATGTCGCCCTGCCTGGTACCGGTGGCATGGGTATTGACGATATCGATATCGTCGGGATTGAGACCACCCTTGGCCAAAGCCTTGCGCATGCACTCCGATTGCCGGGGGCCGTAAGGGAGGACGAAGTCGCGGGCGTCGGAATTCATCGCGTAACCTGCAATCTCACCATAAATTCTGGCGCCGCGCCCCTTGGCCCGGTCCAGGCGCTCCAGGGTGTAGATGCAGCCGCCCTCGGAGATGACAATACCGTTTCTGGCCATATCGAAGGGACGGCTCGCCTTGGTGGGATCAACATGTTGGGCGAGGGCGCCCTGGGCCTTGAAGCTGGCGAAGATCCCGAAAGAGCCGACGCACTCGGAAATGCCGCCGCAGAGGGCCAGATCGACCTCGCCAAGCAGCAACATCTGGGCTCCCTGGATAAGGGCGGCGTTGCCGGCCGCGCAGGCTGCGCCCACCGAATAATGGGGTCCGGTGATCCCCAGGCTCATGGTCACCTCGCCGGCCGGATTGTTGAGGACGGTCCGGGGATTGTGGTGATGAGTCCAGTAGTCGGTGTTGTAATCGAACTGACTTATATTGTAGACCTCGTTTTCGGTCTCCACCGTGCCGTGCTCGGTCAGGCCGAGATAAACCCCGGTTTTATCCTTGTCATACTCGCTGAAATCGATCCCGGCATCATTAACGGCCTCGTGGGCGCAGTAGACGCTGATGCAACCCGCCCTGGTTCCCCGCTTATTTTCCTTTTTCTTGCGGTATCTGGTTTCGGCAAAGGTACAGACCCCGGCCGGCGCCGGATCCATATAACGCAAATCGATGGTGGTAATTTCGCTTTGCCCCTTGAGAAGCTTTTCGCGATATTCGGTCAGATTCGAAGCATTCGGTGCGGCAAGGCCGACCCCGGTGATCACGATTCTTTGATTGTCAGGTTTTCCTGTCATCTTGAATATCCTGTTCTAGTTTAAAAATGAGGGAATATAGCGAAGTTAAAAGGTTATGTCGATAACAAGATCAAAACGGCCGCTCAAATGATCCCAGAATCCGTGACGGCTTAGCGGGAAATTTTGTTTTATTCGTCTGTTGTTACGTAAAATAATCGTTTTTCCCCGGGTTGCCTCAATTCACCCAGCCGCCCTGCGGGGCGCCCTATAACGGCGCATCTGCCGCGTTGGCAACTCGTTGATATACCATTAGTATTATCAACATCGTTGCCGCCTTGCATCTGCACCGTTCTCGAACGCTCACGGATTCAGGCGATCGCCTTGGTACTCGGGGACGATTTGCCGGAGATGCTCGATCAGGGCGGAAATATCCCTGCTCGAGGCGGAGCGGTGCAGGGCGGCAAGCTCTTCCTGCAACCATTGCCAGTCGACCTCCCGGCTGCTGGCCAGGAAGAGTTTCGGGTGGTTGGTTTTTTGCAGATTTTCCCGTTCATGGAAGATCTCCTCGAAGAGCTTCTCCCCGGGGCGCAGGCCGGTATAAATAATTTCGATATCCTGGCCCGGCACCAGTCCGGAGAGCCTGATCATCTCCTCGGCCAGTTCGCGAATCAGCATGGGCTCGCCCATATCGAGGACGAAGATCTCGCCACCCCGGCCCATCGCGCCGGCCTGGAGGATCAGACCGACCGATTCCGGAATGGTCATGAAGTAGCGGGTAATATCCGGATGGGTGACGGTTAGCGGGCCGCCGGCCAGGATCTGCTTTTCGAAGAGCGGCACAACCGAGCCGGCCGAGCCGAGAACATTACCGAAGCGGGTCGTGATAAACCGGGTTTGCGAGCGCTTGGCCAGATTCTGGCAGTAGATCTCGGCGATCCGCTTGGTGGTCCCCATCACGTTGGCGGGATTGACTGCCTTGTCGGTGGAAACCAGGACAAAGGTCTCGGCCCGGTAAAGATGGGCGGCATCGGCGACCACCTTGGAACCTGTAACGTTATTGATCACCCCCTCGGCGGGATTGAGCTCGATCATCGGCACATGTTTATAGGCCGCGGCATGAAAAACCACCTGGGGCGCGAACTCCTTGAAGAGCCAATCCACCCTGTCCGGATTTTTCACGTCGCCGAGCACCGTGGCAATCTTAAGATCGGGAAAGGAGCTCCGCAACTCGTGGTCGATGGTGTAGATATTAAATTCGCCATGATCCAGAATGATCAGCCTGGATGGCTGTTGCCCGGCAATCTGCCGGCATAGTTCCGAACCGATCGAGCCGCCGGCCCCGGTCACCAGGACCGCTTTGCCTTCAAGATAATTGGCGATGGCCCGGTAATCGAGCTCGACCGCGTCCCTGCCCAGCAGGTCCTCCAGGGTCACCGCCCGCAGCTGATCGGCCTGGACCGTATCGCCGGACAGTTCGGCCAGGGACGGCAGGGTTTTACACCTAACCCCGATCCGGCTGCACTCGCCGACCAGTTTCTTGATCGTAGCGGGATCGGCCGAGGGGATGGCGAGAAGCACCAGTCCGATCTCGTAGAGCAGGACAACTTCCTCGATCCGGTCCAGGCCGCCGTAAACCCGCACCCCGTGCAGCTCCCGTTTATGCTTATGCGGATCGTCATCGACCAGGGCGACCGGTTGAAATTCCGGTTTATGGAGCAGGTCGCGAAGCAGCAGTTCGGCCGCCTGACCGGCGCCAACCACCAGGGTACGCACCCCTTCCTGTTTGTTGAGCCGAAGCTTGCGGTCTTTCAACAATCGATAGCACAGGCGGGTGCCGGCCAGACCGATGATCAGAAAGAGCGGGCTCAGGAGCAGAACCGTCCTGGGAATTCCCTGCAGGCGGAAGAAGATAAAGGCGAAGAGATTGACGATCAGGCCGCCAAGCAGAACCGCCTTGACGATCCTGATCAGATCCGGCAGAGAGGCGTATCGCCAGATCCCCCTGTACAGGCTGAACAACCGGAAAATAACGGCATGAACCAATAACGACAGCGGCAGCAGACGGTAGAAGCCGTTCAGGAACTCGGCGGGGATTTCCTGGAGATTGAAGCGGAACCAGAAGGCCAGAAACAAGGTCGCCGGCACCCAGAATAAATCGTGCAGAAACGCGGCCCAACGATTGAATATTAATTTTGAAAGGTAACTCTTGATCACCAACGCTACTCCGTTCCGATATGATTTTTATATGGCTATGAATCAGACTTAGCTAAAAATTAGATTTTTCACGGTGCTCCGTTGATGGGCACTGGATTCCGGCTTACAAAATACCGGAATGACATTTAATACGCCGGGGCCGTCATTCCCGCACGTTTTCAGCGGGAATCCAGAAGTTGAAGCTGAGTTTAATATTGAGCCCACTTATTTTTATAGCGTCACCACGAGGAGCGACAAGACGGGAATTCCGGTCTCCCCCCTCACTCCTAACCCCTCATCTATCCTTAAACCTTGAACCTTGCAGCTGAAATTAACCTGTCCTCAACCGCGGTTAGAAGTTGTCTTATAACTTGAGGCTTTCAGCTTGAAGCTTGCGGCTGTCCTCAACCTTGAACCTGTCCTTAATGCGAAACCCCTTCCCGCGCCACTATCTTCAAAAAGGTGCGCCACAATATCCGCAGATCAAAGCACAATGAGCGCCGGTGCAGATACTCCGCATCGAGCTGCACCTTCTCGGGGATCGGCAGTTCGTCCCGCCCGTTAATCTGGGCCCAGCCGGTCAAGCCCGGCATCAGTTGATCCACGCCGTATCGGGTGCGCAAGGCAATCAGATCTTCCTGATTGAACAGGGCCGGCCGCGGGCCGACAAAGCTCATGTCGCCCCTGAAGATGCTCCATAACTGGGGCAGTTCGTCCAGGCTGGACCTGCGGAGAAAGGTGCCTATCGGAGTGAGGTGCGCAGCCGGATCGGCAAGCAGATGCGTCGCCACCGCCGGGGTACCCACCCGCATGCTGCGAAACTTGGGCATCCTGAAAATCCGGTTATGCCGCCCGACCCGGTTGGACCAGTATAAAACCGGCCCCGCGGAGGTCAGCTTAACCAGCAAGGCCACCAGGACAAGCGGCAGCGCCAGGACCAACGCGGCCGGAACGGCCAGAATAAGATCAAAGACTCTTTTCATGCAAAACCTGTTATCCGCGACGCAATCCTTCGTCACCAGAAGACAACTTCAAACCGAGCTATGTCCGGGGTCCTGAAAATAAGCTCAATAACATCCCGATTTTCTATAAAAGTCGCCAAAGACTTGATAAACTCGCAAAAAATGATTTGCTACGTCATTGCGAGGAGCAAAGCGACGAAGCAATCCAGTGTTTTCAGCTTATTACATCTTTCTGGATTGCTTCGCTACGCTCGCAATGACTAGATTTTCGACTTTTTGCGAATCATCATTTTTGACAAGTTCGCAAAAAGTCAAAATGCCATACCTATTGCCGGGTGAAAATCGTCATATCCAAGGCGCGCATTTCGAGAAATGAAGCATACTCAGGTACACGCTGCAATGACACGACAATTTACAGCAACACAGGAGCTGGCGATTTATGCCCTTCAGGGTGCTTTTTGCTTAGCCATCATTTTGAAAGGCGCGAACCATTTCCGGTAGCGCCTTTTTTAAACTTTTTTCGGGTTCAAACTTCAAGATTTCCTGAATTTTAATGGAGGAATAACAGTCATCTCCCAACAATTTATTATACCGACAGGTATCGAAGGGAACCTTGCCTAATCGACCGAGCAAATCACCCATCCCGGCCAGAATCAAAAAAAATGTTTCAGGCACGGACCAATTCGGAATTTTTCTTCCTACAGCTAGGCGTATTTCATTAAATATCTCGCGGGATGAATAACGATTTCCATCGGTTACGATAAAGATCTCGCCATTCGCCTCCTTTTTTTCGGCGGCTAAAACCAGAGCCTTCACCAGATCATAAACATGGACCATGGTCCGAATGTTGCCGGTATCGGGAAGGGGTGGAAACCAGCCCTTATCGATATAGCGGAGCATCATGCCGAGATTACCCTTGACCCTCGTTCCATAGACTAGCGCGGGACGGATAATCGAGACATGCATCCCCGTTGCCCGGCCGATCGCCAATATTTTGATCTCGGCCTCCCTCTTGGTCAGCCCGTAGCTTCCGTCAGGTTCACCCGAATATTCCTCATCAGCGCAGATTCCATCGGGCGGAGAACCGCCGGCCTTGACGCTGCTTGCGAAAACAAACCGCTTCACCCCTTGTCGGGCGGCAATTTCGGCAAGCTCAACGGTGGCATCGGCATTTACTTTTTTATATAAGGAATCGATTTTCGGCCCGATCCTGAAATCATGGGCAATGCCGGCCAGATGAAAAATCGTGTCGACTCCGGCCAATTCCGCGGCAGGCAGGACACCGTTCTCAAAATCCCAACGGAAATGACTGTCCCAGCACCCTTCGGCCGAATGGCGAGAAACCGCCTTGATTTTGACGTTCTTCCTTTCGCGAAGAAAACGGCACAACTCACGGCCGACAAAGCCGGTAGCGCCTGTGACCAAACAATTGTTCATTATCACCTATGCCAGACGGTCCTGTTCACGTAGTCGGTATAGCTGAGCACTATACGGACCACTTTTTTCGAGACATTTGCAACGTCATAGTCCCCGATTATTCTAAAAGGCATGTCGCCGGCCAATTGGGATACAACCACCTCTATCGCCGCAATTACCTCTTCCGACTTCAAGCCGCACATGATCAACGTGCCCTCATCCATCCCCTCGGGGCGTTCATGGGTATTCCGGATAGTAACCGCGGGGAAATTTAGAATCGAGGCCTCCTCGGTAATTGTGCCGCTGTCCGAGATCACGCAACGAGCCTCCTGCTGCAATTTAATGTAGTCGCTGAAACCAAAGGGTTTGAGGAATTGCACTTTGGAATTTATCGGGTATGACGACAAGGTTTCAAGTCGTTTTTTAGTGCGCGGGTGGGTCGAAACGATTACCGGCAGTTGCCACTTTTCCGCCAGGGCATTAAAAGTAGCCACCAGATCCAGAAGATTATTCGGAGTGTCGACATTTTCTTCCCGATGGGCGCTGACCAGAAAATACCCGCCTTTCTCCAAGTTCAACCGGGTGAGAATGTCGGATTTATTTATCTTCGGCAGATAATGATCCAGAACCTCCCGCATATGGGAACCGGTTTTAATAATGGTCTCCGGTTTGATGCCTTCGGCGATCAGATAGCGCCGGGCATGTTCGGTTAGGACAAGATTGATATCGCTAAGATGATCAAGAACCTTGCGGTTCAGCTCCTCGGGGACACGCTGATCGAAACAGCGATTCCCCGCCTCCATATGGAAGACCGGGATTTTCCGGCGCTTGGCGGCGATCACTCCCAGGCACGAATTGGTATCGCCGTAGAGCAGAACCGCATCGGGCTCTTCCTTTGCCAGCACCTCGTCAACCTTCATGATCACCTGAGCGATGGTCTGGGCCCCGTTCTCGCCGACCGCGCCCAGAAAATAATCCGGCTTTCTTATCTCCAGGTCCTCGAAGAAGACCTGGTTGAGCTCGAAATCGAAATTCTGCCCGGTATGGACCAGGAGATGTTCGGTATGACGGTCGAACTCGGCAATCACCCGGCTCATCTTGATCAGCTCGGGCCGGGTACCGACGATGGTCATCACCTTAAGCATCGAGTTCCTCCCGGATAAAATCAAGTTTCAGAAGCAGGGTCTTCACCTGTTCGATATCGAGCCGCTCGGTATTGTGGGAGGTATAGTCATCGAATCGGGAGATTTTCTCCTCGCCGTCGCTGAAAAATTTCGCGTAATTAAGATCCCGGTTGTCGGCCGGGATCCTGAAGTAATCTCCAAGGTCGTCGGCTCTCGCCATCTCCTCCCGGGAGATCAGGGATTCGAAAAGCTTCTCGCCGTGCCGGGTCCCGATAATCCTGACCGGGTTATCCTTGCCGAACAACTCCTTAAGGGCCCGGGCCAGGACTTCGACCGTCGAAGCGGGGGCCTTTTGGACAAAGATATCTCCCTGGGCGCCGTGTTCGAAGGCATATAGGACCAGATCGACGGAATCCTCCAGGGACATCAGAAAACGGGTCATCTTGGGATCGGTAACCGTCAAGGCTTTGCCCTCCTTCAACTGGGAAACGAAGAGAGGAATCACAGAGCCCCGGGAAGCCATGACATTGCCGTATCTGGTCGCACAGATCACCGTTTCGCCCTCCCCCTGCATCCGGGCCTTGGCGACCATCAGCTTTTCCATCATCGCCTTGGACACCCCCATGGCGTTAATGGGATAAACCGCCTTATCGGTACTCAGCACCACCACCCTTTTAACCCCCTGGGCGATCGCGGCGGCCATCATGTTCTCGGTGCCGATAATATTGGTCCGCACCGCCTCCATGGGATAAAATTCGCAGGACGGCACCTGCTTCAGGGCGGCGGCATGGAAGACGTAATCCACCCCCTTCATCGCCTGATAGATGCTGTCGTATTCGCGGACATCGCCGATATAGAACTTCAATTTATCGTTGTTCAGGGCGATCCGCATCTCTTCCTGTTTTTTCTCGTCACGGCTGAAGATCCGGATTTCGCGAACATCCGTCGACAGGAACCGCTTGAGGACGGTATTGCCGAATGAACCGGTGCCGCCGGTAATCATCAAGGTTTTATTGTTAAACATGATCTGAAACTCCTAACTGGTCTTATGTTCCCTTACCCTCTTGACAGGATTCGAGGTCACGCCAAGATAAAGCGTTCCGTTTCTTTTGCCTGCGAGAATATACACAGCTGGTTATTTATTAGCAAATTCCGCCGCTCCGGATTGCCAACAATTACAGCGGCTTGCATTCACCCTGTCGGATCAGGCCTCTCTTTCCCGGACCTGCCCGGCCAGCTCCGCCAGCATCTCATCCCATGCGGGCGCCTGATAACCTGTTTTTTTATTGAATCGGGAGCCGTCGAGGCTGCGTTCGCAGAAGAAGCCGGAATCGGGAAGCAGCTTGAGATCTTCCCTGCCCAGATAAGCCGATAACCGTTTAAGGAGCTCATACTTGTTGATCGGAGCGCTGGCCACGTGCCAGAGCCCCGCGAGATCCGTATCCACGGTCAGCACCCTTTCGATAATCCGGGCCATCTCCAGGGTGGTAAAACCGCTGTAGATCGCCCGGGTAAAGCCCTTCGCTTCCCCTTTTTGGGCGAGAAACCATTCGACCAGGCTCTTCCTGCGCACAAGCTCCAGACCGATAATCGAGGTGCGCAGGGTCACCGCCTGGGGATCATGGACCTCGCCCAGGAGTTTGGAGCGGCCATAGAGATCCCTGGCATCCTCAAGATCGTCCTCGGCATACATCCCCTTCGCGCCGGAGAAAACGCAATCCGTACTGATCTGGATCAACCTGGCGCCGATCTCGCCGCATAACCGGCTTAAACGATGGGGCAGCAAGGAATTGACCTCCAGGCTGACGATGGCGTCATGGGCCTCGGAACGCTGTTTGACGATGCCCACCGCATTGACGATGGCCTCCGGTTTAAAGTCGGCGGCAACGGCGGCAATCCGGGCGAAGTCGCGGACATCGACCCCGTAACAGCTGTTGGCCTCATCAAACAGGCCGTATCGGTCGTAGTGGTTTGCCTCGCCGCGCAGGGTAACACAAACCTCATGGTTTGACTGCCACGACTTAAGCAGCTGGTGGCCCAGCATGCCGTCTCCGCCCAGAATCAGGATTCGCACCGCCCCTCCTCTACCACATGCCGCATCCAGCCCTCAAGGCGGCCGATCAGCATATCCCTCTCAAATTCGGCTCTATAATAATCGCGGCCACGGCTTCCCATCTTCCCGCGGTCCGATTCATTCATCCCATAGAGCTTCCGAACCGTGGCAGCCAGTCCCTCATCATCTCCGGCGCCGACGGACATCCCGGCATTCGCCTCGGAAATCACCCGGGCGCCCTCGCCATTTAAGGCGGCGACAATCGGTTTTCCGCAGGCCATATAGGTTTGCACCTTACTGGGGATGGTCCGGTCGAAAACCGGATCGTCTTTCAAGGTTACCAGCAAGACATCGGAAGCAGCAAATAGAGCGGGCATCCGTTCGGCCGGGAAACTGCCCATAAAATGGACCCGCTCTCCGACCCCGAGACGTTCGGCTTCCTGTCGCATCCACTCTTTCCTTCGTCCGTCCCCGACAATAAGCCAATGTATCGACGACTCATCACCCAATCGGGCCGCCGCCGAAATAATCGTCCCCAGCGACTGGGCTTCTCCCAGGTTACCGGCAAACATGACCCGAAAGCCATCCGGTATTGCCAGACCGGCCGGCAAGGCTTCATTTTTCACCGGCCGATAAAACGATTCGGCCCAATTAGGGAAGTATTCGATCCGTTCGGCGGGCGCTCCGGCCGCAACCGCCGGCTGGATAAAAGCCCTGGACTGAACGAGGACCAGATCCATGTGCCGGTAAATCCACTTCACCAGACCGCCGACCGTCTTTAAAACCGCGGGCGACTTGACGGCTCCGGCCGCCTCAAGGCTTTCCGGCCAGAGATCCTGAACCCAGAAAAGCATCGGCGCCTTTTTCAGCCGGCGCATCAGGATGGCCGGAATGCCGACGGTAAAAGGCGACGGTTCATAGACGAAGATCAAGTCGAACTCCTGTTTGCGCAACAACCAGGGTCCGAGCAAACAGCCGGAAAAGACAAAGGACAGATAATTAAGGGCCAGCTGCCATCCCCTGGCCCGGCGCCTTAGAAACAGGGGCAGCCGGAAAATCGGCACACCCTCCATATTGTCGCGCCGCTTTTTCCACCAGCCGTAACCTTCGAACAACCGGCCGGTCGGATAATTGGGTACCCCGGTCAGTACCGTCACCTCATGCCCCCGAACTTTCAGGGTCAGGACAAGATCGTTGATCCGGAACTGTTCCGGCCAGAAATACTGGCTGACGACCAGGATCTTCAAGTTTTCATACCATAAACACAGCGTTTGAACAATTTCAGATGTCTTTCGGCAGCGATATCCCAGGTGTAGGAAGCGGCCGCTAGCCGCCGTCCCTTCCCGCCCATTTCATTACGTAAATCCGGATCGGTCATCAGCCCGCCTACCACCTTCGCCAACTCCGAGGAATCGGCCCCGGAAAGCCTGGCCGCCCCGGCCTCGGCAAGGGCATCGAAGCCGCAGCGATCGGTCAGCACCACCGGAACTCCGCAAACCGCGCCTTCCAGGGCGACGATCGACATCGCCTCCTGTCTGGAAGGCACCACCAGCAAGGAAGCGCCGTGATAGGCCGAAGACTTCAATTCACCTCCGACATAGCCGGCAAAATGGACGCGGTCGACCAAACCCTCCTCCCTGGCCCGCTTTTTCAGTAATTCACCCATTCCGCCATCCGGGCCCGCAAAGACCAGGTGGAGTTCGGGAAAATCCGCCGATAATTTAATAAACGCATCGAGGAGAAGATCCGGCCCCTTGATTTCGTTCAGGCGTCCCACGAAAAGCAGGTAATCCGCATCCCCTAGGCCGGCATGCTTACGAAACGGATCTTCATCTTCGCAGGCAAAGTCTTCGAGCCGGACCCCGTTCGGGATATGTTCAATCCGCTCCGCCGAAACGCCGTGCCGCCTTAACGTCTCAACCTCATCTTCCGTAATCGCTATGGCCGCGACCGCATTGCCGATCAGGGCGCGGCCGACCAGCCTGTTATAGCAAAGCTTAAACATCTTTGACCGGCCAAAAATCGACAACGCTCCGGCTGGACTTACGACATGAGGCTTTTTCGCCAGGCGGGCGATCCAGTAGACGATGGCGTTAATAATGGTCCAGTGGTTCATCAGATGAATGATATCCGCCCGGCAAACCATGCGGTAGATAGCAAGCAATTTCGGAGCGGGCAAATACCAGCGCCGGTTCCAACAGGGCAACAGAACGACATCCGCGGATTCGGGCAAAGCGGATGAAGCGGCCACGGAGACGGAAAGGATCCGGGAAGCGGTCCCTTCCATCTTACGCATACTCTCGTGCAGTTGCCGAATTCGCTCGACGGTGCCGCCGCCGGAAACGGGATCGAGGCTC
This sequence comes from Desulfobacterales bacterium, assembly GCA_024637225.1. Classification (GTDB taxonomy): domain Bacteria; phylum Desulfobacterota; class Desulfobulbia; order Desulfobulbales; family JAGXFP01; genus JAGXFP01. The sequence continues at coordinate 32,730 of JAGXFP010000074.1, forward strand.
ATATTGACATGGAGGATATTCATCGATTCCGGTCTTTTGCAATATCCTCGATTGCGCCGCGAAAACCGAGGGGCAGTTTAAATCCAAGCCGTTGTATCTTGGCTGACGAAAATCTTGTCCGGCCATGGAGGCTTGGTCCGCGAAACGCCCTCCTGATAAGATGGGGCACAAATCGAGGCAGGGAGCAGGGCAGCTTCAGCTCACCTTGTCCGCCGTCCCGGAGAAAAAGGTAATAAGCGGCAATACCGGCGACCGTATTAAGCTCTTCCTCGTCGCAGGCAACAAAGAAATACTCTGGTTTTGGTAAAGGATGGTCCAAAAAAAACATGGCGGCGGAGGCAATATCCCCGGCATGAACAATGTGGGCGTGTTCCCTGCCCTTCAAAAGCACCTTCAGCCTGTCCATAAAATTGTTTCTGATCGGATACTCAATGAAGCCCGGCCGACTACTGCTGACTACGAATACCGGGCGAAGTACACAAGTTTTTGCGTCAAGTCCGGACGACAAAACCAGCTGTTCCGCGGCGTATTTGCTTTTTTCATAAGTATCGCGAGGATGGCAAGGAGTATCCTCATCGACCCATTCAGAGCTGTTCGCCCCCAGTACGCCTGCGGAACTGATATAGCAAAAGTAATCCAGGGATGATTTTTTTGCGATTTCCAGGATCTTCTCAGTTGCCTTGACATTGATCTCCCAAATCAGATCCTGTTGAGCAAATTCTGCGGCGCAATGAAAAAAAGCGGAAGAGCCGCTTATCAATTTGTCTAAAACCTTCTCGTCGCGGATATCGCCCCTGATCACCTCAAGGGCCGGATCTTCCAGGGCAAGGCCGGACCTGGTCAAGGCCCGGACCTTCCAACCTTTTTCGATCAGCATCGACAACAGATATCCGCCGATCGGGCTTGAAGCACCTGTGATTGAGGCAATCATCGATAATAACTTTGAAATTCGATATAAATTAATCTTTGAATTGTTTTTTTACACATCATTTAAAAAATCTCTAATAATGAGCTTTGACATCTTCCATTTATTGATATTTTTAATTAAATTCCGTTTTGATTTTATTGTCATTGTCCTTATAAATTTTTCCTTGTTACTTTTATGAGCATCTTCAGTTGATCGGCCATCCTTATGTAAAATCTTGATATTGGGTAAATACAGTCTTTTCAACCCATTCAGCTCACAATTCCATGCCATTATATCTTCTTCACCGTACATGAAGAAACTTTCATCCAGCAATCCGACTTTATCGAGATATTGTTTTGTAAGATATAAAAAACAGCCATGCAGCATATAGACGGATTGTTGCCCGGAACCAGAGTTGGAACTCGATTCCTCCAATTTAGTTGCTACCGACGATCTTCTACTATGTTCTATTGCAGGAAATTTTCTGTATAATTGCGTTCTGATCCCGACCATAAACTCATACAGATATAAATTCAAAAAATATAAAAAATTTAGCCGATATAACGGTGGATTTTGATGAACGCCCCCCGGAGTCAGTACATCCGTTCCCACAATACCCACATCACTCAAATCTAATTTATCGAATTCATCCAGTATATTATGAGAAATAATCTCCGTGTCATTGGTTGCGATGATAACTTGAGAAATGCCATTTTCGCGGAGGATTCGAATGCCGGTATTGTTGCCGGCCGAATAACCGTTGTTTTGATCGTTGAAAGCCAGGGTGATTTTCGGATGCCCCTCGAATTTGGACTTTAGCTTCTCGAACGAGTCGTTGGGTGAAGAATTGTCAACGATAACGATACAATAATCGTCTCTATCGGTTATCCGCAATATCGATTCAACACATGCGATAGTATCGGTGTAATTATTATAGTTCAGAACCACAAAACCATATCGAGGTTTAAGCCCGGGGGAAGCTGACATATGCACTCCGCTGCCGACAGAATTCCGGCAAAGTATAAAAAAAATCCGATTTTTTGATTATTTCTTTTCGGCCCTTACTGTAACGAATTCCCGTGCTTCCAAGTCATACCTGGCCCGAAACGATGGAATAACGCACTTTAGGCGCTGCAGTAAAGTGGGCCTGCAATTCGTGGGATCAAGGCCCTGGCGGATCGCTTCGCATGCAGCATTAATATTGCAGTACTGTTCCCTGTAGGGCATGTCGACGAAATTTCGGAAACCCGCGGCTTTAAAACTTCTCAGCAGAGAAGAACGTGTAAACAACACCAGGTGCCGCGGCGGTTCAAGACCACGCCAGTTTTTTCCGAAACGTCTGCTGCCAAGCGAGTCGATATTCGGCGTCTCTACCCATAACCACCCTCCCGGTTTCAAAAGTTTATGGCATTCGCGTAACAAGCCTTGAGGATCGTGGATATGTTCAATCACATGGCTCAGGGTGATTCCATCAAAACTTCCGTATTGACCCTTAAGCGCGTCCGGCAGATCCAAATGCACGACCACCCCCCGTTTGCGTGCAACTTCCACGGCTTTACGGTCGGTCTCAACCCCCTGCACTTCCCAGCCGGCATTTTTAGCGCGAGCCAAAAAATCACCATTGCCGCAACCGATATCGAGCAACCTGTTTCCCGCTTTCGATAGAGGGAGATGGCGCATTAAAGCGTCCACCGTTGCCCGTTGACCCGGCAACATGTGAGCCAACCAATACCCCCAGGATAAAGCGGGGAACTCCTTGGTACCGTATTTCCGATTCCGATAGCCGTTGACCACGGCGCGACGCAATCGCCGGAATGGACTTTTCGCCTTGGAAGATTCTTGGTCATGGGTGTAATAATTGGCATAGGCCCTGCCGATCGTCTCCGGAGTCGGGCGGGGATCCAAGTAGGCAGAACCGCATTCACTGCATTTATAAAGTTGCCATTGACCCGGAGCACAAAAAAAGATCAGATCGGTCAGACCGTCATAGAGCAGATATCTATGATTTGATCCACAAACCGGGCATGCGGAAACCGCTTCCCGATCCTCTACCGGCCATTCGCGTGAGTTAATTTCAGTCATGGATAATTATATTTTACAGACATCGATTTCCTTAATTTAAGGAGCAGTCACTTGGTTTCGCCGCCGTAAGTGTTTGGTAAGCGGCCAGAGCAATATCCCTGAAACTACCATTATTACGACCAATAAAATCATTCGCACCAAAAGGGAATCCAACAGCCAGGCGAATAAAAAACCGGCCGATATCATCAAAAGCGCGATATGGGTTTGCACTACTACCCGACCAAGGTCGGCTAATTTCAAACGGGCGAATTCATTTAAAACCACGGTGTCCACCACAACCCGGATAGTCCAGGTTGCCGCGGTCCCGGCAATACCAAATTTGTGGGTTAAAAACCATAATAAAAGCAAATAGGGAACAAGCTCCGCCAAATGGATTTTGGCAACAATATCCGGCCTTCCGGCACTTTGCAGAACCGTGAAGGCAGGTAAGGCGAGAACATTTATCATAGTACCCATAGCCAGCCAATGCACCACCGGCGTCGCGGCAATGCGAAAATCATTTCCCAGCCAGATATCCAAGGCCTCGGGGGCAAATAAAAATATTGCGCCGATGATGGGCAACATCAACAATAGCAGCAATCTCGCGCTGTGACTGTAAATTGTTGCCAAAACCTCGCGGTCGCCGCTAAAGGCGGTAGACATGGCTGGGAATATCACCCCCATAATGGATTGCGGCAGCAACTGAAGACGCGACAGGACCTCATATGGAGTCACATAATAGGTTACAGCCGTCATGCTTAGCACGGCACCTAGAAAAAAACGGTCCAGATAAGTCATCAGGGGACCGATAATATTGGAAACCGTCAACCATCCGCCAAACCGAAACAACGGGAGCGCATGGATCATTTGCGGCCGAATGGGAGTTCTCAATTCCGGACGAACCGATGAGGAAACGCCAAAATAAGCAAACAATGCGACCATCCGGCTGACAAGCAAGGCGGTTGTTGCCCAAACAAGACTTGGAGTAAACTGGAGCGTTAAAAGCGGTCCGGCGAAAGTCAAAACACCCAAGGGAATACGAATGGAGGTAACAGTTGCAAAGCGTTGATGGGCTTCCAATAAACCCACCAGGGCTGTTGTTGCAACCACCACCGGTAAGCCTAAAGACAAAATACGGAATGCGGCAATCGCCTCGTTCTGAAATTGGGCTTTTACATTCAGCACATAGTGAACCAAAGGTCCTGCCAGCACAAAAACCACGACGGCGCCCAATATCCCGAATGCAACCAGAAGGGACAAAGCAGTCCAGATAAGCGGGCCAAGATCGTCGAGACGGCCGCTGCCAAGGCGCTCGGCTACCAGTTTAGTCAGTGCTCGACCAAGTCCTAGATCAAAGAGACTGAAATAGCCGACGCCCATCCAGATAATAGCAAGAAGACCAAATCGTTCCTTGCCCATACCTTCAATAAGCAAGGGGATGGCGATAAGAGCAACCAACATGGGTGCGGCCAGACCGATAAAATTCCACAAGGCGCTGCGCGCCAGAATCCGCCCCGAGGTAAGACTTTTCGCATCATTAATCATTGCAGTAAATCTCTTTCGAATCGCGAATCATGTGAACAATTTTTTTTCATCACTATTAATTAGGAAATAGTCATATAAATTAGTGCCGGTAGTGGCGAATATAAATCTCCTGGCGCCAAACGGCCAGGACCGGGCGAGACCTGAAACATCCCGGCACACGCGTCTTGCTAGTCGCAGTTTGAGTTTCCCGGAGCTGATGAACTTTGAGGTGCAAATGCGCCCGGTACAAACGCGCGCCAACAAAAAACAGGATGACAGAAGCATAGCTGTAAGCGGCCATTTTGGGGCTAAAACAGGTTGATCAAGCATAGGCCAGCACCGCAACCAAAATCAAGCGGCTCAAGAGGGAAGAGGCTGTCAGAAAGCCAAATTGGGGTAAAGTTCTTCGAGTTGCAGCTTGGAGCTCACTAACTCAAAGGCGAGCTGGCCCAGCACATGGAAAGACAATATCAATAAAAATGCCGCCGATAGTGATCAAGCGGACTAGCAGTAACAGCAATACGGTTGCAGTACTGCAAAACCTATAAAACGGAACGAGCCATTAAGCCAGCGCATGACCCGCCAGCCTTTGTCCGAAGCCTTTCAGCCAATATTGCGAAATGCCGAATTCTGCCAAAGGTAGTAAACCGCTCTGACCAGCCTTTTTTAGCTGTCATAATTACATAAGGGAAAGAGGCCTGATATCCCCTTGGCAGATTCGGTTCAAATTGGTCCACATATCTAAAAAATACCGCCCCGTCCATGACCCAGCTTTTATCAAGGTGGCAGGCTGGCCCCTGACATGGCTCTCCCAGTGGAAGAGATCTGTCGGGTTAACTCTTCAGAATTTCACAAGTATTATCGGTCGATCCATCATCCCGGATGATAAGCTCAACCCGCGGGTAGTCCTGGGCAAGAACGCTGTCGATGGATTCCCGAAAGTAACCAGCGGCATTGAAGACGGGGATTACGATGGAGACTAGGGTCTGGTCGTCGGCGGCACTGTTCATATGTTTCTCAAGAGTTATTCTTTAAACTAAAACTTAAAGCTTGAAGCTTCCCCCTTGAAGCTGTCTTTACCTTGGCAGTCCTTATACCCTTAGAAAGAATACCTCATGCCGGCATAGATGTTATGTGATGCATATTCCACTTCCCCGTTTGCAAATTCGGCATTGGTGGTGGCGAAATAGCGATACTTGCCTTCAAGGGTGATTTCCTCGTTGACGGCGTAGCCAAGTCCGGCGCCGAACTGATAGGCAAAAACAGTGGCGGAATCGTTACCCAGGTAAGCGGTATTGTCATCGACATTGATCAATGCTGCGCCCAGACCGGCGCTCAAATACGGGGTCCAAAAGGACCTGTTGGTAAAATCCCAGTACCCGTTCACCAGAAAAGCAAGACTGTCGATGTTGTCGTGCAAAGATACATTCCCAACGGTTGTACTGACCTTATCCAATGCATTGTTCTGGTAGGCGATTTCAGCCTCTATCCTGGGGAAACCATAAAAATCATATCCCAATGCCGCCCCAACCGCAAAACCGGTATCCGCTTCGACTGTAAAATCCGTGGTCGAGGCTTTCGAGTTAGAGACCTCGGCATCGCTGAAGAGGCCAAGGCCAAAAAAGCTGGCACTTAGATAGGTCTTCTCTTCGGCGCCATAGGCACTGGTTGTGAGAGAAAGCAGCATGATGCATCCGGAAATAATAAATATATTTCTCTTCATAATGTCTCCTGTTTTTTTGATCGCCTTGCCAGATATTCTGATGGGATTTTCCTTGAGCACAGTGCCAAGCTTCCCCTGTAAAAATCAGAGAGTATAGCATGTTACGTCTGGTCAGTCCAGAATAGTGTAGCGGTCTTAGATCAACTCAACTTTCCGGGTTGTGATATTAGCTTGAAAGCTGCAAGCTGAAAGGTACCAAGTGGCAAACGGGCAAGCCGCAAGTCAAAAGTTAAAATCGCCCCTCGTACAGCTATCCTTCCTTGCCTTAACCTTGAAGCTTGAGGCTTGAAGCTGCTCTTAACCTAAAAAGAATACCTGACGCCGGCATAGACGTTATGGGTTCGATATTCGGTTTCTCCGCTATCGAATTCAGGATTGGTGGTGGCAAAATAGCGATACCTGCAGTCAACGGTAATCACTTCGTTGACGGCGTAAGCGATACCGGTGCTGATCTGAAAGGCAAAAACCGTGGCTGAATCGTCGCCCAGGTAAGCGGTATCGTCATCGACATTGATCATGGCCAGGCCGAGACCGCCACCCAGAAACGGGGTCCACCGGGAATCGTTTGCAAAATCCCGATAGCCGTTTATCAGGACAGCAAAACTGTCAATATCGTCGGACAAAGCTGCATCGCCACCGGCTGTAGTTGCCTGGTCCAAGGTATTGTTGTGGTAGACGAATTCACTCTCTATCCTGGTGTTATCAAACTCATAACCCACTGCCGCGCCGAGGCCGTAGCCGGTGTTCGCCTCGATATCATAATTAGCGGCGGAGGCGTCCGAGCCGGTGACTTCGGCATCACTGAAGAAGCCAACACCCAGATTAGCGCTTAAATAGAGGGTGTCGGTGGCACTGTAGGCGCTGGTGGATAGCGAAAGTAGCATGACGCACACGGCAATAGATATCTTTTTCTTCACAAAAGTTCTCCCGCTTCTTTCGGCGGCTGGCCGAATATTTTCAAGGAAATTATCCCTAAACAGAATGGCTTGCCTGCCTTTTCGATTACCGCATCATCACACTTTATTTTTTACAATTTCGCTATAAAATTTTTCTGATACCGCGTGAAGGGGCAAGCTGAAAGCCGCCAGTCAAAAGTCAAAAGTTAAAGTCGTAAACAAAACGGCTCCTCCTATTTCAGGTTGTCCGGCCAGATCGGACCGTCTTTCAATTTAACGATATCACCATGAATGCGAACCCTTTTCGCGAGCACGATAATCGGTCTTAGGAGGGATGGGAAAGTCCGAAACCATTCCCGAAATTTACTTCATCGCTATTCGGAATATAGCTGGAGCCGCTGGCGGGTAGGGGGAACCCTACTTTTAGCTGCCTTGAATGGGGGGTAACCCCTACCGAATATCCCGCTTCATGATTTTGTTTTATTTTATGGTTGCGAGGCCGTTTTTTATTGGCTATAAACAATAGTCATTACTGTTTTTCTTACGCAGCCCTGAAGCATGCTTTAATGTTCGCTCTCATCCGCTGTTTTCGGGTTTCCTCGCGTTTACTTGCAGTTCAGAATTTTCAATCTCAAGTTTGTTCACACTTTCATATATTCCACCGGGTCAAAGTTCCCGTTAGAGGGATCCTGCGCCCGAAAAGAAATTCTAGGCACTTTAACCGGCAGGGAACAGGCAACCGCGTGCCATCCCTTACTCTTCGCCCCGCCTCGGATGGCCTGGTCTTGCAGGGGTTTTCCCGGCCAAGTTTTATCTTAATGGCGTCGCCATCTCCAGATTTTTGCGAGTTTGTTATATTTTGCCGAATTGGCAAAAACTGACTTTGTACATCATTGTGAGGAGCGAGGCGACAAGACAATCCAGTAAATAATTCGATGTTTTCGGATTTGTTCGCCAGCCTCGCAATGAGCTATAGCCGTCACGGATTCAGGAATAATCAAGAGGAGAACCCTTTACCGGGGGGTAATAATGGAAAATCTGTCTGTTCAAGCGGTTTTAACTTTTCTTCTGGCTCTGCTCCTGACCGGTCTGGCCCTGCCCAAGCTGGTCAGGATTGCCGGGCGCGTCGGCCTGGTTGACCTCCCCTGCCGGAGAAAAATCCATACAACCCCCAAACCCCTGATCGGCGGAGTGGCGATTTTGACCGGGGTGCTGTTCAGCAGCTTGGTGTTCATCCCCTTTACCAATCTCAGGGGCTATTTCCTCGGCCTTGCCATTTTACTGATAGTCGGCTTCCTCGATGATTTCCGGGAACTCAATCACCGCTTGAAGTTCGTTGCCCAGTTCCTGGCCGTAGGCACGATTATTTTCTGGAGTGGAGCCAGGCTCGAGACTTTCGGGGAGATCCTGCCCGGCCTCCAGGTCCATCTCGGCTACCTGGCCATGCCGATAACATTTCTGGCCGGGATCGGGGTAATCAACGCGTTAAACATGGCTGACGGCCTTGATGGCCTGGCCGGCGGTCTGGCCCTCGCCGCTTTTGCTTCATTTTCGTATCTCGCCCACCTGAACGGCCAGCCCAACCTGATGCTGCTCAGTCTTGCCTTCTGCGGCGCCCTGATCGTTTTCCTGAGGTACAACTGGCATCCTGCCTCGCTCTTCATGGGCGACGCCGGCAGCCTCACCCTCGGCTTCTCCCTGGTCTTCCTCGGCATTGTTCTTTCGCAATCGGGCCGGGGTCTGGTGCCTCCCGTCACCGTTTTGCTGATTATGGCGGTACCGGTGACTGATACCCTGACGGTGATGACCAAGAGGATGACCAGACAGAAAAGTCCCTTCCATGCAGACAAGACCCATTTCCACCACCTGCTCCTTCGCTTCGGCTTCACCAAAAGGCATTCGGCCTATACGATTATCACCATCTCCCTGTTCCTTTCGATCATCGGGTTGGCCGGGGCGGTTCTGCGAATCCCCCATTACTACATGATGGTGGTCTTCCTTGCTTACGCGGCGCTCTACACCCTCTTCGTTTTCCGGGCCACGGCGATACTCAGGGTCAAACTCAGGATAACCAACGGCAAGAGTCATTTTTCCGGTGGAGTCGCCCTGGGCCTTGCCAAGCTGATGGAAGGCGCCGAAAGGCTGGTGAAAATACGGTGGGAAGGCTATCATTTCAGTGTCGCCACCCCGATGCCGTGTTTGTTGATCAGGGGAAACGAGCGTTATGCCGGAATCATCCGGAGCATCAGCACCAGGGGCTTCGCCGCGACCACCACCGAACGGTTGCCCGTCGGGGAAGTGGTGAAAGCAGGATTGTGCCTGCTTGACGAAAAAAAGCACGGCAAGGCAGGAAAGGTTAATCTGCGCATCCCGGCCATGGTCTCCGGAATCAGGGAAAAAGTTGACACCATTGAATACGACTTTCGCTTCGTGAAGAAAAAAAGAAGCGATTCCAGGGAGCTCGCCAATTTTCTGTGCCTGGACCATAACCTGACCGGCAACTTTCGCCGTCCCTTCCCGGTCCGCGCCACTACAAGCGAGAAACATATAATTACCGGGTAAAAAACCTTAATCCGTGAGCGTTCTCGAACGCTCACGGATTAAGGATAATCCAAGAGAAAAGCTTTAAAACCGGTCATTCCGGCTTTTGGCTTCTGGCTCCCGGCTTCTCTAAATCCGGCCCCCTCTTCAAGCCATTCCCATCCCTCACAAGATCCCGCCTGTAATTTCCCCCGATTTTAAAGGGAAAAGCCGATTGACAAGCGGTTCGTGCCTGCCTATATTTTTGAACTTGCGCCCAACATTTAATAAAGTGGCTCTGTATGAAACTCAGCTTCAACTTCTGAATTCCCGCTAAAAACGTGCGGGAATGACGGCCCCGGCGTATTGAATGTCATTTCTGCAAGTTGTAAGCCGGAATCCAGTACCCATCAACGGAGCACCGGAAAAAACCGGATTTTTAGCTGAGTCTGATTCATTGCCATTTTAATTATTAATTTTCATACAAGAGGAACCCCGGATGACCAGGATTATCGCCATGGCCGGCAAGGGAGGGACCGGCAAGACCACCCTCTCCGCCCTGCTGATCAAGTACCTTACCGAAAAGAATCTCACTCCGGTGCTGGCAGTCGACGCCGATTCGAACGCCAACCTCAACGAGCTCCTAAACCTTGAGGTCGGGCTGACCATCGGCCAGATCAGGAAGGAACTGAAGGGGGAACTGCCGCCGAATATCACCAGGGACCAGTATATGGAGATGAAGGTCCACCAGGCCCTGGTCGAGGAGAAGGGTTTCGACCTGATGGCCATGGGCCAGCCCGACGGGCCCGGCTGCTACTGCGCCGCCAACCAGCACCTGGCGATGACCATGGAGCATCTGGCCGGCAACTACAAGTATATCATCGTCGACAACGAGGCCGGCATGGAGCACCTGAGCCGGATGAACATGCGGCAGATCGATTACCTGTTCGTCACCTCCGACCCCTCGGCCCGCGGCATCCTTACCGCCCGGCGGATCGCCGAACTGACAGGCCCCCTAGGCATCGAGGTCAGACAGCAATGCCTGGTGGTCACCCGGGTCCCGAATCCCGCCTCCGCCGAACTGCTCGCCAAGATCGAGGAGGCGGCAAGGGAAAGCGACCTGCCCCTGGGCGGCCTGATTCACTCCAGCGACAAGCTGATCGAGCAGGAGATCACCGGCGGCTCCTATATCGAGATCGACAGCGACGAAGCGGTGATCAGGGAGGCTTATGGGATCTTCGACGCAGTTCTCGGCCAGAAGTGATTATCGGGAACTCAACTTTCTGACTTGTCTTATGGTATTGGTTTGCCAAAAACCATTATCGCGAGATTAACCAAACTCAGAAAGTTGAGTCTGGAACAACCCTGCCCGGCGCCGACGCCCTTGAATCGGCAATGGACAAATAGAATGTCATTTTCTTCCAATATGTTATACAGTTAGCCGTTCGGAGTGCCGGGAGTGGTGGATAACGGATCTACCCCGGCCGGATCGATCCCGCGCAATAATCAGAAACCGGTACTTATAAAGATGCTTAAATCATTTCCAGACGACATGCCGATTGTCGATATTGTCAAGGCCACCAAGGTCTACCCGCCGGACATCATCGCGGTGCAAAATGTCTCACTGGCGGTCGGCAAGGGTGAGCTTGTCTTCCTGACCGGAATGAGCGGGGCCGGCAAGACCACCCTGCTCAAGATGATCTGCTGCATCGAACGGCCGACCAAGGGCGTCATCGAAGTGGCGGGCAACGACCTGAGCAGGATCAGGCAGAGCGAAATCCAGAAACTCCGGCGCCAGATCGGGGTGGTCTACCAGGATTTCAAGATCCTGCCCAGGCAGACAGTCTACGAGAACATCGCCATCCCCATGGAAGTCATGTACCGCAGTCCCAAGGTGATCCGCAAACGGGTCGGCCAGCTTCTGGAGATTCTCGGAATCACCCATAAACGCGAGGTCCAGGCCGCGAAACTCTCCCGGGGCGAACAGCAGCGGGTAGCAATCGCCCGGGCCGCCGCCAACGCGCCGCCCCTGATCCTGGCCGACGAGCCGACCGGCAACCTCGATCAGGAGGCCTCCGGTTATGTAATGGAGCTGTTCGAACAGCTCAATAAATCGGGCAGCACCGTAATCATCGCCACCCACGACGAATCGATCTACCGGAAATCGCGGCATCGAACAGTCGAGCTGGCCCACGGCCTGTTCAGCGGCCACGTCGGCCACCGGCAGCTGCCGCTGATCAACGCCTGAGAGAACCTCAAACTACCTTGGCACCACCAGAACAGTTGAGCGGGAGATAATTTAAAGATGGGTCACAAAACCTACTTCCATATCAAACAAACCGGCCGCAACCTCCGCCATAACTGGCCGACCCAGTTGATGACGGTGATGACCATCAGCCTCTCCGTGCTGATCTTCAGTTTTTTCCTGCTGATCTACCTGAATATCGTCAACGCAGGCAGCAGACTGGGCGACGAACTGCGGCTGATCGTCTATCTGAACGAAGAGGTCCAGCCCGAAGCCCGGCCGATGTACGAAAACAAGATCAGGGATTTCGGCAAGGTCGAGAGGATAGAATTCATCTCCAGGGCCGAGGCCTTTGAGCGCCTCGGCCGCCAGCTCGATTCCGAAAAGGACGTTCTGGCCGATCTGGGTCCGGACTTTCTGCCGCCCTCCATCGAGGTTTACCCCCAGCGGAACATGCGGAACCTGACCGGCCTCAAGCAGTTTTCCGACTACCTGACCACCCTGCCCTCCGCCGACAAGGTCCAGTATGGCCAGAGCTGGATGGAGAAGTTCGGATATTTTATCGAACTGCTGCGGGTAATCGTCATCCTCAGCGGGGTTCTGCTGATCATGGCCACCGTCTTCATGGTCTCCTCGACGATCAGGCTGACCGTGGTGGCCAAGGAGGCCGAGCTCGAAGTGCTGCGGCTGGTCGGCGCCGACAATAAATTCATTCAGACCCCGCTGCTTATCGAAGGGATCATGCAGGGCATCATCGGCTCTGCCTGCGGCCTTCTGCTGCTCTACCTGATCTTTCAGTGGACCACGGGACACCTGAGCGGCCCCGGCTTTCTCAACATGCTCGACTTCTCCTTTTTTCCGCCGAAAACCACGGCGATCATCGCCGCGAGTTCGGTCCTGTTGTGCGTCGGCGGCAGCATGATTTCGATTCGAAAACACATGCGGATCTGATTCGTAACCTGATATGTCAAAACATCCGATCTTCAGCATAGCTTTGTTTCTTTTACTCCTCAGCGTGAGCCCGGGCTACGCCGACCGGGGTCCCGCCGATCTTTCCAAAGAGATTGAAAGTCAGCAAAAGAAAATAAAGCGGGTGCGGGAAGAGATCGAAGACCACCACGACCGGGTCCTTAAGGCGCGGGCCAAGGAGAGCAACCTCTTCGGTCAGCTCGAAGTAATCGAACAGGCCTTAAGGGATGCCCGGAAAAAACTGGCCCGGCTGAACGAAGAAACGGCAAGGCACGAGAAGCTGATCGAGGAAAAGGTCACCGAGGTCGGCCGCCGGAGCGCCGAAAAGGAAGTGGTCAAGAAGCATGTGGAGGAGAGGCTGGCCGCCTATTACCGGATGGGCGATCTCGGCATGATGAATGCGACCTTCTCGGCCGGAAGCCTCCCCGATCTCTTGAACTTCAATGAATATTTCAAGGCCCTGATCAAATACGACAAGCAGGTGATTGACGATTACCGCTTGAAAATTGAAATGCTCACCGAGACCAGGAAGAGTCTGGAGGAGGAACGGGCCGAACTCCTGAGGGCTATCGCTACCGCCGAGAATCAGGCGGTGGAGATGGAGAGCGTTCGCCAGGAACGGATGGCGCTGCTCGCCCGGGTCAATACAGAGAAAAAGCTTTACCGCCGCGCTATTGAAGAGATGGAGCAGGCCTCGACCGGACTCACCGAAACCCTGGCCGAACTTCGGGGGAAATTCATGGCCAGCCGGGAATCCCAGCAACGATACTACTCATCGCCCAAAAAGAGGCGGCCGGGATCGGAGCGATCATTCTCCACGAAAAAAGGTGAGCTGCCCCCGCCGGTACGCGGTTCGGTAACGACCTTCTTCGGTAAAAACAAACAGGGCAAATTCGGGATCACTACCCACGCAGACGGTATTGACATCAAAACCGTGGCCGGCAGCGAAATCAAGGCGATCCACAGCGGCAAGGTGGTCTACGCCGGTCAATTGAAAGGCTACGGCAACCTGATCATTATCGACCACGGCCATCAATATTACAGCCTGATCTCCCGGGCGGCCGAACTATACAAAAAAGAGGGAGAAGTGGTCAGCACCGGCGAAGCGATCGGCATCATGCACGATGGCGGCGGCCTGCTCGGCGAAGGGCTCCATTTTGAAATCAGGCACGGCACCGAACCGTTGGACCCGCTCGACTGGCTTAACCGGAAAATGCTCAGCATCAGTTCCACCCACGCCGCTATCGGTGCGGAGAACGAAATGACGAGGAATAATTGATTGTTCGGTGGCCCCCGAAATGATAGTGTATTAGAGTATTAAGGTGAAATTTTCGCTAGCGGCCAACTGTTCGCGAAAATTCGAAAAACACGATATACCGGACAACCGATTTTTACACCCACAGGGCATAAGTTTCGTTTGCACCCAAAAGGGCATATAAAGCAGACAAGCTGCTTAACTCAGCTTTAACCAATATTTTTTATATTTAAAGGGATTATCAGAATGCGCTTAAAAAGGATGTCAACCTTCAAGAAAACTTTATTAACCGTCATCATCGTCACACCGATGCTGGCCGTGACCATGTGGCCCAACGGCAGCGACGCCGACGCCAAACCACACGACACTTACAAGAGCCTTGAAATTTTCTCGAACGTCTTGAGCCTCATCCAGAAAAACTATGTCGAAAGCGTCGATGTAACCGAAGTTCTCCAGGGCGCGATCAAGGGGATGCTCACCTCCCTCGATCCCCATTCCTCCTATATGAAACCTGACGACTTCAGGGAACTCAAACTGGAAACCAAGGGCAGCTTCACCGGCATCGGTATCGAGATCACAATCCGGGATTCGGCCCTCACCGTAGTTTCACCGATCGAGGATACTCCCGGCGACCGCGCCGGTCTTAAGGCGGGAGACAAGATCGTCAAGATCGAGGGCGAGCTTACCAAGGACATGACCCTGATGGAGGCCGTCAAAAAGATGCGCGGCCCCAAGGGAACCACGGTCAATATCTCGGTTTATCGCGATGGGTGGACCGATCTGGAGGATTACGCCATCGTCCGGGACGTGATCCCGCTGTTAAGCGTTCGCCACAAGATTCTGGCCCCTGGATACGCCTACATCCGCATAACCAACTTCCAGAGCAAGACTTCAAGCGATTTCCAGAAGGCCCTTGAGGAGATCAGCGGACAAGGCAGGATATCCGGTCTGATCCTTGATCTACGCAACAATCCGGGCGGGCTCCTCTCCCAGTCCGTAAAGGTTTCGGATGTCTTCATCGATGAAGGGGTTATCGTCTCTACCAAGGGACGCATTGAAGACCAGAACACCACCTATGAAGCGCGGTCGAGCTGGACCAAATACGAATTCCCGATAGTGGTACTGGTCAATGAAGGCAGCGCCAGCGCTTCGGAGATCGTCGCCGGCGCCCTCCAGGATCACAAAAGGGCACTGGTCGTCGGCACCCAGACCTTCGGCAAAGGCTCGGTTCAGACCATTATTCCGATGAGTAACGGCGCCGGTCTGCGTTTAACAACCGCTCGTTATTATACGCCGAGCGGTCGTTCCATCCAGGCCAAGGGTATCGAACCGGACATTCTGGTCGAGAAAATCACCCCGCCCGAAAAAGATGAAGACAAGAAGTCCCCGTCATTTCTGCGGGAAATTGACCTCAGGCATCATATAGAAAACGGTGACGAGAAGAAGAAAGTCGAAGAAGAAAAGAGTGAGGTCAACGACACGGATATAAACAAAACCACCAAGGAAAAGGCGGACGAGGAAGCCAGGGAAATCGAAGAACAACTCTTCCAGGACAACCAGCTGCGAACCGCCCTGATGTTGCTGAGAGGGTTGAACGTCTACTCCGATTTCAAACCAGCTGCCGCCGAGGCCGAATAAAGCTGAGTTGAGCAGCTTGTCTGCTTTAATATGCCCTTTTAGGGTGCGAACGAAACTTATGCCCTATGGGTATAAACACCGGTTCTGTAGATTGGGTCCATAAGCAGCAAGGCCGCCTCCGGCAATGGAGGCGGCCTTTTTATTACTCAACCATTCCGATTCAGCTTAGCTTTTAATAAAGGACATTAATCGGCCACGAAGCAACAGGCTTCAGTTGTTACGACGCATCATTATTATTCACAAGACAAAAAAAGGGGGGGGGCTCCAATGTTGTTTCTGGTAACGGGAATTATTCTGATCCTGACCGGCGGTCTGGTCTCGGTGCTGTTCTGGGTGCCGAGTCTGGTTAACCGGCAGAAGCTCAAGGAGTTGCTCGGCTCACGATATCCCTTGGTGTACCTGGTCTATTCCGCCAACGGTCCGGTCCTTTTCCTGGCCGGAATCATGCTGGTCATGAAGTATTTCGCTATTTACTGACAGGCTTCCCTCCTCTCCAGACTATCAGTTGCGCTTAGAAGTGAGCCAGTGGTTGTGCAGCGGCCTACCACGGTCCGCAAACGGCTGTTCGAGTACTGGTCACCGGCGTCAAAGATGACGGCGTCGCAAAAATTGCTTCGCCACCTCATTGCGAGGAGCGAAGCGACAAAGCAATCCGATGTTTTCAAGTAGTTAGATCTTCCCGGATCCAAGGCGCGCAAACTTCGAGGAATGCAGCGTACTTCAGTACGCTGCAATGACCGAGACAATTTGCAGTTAACGCCGGAACTGGCGATTTCTGCTTAGTCATCTGCGACGCCATCATTGAAGAATAGTATACGGCCCTCCCCTCTGATTTAATAATATTCGCCAAAAAGATAATTCGGGCGCAGCATCTTGCGCAGGCAGGACACCGCCCGGAATCCCTGAGGGTTCAAGAACGGTCCGGATTCAGGACCGTTAACGACCGAATGGCAGCGGGAGTAGATTAACCCGGCATAATGGCATGATTGTTGTATTACAGTGTGGTATAAAGATTAACTTGATTTGAATAATAAATTTTACTTGAGCCAAGGAGTTTTGGTATGAAAATTTCAATCAGATTGTTCCTCTTAATCGCTTTTCTGGTCACATTTGCTTATGCTTGTTCTTCAACGGAAAGCGATGCCGGCGGTGCGGATCTGATCAAGCCGGTCGACAGTCAGCTGCAGATTCCGGTCTCGGCGATAAACGACGGCAAGGCCCACCATTACCAGGTAAAAGCGGATGACGGCACCATGGTCACTTTCTTCGTCCTGAAGAGCAAGGACGGGGTAATCAGGGCGGCAATCGATGCCTGCGATGTCTGTTACAAGGCCGGCAAGGGTTATTACCAGGAAGAAGATTTTATGGTCTGTGTGAATTGTGGTCAGCGCTTTGCTTCGAACCGGATCAATATCGTGAAGGGTGGATGCAACCCTGCTCCCCTGGACCGGGTGGTCCAAGGCGACAATCTGCTTATTGACATGAAAGATATTAATGCCAACAAATGGTACATGAAGTACCGGCAATAACCAGAAGCCCTTTTAAAAACAAAAACCCTTACAGCCCCGCCGCAAAGGGGCTTCAGCCGCGAAATCCCAAAATGCCTCCATGTCCAGGTCGCAGGCATTCGCAACTGAAGCCCTGTCCTAACCTTGAAGCTTTTCCCCTCGCAGCTATCTTAACCTGCCCTTAAGTCCTTAAAGTCCTTAAAGTCCTTAAAGTCCTTAACCTTGCCTCTTGCAGCTGTACTTATGTCCTTAACCTTGCAGGCTTGAACCTTGCCTCTTGCGCTGTACTTATATCCTTAACCTTGAATCTTGCAGCTTGAACCTTTTACCTGCCCTTAACCCCTTGAACCTGTCCAACCCCCCAGCCCAGCATCAACCCCAGAATGTTGGCGATCAGGTCGGTCCCGTCAGCGGCACGGCTTGGGATGAAGATCTGCATGATTTCAACCATGGCGCCATAGGCGAACAAACCGACAAGTACCGCCGCCGCGTGCCGGGGATAAGCCTTGAGACCCAGCCAGGCCAGGACCCCAAAGGCGAGGAGATGGTTGGTTTTGTTCCAGCCTGTGGTGGCAATCCGGGAAGCAGTCGGGGTTAGGGCCAAAACCAGCACGGCGAGAGCGGCGATAAAAAAGGCCCAGGTCCATCGAGTAGACGGACTATTGTCGTTCTTGCCCATATTGTTCCTTTAATCCGAAATGACTTTTTATCCTGAATCCGTGAGCGTCCGTTATATCAAGTATCGCCGACGCAGCAGGTCGCCCGTCGAAAGACAACGGCCTGAAATTCCTCCACCACGATGACGGATATCTAAAGCTGAGTTTCCTGCTCATACGAAACTTGTGCCCTTTGTGGTATAACCAGATTACAGGCCGCTAAGGGCAATCCTCCCAACCGACGTCCCGGATTTAAGTTTTTTGACAAACTCTGTTTTTTGGAGAGGCAATCCGTTCATCATTGGGAATGATAAAGCTGAGGTGAGCAGCTCGAATGCTCATCCGAAACTTATGCCCTGTGGGAATAGCTGAGTTGAGCAGCTCGTCTGTCATCCGAATCTTAATACCCTTGCGGTATAATACCAGATTAACGGGCCGGGAAAGAAGGTTTAATCCGCCGTCTGCATGATCCAACGACAATCAAACAGGGAGTCCAAGACGAAAAGAAGGTTAATCCATCGCCCACATATTGCCCGATAGGCGATTTCACGGTGTGAAACATGGAATGGTTACCGAGAACATCAAGATATCACGCCTGACTCCGGATCCCTCCGGAGTCTCGGATTGAACAGTTAAATCGGTTTTTTTGCGACGCCGCCAGGAAGGCCGCTAATCTAAATCTAGATCCACGTACATCATGCCCATCCGAAAACGGTTGGTTCCTATCGGGGCAATCCATTTGACTTCCATTCGCCGAAATCCCCCCTCTCTTTCAACCGTATAGACATGACCTGCCCGCGGTGGGGTCGCGCCGCTGTATATGCAACCGAGACCGGATTCGCTCTCATCGACGGGAACTACGAAATAAAGATCGTCGTCGCTGCCGTTTAGCTTGATAGGATTGATCTGATTAACCTTGTACCGTTCATGCCTTCTACGCGACTTGCCTTTATACATACCTGCTCCCAGTAAAACCGGTTGATTAATTGCGATATGAGGGCATGCACTGACTCAAGTCCATACCATATATTGGGGTCTTCAGTTTGGTCGTATAATTGCCGCCGGGCCAGCTTTTTGCCCATGGATTTCTTGATACTATATTTAGAGTACACCTGAGTCAAGCACTACCTACACATAATATGAGATGGGAAGCGCGGGTACTAAAAACTCATTTGAGTAGCCTTCAGCCTCCTCTCCTGCGAAATTCGCACTGCACTTTGAATTCACCAGATAAGTTGCATTTGTACCAGCGTCCCCTGGACACACACATGCCCTATCAACAAATTGCTCTATTCAGTAAAGAATTCTGTTTCGCAACTGTGGTCTTCGAGGAATTCGTGACGAAGGGTTCGCTCCAAACCTTCGGACAAGGTAACCGGAGGCACAAAGCCCGTCTTGCTTATGGAAGTGGCAAATTGTGTGGTGGCAGTGAATTTTTTTACCCGGATGCTGCTCACCGGCAATGATTTACCAGTAAGCAAGGCAATAGCGTCACAAAGGTAGCCTCCCGTAAGACCTAGCAGGTAAGGGAGACGAGGACCAACCCCGGAGCCACGACCGAGCTTTTGTCGGACGCTAGCAACCATGGTGTTCATGTCTAAATCCGGCTTGTCAATGTAATTATATATATGCAACCCAGGGGCAAATTTCAGAGAGAACTCAAGAAAAGCTGCGATATTTTCTACATAAGCCATAGATTTACGGTTTTTACCGCTACCGATCATCACAAATCTTCCGCTGGAGATCTGGCGCAGTAAGTTATAGACATTCCCTCGGTTTTGTTCCCCGAAAGCCACCGTGGGCCGGACAATCACCAAGGTACGATTTTCTGGATCTTCCGATTGCCACCTCTTATAGACTTCTTCCGCCTGCCATTTGGTTCGTCCATATTCGTTGAAGTAATTAATTTCGCCGGACTCATCTGTGTCGGGGTGTGCAAAGCCGTACACCGCAACAGTGCTGGTAAAGATGATATTGTTGATTTTTTTTTGGCGAGCTACCTCACAAAGGTTTCTGGCGCCCTGAACATTGACTTCGCCGTACAGGCTTTTGGGCCGGACGTCATCACGATGTTCGGCGGCAAGATTGATTATAACCTCTCCATCTACCGCTTTCCTCAAGCCCTCTATGTCTCTTACATCCGCAAGTACCGTCTTGTCTGGAAATGTCTTGCTTATGATCTTGTCAATTACTGCAAATTCAGCATTGGCAATTTTGAGCCGCCTGCCGAGTCGCGTGCCAATAAACCCAGACCCACCTACAATAATTGTTTTTTGCATGTTAGCACCTTACGCCGCCCGTGGCGGCGATTGTCAGCAAGAAATCTTTTTTGACCAAAAACACGATATTTCAGGTAGTTGGCAAGAACCTACTTGGTAGACACCTTATGTTGTCCATACAGGCCACCTCGAGGCTCGTCAGGAACTCACAATTCTCTGTCGTAAAAACCATTCATAAAACAAACGGCGTAAAAAAGGAGGGGCGATAAAAACGCTGGAACGCGCAATGCCGTGCAAAACACCGCGCATTCGCGTCTTCAACCCTAACCGAACCATCATGGTCTGCAATTCATACTCCCCCTTGGTATATCGCCACCCGCCCCGTCGTTTATACATATCTCGACCTGCAGTAGCATGAACCAGAACTTCAGGCAGATTGGCACAACGCGCCCCTGCCATGATCATATTGATCCACAATGCGTAATCTTCCCTCAAATAAATATCAGGATAGCCGCCGCAGAGTGTAACCAAGGACCGCCGATAGGCTACCGTCATGTGGTTGAATGGATTTCGCCGAACAATGAACTCGCGTACCTGCTCGTGACTCGCCGGCATCACACGACGTGCCACAGGGGTGCCGTTACGTTCACATTCCAGTATCGCACTGCCAATCAAATCCAGATCAGGATGTTCTTGAAGCAACTCGGAAATCCGCCTGAACCGGTTGGACAGATTCAAATCATCCGAGTCGGCCCTTACCACCCACTCGGTGCGAACCTGCGCAAGTCCGGCGTTCAATGCCTTCGCAAGTCCTTGGTTTCTCTCAAGGCGAACAACTTCCAGACCATACCGTTGTTCGGCAGCAATAATTTTCTCTTCCAGATGCCACGGAACCATCCCATCAACGACCAAGACCATATAGTCTGCTTTGAGATCGTTCTCGTAAACACTCTCGACAGCCTTGGCAAACAACTCCGGTTCATCCTTGCCATACACGGCCATTAAAACGGTAAACCCGCCCGGAAAGCCGGGACCAAAATATTTCACATCAAACCTCATATCCGAATCCATGTATGGGGAATCAGGTCTGTGGTATCCGTACCAGTGGCAAACCATGTGCGAGGGGCAATAACGATTTTACCAGGATCAGGATTCAGCCAGGCCCCCCACCAACTGAAGGAACTGTTCGCGATGACATGGTGGCGGCACAACGACATCAGCCGCATATCGTTATAGCTGTCATCGCCCTGGTTATGATCTACTACTACGATTTCCGGATATCTCGGCTTCAATACCGCAGCCACCCATTCGGGCTCATCTGAAAACGCAAATAGGCGCAACTCGGAGAGACGCTGCTGCAGCAAGTCTACAGCGTTGAAATAGTAATCTGGTAAGCATGTTCCGTGCATCACGTGAGTTTTTGCATCGCTTACATAGTCTCCACGCCGCACATGAATGCTGACTGAATTGCAACCAAGTATTTCGTTCTGCAGTTCAGCATTCCGGCCGCTTGGCGCGTGTCTGAAGGTGAAGTCTTTCCTCAGTGTTGCAGCATGGTTCACAAAGTAGCGCTCGCTTTGCCAATAGCCTTGCAGATATCCCCCATTCCGGACCCTTGCTGCAAGACCATCCCAGTAGCGATAATGCGGCTCAAGGACAAAGTTCCTTCCCCTGAAGATGGCTAGAGCCTTGACGACCAGCAACTTGCGCACAAGCGGTTTGGCATGCAACGCACCAATCATCTCTCGCAGCTCTGATCGCGAAGCCATATCAATATCCAGCCGGAACACCCGCTCAAGCTCCAGGCCATAGTGAAAAATATTATATACTCCGAACATATCGAGCATAACCTTCAGCGGAAGGTGCAGTTCCAGGGCCAACGCTCTTGCGCAAGCATACTGAAACATCTGATTACCAAGTCCTCCGACAATATTGGTGATAATCATTTTTGGACTAAATTTAGCTTTCATGAGTGGAACGCACTGTAATTGCTTGCCGAGCTATCGATCTGGGCACTGGCCCAAAACAGAAAGCCGCCTTAATGCGACCTATTCCCCGGAGGCTGTTCCAGCATACCGACTCACAGATGAGTATCATAGAGCGCAATCTTAGTCTGCACTGTAAAGGCTCAAGCCAAAGGGTGGTGGTTTGATGAACATCTCTCAAGTAGGTTCGCTCCTCGCGTGCAATTTGCGTTATAGAAGACCTGAGACCCGCAGTGATTGAACCGGAGCGGCCCACAACCGAACCAATCTTGATTTCGGGGCAAAGCCGTAGATTTTTTACAACCTTAAACAAGCGTACATAAAGGTCCACGTCAATAAACCACCGCAGTCGAGTATCGAATCGAGGAAATAATGTACGCCGGACCACCATTGTGGATGTTGGGCCAATGACATTACGCCGAAACAGGTACTGAGGAAACCGATTTACTACAAGAGCCCGCAGCCAAGTTGGTAAATGTCGTCGGTTATAGCCATTACTGGGCAAAACAAGGATGCAGTCTAGTATCAAAACATCTATGAATCGATCATAGCGTAAGGCCTCTATCACATTGCCGATAAAATCATCCACTAATGGGAACTCATCGTGATGCAACAACAAGCAGTACTCACCTTGTGCAGCATCAAGAAGCGCATTCCAATTAGCCGCCGCACCAAACGGTGGATGATTGTGCTGGTAGGTAACCTGAGAACCTGTAGCTTCACACCAATTCCTGACAACCTCATCTACAGCATTGTCAACTGAATCATCAAAAATAATTATTTCGCAGTCACCTATAGGCAGCTGATGCAGACGTGTGAGGATACGATGCACCCCATCAGCGTAATTGTACGCCGGCACTAAGATACTAAGGAATGGAGTGTTTATGTAAGAGCTTTCGTTCATAGCAGTTTTTATGCCGAATGAAAGTCAGATCTGTATGAGACAAAGCCACGTTCCGCCATTGCATTAACGTGGTTCTGGACTCTGGTAGGTTCTAGTACACCAAGAAGCGCACCGATGATAAGCGCGCCAAAAAGAGAAGGGAGAATTCCACCAAACAGAAGCTCTAGGACCAAAGCGCAATACAACGCAAAATGGGCAGACCAGAGCTGCAAACTAAAAGCCTTGGGTCGAATAATACGTACGAGCGGTGACTTAATCACAGGCCAAATCATCGCAATAATGAAAAATAGCATTGCAGGTACACCAGCCCACACTCCGACACTAAGAAAGAATGACTCTGTCAAAAACTTGTCTTCGAAATCGAAGGTATCCACCATTGTCCCAGGCATATTGAAACCAATTCCGAACCAAGGGTGATCAAAAATTGAAAGGAATGAACGTGTCCATATCATCGCCCGTAGTTGGTTACCTTCATCTGTTCCGATAAATATGATTTCGTAGCCGAAAACTGCGAGGACTAAAGCAAGCCCCGCCGCGAAACCAAGCCGAGGCCAACCCATCCGAGCATTTATAAATATTCCAGCAGTAATTGCTATAAGAAGTATATGGCGACGAGAGCCAGCAAGGTCTGCATTCAGTATAGCTAGTGCAGCACCTACAATCATCACTGCACCAGCTAAGACACCACGGCGTGGCAGCTTTGAAAGTAAAAATGTAAAAGCAAAGAGTGATATAATCCCAGAAACAAATGAATGCCGAAATAAACCACCAAAACGTTCGACTAACTCACCGGATCGCATAGTTATTTCAACATCACGCGCTATCCAATTCAATTTCAACGACAAGTTGAATAGTAAATCAGGAATAAACAATAAGGCACAACCACCTGTCGCCACCGCAAGAATTGTAACTGCATTTCGATGAGCTAAAATAGCTAATGGTATTAGAGCAGTCACACCAAACACAAGAAGATGTTGTTGCTCAAACCTACCGTCACCAATACTGACTATAAGCGACAGAAAACAGGCGATCATAACCAATATATAAGGACTGTGCATGACTCGTGACAATCTGTACGCAGGCCAAGTAAGAAATAGCCCAACAATCACAGCGGCCGCAGTTTTGAAGGCAGATTCTAAAGGAGCCATAAGCAAAAAGGAAAAAACGACCAATACTATCGATAGGACATAACCCCTTATAGTTCTTCTAGTTACAGTTAGTCGTGATCTCATTCAAATACTCTTCGTGGTTATCTTTCATTCAAAGTCATGTTGTTCACAAAATAAAAATAGGTTTAAAGCTTATAATCGATAAAATTCCTTAAAATGATTGACTATCCAAAATATCCAAACACTTATGTCGACTTCCTGCATATAACAACAAGCTCAGTCGCTTCTAAATCCGATAAATGCCTAGGAAGAAACATGTGTTTAATTAATCGCCACAGTGCTTTCGATAAAATCCTCAATCGCAACCATGAAGAAACGCTGGTATCCCCTAATAGGTTTTTTGCACAAGAGCCAAAGTTAATTACTGAGTTGATTCTGTCCTCACGCTGAATTTCAATCTCTAGACCACAGCTACTAAGGAGTTCATGCAAACCACTGCCGGAAAATACCTGACGATGGCGCGGGAAATCGACATCTCTAGCCCAGCCTTTAAAACAATCGATCAAAAATGAGTTCGCATTAGGTGTTGCAATCCAGATTGCACCACCTTCCATGAGGCAAGAAGTTAAGCGAGTAACGATTTGTTTTGGATTTGATACATGCTCTAGAACATGACACATTGTTAGCCAGTCGAACTGATTGCCCTTACCGTCAAACACCTTCACAGGTAACCATTGGAATGGAAAACCATCTTCCGACTCAGGCCTGACAGGATCGTATCCGAATAGCTTCCCATTGTGATCTGAATTGTTAAGAGTTTGTAAATACTCTCCGGATCCACAGCCATAATCACAAATTGCACAAGCGTCTAGCGGTGTATTACGGAATGTTGTTGTTTTTTGTGATTTTCTCAACAACCAACGAAATACTTTACGAAGTTTGGATCTTTTTTTCCCTGATGTATAATAGTTAACATAAACTTGCTCCAAGCACTTATCTGTTGGAAATTTATCAGGATATAAAGAGCCACACTCTTTGCATGAAAAGATAAGGCCCGAGGCATTGGTCGTATTAAAATTATAATCCTTAGTTTCAAACAACACCTCCCGATAGGCTTCAGGATGACAAGCACAATTATTGTCTTGAAGGTTCATAGTGCACGACTCTCGTTACAAATATAAAATAAAAAAGCACATTCAATCGTTGTTTTTATAACCCAAGCTGAATATAGACCTTGAAGAGAAAAAATCTGGATACAGAAGTAAAAAAGTGGCACCGATAAGATTGTTATAAGTAGAAACACATTTACAACCTGTTTAGCAAGTCCCCTACCCTGCAGTTCAGCTGCCAAAATCTGCGATGAACTTACTATAACTATAGCCATTGAAAATAGGACTATTCCATAAACATCGAAGGCTTCACCCAAAATATTACGTATATAATGGGGATATATATAAACGGCAAAAGCAACGATAGTCACAAAAGTAACACCCACAGCAACAATTATATTATGCGCACCTCGTGTAAAGGATTTCCCGTCTGCACCAGTTGCCCATTTAGCAAATACTATTGGGCCAAGGACGTAAGGTAGCAGCCAGAATTTTGTTAAAAGTTCAGAAATGACAAAAAAAGAACTTGCTTCTGCTGCAGGCAAATAACGAAAGGCTAGTATCCTATCAATAGAGCCACTTAAAGCTGCCAATACTGACGTTAAAGCCAAATCTAACCAGCGCCGTTGTTCAACCCTTATCAACGGCTCGATGACTGAAGTCCCAGTAGGCCCGAAATGGTGGCGTTCCAATAGAAGAAAAACCACGAGCCAAAGTAAACGTGTGAACAATGCAACACCAATCGCGGCATCAAGGGACATGCCTGCTATGTAAGCGGAAGCTAGAACGAGCATACCTAACGAGAGACTCCCTTGCTTCAACCAGACAGCATGGGTGTATCGTTCACCAACATCAACTAGGACACGTAGATCAGTAGTAATGAAACCGATGATTACTAATATAGGTGTCCAGGCAATATATAGAAGAACATTTGTATCACCCGAATTGGTGGCAAACCAAACTAGGGCAAAAAATGGGGAAGCCAGAAGAGCCTTGATTGTGTTAACAATCAGCATACTCATTAGCCCAATATTTACTTTATCAACACGTGCGTTTTGGGCAAGCAAATGTGCTTTTGTTGTTCCTGGTTCGATACCGCTAGCAACTGCTGAAATAAAAAAGAAACTGAGAACATCTTGTAGTACTGTTGCTGATATTTGATATCGTAGCCACTGGAATGCCACAAACAGGACTAAAGCCGTTAGTAAATATGCCAGCGTCGCGTTTACAAATCGAACTGCATTGGTAGACTGAAAGTAAAGTAATTTTATTTTTACCAAATCATTATACATGTATATATAATTGTATATTAGTTGCAGTGTGGATAAAAGAAAAACTAGGGACACTCCCCAGTTTCATTTAATTATAATGAAAAAAGAGTTCATGAGGACCGGGGGGCAGGGTCGGGGGTCTCAGGACCGGGGGTGCGAATGCCCCGTGGGGAACACCGGCCGTCAATTGCTCGATACCACTTATTACCCTGGAACGCTTTTCCTTGCCTCTTGGATCTCGGATCTATCTTTTCCTTTGTTGCCGAAGGGAAGTTTTATTCCGATCTACTGAAAAATACCTGGCCGACCCGTTGAATATGGTCCACGAGCTCCTTATTATCAATCCGGCTAAAGAGTGAAAGATCGAAGGTCCATGGGAGGAGTAAATCGTCGAGTTCGTTTTCGATCCGGATGAGGATCGTTTTGTTTAAGTCCGGTCCGAGCAAGGTCAAGTCAATATCCGAGCCTGCGGAATAATTCCCTTTGGCCCGTGAGCCATAGAGGATCACCTTCTCTACTTGGGGGTATCCGGTGAAAACTGCGCGGATTCGGGCCAGTGCCTCGGTCGGAAGGCCGAACTGGCTGTCAATCACCTTCGGCCTCTTTCTCGCGGTTGAGGTGTTCTTCCAACAAGACGAATTCATGAAAGTATCTTTCTCGAATATCATTGACAATATCATCGGCGGTTTTTTCATCATAGGTATGGGATGAAAGATTTCTGCTTCTGATCATGTCCATCCAGGCTTCTCCGGAGGTGATCAATCCCCGCCGGAAGGCGAGACGCGCCGCATCCCGGCTCCCCTGGATGCCCGACTCTCCCTGGAATTCGTAAAAATCCTTCATGGTGTTCCAGGCCAGTTCATGAGTGAATTCGAATGCCTGGATCATGCCTTGTTTTTCGAGATCGGTCAAAGGACGTACGGCGGCAAGTGCCATGGCTTCCTTCAACCTTTGCAAGGCCTTGGAGTAGTTTGCCAGCCTTTGGAGCCACCGGATGTCTGCCGTCATAACCTTAATCCTTTGCCAGCCTGCGACCGGAACAGCAAGGTCGGACTGTGACTGAGATTTAAGATGCAACAAAGCCGGGGATTATCAGGTCTTGAAACATCAGTTTTATACTTTATTCCGCTTGTAGCTTACAGCTGTCTTTATTTATACGAATATTGATAATTATATCGATAGCCGTTGCCCGATTGCTGAATTGGAATATCGTTGAAGATGAAGCCGTTGGGGTGGATGTTGTTCTGGGTGTAGCGCTTCAGGGCCTGCTGGATCTCCGCCATCGGATGCTGACCGGATTTCAGGATGATGAAATTGAGGCCGCAGAGGCGGGCGATGATGGTGGCGTCGGTGACGGCCAGGATCGGCGGAGTATCGATGATCACCAGGTCGTAACCTTCGGCCAGGTCATGGAGGATTTTCTGGAACCGCTCGTTCATCAGGAGTTCGGAGGGATTGGGGGGGATGATCCCGCAGGGGATGAGATCCAGGTGCTCATGGCTGGTCCGATGGATTGCGTTATCCTGCAAGACCTCGCCGCTGATCAGGCCGGAGAGGCCGCCGGTGCGGGTCATCCCGAAATATTCGTGGAGATGGCCCTTGCGCATGTCGCCGTCGATCAGGAGGATGCGCTTGCCGCTGTCGGCCAGGATGGCGGCGAGATTGGCGGCAACGAAGCTCTTGCCGATATTCGGAGCGGGGCCGCCGAAACTGACGATATTGTTGGGGGCGTCGAGCATGGCGAACTGGAGACTGGTCCGCAGACTGCGCAGGCTTTCCACGGCGATATCATTGTTGTCGACCCTGGCCAGGAGGAAGTCATCGCCGGTCCCGCCCTTTTTCTTCCGGGCCAGGGCTTCCAGCTCTTCCTGTTTTTTACTGTGTGAAATCGTGGCATAGACCGGCAGGCCGAGGGCCGTTTCAACAAGATTGGGGTCTTCGACCCCGCGCCGGAAAGATTGCCGGATAAAAACGGCCGCGATCCCGCCCATCAGGCCGAGGAGAAAACCCAGGACCAGGATCATCTTTTTATTGGGTTTGGCGGCCCGGCCCGGCAGAACCGGCGGATCGATGATCCGGACATTGCCGGTGGTGCCCGCCTTGACCACCTTCATCTCCTGGGCCTTGTTGAGCAGGAGGATATAGAGCTCGTTGGCCACCTTGACGTCCCGCTGCAGGCGGACCGCCTCCAGGATCTCGACCGGCATCTCCCGGATCTGCTCGTTCAGCTCGGCAAGCTTGGCCTCCAGCTGCTGCTGCTGCTGGCGCAGGGTGACCATGGCCGGGTGACTGGCGGTAAATTTCTCGGCCAGGGTGGCCTGTTGAAGTCTGAGCTCGGAGAGCTGCTTTTCAACCTCGGCGTTCGCTTCAAGAATACTCTGGGTTTCCAAAGAAAGGTCGATGCTGCCCTTCTCGGATTTATAGGCCTTGAGCCGGGTTTCTGCTGCGTCCAGGTCGGCTTTCAGGCTGGGCAGCTGGCGATTGAGGAATTCCAGGGTCTTTTCCGCCTCGGCAGAGCGTTTCTCGATATCCTGGCGCAGATAGCTGGTGGCGATGGACTGGAGAATGCGGGTCAACTTTTCCGGTTCCGGACTTTCCAGACTGATTTCGATAATGCCGGTCTGCTTGCCCTGCTCGGCCACATGGAGATTCTCCTGCAATGCGCCGATTACGCTCCCCCGCGGCAGAAGCGAAACCAAAAAACCGGTTTCCGGCCGGGCCGTCAGCGCCGCGACGAAGATCTCCACCCCATGCTCACCACTGGCGGCGGTAACCCCGACTTGACCGGTCAGCACGACGGTATTCTCGGGAGAATAAAGGGTGAAACTTCCCTCCTCGCCGGCGACCAGAGCAAGCGGCTCTCCCTCCCAGCTCCCGGGAACGACCAACCGTTGAACCAGGATCTCCTCACCGCCCCAGGCGAAACTATCGAGCCCGAACAGGGCCGGGTGCGGTCCTTCTTCGGGGTCATTGGTCAGGCGGCGGGCCAGGGGCCTGCCCAGCAGCGGGAAATAAGCCGGTTCTGCCACAAGATTCAACTGCAATTCATCCACCGCCGCCCCGATCACCGAACGGGACTTGATGATCTCAATCTCGGTCGCCGCTTCGCTTGCCGTATTCATCAGGCCGGAGAGCGCATCCAAGCCGGTGATGCCGCCGCCCTTGGTCTCAACCTGAATCAGGGTATCGCCCCGGTAGATCGGGGGAGCGAGAAAGATATAGATCAGGGCTCCGATCACGGCCAACAGAGTAATGGCGGCGACCAACCATTTAGAGTTTAAAAGGATGGCCACCATCTGATCGAGGTCGATTTCATCGTCGGCTGGAGCCGGGGTTGTATTGATATTATGTTCTGGCATGTTTTTTTAAGGATAGATTAAAAATTCAAGGTTCAAGGTTAAGGACAGGTACAAGGGACATAGCAATTCAGTGCTTTTAACCAGTTACAGACTTCTGGATTGCTTTGCTTCACTCGCAATGACAACTCCTGGTTTATTTTACTTATACCCACAGGTCATGAGTTTCGTACGAGTAGACAAACTGCTCAACCCGGCTTTATTTAAGCTTGCACATATTTAGCTTAGGACACAAAGCTTGCAATGTCATTTATATTTAAACTCAATTTTCAGAGTTGCGTTTAATTCGAATCTCATCCTTCAACTTGAATCTTGCCCCTTGAACCTTGAATCTGCCCTTAATCCGTCCAGTCGTCGATCAGGGAATTGGTCTGCCAGATGGTCTGAACCGTGGGCAGGATCTTGCCGACAATCCGGTTCCAGACGGTCAGGCCGGTCGGGGCGACGTAGACGACATCGTGTTTTTCCAGGTTGAAAGTCGTGGCCAGGAGCAGGGCGTCTGCCGAGTTGGCGTCGAGCCGGTAGGCCATGGCCTGGCCGTCCTCGTTTCGGAAGACGAAGATCTGGCCGGCGTCGGCGTTGTCGCTGCTGATCCCGCCACTTCGGCTGAGGGCGTCGGCCAGGCTGAGGCGTTGATGGACCATCGGCACCGCCATCGACTCGCTGACCTCGCCCATGACATAGACGTTATTATCGGTATTGTCCGGGACGTAGAGCTGATCGCCGGCCTGAAGGACCATCGGGGCCGGATTACCCTGCCGGTAAAAGGAGAGGAGATCGATCCGGAAGACCTCCCCTCCCCGGCTTAGCCTGAGCTCGCGCAGATCGGCAAGCTCAGTGGGACCGCCGGCCAGGTTGATCGCCTCCAGGAGGGTCAGGGGCCGATCGGTCAGGGCGATGATATTGGGGCTTTTGACCTCGCCGGCAACCACTATTTTTTTGCTGCGGAAATCGGCGACCCGCAGGTCGATCTGGGGATTCTTGATGTACTGGCTCAGCTTTTCGGCCAACAGGGCGCGGAGCTCGGCCACGGTCAGGCCGGCCACCTCGATCTCGCCGACATATGGATAGAAAATTTTGCCCCGGGCATCAACCAGATTTCCGGCCAACTCAGGAGAACGGAACTCACCGGCCGGGATGGTCAGTTCGGGATGGTCCCAGACGGTGACGGTCAGGATGTCGCCTGGGCCGATGATGTATTCCCCGGCAATCGCCGGTTCAGACGAGAAGGCCGAAGCGGGGGCAGTGCGAGTCAAGCGTTCGGCCTGCTGCCGGGCGACCAGCTCGGCAGTGATCGGAATCAAAGGGGTGATTTCGCTTTTCTTTTCCGCCGCCTCCACCGGGGCTTTACCCAGGTCGCCTTCGTTAAGCCGGTGGCCGGGGGCCCAGGCGCAGCCG
The DNA here is from genome assembly GCA_024637225.1 of Desulfobacterales bacterium. Classification (GTDB taxonomy): domain Bacteria; phylum Desulfobacterota; class Desulfobulbia; order Desulfobulbales; family JAGXFP01; genus JAGXFP01. The sequence goes on from JAGXFP010000074.1 coordinate 63,983, forward strand.
GACAGGGAAGAGAGCGTGGAGGCGAGCAGCAACAGTCCGGCAACAAAAAAGATCCGCTTCATAGTACTTCTATCCAATTATTAATGCCCCGGTCGATGGCGGCCAGCGCCTCCGCGAAGCTTTCCCGGCCCTTTCGATAGGGGTCAATGATGTCAAATTTCCGCCAATGGCCGAGCCGGAAGACCCTGCCCTTGACCTGGGGGATGCTCTTTTCGAGGTCCCGCTGCTGCCAAAGTTCCATGACCAGGATCAGTTCGGCCCCGATCGCTATTTCAGTAGTGATCTGCCGGGCTCGATGGCCGGTGGCGTCCAGGCCGCGCTCGGCCAGCAGGGCTATCGCCAGGGGATCGGCCGGTTGCCCGACCAGGGCCATCAACCCGGCCGAGGAGACCTCGACCTCTTCTTCCTTCAGACGCTCCCGAAGGAGAATTTCCGCCATCGGGCTCCGGCAGATATTGCCGGTGCAGACCGTTAATATGGAAGAGAGCATCGTTGGAAAACCTTTTTATCACCACCCTAAATCCGTGAGCGTTCGAGAACAGTGCAGATGCAAGGCGGCAACGATGTTGATAATAATGATGGTATATCAACGAGTTGCCAACACCGCAGATGCGCCGTTATCGGGCGCCCCGCAGGGCGGCGGGATGAATCGAAATGACTCAGTGAAAAAATTTATTATTTTACGTAACAACAACGAATAAAGACTGAGTTGAGCAGCTTGTCTGCTCGTACGAAACTTATGCCCTGTGGGTATAAAGCAAAATCCCCAAAGAAGCCGTCACGGATTCAGGATCAAGATCTTATGGCTTGGGGCCGTAAAAAAATGAAAAAGTACCCGATTTAAGCCGACAATGCACTTGCTATTATTAAGGAGAGGTTCAAGGTGGAAAGACAGGTGCAAGGTTCAAGCTGCAAGGTTAAAGATTAAGGGCAGGTTCAAGTAAAGACAGGTTTAAGGTTCAAGATTAAGGACAGTTACAAGCCTCAAGCCTAAAGCTACAAGTCAACTGCGGTTGTGGCTTACATATTTAGTAGCTTGCCGCTGTCTTTCATTTAACTTTCCGTTTATAGCTTGCAGCTATAGCTTGAACCTGTCTTTAGCCATCCACGACCAGGCAGTACGAATAATCTCCTCCTGGTCGAGATACTCCGGCTGCCAGCCGAGGGTTTTCCGAGCCAGGGTGCTGTCCGCCACCAGGACCGGCGGATCACCCGGGCGGCGCGGGGCATAGGTGAAGGGAATGGATTTACCCACTACTTTTTCAGCGGCCCGAATAATCTCCAGAATGGAAAAGCCCTTGCCGATCCCGAGGTTGAAGACGTGGGCGCCCGGCTTCTTTTCCATATACTCCAGGGCCAGGAGATGGGCCCGGCAGAGATCGTTGACATGGATATAATCCCGGATGCAGGTGCCGTCCGGGGTGCTGTAATCGTTGCCGAAGACCTGCAGGGCGCACTCCCCTTTTGCCGCTCTGAGCACATTGGGAATTAAATGAGTTTCCGGGTTATGGAGCTCGCCGGTTTCGCCTTGGGGGTCGGCGCCGGCCGCGTTGAAATAGCGCAGGCTCACCGAATTCAGGCCGTGTTCGGCAGCCCGGCTTTGCAGGATTTCCTCCACCCGCAGTTTGGTTTCACCATAGGGATTGATCGGCTTGGTGGGATGGGCCTCGTCAATCAGCCCCTTGGCCGGGTTGCCGTATACCGCGGCTGACGAGGAAAAGACAAAGCGTTGCAGTCCTGCCTCGCGCATGGCCCGCAGCAGGTTCTCGGTGCCCGTCACATTGTTCTGGAAATAAAGGTCCGGATCACGGATCGATTCGCCTACCAGGGAACGGGCGGAAAAATGCATGACCCCGTCAAAGCGTTCTCGATCGAACAAGGCCTTCAAATCGGCAGGCCGCAGCAGGTCGCCTTCGACCAGGCGCCCCCATTTCACCAACTGCCGATGCCCTGTTGAGAGATTATCAAAAACGGTGACTGAATGGCCAAGGCCAACCAGCATCTTCGCCATATGGGAACCGATATAGCCGGCCCCGCCGCACACCAGGATATGCAAAGTCAAGCTCCTTATGCCTTGGCCCGGTAGTTGGCATAAACGGCCGAGATTCCGTCCCGCAGACCGGTCGTCGCCTTCCAGCCCAACTCGTTGATTTTATCCACCGCCAGAAGCTTCCGCATCGTTCCATCGGGTTTGGTTGGATCAAAAGTGAGCTTTCCCCCAAAACCGACCACATCCTTAACCAGTAAGGCCAACTCCCGGATGGTCAGATCCTCGCCGCAACCGATATTTATAAGCGGTGAGGAGTGAGGCGTAAGGAGTGAGGAGAATTTGTCGGATGTCAAACCTGCCAGGAAAACCGTGGCATCGGCCATATCGTCGCTGTAGAGAAATTCGCGTCGCGGAGCGCCGGTGCCCCATAGCACTACTTTGGGTGAGGAGTGAGGGGTGAGGAGTGAGGAGTCTGGGCTGAGACCGATGGCTTCTTTTATATCTAGTGGAATGGTTCCGTTGGTAGCTTCCTCTATTTGGATCGCTTCTAAATTTTCTTCCATGGCTAATTTGGCGAGGTGAAATTTGCGGATCATCGCAGGCAGGACGTGGGAGTTTTCCAGATCGTAGTTGTCGCCCGGTCCGTAGAGATTGGTCGGCATCACCGCCAGATATTGGGTGCCGTACTGCCGGTTGTAGGCCCAGCACATCTCGATCCCAGCAATCTTGGCCACCGCATAGGGCCGGTTGGTCGCTTCCAGCGGCCCGGTCAGGAGATACTCCTCCTTCATGGGCTGGGGGCAGTCGCGGGGATAGATGCAGGAGGAACCCAGAAACAGCAGGCGTTTGACCCCTGACCGATAAGCTTCATGGATAAGGTTGGTCTGAATGGCCAGGTTCTGGTGGATAAATTCGGCCGGATAGGTGTTATTGGCCACGATGCCGCCGACTTTGGCGGCGGCCAGGAAGACATATTCCGGACGCTGCCCGGAGAAAAACTCCCGAACCGCCGCCTGATCGGTCAGATCCAGCTCCGCATGGCTCCGGGTAATGATCCCCGTATAACCCTTTGCCAGGAGGTTGCGCATCAAGGCGCTGCCCACCAGGCCACGGTGGCCGGCGATGTAAATGCGGGAGTGAGGAGTGAGGGGTGAGGGGTCAGGAGTCATTTTTTGTCTATCTCTTTTCTCAAGGAATTTATCAGGCCGGCAAGAAGTCTAAAAACTTTATCCACTTTATCAAGAAGGATTTTTTTCACGGAAAGATAACCCAAATTATCACTTATTAATATTTGTGTTTCCAATTCGCTTAAAGACCCACGAGCAATCGAGAGAAATTGCAGGAATTCCTTTTGGCCGGTGCGCCCTGCCCCTTCAGCAATATTACTGGGAATAGAGACGGCGGCGCGGCGCATCTGGCTTGTTAAGGCATATAATTCTTCTTGCGGAAAACGTGCCGTAACCTGATAAATCTCTTGAACCAGCAACATAGCCTCCTTCCAGACAAGCAAATTATGATGTTTTCTCTTCACCCATCCCTCACTCATTTACCCTCACCTATCGCAAGTCAAAAGCCTCACTCCTAACCCCTCACTAATCTTTTCCTAATCCCTCACCGCCCTTCTATTCATGATGATTAAAAACAGCATAACCCTTGCGCTTGACCAGTTCGTCGCGTTCGGCGGCTTTCAGGTCTTCCCGAACCATCTCCGCTACCAGTTCCGGAAAGGTTATTTTGGTTGTCCAGCCCAGTTTTTCCCTGGCCTTGCTGGGGTCGCCGAGGAGTGTATCGACCTCGGTGGGCCGAAAATAACGGGGGTCGACCTGGACGATGCAGTTGCCCTTGGCGTCATAACCCTTCTCATCAAGCCCTTTGCCTTTCCAGGTAATGGAGAGACCGATTTCATCCGCGGCGGCGTCGACAAAGTCACGGACGCTGTAATGCTCACCACTGGCGATGACAAAATCATCGGGCTCGTCCTGCTGGAGCATCAGCCACTGCATCTCGACGTAATCCCTGGCATGGCCCCAATCGCGTTTCGCATCGAGGTTTCCGAGATAGAGACAATCCTGGAGGCCAAGTTTGATTCTGGACAGGGCCCTGGTAATCTTTCTGGTAACGAAGGTTTCGCCCCGGACCGGCGACTCATGATTGAAAAGGATGCCGTTGCAGGCATAAATCCCGTAAGCCTCACGATAGTTCACCGTAATCCAGTAGGCATAAATTTTGGCGACGGCGTAGGGAGAACGCGGATAGAACGGGGTGGTTTCAGTTTGCGGGGTTTCCTGGACCTTGCCGTAAAGTTCCGAGGTCGAGGCCTGATAGAATCTGGTTTTCTTTTCGAGCCCCAGGATCTTGATGGCCTCAAGCAGGCGCAGAGTGCCCAGGGCATCCGAATTGGCGGTGTACTCCGGCTCTTCAAAGGAAACCGCTACATGGCTCTGGGCCGCCAGATTGTAAAGTTCGTCGGGTTGAATCGCCTGAATAACCCGGACCAGACTGCTCGAATCGGTCATATCGCCGTAATGCAGAATAAACTCACGCCCCTTCTCATGGGGATCCTGATAAAGATGGTCTATCCGCTCGGTATTAAAAGATGAGGATCGCCGTTTAAGACCGTGGACTTCATAACCCTTTGCCAAGAGGAACTCGGCCAGATATGATCCATCCTGGCCGGTAACCCCGGTAATTAACGCCTTCTTTTTCATTCCTGAATTTCTCCCTCTAGATACTTTCTTAAATTATAAACTCAACTTTCTGACTTGATTAATAGCTTTATTTTACCTTGTTTATCGATGCCGAAGCCATGTGTAATACTACGCATCGGCAAATAAGGAGCGAGGAATGCCGTAAACAATCCGGGGCAAGCTTGATGGCGTCGCAAAAAGGCATAAATTCAGTCATTGCGAGCGCAGCGAAGCAATCGATAAACATTTACTAGTTGAAGTACTGGATTGCTTGTCGCTTCGCTCCTCGCAATGACGCGGCAGATCAGTATTGCGAATTCATCAAGTTTATCGGTAACCAATCACGAGATAAGCCACCGGGATTGGCCTTGACCATATCCCATCCGGTACCCGTGATCGCTTACTTTTATTGTGGCAGATCCTCAGTCTCCAGCCGAAACGGTCTGGGTGAAAAACCGAGATCGGCTGCCGCCTCGGCATGGGTGAAAACCATATCACGGTTCATCCGCTCCGCCATTTCCGCCGACCAGTGGCGGTATCTCGGCAACAGCCGCAGGCAGCCCACCGACACGCGGAAAGCCGCCAGGGGGATCATCACCGATCGTCGCCGGCGATGCAGGGCGGCAAAGACACGATCCACCATATCCCGGTAAGGCAGGATTTCGCCACCGGAAATGTTATAGGACCGGTTTGCCGCTATAGGATTTCTCAGGGCTGAAACACAGGCGGCAGCGACATCTTCGACGTGGATCGGCTGACGCAGTCCTCCGGCTTTGCCGAAGAAAGGGAAAAATCGAAAGCGGCGAATAAAGCGGGCAATCTCACTGACATTCCTGTCGCGGCCCAAACCGTAAATCAAGGTGGGCCGGAGGATCACCCACTCAACCCCTTTACTTTCTGCCCATGCCTTCAAACGCTCTTCGCCTTCGGCCAGACTTGCGGCATCAGCCTTTTCAGCCGGGTCCGATGAGGCGGTCTTGGTGAAGCGGCTGGTTGATGAAAGGGCTACGACTCGACGGACCCCGGCGGCTTCGAGCATCGGAAAATAATAGGGCAAGACCCGAATTGGGACCAAGCACAGCCATTCCTCAATGGCAGACACTTCTGAAGAGTCGCGCCCGAGTACGGCAAGCCGCCTCCAGCTCACTCCAGCCTCTGCTTTGGCGACCGGAGCTTTTCTGGAAAAGGCAAACACGTGCCGACCTTGATTAAGCAAAAGCGGGATCAGGCTTTCACCGACCATGCTTGCCGCGCCGAGCACACCGGCAGCCGTCCCCGCATTCCCATTTTTGCATCCCCAGGGCACCCAAAGGGCATTTGCTTCGCGGCACATAAGTTTCGTTTGAGCAGACAAGCTGCTCAACTCAGCTTTATACCCATAGGGCATAAGTTTCGTTTGAGTAGACAAGCTGCTCAACTCAGCTTTAACTTTTTGCGATTTTGTCAATCTTGAACCTTTTAGCTGCCCAAACTTGCAGCTTTTAGCTTGAAGCTTTTAGCTTTCATTCCTCGAGATTCGCGCGCCTTGGATCTGACGAATTTTGCTTAGCTATCCCATTTTTGAGTTGTTGCGAATTCATCGTATAATGCCCAACTATCAATGATGACGATTTGGCGACTGCTACCAAACCGAAACGGAGCCAGACTCCTAAAGCAACCAGACCCATCAGAACTCCGGGATATTGATGCCGGAAAAACTTGCGATAAAAACGCATCATGCCCTTGTGTTTGTGCCACTCGACAAAAAACGGCCGGGCATGGCTGCAATGGCACTGGTGGTGAAGCACCGGCGCGTCGGGAACGAAAAGGATCTTCCAGCCTCGCTGCCTGAAGCGCATGCACCAATCCAGATCTTCACAGTGCAGGAAATATGCCTCGTCCCAGATACCGACATCATCGATCGCCGCCTTCCTCACCAGCATCAGCGCCCCGGAAACAGCTTCAACTTCAATGGGAGAATCGGGCAGCGGTTGGGTGTGGAGATGAAAATCGAAAAAGAGCTTTGGCCACCTTTCGGACCAGCGGGACAAACCGAAGGCCCGCACGAAAGAACGCCAAGGGGTGGGAATCGCCCGCCGCCCCCCGCCCTGCTCGGTGCCGTCAAGGTTGGTCAACCGCCCGCCCACCATGCCGATGTTTGAATCGCTATCCAGCACTTGAACCAGGCGCCGCAACGAGTCCGGAGCGAGAATGCAGTCGGGATTCAGAAAAAGCAGATTTGGCTGAGCCGCCAAATTCAGGCCAAGGTTACAGCCCGCCGCGAAACCCTGATTGCGTTGCGAACTATGGATCAGCAATCGAGCTTCCACGGCACAAAGCGGGGCCAGACCTTCCAGACTCGAATCGGATGAATGATTATCGACGACAATCACCTGTTCCGCCTGGGCCAGGGCCGCGCGAACGCAATCACCAAGCAGTTCGCCGGCGTTATAGTTGACGATAATTACCGAAACAGGTTGCAGAGGAGAATTCAATTTTTCACCAGAAACGTTTATTCATTACCCGGAAGATATCGAGGGAGGCAGTCACTCTTTTACCCTGCACCTGCCTGCGCTTGCGCCACATCATCGGAATGCCCCGCAAGGCATCCCGCTTGGCCCGGAGGATCACGCCGCCCTGGCCCCGCACCGCGAATACCGCCAGGGCAAGGAGGTTCATGGCCAGATGAAGCGGCAGAAACGCCCAGAACAAAAGGCCGGGCATATCCTTAACATAAGTCCAGACCAGATTGCGATGCCCGTGGTAGACCGCGAAATCGCTATGCTGCCCGCCGGTGCTGGCCGAGCCGACATGATGCGCCATCGCGGCCGGTACATAAAGGCAACGATATCCCGCCAGCCTCAATCGGAAACCGAGATCGACATCTTCAACATAGCAGAAAAAATCCTCGTCGAAACCACCCATCTCAAGCAGGGCCCGGCGCCGATACAAGGCCGCCGCCGCGCAGGGCGAGAAAACTTCGCTTTCATTTTCACCGGAAGCTGCCGCCGGAGCGCCATGTCCCATGCGCCATACCAGACCGCTCACATGGCAGGCATCGCCGATCCCGTCCAAAACCATCGGATCGACTGCGTTGAGCATTTTGCCGCCGAACATCTCGAAACCCGGATTAGCCCGGGCCGCTGCCAACAGCTCTTCCAACCAGCGCGGTTCGGCAAAGACATCGGGGTTGACGAGCGCGATCCATTCGGACTGTTCGGAAGAAGCCTCCATGGCCAGATTATTGCCCCGTGCAAAGCCAGTGTTCCAGGTCTGGTGGATCAGCCGCACCCCAGGGAAGCGTCGCGCGACCTCCAGAGAGTTATCCGTACTGGCATTATCCAGCAGGATAATCTCGCGCGGGGTGACAGTCTGGGCCATCAGGGCGCCAAGACATCGATCAAGGAAACGCTCGCCGTTCCAATTGACGACAATCACCGTAACCTCGGGCCATGGCTTTTGCCGGGAATCTTCCAAGTAACCTCCGTCCATTCAGTTGCCTAAAGAGGCCGGTCGTCAATTATCGCCGAATAAATCCCGGGTGAAGACCTTGTCGACCACATCGTGCAGTACATCATCCATGCGATTACTGATAATGACGTCGGATTCCAGCTTGAAGGCATCCAGATCCTTGATCACCCGGGAATGGAAAAATTCGATTTCATCCAGGGCCGGTTCGTAGATAATGACCTCAATGCCTTTGGCCTTGATGCGCTTCATGATCCCCTGGATACTGGAAACGCGGAAGTTATCCGATTCACTCTTCATCACCAGACGGTGGACCCCGACGACCCTGGGATTACGCTTGATTATCGATTCGGCGATAAAATCCTTTCGGGTGGTGTTTGATTGGACGATGGCGTTGATGAGGTTTTGCGGGACGTTACAGTAGTTGGCGAGCAGCTGTTTGGTGTCTTTGGGCAGGCAGTAGCCGCCATAGCCGAAGGATGGGTTGTTGTAATGATTACCGATGCGCGGGTCGAGTCCGATTCCTTCGATGATCTGTTTACTGCTCAGACCGTGAGTGGCCGCGAAAGTGTCGAGTTCGTTGTAGTAAGAGACCCGCATGGCCAGGTAGGTGTTGGCAAAGAGCTTGATGGCTTCGGCTTCGGTCGAGCCGGTAAAGAGGACGGGGATATCCTTTTTGAGGGCGCCTTCCCTGAGAAGCCCGGCAAAGGTTTCGGCGCGTTCTGAACATTCACCGACGACGATGCGGGAGGGATACAGATTGTCGTAGAGAGCGCGGCCTTCACGAAGAAATTCCGGAGAAAAGATGAGGTTGTCGCAGCCGAGTTCCTTACGGGTCTTGGCCGTGTAACCTACGGGAACAGTCGATTTGACGACCATCACCGCCTGGGGGTTGATAGTCATGACGTCCCCGATCACCTTTTCGATGGTCCTGGTGTCGAAGTAATTGGTTTCAGGATCGTAATCGGTGGGCGTGGCGATAATGACGAAGTCGGCCCTTTCGTAGGCTTCATATTTGTCGAGGGTGGCAAGAAAGTTAAGGGGTTTGTTCTTCAGGTAGTCTTCCAGCTCGACATCGATGATCGGCGACTCCTTGCGGTTCAGCATCGCCACCCTTTCCGGCACAATGTCCAGAGCCACCACTTCGTGATTCTGGGCCATGATTATGGAATTCGAAAGGCCAACGTATCCGGTACCAGCCACTGCAATTTTCAATTTTTCTCGCCTCGGTTTTATGTAAAAAGGATGATCAATGATGCCCCGTGCAAAGCTGCTGTTCCGGGCCTGGACCATCAGCCGCGCCCCTGGGAAGCATCGCGCGACCTTTAGGGAGTTGTCAGTACCGGCATTATCCAGCAGGATGATCTCACGCGGGGTGACGGTCTGGGCTTATCAGCCTACCAAGGCATCGCTCAAGGTATCGCTCACCGTTCCAATTGACGATGATGACGAAGATCTTATGGTTACGACCGGGAAATTTTTCATATTATTATTTTCGAGCAATCAATGCTTCATAAAGTAGTCCAACCACATTCTTGGCCAGCCAAAAAACAGGCTGTCATTTGAGAAACTTACAGGTGATGAGAATTTGATAACGCCAAATTACAGTTAAGAACTAAAAAGCAGTCAAAGCAGCTTTTTGTTTGGAGCTAGACCGAAAGCACAGATCATCGTTTTGAACGAATCGAAAGTTGATAACTGATGTCGGACATTTCGTTATAAATAATTTCTAGCGCTCCAACAGAGTAGTAGCGCCCATGAACTGGTTTGGCGGCTTCTTCACGCGCGTTTTCTGCAACTTGCCACGCCTCGATCTGTAGCTGATTGGGGAAGGCTGTTTTTTTGGGTTTAGCAATCCAGAAACTGAACAAATTACTTTCGGGCACAGCCTTTAGCATGTCCACATCGGCTGCAATAATGCGCTCAAGAGTCTCTCTTCCTTCCGCAGTATGACGCTCATCGTAGAGATTTCTATTCTGATAAAGCATCTGATATGCGACCGGGCCCCCAAGTACTGTGTATTGTACTAGATCAAAGTACCGCTTCATAACATCTACCAGCAACTCTGAATGGATCGCCTCAGTTGGGTCTGTATGCAACATAGTCTTCAGATGAGGATAAATGAGTTTTGCCTGGAAACGTTCAGGCAGTGCCGCATTTAGCTCCACCATCGTCGACCAAGCCTCCCAAGGGTATTGATTACGGTGTGGCCCTACATAATCGTAGCCAACGTATACCCCCCCAGTTTTCAATGTTTTCGCGATCTGAAGGGTGACCCTATTAACGTAAGCAACATGATGCATCGCAGCATGGTTAACGACCAAATCATAATCACCTGCTGCAAGATCAATAGAGTTTATGTCCCCAACCATATATTTAGCAGTCATTCCAGCATCTGCCGCTGCCTTTATCGCCGTATCTAGCATGTCTGTCCCGATATCCATGCCTACGACATTATCAATTAATCCCATTTCGAATAGCTCCCTTTCAACCCATCCATTTCCACAACTAGGGAAAAATGCCCTTCCAAACGGCCCATAATATGATTTAAGATGTTGCTGCCAGCCAATTTCCGGGTCACCTGAAATTTGTTTATTGAGATGACAATTGATCACTTCAAAATTATTCCAATAGATATCTCCCCTGTAATAATTAAAGGAAGAGCCCGGTTTGTGTATCGTTGGAGTTTCGTTCATATTATTACCTGTAGAAGTATTGTCTTTAGGTGTATTCATTAATAAGCAAGACCACGGAATGCCTCCATGACCTTCTCCTTGTAAGACGATCGGGCATATCGAGAAATCGATGCCTGGGCTTTTTTTCCGATCTCTAACAACATGGCCGGATCGGCATTGGTCAGTGTCTCCATTTGCTGCGCAAGGGTATCATAGTCAGTAAAACGAAACCCGATTTCAGATGAATTCACAATCTCCCGTTGACCTGCGGCATCGAACACCACCGGCACGCAACCACAGGCCATCGCCTCGCAGGTCGTCATCCCGAAGTGCTCAAAACGCTCCGGAAACCGCTCGACTCGTTCCCCCCATCCGGCTGCATGCCAATAGATCGACGCCCGATTATACTGTTCAAGAAGATCGGCAAAAGGAAGGTCTGACAAAATATTGATCGGGTGGCCTTCACATAGAGCCACCAATTTGTCAAAGTAGGCCAAGTGACTTGGATGCTCACGGTGTCGGGAACCGACAAAAACCAACCGCCACTCCTCTGGAATGTAACCTTCTTTTCGCATCCGGATAAATGCTTCAGCCATCTCGTGATGTTTCTTATTATGTCCTCCGGCAAAAAACCTGCCGACCGACAGGATAATTCGCTCTTTGGAATAGGAGGATTCGGTACTAAATTCCTCTGTATCAATCGGTGGTGTCAATTCAAATGAAGGTAGACGCCATCGTCTGTCGATCCAATCGGCAGTAAATTTAGAATTCGCTAAAATGCGGTCATAAGAAGTCAAGGCTGCATGAGGACTCACATCAGGTAAGTTGAGGGTTAGCCGGGCTACATTCTCTTTCCACACAACATCGCGCGTATCGATGCAAAAACCTAACGCCCGTGAATCCTCACCCTTTGCTATCGCTTTCATCGGCTTGCTGACCAGCGTGAGTATATTCATGTTGCCCCAATTAAATGGAGGTGCAATACACAGATCATTCCCTTTCACGTGCCATGACACTTTTTGCTCATCTACATAGACACTGTGAATGCCATTGTATACATCGGGCCATAAAGGTATTCGGATCGCTCTTGGACAAAAGCCGCTTACGGCCAGCATCGCTTCAGGCTTAGCCCAGGCACGACCATCCGCTTCAACCGCAAAAATTCCAGTAACAGGGTTGATTGAATATTCATTATAATTATGAACAAACTTTTTTTTCTTGCGTCCCTGCAAAAGATCCTTGAGCAATTGTACTGCGCGGGATCTCATAATAGAGATCGGGTCGATACGATGCGGGAAATAGCATATCATTGCCGATTTGCCAGAACGTGGCATCATCGATGAACAATATGTACCGTTCACAAAAAGATCATATTGAGATGTAAGACAAGAAAGTCTGGCGCAAGATTCATTCGGCCATTGCTTGGTAGAACACCGTGATAAATCAAGACGCAGACGAGCCTGTATCTGTTCCCAATCGACCGGTTCGACAGAAACCAGCTCCACATCGTGATCTTGAGAGAGTACCTCAACGATCGAGCCCGTATGCTTCTCACCGCCGCCGTAAGAGTTCCAATACCTGTTGTAAATGCCGATCTTCATCAAATTAATCCTTTCTTTAAAAAGTTCCGTGTCCTACGGAACAGTATAAAGGGAATCTTTGAGAAGGCATCGACAAGTGCCTTGAGTTCTATTTGTGCTGAGGACATCGCATTTAATTCCATTTTCCACATCTGAAACCACGTGTTGATATTAACACCAGACAATTTCCGCATGAATGCATAGATGAAAATCATCATCAGATAGATTAATTGTGGCAAACTTGCATTCTTAAAACCATTTAGCCGATAATTCCGTGTGACGTAATAACGGAATGATGGTGACCATTCAATACTACTTCCCGCATGAATATGTTGGACAACCGCGTGAGGCTCAAACACTATGCGATAGCCAGAGCGCCGAAGACGCCAAGAGAGGTCCGTATCCTCATAATACATAAAGAATCTTTCATCGAAACCGTTTTGAGCCAAAAACAAATTACGTGGCATCAATACGCTACACCCGCAGAACGCTTCAAGATCACCAGCTGCATCGAACTGACCATGATCCGGCTGGTTGATGCCTATATCCGCGGCATTGCCAAACCGATCTAGTTTACTACCCGCATTATTAATGACCCACTTAGTCGACTCCATTAAATCTGCTGGAATCTCGATATTAAATTCAGTAAATTCATTTGTTACTCGGCAACTGCCAAGATATCGCTCTGCGCAATAAACCTCCAACGCTACTCCATTGGTCTTGTCGCAAGACATTGCTACGATATTCAAAACGGATCGCATACCTGGCTTGACATCATCAGTGGGTAGCAATAGCTCGGCATTACCTGTAGTCCAACGGACAACTCTATTATCCGGCCAGCACTCTTCACCGTGGAAGCCAGAGACCACAATTGGTTTTACATATTCACTCCCCACTATCCGCGTCAGGTCAAAATCCAACGCAACACCCAGAGTTCGACCATCGTCTCCATTGGGGGAAGTTGCCCCCGAACTAAAACGGAAAGACAGAAACTTCTTCATGAATCTGATTTTAGGCGATACGGCGCCGATCTTCTCACCATTAGCAGTATGGTTTACCCAGCTCCCCACCAGATGTTCCAACCAATCTACGGCTACTATAGCGTCATTGTTGATCAATGCAACAAGCGGGGAAGTTGCCGCCCGGACACCGAGATTATTTCCACCGGCAAAACCAAGATTAATGTCGCTGCGAACTATGCGTACATAGGGAAAATGTTCCTGTAAAAACTCAACCGATCCATCGCTGGAGGCATTATCAACGACAATAATCTCTGTAGGTAACAAATTTTGCATGTCAAGGCTTCGCAACAATTCAGGCAGAAATTTTTTGCCATTGAAATTAACCGTTACGACACTTACTTTTGGTGCTATGCGACGCAACGCGGCATCCTTGTCTTCCAGCATTACATCCCGCTCGGCACCAACACGCGCAATCTCAGCTTCAAAATCGTTTGCGGTTTGTTCCAGACGAGCTGTCCACGCGGCATCCTTGCTTTCCAGCATCGCATCCCGCTCGGCACCAACA
>JAGXFP010000006.1 GCA_024637225.1 Desulfobacterales bacterium
ATACCGAGCCCCCGGATTATCGGATATTGGGAATAACCTTGCGCTTGTACGAGGCGAACAATACTGAGGAGCCCTGTGCGGGAAAACCGCACGCAGGGATCTGTGAGAGGGCGGTCGGGTAACTGGCTGGTCTATCTCGATTTTACGCAAAAGATCCTGAGATGGCCAGCTGACAAAGTTCAAAACCGTGGAATGGGCTGCTTTTGAGAATGAGGCCATCCATATGGTATGTTGAAGGAGCAAAAATGCGCCACGGCGCAGCCGGTCGGAGTTTGCGCAACGCCGTCATTATTTGCCGGGCAATAAACTCGGAAAAGCAGGTAAAACGGGAGGACTGAGATGAAAGCCAATGGAACCGGAAGGGTGCTGATCCAGGGAGATTTTCAGGAAAACGGGGCGATTGCCATGGCCCTGAAGCTGGCGATTGAGTTGTCGCGAAAAGTGGCCGCCGATATTGAGGGGGTGGCGCTTTACGTCCCCACCAAGAAGAGACTCCGGGATTCGAGTCTGGAACAGGTGCTCAGCCCGAAAATCGCCCGGCTCCTCCACAAGGGACAGCGAATCCCGGTGGGCGTCGGGGTGGAGTTAAGGGCGGAAACGGTAAGGACTTACAAGAGCGGAAGTCACCGGGAGATCCTGATCGCGGTCGGGGCCGACGCCGGGATGATGGCCAGGGTCGACGGGATGGCGGGGCTCCATACCGTGATCGCCGTACCGAAGGAAGAAGGGGCTCTAGCCGGCTGGGCCGAAACCTGGTCGCCCCTGATTCCCGGCGCAAAAAAGATTGAAAAGAAGGTCTCGATTGACCCGGTAATCGCGGATGCCCTATCGGCCCTTGGGGTCGGGATCGATCTCTCGGTGCATGGCCTTGCCGTCCAGGACCGGAAACAGGTTGAAAATATGGTCAGGCTCCTGAAGCAGAATAAACATCAGGAAAAACCGGCAAATATCCGGGCGTGGGCGGTAGGGCATGGCTGGCACCCTGAAACAGCGGATGAACTGGTAAAGATCTGGGAAGAGGTATACGGTCTGAAATCCGCCTCAACCGCGAATTCACCGGTTGATAATCCCGCCCTAATCACTACCCCAAGCGGAGGCGGCTTGTTTCGCACCGTAAGCCGGCGGAAAGGAGCCCTCCCGAAGAAGGAACCCGGCCGTACTCTGCGCTTAGCGAAGATCGGCTCCAAGAAATTAACTTTGGCGCCCTGAGCCTGGCGAAAGGTTTTGACGCTAAAAGGGTTTCCGGAATTGACCGAAAGCCCTTTTGTTTGGTAAACCAGTATTTGGGATTGTTCTATCCCGTTATGGCGTTTTGGGCTCCAAAAAATTTAAACCAGGCCATCCTGAGATGGCAGCGGAATTTCCTCTATCGTGTTCTCTCTCTCCACCTTGACAGCAATAAAGTCATTACAATAGGGTAATAACATATAGATCAAAAAAAGATAAAGCCACACCTGCTGTGTTTTCGAGGCAGGTTCGGAAAGCCACGGGTCACTGACAGCCGGGCTGCTCTTGAATAAAGGCAGCCCGGTTTTTTATTTGGAGAGAAACATCAAAAGAAATTCAACCAGGGAGGAAATTATCATGCTTCACAAAAAATGGTCCGGCTTTCTCTTGGCAGCATGCACTCTTGTTTTCGTTTCCGGAACGGCGACTGCCGTTGCTCTGACACCTGTGGAAGAACTTGGTAAAAACCTGTTTTTTGACAAGATCGGCGATCCGGACAACATGTCCTGTGCGGCATGCCACGGTCCGGCAGTGGGCTGGACCGGCCCCAATCCGGGGATCAATCAGCATGGCGCCGTCTACCGGGGGGCCGTGCCGACCCGTTTCGGAAACCGCAAACCGCCCAGTGCAGCGTATGCCACCCAGAGCCCTGTGTTTCATTATGATCTAGAGGAGGGGCTTTTCATCGGCGGCAATTTCTGGGACGGACGGGCGACCGGCGAAGATCTGGGTAATCCTGCCGCGGATCAGGCCAAGGGTCCCTTTTTAAATCCTGTTGAGCAGAACAACGCCGGCGAACTGGAGGTATGCGAACAGGTGGCCGCTGCCCGGTATGCGCTGCTTTTCGATACCACATTCGGCGAACCAATCCGGTGCGATACCACGGCGAACGTCGAGATCAATTATGACCGGATCGGCCTTGCCATTGCCGCCTATGAGGATTCTCCGGAGGTTAATCAATTCTCCTCGAAGTACGACGCCTATCTTGCCGGCAAAACCGAACTCAGTGAAATCGAGTTGAAGGGCATGATGCTCTTTGAAGGTCAGGCCATGTGTTCGGCCTGTCATCCCATCGAGCCGGGCCCGAATGGCGAACCGCCCTTGCTGACCGATTACAGCTATGACAATCTTGGTGTGCCCCGCAACCCGGACAATCCTTTTTATGCAATGGACGTGGTTTATCTGGATGACGGCTCGCCTATCAATCCGGACGGCAGGTCATGGGCCGATCCGGGCCTGGGCGGTTTTTTGGAGACCAGGCCCGAATGGGCGGAGATGGCTGGAGAAAACATGGGCAAACATAAAGTCCCGACTCTGCGCAATGTGGACAAGCGTTACGGGAAGGAATTTCCCAAGGCATTCGCCCATAACGGCTATTTCAAAAGCCTGAAAACTATTGTCCATTTTTACAATACCCGGGATGTGAAACCCACCTGTCCCGATTACTTCACCTCGGAAAAGGATGCCCTGGAAATGGGATGCTGGCCGGAAGCGGAAATCCTGCAGAACGTCAATGATGATGAACTCGGCAATCTCGGTCTGACCGAAGCGGAGGAAGAGGCGATCGTCGCCTTTATGGCGACACTTTCAGACGGACATAAAGTAAAGAAAAACAAAAACCAGTAAATTCCCGGTGGCCGGATTATTTCTCTTGGGCCACCTCTGAGCAAGAGAGGCCATTCAGGAAATGAGGATTTTTGTGTGAAAGCAATGCGTGCAAAAAAAATTACAGCAGGTATATATTGATATTTTTTTTGAAATATACGGAGAAGATCGGATTAAAAGATTATTTCTGGATGGCTGCTTATGCTACTAGTGCAGGTTGAACTGATGGATGTAGTGCCCCCGCTGTATGCGCCATGTCAACGGGGTTTATACTCAACGTTGAGCCTGTAAAAAAAGCATAACACACTGGAATTATAAGCTAAACACAGTAAAATCCGGTTGTTGACTGAAGCAAGACCGCTTAACTTCTGCACCGGATTTTGCAATGGCCAAATACAAAGCTTATTCTTATTCGCAAGGGGCATTCATCCCGTTCACTTCGATCATCAGATCCAACCGGGCACTTTCGAGTTCACCCTGAGTCATATTATAGACAACGAGCTCGATCTTTCTATCTTCGACCGCCGTTGTAAAAACGACGAGACCAGGCTGACCGCCGACAGCGGCTTCCATAACGAAAATAATATGGAGATGCTGGCCGAAAAAGAGATCCGTGGAAAATAGAGTGGAAATACGCAAGGAGTTTACCGGTTTGCAGACAGTACCCGGGATTGGAAAGATTCTTGCGTTGGCTATCATGCTGGAAACCGGTGACATCGGTCGTTTTGCCAAGGTTGGCAACTTTTCCTCCTATTGCCGCAAGGTGCCGACCGTCTGGACGAGCAATGGCAAGAAAAAAGGGAGCGTCAACGGTAAGAACGGCAACAAGTATCTGGCCTGGGCCTTCTTCGAGGCGGCAGAGTTTTTACGACGCTACGATCAGTCCGCCAGAGCTTTCTATAACCGGAAGGCCGCGAAAATCAATTTCATGGTGGCCCACACAGCCTTAGTGCACAAGCTTTGCCGGGCAACATATTTCATAATCAGAGACGAGGTTGTTTGCGATCCGAAGAAACTTTTTACGTAACGATTTGGCCGGGCGGTGAACCAGTTGAGGGGTTGGTATAACCACAAGATTTGATTGGCAGCCGTCCCGCCTCAGTGATTTTTGGTTTGTCCCGCCCGAGCCGTGAACCACCGAAGGGTTGGCTTAAACCATGAGATTTGTGATTGATATATCTGATGGACACGGCGAGGAACCGCTGATTTTCTGGGTCCGTGAAACGGACAGGGGCCGAGGCAGCCAGTTGGCAATAATCAGATCAACTGCCCGTCTCAATCGCCTTGAACCTGATGGATGACTGGTGCGGTGCAAGTTGCCGACATATGAGATCGAATGCCGGGTGCTGGGAAAGAAGCCTTGATCACTGAAGGAGAACTCGACAAGTATTAACCTTCCCAAGATGGAGAAAATGGTCTTTCCATCACAAGGAAGAATACTATATCTTGACAAGGGAAGTGCCTTTTAATGGATGACCCCCTTTCCGTCGCCAATACAGTCACTAAAAAGCTTTGTCATTGTCCCCTCGTCGCATCTGATCGCGCATTACAATCTTTCATCTCCAGTAGCGGGGGCTGTCCCAGTCAAATTGATCTGCTTCTGAATGATCTGCTTCTGAAAGTTCAATTTGTTCATTTTGGGGGGATTCGTCCTTGAGGTAGCCTCCTAGTGCTTTGCCGAGGGGGGAGGAGCCAATAAAATTGCAGCCGATATAGCTCTCTTTGACAAAGCGAACCCGCGCTGTTTTTTCGATAAGCGTGCCATTGGTATCATCAAGATTGAACAATACAAGAAGCTCGTCGCCCATTTTGAGTTGGTTCGAGCCGGTAACTTCGAGACCGAAACCACTCTCGGAAAGATTGATAACCTTCAGTATGCCCCTGGTCTTCCCCTTGGGCAGGCATATGTATTCCCCAGTCAGATTGGTGAGCTTACGGAAATCCCTTCGGAATTCTAATGTTACCGCAAATCTGGTTTGGCATTTACAGCGGACTATACAGTTGTCCCTGATGTTCTTTTCTCTTATTCCTTGTGAATTGACGCGTGTTGATTTTTCTAAAGAGCACAAAGGACATTTGAGGGCCGCCACACCTTTTTGATCGACAAAGACCTTTTTGTTTTTCTCTTTTTCAACTTTCACTGCATACTCCTTTTTCATTATTGCACCCTATGTCTGGTGGGCACATTACCGGAACAGAAACTTCTTGATCACGCCCGCGAAGAGCGGTTCGTTTGACGGAAAGAGAATACGGTTATCTGCATCTGATCGATGAAGATCATAATCGAGCCTCGATAAATTATGACAAGGACAAACTGTCCAATAGCCGTCGCGGAACCAGGATTTACCCATGTACCTCTTCGGCGGGGGGCTTCCCGGCAAATTCCATAGATTTCTCCACAATCCAGAGCGAAATCGCCTCGGCGTCCAGGGGTTTGGAGAAGAAGAATCCCTGGCCGAAGTTGCAGTCAAGACCCCGTATGGTGGAGAGCTGAGCATCCAGTTCAAGCCCTTCGGCAATGACATCGAGTTTGAGGTTATGCGCCAGTGCGACGATAGTCTTGACGATCTCCGCGTTTTCGCGGGACTTTGCCATATTGTTGATGAAGGAGCGGTCGATCTTCAAGCCGTTAACCGGGAAATTATGCAGATAGCTCAACGATGAGTAACCGGTGCCGAAGTCGTCGATGTGGATATGGACTCCGAGTTTTTGTAAATTGCGCAAGGTGTCCTCGGTCTCCGTTGAGTGATCGAGAATGACACTTTCGGTGATTTCCAGAATCAGGGATTCAGGGGCGAGCTTGTATTCGTTCAGACACACCTCGATGTAGTCGACGAAACCAGGCAGCATCAGGATACGGGTGGTGATATTGACACTCATCTTCAGGGGCTGGGAGGATGGATAGAGATCCTGCCAGCACTGCAATTGGCTGCATGATTCCTTGATGATCCACTTGGACAGCGGGATGATTATGCCGGTTTCCTCGGCCAGGGGGATGAAATCGTTCGGCGGCACCAGACCAAGGCTGTCGTGCCGCCAGCGGACCAGAGCTTCAAAGCCGCTGAGGTGTTCTCCCCGAAGGTTCATAATCGGCTGATAATGAATGACAAAGTCCGCAAAGTCCTTAATTGCCACCTGCAGATCAGCTTCCATATTGTTCCTCTTTAAGATGCTGACATGCATACTGGCATCAAAAAAGATATAACAGCCCCCCCCTTTAGCCTTGGCGCGGTACATGGCGATATCCGCATCGCGCAGAATTTCTTCAGGGCACTCGTAGCAGTCGGACTTTAATGCGATACCAATGCTCTGGGATAAGAATAAATCATGCCCGTCAATTTCTACGGGCGAGTTCACGGCTTCCAGAATGCGCCCGGCGATGAGCTCGGCATCTTCCTTTGCGGCGATATCTTCCAGGATGATGGCAAACTCATCGCCGCCAAGGCGCGCCACGGTGTCCCCGGGTCTCAGGCAGCCATGCAGCCTGCTGCCGATCTCGATCAACAGCTTGTCACCCACCTCATGCCCCAGGCTGTCGTTAATAAATTTAAAGCGATCCAGGTCGGTAAAAAGCACGGCATAGAAATACTCGGGGTGACGATTGGCGGTGTTGACCACCTGCTGCAAACGATCCAGGAACAGGGCCCGGTTGGGGAGATTGGTCATGGCGTCGTGGAAGGCATCGTGGATCAGCTGTTCTTCCACCGATTTTCGGGCGGTGATGTCGGTCTGACTGCCGGCCATCCGGTAGGCAGTCCCACGCTCGTCCCTGACGGCCAGGCCGCGGGCCAGCATCCAGCGGAGCGAATTGTTCTTGTGATAAATCCGGTATTCGCATTCAAAATGGTCGTTATGCCCGTTGATATGAGCGGTCAACTTGGCCTCTACCTGCTCCCGGTCGAGATCATGCACCCGGTCCAGCCACTCCTCCAGCTTCCCGGAGATCTCTTCTTCGACATAACCGAGCATGGATTTCCAGCGGTAGGAGTAATAGATGGAATCGGTTCTGAGATCCAGATCCCAAAGACCGTCGTTGGCGCCGCTGGCCGCGATGGCGTAACGCTCCTCACTCTCCAGGAGGGCCGCTTCAGCCAGGCGCCGCTCCTCGACTTCCCGGAGAAGCCGGTCATAGTTGTTCCTGAGAGTGTTGCTCATCGTATTGAAATGGCGGGCCAGTTCACCGAACTCGGTGCGGTCGGCGACGGGGACCACATGGCTGAGATCGCCGCTGGCAAGAGCCCGGGTCGCGGAAACCATTTTCTCGATGGGACCGGTTACCGAGCGGATAAGATAAACGGCAGTAACTACCGCGAACAGGAAGCTGAGAATGATGGTGGAAAACAGGACGGCCTTGGCATGTTCTATCTTCTGCATGGCGGTCCGGGTCATCTCCTCCAGATTTTCGGAGGCCCTGATGGACATCTTTTCGGTGGAAGCCAGAATCTGATCGCCGATGGCGGCCGCGTCCAGTTGCAGTCTCTCGATGCGCTCACGGTTGGCCGAGGCGGTGATGTAATAACTCAAGGCCTGCTGATAAGCGGCGATCTGCCCGCCCACAGCCTGGATATCGGCGGTGACCGCCGGCTCATGGTGGCAGGAGGTGCAATTCCGGGCCGATTCCGCCAGTTTGCTGACATTGTCGACCACGGTGTCGATCTTCTGCCCCAGCTTGGTATGGACGGTATAGAGATCGGACTGCACCGTCTGAATCGAAATGATCAGGTGCTGGCGGAGATCTCCGATCTGGTGCAGGGTGACCAGCCGGCTCAGGGTGGCGGTGGAATGGGTGATAAAAAAGGTCGCCAGAACTGCTCCGGTGGCTGAAAAGAGAACAAGAACAAGAAGAGCGCTGAGGATTTTGCGTTTCATGCCGTTTGAAAGCCTCGCTGAGGTCTGGGAGCCAAACCAGAATCATTTACGATAAATCCGCAAAATGTTTCGGGATGGCTTAGCAAAAAGTTCGATAAAGTAGAAGTCGTGGGTATTTGCAAGTGAGGCGGTAGATGTGGTATGCCGAAGAAGCAAAAATACGCCGCAACGCGGGAGATCGGAGTTTTTGCGCCGCCATCATTTATTAAGGTAGTCATAATTTCCGATATCTATCCCTGCCTTTTCCGCCATCTCGAAAACCGGCTGATAGTCGGCCGCTGTGGTTTCGAGGAAACGAAGGGCGCCGAACATGCGTAAGACCTCCTGGCCTTCGGGGGCGCTTTCCAGGTCCAGCAGGGATTTTTGCAGCTTGGCCCGGATGGGCTCGGCCAGGGTCGGGCGCACGCAGAGCCCGTTGGACGGAACGTTTGATGACTTGGCAATCACCTTCAGCTCTTCTCCCACTCTGGGGTTTTCCCGGTTGAGACGATTATAGACGGAGTGCTTGACGGCAGCGATATCGGCCCGGCCGTCCAGAAGGGCGATGATGGCGGCATCATGACTGCCGGTGAAGAAGTACTCCCCGAAGTAATCGGCCTCGCCGCTGATCCCGTTGTCACGCAGATAGGCCAGGGGGAAAATGAAACCCGCCGTAGTTGCCTTGTCGACAAAGGCCATCCGCTTTCCGGCCATATCGGCGACCGAATCGATGTTGCCGCTCTTGCGTACCAACAACAGACCGTGATAGGTCGAGGAGCCGTCCGGGTTGACCGGCCGGGCCAGGGGAACGACGCCCAGCTTGCGAATAGCCATGGCGCCCGTAAAGGAACCGAAAAAGGCGCCGTCCATCTTTTCCGAAGTGAAGCTGTCGATGATATTGCCGTAGCGGCTCAAGATAGTGAATTCCACTTGCAGGCCGGTTTTTTCGGAAAGGTAGGCGCCCAGCGAGTTAAAACGCTGTTTCTGCTTGAATATATTTATCTCGGGGATTAAGCCGATCAGCAGTTTTTCGGGCTGGGCCGCGGCTTGAGCAGGAAGAATAAGGGTTACGGCGAAAAGCAACAGCGCCAGGCCGCCGCGAAGCTTGCTGGGACCAGCATTCTTAATCATTTCAATCCCCCCATGAATTTGATTAAACCGCCAAAACCCATGATGGCTTCAGGATGGCTTATTGAACAGGACTCTCGAGATACGGCGCAGCAGATCGGATTGCCAGGCCCCTTTCGAATGTTTTTTGCAACGCCATCATTAATTCACAGTCATCGGCGAAAAGTGTAAGAATAACTTACATGGGCTTTTTTTCCCATAAAATTATGGGAAGTGCAAGCAGGGAGTCTGAAACAGAAAGAAAGCAGAGAGCAGGGGGTCAAGTCTTTGCTTGACTCATGCATAGCGTTGTTGTAATGAATCATTATGGCCAGACCACTTAGAATAGAATACCCCGATGCCTGGTATCATGTGATGAATCGGGGCCGGCGTGGGGAAAATGTTTTTTCAG